>JBFWPT010000009.1:0-81944 GCA_050249835.1 Thermoleophilia bacterium
AGTCGCAGGAGGTTGATGTCGTCCTGAAGGACGAGTCGGAGTTCACGACGGGGTATCCGGCGGATTATTCGGCGACGTTGGTGAACCAGTTGGAGGCGGCGGATGTCCCGTTCGAGGTGAAGGGGATCCCGTCGTCGCCGTGGTGGTCGAGCCTGATCTGGCTGGCGCCGTTCATCCTTTTCATCGGGTTCTGGATTTATCTGATGAACCGGATGCAGGGTGGCGGGTCGAAGGTGATGTCGTTCGGGAAGTCGCGGGCGAAGCGGATGGCGGTGGACGCCCCGAAGATCACTTTTCGGGATGTGGCGGGGGCGGATGAGGCGGTGGAGGAGCTCCATGAGATCAAGGAGTTCCTGGAGAACCCGAAGAAGTTCCAGGCCTTGGGGGCCCGGATCCCGAAGGGTGTCCTTCTGTTCGGCCCTCCCGGTACCGGCAAGACGCTGCTTGCGCGGGCGGTGGCGGGTGAGGCGGGGGTGCCGTTCTTCTCCATCAGTGGGTCGGATTTCGTGGAGATGTTCGTCGGCGTCGGCGCCAGCCGGGTGAGGGATTTGTTTGAGCAGGCGAAGCAGTCGTCGCCGTGCATCATTTTCATGGATGAGATCGATGCGGTCGGCCGTCACCGGGGGGCGGGGCTTGGTGGTGGCCATGATGAGCGTGAGCAGACCCTGAACCAGTTGCTGGTGGAGATGGATGGGTTCGAGGCGAAGGACAACATCATCCTGATCGCCGCCACCAACCGACCCGACATCCTCGACCCGGCCCTGCTCAGGCCGGGCAGGTTTGATCGGCAGATCGTGGTGGACCGCCCGGACCGGGATGGGCGGGCGCAGATCCTGCGGGTGCACACCAAGGGCAAGCCGATCGCCAAGTCGATCGACCTGATGACCCTCGCCGGTCAGACCCCCGGCTTCACCGGGGCGGATCTCGCCAACCTGGTCAATGAGGCTGCGTTGCTTGCTGCCCGTAAGGGGAAGCGGCTGATCGAGCAGGCCGAGTTGGAGGAGGGGATCATGCGGGTGATCGCCGGCCCGGAGAAGAAGTCCCGCCTCCTCAGTGAGAAGGAGCGGGTGGTGACCGCCTACCACGAGATGGGGCATGCCCTGGTGGGGCATTTCCTGCCGGACGCGGACCCCGTCCACAAGATCTCGGTCGTCTCCCGCGGGCAGGCGCTCGGCTACACGATCTCGATGCCGAATGAGGACAAGTTCCTCACCACCCGCGCCCAGCTGGAGGACCAGATGGCCATGACGTTGGGTGGCCGGGCCGCGGAGGAGTTGGTGTTCGGTGAGATCACCACGGGGGCGGCGAATGACCTGGAGAAGGTGACGGGGACGGCGAAGCAGATGACGATGCGGTTCGGCATGTCGGACAAGCTCGGCCCCCGCGTCCTCGGGCATAACCATGGCGCCCCGTTCCTCGGCCGGGACATGCACAGCGAGCCCGACTACTCGGATGACCTTGCCCGGACGATTGATTCGGAGATCCGGCGGATCATCGAGGAGGCCCACCAGCGGGCCCGCGACATTTTGACTGAGCACCGGTTGGACCTGGAGAACCTGTCCCAGATCCTGCTGCGGCGGGAGACGATCGAGCGGGACGAGTTCATCGCCCTCCTGGATGGTGAGGAGGAAGCGGCGGTGTTCGCCGAGCGGGACCGCAAGGCCGCCGAGCTGGCCCGCCAAACCGACGAGCAGAAGCCGTCGGAGGGTAAGCCGGCGAAGCGGCTGCCGTACCCGGGGGCGGGGGAACCCCTCCCCGAATAACCCACCGCAGGACGGGCGCCCGGCGGCACACCACCGGGCGCCTTCCGTGACAGGTCTGCCCGCCACCGGCGCGGGGGTCCCGGCCTAGCGTCGGAGCGTGGATCACACGGCCCCGGCGCCACGGGCGCCCCTGCGCCTGCGCCTCGCACCCCACCTGCTGGCGGGGTGCCTCTGCGCGGGGCTCGTCGCCCCGCTCGCCGTGCCCGTGGACGCCGCCCTCGCGGGGGTCGGCTGCGCCCTCGCGGGCGCCGCCGCGCTGTGGGTGACCGCGGCGCGCCGGCCGGCCGCCGCGCTGGCCCTGCTCGCCCTGACGGCCCTGCTCGGCGGGGCGGCCTGGGGCGAGGCGCGCGTCGCGGGCACCGCGCCGCCGGCGCTGGACCTGTCGGCAGCCGTGGCGGGGACGGTGATCGTGGACACCCCGCCGGTGCCGGACGCCCGGGGCGGGCGGCGGGCGCGCGGGGTGGTGGAGCGCCTCGACGGGCCCGTCGTGGTGCCGGCCGGCACGCGGATCCTGCTGGAGCTGGACGGCGCCGATCCGCCGCGGGTGGGGACCCGCCTGCGGGTGGAGGGGCGGCTGCGGCCGGCCGCGTCCGGCACCTCGCCGGGGTGGTGGCGGCGCTGGCTGGCGCGCCAGGGGATCGCGGGGCGGCTGCGCCCCGCGATCGCCGTGGAGGCCGGGTCCCGGGGCGGCGCGGCCGGCGTCCGCGACCGCTGGCGGGCGTGGGCGGGCGAGGCGGCGGGGGCGGGGCTCGCCGGCGACGTCCGGGCGCTTGTGCGCGGCATGGCGCTCGGTGGCGGGTCGGAGCTGTCGGAGCCGGCGCAGGAGGCCTTCCGGGACGCGGGGGTCTGGCACCTGCTGGCCGTCTCGGGCCAGAACGTCACGGTGGTGGCGCTCACGGTGCTGGTGGGCCTCACGGCGCTCGGGGTGCGGCGGCGCCCGGCGGTCGCCGGGGCGGGGCTCGCGATGGTCGCCTACTGCCTCGCCTGCGACGGCGGCGCGTCCGTGGCCCGGGCGGGGATCGTCGGGGCGCTCGGCCTCGCCGCCGAGCTGCGGTCGGCGCCGCGGGAGCGCTGGCACCTGCTGCTCGCCGGGCTCGCGCTGCTGCTCGCCCACCAGCCGCGGGCGATCGAGGACCCGGGGCTGCAGCTCTCGTTCGCCGCCGTGGCGGGGTTGTTCGCGCTCGCCCCGCCGCTGGAGGGGTGGTTCCGCGGCTGGCTCCCCGGCCGGGTGGCGGGCCTCGCCGCCGCGGCGGCCGCGGCGGGCCTGGCGACGGCGCCGGTGGTGGTCGCGAACTTCGGGCGGCTGTCGCTGGCCGGCCTGGTCGTCAACGTGGTCGCGGTGCCCCTCGCCGCGCCGGTGGTGGTGCTGGCGCTCGCGGGCATCGCGGCGGGGGCCGTGCTGCCCGCGGCCGGGGTCGTCCTGGCCTGGGCGGCCGGGGCGGGGGCGTGGCTGCTGCTGGCGCTGGCGCGGGCCGCGGCGGCGGTGCCGGGGGCGGCGGTCGACCTGCCGTCCGCGGCGGCGCTCCCCGTGGCCGCGGTGCCGGCGGCCGCGGTGCTGCTCGCCTCCCTGCTGCGGCCGGGGGCGCCCGGACCCGGCGCGGCGGCGCGGCGCTGGGGGAGGCCTGCCGTCGCGGTCGTGGTCGCCCTCCTGGCGGCCGGGTGGGCGCTCGGCCGGCCCCCCGCGCCGCAGCCGTGGCCGGGGGCGCCGGCGGTGACGGCGCTCGATGTGGGGCAGGGCGACGCGATCCTGCTGCGCAGCCCGGACGGGGCGGCGGTGCTCGTGGACGCGGGACCGCCGGGCGCCGGGGAGGGGGAGGCGCCCGTCGCGGGCCGCCTGGGGCGGCTCGGGGTGCGGCGGCTCGACGCGCTCGTACTGACCCACGACTCCCTCGACCACGTCGGCGGGGCCCGGGACGTGCTTGGTGCCGTCCAGGTGGGGCGGCTGCTGATGCCGCCCGAGCCCGCCGACGGCTGGGCGCCGCACGCCGAGGCCGTGCGCGCAGACGCCCGGGACGCGGGGGTGCCGGTGGGGGAGGCGGCCGCCGGCGACGCCCTCGCGGCGGGCGCGTGGCGGCTGCGGGTGCTCGCGCCGTCCGGGGCGCGGCCGGCGGGGGCGGATCCGAACCCCTGGAGCCTGGTGGTGCGCGCCACGGCGGGGGACCTGAGCGCGCTGCTCACCGCCGACGCCGAGAGCGACGCGCTGGCCGCCCTGCCGGCCGGGACGGTGGACGTGCTCAAGGTGTCCCACCACGGCTCGGAGGACCCCGGGCTGCCGCCGCTGCTGGCGCGCCTGCGGCCCCGGGTTGCGCTGGTGTCGGCGGGGGAGGGCAATCCCTTCGGCCATCCGCGCGCGCCGACCCTGGACGCGCTCGCGGCGACGGGGGCGGCCACGTGGCGGACCGACCGGGCGGGCGACGTCACCGTGACCGGCGGGGCCGGGGCCCCGGCGGTGACGGCCGAGCGCCCTTCGGGAAGACCGCAGTGAGGCGGGCGGCGACCCCCGATGGACGCGGGCGTGATCTGCGGGACGCCCGGGTCGTGGACGACGACCGCCCCCTCCTGGACCGGTTCATGCCGCGGGGCTCGACCTGGTGGATGTCGGGCGGAGGGCGCCGCTCGCCAGCGTCCTGATGACCCTGCGCGGCGCGCCGGAGGCCGTCGGGAGGCGCATCAGGCGCCTGCCCCGGGCCGAGGGGCGCGAGCTCGTAGTGGGCGGGGTCGGGCGGTTCTGGACGCCGCAGATCACGTGGCGCGAGGTGCCCGCGCAGGAGTTCGCGGGCTTCGCCGAGCCGGGCTGGGCCGCCATCGCCTGGGGGTTCCACATCACGCCGACCGGCGACGGGAGGACGCTGATCGTCACCGAGTGCCGCACCCGGGCGACCGACGCGCCGTCGCGGCGGGCGTTCCTGCGCTACTGGCGGCTGGTGGGCCCCTTCGCGGCCTACATCATCGGGTTGTCGCCCCGGCTGGTGGGGGAGCGCGCCGAGAGGGGGTGACCGGGCGCCCGGCGGCGTCTCCCGGAGCGGGTAACCTGGCCGGTCGATGGCACCCGAGCCGCTCAAGCCCGCCTATGTCATCTGGGGCGAGGACCGCGCCACGATCGACCGCGCCGTGACCCGCCTCATCGCCCGCGTCGAGCGCGAGGGCGGCATGCCGCCCGACCGGGTGCGGGCCGACGAGACGCCGGCCGAGGAGGTCGTCGCCCTCTGCGAGACGCTCTCCTTCGGCGGGCTGCGCCTGGTGATCGTGGACGGCGCGGACACCTGGAAGGCCGGTGACGCCGCGGCCCTGCTCCCGTACCTGGAGGCCCCCAACGAGGGGACCTGCCTGGCCCTGATCGCCGCCGGGGCGCTGACCCCGAAGCTCCACGCGGCCGTCGCCGGGCTCGGGGGGGAGCTTCGCTACGGCCCCGACCCCAAGGCCAAGCGCGGCGACCGGGTGAAGTGGCTCGTCGGGCACTTCCGCGACGAGGTCGGCCGCGCCGGGGGCTCGGTGCCGCCGGCCGTCGCCCGGCAGGTGGTGGAGCGGGTGATGGTCGACCGCCCCGACGCCCGCAAGGGCGGGGTCACGCCGATGGAGCTCGCGCGCGAGGCCGAGAAGCTGGCCGCCTACGCCGACGGCGAGCCGGTGACGGCGGACATGGTCGACGCGCTCGTGCCGCGGCAGCCGGACGCCAAGGTCTACGAGCTGGCCGACGCGCTCGTGGGCGCCGACGCGGCGCGCGCCTACGACCTGCTGCAGGACCTCGCGACCGGGGACGACCCGGTCGCCCCGATCCTGATCCAGGTGCAGCTCACGAACCGCTTCCGGGCGCTCGCCCAGGCGCAGGCGCTCGGGCCGGGGGCGACGGCCGACGCCGTCGGCGCCGCGACGGGGATCAAGGGGTACCCGGGGCGGATCCTCGCCGACCAGGCGAAGGCCCTGCCGCCGGGCACGGCCCAGCGCGCCGTGGCACGGCTGGCCACCCTCGAGCTGGACCTGCGGGTGAGCAGCCTGCGCGACCTGGGCCGCTCCGGCCGCGACGGCGAGCGGTTCGTGCTCGAGGCCGCGGCCCGGGACCTGCTCGCCCTGGCGCGCGGCGGCAGGCCGGCGCCGGGCGGCGGCGAACTCTAGGTGGTGCTCCTCGAGGCGATGCGAGCCACGCGGCTCTTCTTGCGCGCCGCGTTGTTGCGGTGAATCACGCCCTCGGCGGCGGCCCGGTCGATCAGGTGCTCCAGCTCACGCGCGCGGGTGGCCACGGCGTCCCCGCCCTCCTCGGCCGCGTCGTCGAGACGGCGGAAGAGCGTCTTGATCGTCGAGCGGTACCTCAGGTTGCGGTCGCGCTGCTCCAGCGAGCGGCGGTTGCGCTTCTTCTGCTGCTTGATGTTCGCCACGCGGCGAGTCCTCCATGGATCGGTCGGCGGTGCATGGTAGCGGCCGGGACGGGGCGCGGCCAGCGGTGAGCGGAGAGACGGACCAGAGAAGGCCCGCGAAGGGCCTCGGCCGCTCCACCGCGGTCTTCGCCCTCTGGACCGGCGTGAGCCGCGTCGCGGGCCTCGTGCGCGAGATCGCCGCGGCGGCCCTGTTCGGCACGTCCGGCCAGATCAGCGCCTTCGTAGTGGCGTTCAACGTCCCCAACCTGCTGCGCAGCCTGGTGGCCGACTCGGCCCTGTCGGCGGCCTTCGTGCCCGTCTTCACCCAGCTCCAGGAGCAGGGGAAGCACAAGGAGGCGGCGCGACTCGCGGGCGCGTTCATCGGCCTCATCACGCTCGTGCTGGGGCTCGTCAGCGTGCTGGCGATCATCGTCGCGCCCTGGGTCATGCCGTTCTTCGCGCCCGGCCTCGACGACGAGCTCGTGGACGACGCCGTGACCATGGCGCGGATCATGTTCCCGATCGTCGTGCTGCTCGGCCTGACCGGCCTGGTGGCGGCGCTGCTCCAGGCGGCCGGGCGCTTCGGGCCCACGGCGTTCGCGCCGGTGCTCTGGAACGTCGTGATCATCGTGATGCTGGTGGGCGTGACGCCGTTCGTCGCCGAGGACGAGCAGATCATCGTCTACGCCGTCGCGGTCGTCGCCGGCACCGTGGCGCAGCTCGTCTACCTGGTCCCGTCGCTGCGCGGCCTGGGCCCGTTCCCGCTCTCGCTCGGCCTGGGGAACGCGCGCGTCCGCCAGGTGCTCATCCTGATGCTGCCGGTGACGCTCGGCCTCGGCCTCATCAACGTCAACCTCACCGTCGACACCATCTTCGCGACGCTGGTGAGCGAGGAGGCCCCCCGGGCCATCGACGCGGCCTTCCGCCTCTACCTGCTGCCCCAGGGCGTCTTCAGCGTGGCGATCGCGACGGTCCTGTTCCCGACGATCGCCCGCCTGTCGGCCCGCGCGGACATCGAGGGGATGCGGCGCACGATCGCGTCGGGCGTGCGGCAGATCTTCTTCATGCTACTGCCGGCGTCGCTGTTCCTGTTCGTGCTCGCCGAGCCGGTCACGCGCCTCGTCTTCGAGCGCGGGGAGTTCGGCCCCGAGAGCACCGCGCTCACCTCCGAGGCCCTCGTCTACTTCGCGATCGGCCTCGCCTTCAACGGGGCCAGCCTGCTCGTGATCCGGGCGTTCTTCTCGATGCAGATGCCCTGGCTGCCCACGAAGGTCGCCGGCCTGGGCGTGGTCCTCAACGTCGTGCTCGACGCCCTCCTCTACATGCCCCTCGGCGTCGGCGGCATCCCGCTCGCCACGTCCATCGCGAGCATCGTGACCTTCCTGCTCCTGCTGTACCTCCTCGACCGCGAGCTGGGCGGGCTGCACGGGCGCTGGATCCTGGACGGCACCGTCCGCTCCCTCGTCGCGGCCGGGGTGTCGGTGCTCTTCGCGTGGTGCTGGTGGCGGGTGCTGGACGACGCCCTCGGGCGCAGCCTGGGCGCCCAGATCGTGAGCATGGGCGTGGCCGTCCTGGCGGCCGTCGCGGGCCATCTGGCCGCCGCGCGCGCCTTCGAGATGAGCGAGCTGCGGGCGCTGGCCCGCCTGAGGCGGCCGCTACAGTAGTTCCGTGGATCAGCCGCACATCCGGAACTTCTGCATCATCGCCCACATCGACCACGGCAAGTCGACGCTGGCCGACCGCATCCTGCAGTCGACCGGCGCGATCGCCGAGCGCGACATGCGCAGCCAGGTGCTCGACTCGATGGACCTGGAGCGCGAGCGGGGCATCACGATCAAGGCGCAGGCCGTGCGCGTGCACTACACGGCCCGCGACGGGCAGGCGTACCAGCTCAACCTCATCGACACCCCCGGGCACGTCGACTTCTCGTACGAGGTGTCCCGCAGCCTGGCCGCCTGCGAAGGCGCGCTGCTGGTGGTCGACGCGAGCCAGGGCATCGAGGCGCAGACGCTCGCCAACACCTACCTGGCGATCGAGGGCGACCTCGAGGTCATCCCGGTCCTCAACAAGATCGACCTCCCCGCCGCCGACCCGGAGCTGCACGGGCGGGCGGTCGCCGACCTGATCGGCGACGACCCCGAGAACGTGCTGCGCATCTCGGCCAAGACCGGCGAGGGCGTGGCGGAGGTGCTGGAGGCCGTCGTCGCGCGCGTCCCCCCGCCGAGCGGCGACCCGGCCGCGCCGGCCCGGGCCCTCATCTTCGACTCGGTCTACGACCAGTACCGGGGCGTCGTGGCCTTCGTCCGCGTCGTGGACGGGGCGTTCCAGAAGGGCGACCGCCTCAAGGCGATGCAGACCGGCCTGGTGGTGGACACCGAGGAGATCGGCGTGATGGCGCCGGTCATGACGCCGACCGGCCGGCTCGGGGCGGGGGAGACCGGATACCTCGTCACGGGCCTCAAGAGCCTCGGCGACCTGCGCGTGGGCGACACCCTCACCGTCGCCGCGCACCCCGCGGCGGAGGCCCTGCCGGGCTACCGCGAGGTCAAGCCTATGGTGTTCTGCGGGCTCTTCCCCGTGGACGCCGACGACTACCCGGACCTGCGCGACGCCCTCGAGAAGCTGTCGCTCAACGACGCCTCGCTGCGCTGGGAGCCCGAGAGCTCACAGGCCCTCGGCTTCGGCTTCCGCTGCGGCTTCCTCGGCCTGCTGCACATGGACATCGTGCGCGAGCGCCTCGAGCGCGAGTACGACCTCGAGCTCCTCGCCACCACCCCGAACGTGGAGTACCGGGTCACCACCACCCAGGGCGACGTGGTGCAGGTGCGCTCCCCCGTGGAGCTCCCGCCGACCACCACGGTCGAGATGATCGAGGAGCCCTTCGTGCGCTGCACCATCCTGGTGCCGAGCGACGGGGTCGGCGCGGTCATGGGGCTCTGCCAGGACCGGCGCGGCGTGTTCGTGACGATGGAGCCGATCGAGAACCGCCAGCAGATCGTCTACGACATGCCCCTGGCGGAGATCGTCCTCGACTTCTACGACCAGCTCAAGAGCCGCACCCGCGGGTACGCCTCCCTCGACTACGAGCTCGTGGGCTACCGCGAGAGCCAGCTCGTGAAGCTCGATGTGCTGCTGGCCGGCGACACGGTGGACGCGCTCTCGATGATCGTCCACCGCGACCAGGCGTACGTGCGCGGGAAGGCACTCGTCGAGCGGCTGTTCAAGACGATCCCGCGCCAGCTCTTCGACGTGCCCATCCAGGCGGCCATCGGCGGCAAGATCCTCGCGCGCGAGACCGTGAAGGCGCGGCGCAAGGACGTGCTCGCCAAGTGCTACGGCGGCGACATCAGCCGCAAGCGCAAGCTGCTCGAGCGCCAGAAGGAGGGCAAGAAGCGCATGAAGCAGGTGGGCTCCGTCGAGGTGCCGCAGGAGGCCTTCCTGACCGTCCTGCAGATCGGCGACGAGTCCCGCAACGGAAAGTGACGTGAGCGGGGTCCGCCACCTCTACGCGCACCTCCCCTTCTGCGCGTCGCGGTGCGGGTACTGCGCCTTCGTCGTCCACGTCGGCGCGCTAGGCCGGCGCGACGCCTACCTGGACGCCCTGATCGCGGAGATCGACCGGGAGGCCCCGGGCCTCGCGCCGCTGGAGACGGTCTACCTCGGCGGGGGCACGCCGACCCTCATGCGCCCGCGGCGCCTGGCCCGGCTGATGGAGCGGGTGGGCCCGCTGCTGGCCGACGGGGCCGAGGTGAGCATCGAGTGCAACCCGGAGACCGTCGACCGCCGGGCGCTGCGCGAGCTGCGGGCCATGGGGATCACGCGGCTGTCGCTGGGCGTCCAGTCGTTCCGCCCGCACCTGCTCGCGGCGCTCGATCGGGGCGCGACGGCGGCGCAGGCCCGCGACGCGATCGGCTGCGCGCGGGCGGCGGGCTTCGAGGACCTCTCGATCGACCTCATCTTCGGCATCCCGGGCCAGACCCCGGCCGACCTGGAGGCCGACCTGGCCGACGCCCTCGCCGCCGGCCCGGACCACGTCTCCTGGTACGAGCTGGAGATCAAGCCGGGCTCGGCCCTGGCCCGCGCCGGCACCGAGCCGGTGGACGAGGACGAGGGCGCCGACGCGTACGCCCGCATCGTGGAGGGCCTGGAGGGGGCCGGCTACCGCTGGTACGAGACGGCCAACTTCGCCCGGCCCGGGCACGAGTGCCGCCACTCCCTGGCCTACTGGGGCGCCGCCGACTACCTCGGCGTCGGGGTCGGCGCCGTCTCGACCATCGCCGGCCGCCGTCGCCGCAACAGCCCGGCGCTGGAGCCGTATCTCGCCGCCCTCGCCGGGGACCGGGAGCCGCCGCGCACCTCCGAGGGCCTCGACGCCGACGACATCCGCCGCGAGCGCTGGATGCTGGGGCTGCGCCTGGAGGGCGGGATGCCGCTGTCGTGGGCCGGTCCTCCGGACCACCCGGGGGCCCTGCCG
The DNA here is from genome assembly GCA_050249835.1 of Thermoleophilia bacterium. Classification (GTDB taxonomy): domain Bacteria; phylum Actinomycetota; class Thermoleophilia; order Miltoncostaeales; family Miltoncostaeaceae; genus Miltoncostaea. The sequence continues at coordinate 10,590 of JBFWPT010000009.1, forward strand.
CGGCTGGAGGCCGCGGGCCTGCTGCGCCGCGACGGCGACGTGCTGACGCTCACCCGCCGCGGCCGCTTCGTCCAGAACGCGATCCTGCACGAGCTCATGGAGTACGCGTGACCGAGGAGCCCGGCATCCCGGGCGACGGGCCGCCCCGGCTGACCGACCGGCAGGAGACGATCCTGCGGACGGTGGTGGAGGAGCACATCGCCACGGGGACCCCGGTCGGGTCCAAGAACATCGCGGGACGCGAGGGCATCGACTTCGCGTCGTCCACCGTGCGCTACGAGCTGGCGCGGCTGGAGGAGCTGGGGCACCTCGACCACCCGCACACGTCCGCGGGCCGGGTGCCCACGGACCGCGGCTACCGCTACTACGTGGACACGCTCCTCACCCGCGACCCGCCCGTCCCCGCGCCGGCGATGGTGGAGACGGCGCTCGACCTGACCGAGGTGCAGCGGGAGATCGACGACGCGCTCTCGCGGCTCGCCGACGTCGTGGCCCAGGTCACCAACCTGCTCGGCATCGTCACGGCCCCGGCGCCGCAGTCGTCCACCGTCCGCCACGTCGAGGTGCTCCCGCTGCAGCCGCAGGTCGTGATGGTGGTGGTCATCACTTCGACGGGTGCCGTGACGAAGCGCGTCTTCGCGTTCGACCACGTCGTGGACCCGGGCCTGTGCGAGTGGGCCGGGGCCTTCCTCAACGACCGCCTGACCGGGGCGACGGTCGGCACCCGCACCATCGAGTCGCGGCTCGACGACCCGTCGCTGTCCCCGCGGGAGCGCGAGTTCGTGGGCGTGCTCTCGCCGGCCCTCACGGACCTCGAGGTCGAGGGCGTGACGAGCATCTTCGTCGGCGGCCGGGCCCGCTTCCTCGCCGAGCAGCGGCACCTGGACCTCATGGCGATCGACGCGCTCATGGAGAGCCTGGAGGAGCGCTACGAGCTCCTGGCGATGCTCCGCGGCGCGCTCGGCCGCAACCAGGTGTACCTGCGCATCGGCTCCGAGCTGGCGGACCGGAGCCTCTCCGGCCTCTCGATGGTCGCCGCGAACTACGGCGTGGCGCGGCGCAACCTGGGCACCGTCTCCCTGTTCGGGCCGACGCGGATGGACTACCGCCTGGCCATGGCGACGGTCCGCGGCGCGGCCCAGATCCTCTCCCGGTACGTCGAGGACGTCTACGAGTAGACCGGCGCCGTCCGTCCCCCGCCGGAACCTCTACCCTGACCCGGTACCGCAGGGGAGGACGCACCGTGAGTGACGACGAGCACCGCGCGATCGACGATCGCTTCGAGATCCTGGAGGTCTGGCGCCGCCCGCTGCGCGGCGACGCGGCGGCCGCCGTGCGCGTGCTCGCCAAGGTGGAGGCGGGCGCCTACGGCCCCGAGGAGTACGCCGTCGGCATCTCGACCCGCCCGGACGCCCAGCTCTCGCCCCTGCTCGACGAGGCCGACCTGTTCACCGGTCTCTCCTTCGCCGAGGCCCACTGGGTCGCGGCCGTCCTCGCGAGCGCGGCGGACCGGGTGGAGGACGCCGAGAGCCTCCTGTTCGACCTGCGGGTGCCGGTCGACCTGGCCTGGCGCGAGGTAGACCTCGCGTCCGAGGTGATCGAGCCGGGCGGCCTGCGGTCCGCGCCGCTCGTGCCGTGGGAGCCCGACGCCGAGGCGAACACCCCGGGCCGCTACGCCATCGCCACCTACACGCTCGACTGCGGCCACCAGGCCGTCGAGCTGCTGCGCCAGGACCCGGACGCCGCCCCGTTCTGGGTGGAGGACGGCGCCGTGGACCACCTCGTCGCGCGCGACGCGCGCAGCCTCACCCGCCTGCTGCACCGCGCCGCCAACCTCGACGAGGCCCAGTCCCTCATCGAGGCCGCCCAGGCCAACCTGGCACGGCACCCGGATGACGACGACGACGGGCGCGACGACTGATGGAGCGCGGCGGTCACCACGGGTTCTCGGACCGCCTCGTCTGGGTGCTCGCGAACATCCTCGCGCTGCCCCTGCTCTACCTCTACCCGCTGCGGATGCGCAGCCGGGGGCTGGAGAACCTCCCCGCCGAGGGGCCGATCCTCATCGTGTGCAACCACGTCTCGGTGGCCGACCCGATCATCCTCATGGCCGCCGCCCGCCGGCGCCGGACCTCGATGATCGCCAAGCGCGAGCTGTTCCTGAAGCACCCGGTCTTCGGCTGGCTCCTGCGGAGCCTGCGCGCCATCCCGCTCGACCGCTCCAAGCCCGCCGACTTCACCTGCGTCCGCCGCGCCGTGGCGCTGCTGGAGGAGGGCGACGCCGTCGTGGTGTTCCCCGAGGGCCACGTGAGCCGCGCCGGCACCATGCGCCGCGGCGCCCCCGGCGCCGGCTTCCTCGGCACGCTGCCGGGCGTCACCGTGATCCCCGCGGTCGTGTGGAACACCCAGCTCTTCCGCGGCCCGGCCCGGATCCTCTTCGGCCCGCCGGTGGACATGGACGGCCTCGGCGCGTCGAGCCGCCACGAGCGCAACCGCCTGGCCACGGACCGGGTGATGACCCGCCTCGCGCAGATGCTGCCCGCGGTCGGCGGCCCCGTCCAGGACGCCCCCGTCGGCCCCCAGCGCCTGATCGACCGCACCCGCGGCATCTGGTTCCCGCCCCCCGAGACCCCCGAGGCGGCGCAGCCCCAGCCGGTCGCCTGAGGCGCGCCGGGGCGCCGGCCGGTTGAGCCGGGAGCCGCGCCCGCCGATGCACGGAGGGCCGGGCCGGTGGGCCCCCTTGCTACCCTGCGCTGCGGACACGGATGAAGCGCGACTACTACGAGATCCTCGGCGTCTCCCGCGACGCGGACGAGGCGGAGATCAAGAAGGCCTTCCGGCGGAGGGCCCGTGAGCTCCATCCCGACGTCAACCCGGACCCGCAGGCCGAGGCCCAGTTCAAGGAGGCCGCGGAGGCCTACGAGGCGCTCTCGAACCCCGAGACCCGCGACCTCTACGACCGCTACGGCCACGACGGGCTGCGCGGCCGCTCCACGGGCGGGGCCGACGCGGCCGACTTCGGGTCGTTCCAGGACCTCTTCGACGCCTTCTTCGGCGGCGACGTGTTCGGGGGCCGCCGCAACGGGCGGGCCGCCGGTGACGACGTCGCGGTCGCGGTCGGGCTGACCTTCGCCGAGTCCGCCGCGGGCGTGAGCCGCTCCATCGAGTACGGGGTCGTGGGCGCCTGCGAGACCTGCGACGGCGCCGGCGCCGCGCCCGGCAGCCACATGGTGCGCTGCGCGACCTGCGGCGGGCAGGGTCAGGTGCGCCAGGTGGCGCGGGGCCCGTTCGGCCAGTTCATGCGCACCCAGGTGTGCGCTGACTGCCGCGGCGCGGGGGAGAGCCCGGCCGAGCCGTGCGCCGACTGCGCCGGCAGCGGCCGCCGCCCGATGAGCATGACCCTCAACGTGGACGTCCCGGCCGGCATCGCCAACGGCCAGCGCATCCGCATCCCCGGCCGCGGCGCGGCCGGCGAGCGCGGCGCCCCGGCGGGCGACCTCTACGTGCAGGTGCAGGTGGCCGAAGACGAGCGCTTCCGCCGCGAGGGGCTCGACGTGGTGACCCGCGTCGCCGTCCCGGTGACCGATGCGATGACCGGCGCGACGGTCACCGTCCCCACGGTGGACGGCGAGGCCCACGTGGAGTTGCGCGCCGGCACCCAGCCCAACGACGAGTACGTCCTGCGCGGCAAGGGCTTCCCGGCCCTCTCGGGGCGGGGCCGGGGCGACCAGCGGGTCGTCGTCGAGGTCCGGGTGCCGAAGGTGCAGAACGACGAGGCGAAGAAGGCCGTCGAGCGGCTCGCCGAGACCCTCGACGCCCGTAGCTACCGCGAGGACGAGGGCTTCTTCGACCGCCTCAAGTCGGCCTTCCGCTAGGACCCGCCACCGGGGCTCGGCCCGTCAGCGAGTCCGCGTCGTGCGCTTCAGCCGACGGGGCCCGTACCGCCGCCACCCGTGACCGGGGCGCACCAGGTGTTGAAGGGGAGGACGATGTTCTCCGTCTTGTCCTTGACGGGCCAGGGCCGGTGCCAGATCAGCCTCACGTGGACCTGCCACGCTGCTGTCGCGCTCTTGTTGTCGGTCAGCAGCTTGAAGTTGTAGGTGTGCTTCTTGTTCTGGGTGAGGTAGGGCGTCTTCTGCTTGACCCAGGGGGTGTGGGGGCTGATCCCCGGGGTCGTGGCCTCCAGGCGCGCCCTGGCCTCCATGTTGCTCGCCCAGTCGCCCCTGCCGTCGTAGTTCACGACCCGCATCCAGAGGCGGACCTCGGCCCGGACCGTGTTGCCCGCTGCCGGGACGCACGTGACGGTGGGCTTGCTGTGGACCTTGATGAGCCTGGGCGGGTCGGCCGCCGTGGCGGGGAGGGCCGCGACCGCGCCGAGCGCGGCGACCGCGAGGGCGGCGGATATCGCGTGGCGGGTGGAGAAGGCCGGCATCGTGAGGACCCTTTCGGCGAGGAGAGGGGCGGCGTCCGCTAGGACCCGCCGGCGCTCGGCAGCGCGGGCGTCGCCGGCAGCGAGCCGCCACCGCCGCCACCACCGCCGCCACCGCCGCCGCCACCGCCGCTGCCCGTGCTGGTGGCGCACGAGTTGTTGAAGCGGAGGTAGACGTCCTTGGTGACGTTGCGGATGGGGGCCGGCCGGTGCCAGACGAGCTTCAGGTGGAGGCGCCACGCCGCGGTCCCGCTCTTGTTGTCCGTGATCAGCTGGATCACGTAGCGGTGCTTCTTGTCCTGGAGGAGGTAGGGCGTCTTCCACTTCCTCCAGTTGCCGTGCGGGCTGATGCCCGGGGTCGTGGCCTCCAGGCGCGCCCTCGCCTCCATGTGGTCGGCCCAGTCGCCGATGCCCGAGTAGTTCACGACCCGCATCCAGAGGCGGACCTTGGCCCGGACCGTGTTGGACGGTCCCGGCACGCACGTGACGCTCTGGACGGCGTGGGCTGTGATGAGCCTGGGCGGGTCGGCCGCCGTGGCGGGGACGGCCCCGACGGCGCCCAGCGCGGCGACCGCGACGGCGGTCGCGATCGCGTGGCGGGTCCTGACGGTCGGCATCGGGAGGGCCCTTTCGGCGGCGGGACGGAAACCGCCGCGACTGTACGGCCGCCGTCGCGTGCGCAGAACCGGCCGAACGGAGGGTCCTGTGCCCTCCGCGAGGGGGGCGCCGCACGGCGCGCGAGCGGGCCACGCCCGGCACCGCGCCCACTAACCTCGTGCGGGCGGTCGCGTGGCGACCGCGGGACGATCGGCAGAGGGAGCGACGACGAGCACGCCGGCCGATGACCTGACCCGCCTCACGGTGACCGTCGCCGCGGCCGACGCGGAGGTTGCCGCGGCGGAGGGCTGGGCCGCCCTCGGGACGGGCTGCGCGGAGGGGGAGGGGCCGGACGGCGCGGCGGTGCTCACGTTCTGGGTCGCCCCCGGGTCGGCCGGGGCCGCCCGGCTGCGCGCCGCGCTCGCGTCGGCGGGCGTCGCGGCGACGGTCGGCGAGGCCCCGGAGGACCCGTCCTGGCAGGACGCGACGCGCGCGTTCCACCGGCCCGTCGAGATCGCAGGCCGGCTGCTCGTGCGCCCGCCCTGGGAGGACCCACGGCCGGGGCTCGCCGACGTGGTCATCGACCCCGGCATGGCCTTCGGCACGGCCCAGCACGCCACCACGCGGGCCTGCCTCACCCTTCTCTGCGGCCTGCCCGCGGACGGCCCGCTCGTGGACGCCGGCTGCGGCTCCGGGGTGCTGTCGGTGGCGGCCCGGCGCCTGGGCTTCGACCCCGTCAGCGCGTTCGACTTCGACCCCCTCTCGGTCGCGGCGACGGTCGCCAACGCGCGGGCGAACGGCGTGGCCCTCACCGTCGCCCGGCGCACGATCGGCGCAGACCGGCTGCCCGCGGCGCCCGTGGTGCTCGCCAACCTCACCGGCACGGTGCTGCGCATGCTCGCGGCCGCCCTGCCCGAGCCGCACCCACGGGTCCTGATCGCCTCCGGCATGCGGCCGGAGGAGGTCGAGGGGGTCGCCGCCGCCTTCGCCCCGGCCGGCCTGCACCCCGCACGGCGGATCGACGACGACGGCTGGTCCACGGTCCTCATGGAGCGCGGGTGAGGCACGTCTTCCGGTACGTCGTCCCCGGCCGCCTGGGGCCGGGCGACGAGGTGGACCTCGCCGCGGACGACGCCCACCATCTCGCGCGCGTCGTGCGCCGGCGCCCCGGCGACACCGTGGAGGTGATGGACGGCGCCGGCGCCATCTGGCCGGCCGTGGTGATCGCGACGGCGCCGGCCGCGCGCCTGCGGGTGGAGGGGGATGCCCCGCTGGCCCCGCCGGCCGCTGTGCCGGTGACGCTCTACCAGGGGCTCGTCGAGTGGGGACGCCTGGACACGGTGGTCGAGAAGGCCGTCGAACTGGGCGCCGCCGAGGTGGTCGTGTTCACCTCCGAGCGGGCGCGGCGGGTGCCCTCGGCCGACGCCTGGGAGCGCCGACGGGAGCGCCTCGACCGCGTCGCCGTGGCGGCCGCGCGGCAGAGCGGCCGCCTGCCGCTTCCGCCGGTGCGGCTGGTACCGTTCGGGGCGATCGCGGACGAGGTCCGGGACGGGGAGGCCTTCCTGATCGACCCACGAGGGGACGCGCCACTGCAGGCCGCCACCGGCGCGCCGGCAGGGCCCCTCGCGCTCGTCGTCGGCCCGGAGGCCGGGTTCTCGGACGCCGAGGTGGACGCCGCCCGTGCGGGCGGGCTCGCGGTGCGCCATCTGGGGCCCGCGATCCTGCGCGCCGAGACCGCGGCCATCGCGGGGCTGGCGCTGGTGGCCTCGGCCGGCTGGGGGGAGGACGCGTGAGGGATCCGGAGTGCCTGTTCTGCCGCATCGTGGCGGGGGAGATCCCCGCCACCGAGGTGGCGCGCGACGACGACTTCGTCGCGTTCGCGGACATCGCGCCGAAGGCGCCCGTCCACCTGCTCGTGATCCCGGCCGAGCACGTCCCGTCCATCGCGGGAGCCGCCGGCCTGGACGAGCGGGTGCGGGCCGCGATGCCGCTGTTCATCGCCCGGGTGGCGACCGAGGCCGGCCTCGACGAGGGCGGTTACCGGGTCACCACCAACCACGGGCCGGACGCGCGCCAGAGCGTGTTCCACCTGCACTGGCACGTCATGGGGGGAGGTCCGCTATCCGAGAGCATGTGACCGCGTCGGACGCCGTCGTGCGGACGATCGAGCTGGACGACCGCGTCGCCGTCGAGCTGGCCGGCGAGCAGGACCGCGTCCTGCGGGCCCTGGAGGACCGCCTCGCGCTGGAGATCGGCCTGCGCGGCAACCGGCTCATCCTGGAGGGCGACGAGACCCGCGTGAGCGCCGCGGCCCAGGTGGTGGCCGAACTCGCGGAGCTCGTCCGCCTCGGCCGCGCGATCGCGCCGGGCACCATCGACACCATCGCGGACGCCATCGAGGGCGCGGAGCCCGTCGGCGCCATGCTCGACGACGTCGTCTGGCGCAACGGCCAGTTCCTGGTGACGCCGCGCACCGGCGGCCAGAAGCGGTACGTGGACGCCGTGCGCACCCACACGGTCACCTTCGGCATCGGGCCGGCCGGCACCGGCAAGACCTACCTCGCCGTCGCGATCGCGACGGCGGCGCTCATGCGCCGCGAGGTGGGCCGCATCATCCTCACGCGGCCGGCCGTGGAGGCGGGCGAGCGGCTCGGGTTCCTGCCCGGCGACCTCGCCGCCAAGGTGGACCCCTACCTGCGTCCGCTGTTCGACGCCCTCTACGACATGCTCGACGCCGAGCGGGTCGAGGCGCTGCTCGAGCGCGGCCAGGTGGAGGTGGCGCCGCTCGCGTTCATGCGCGGCCGGTCGCTCAACGACTCCTTCATCATCCTGGACGAGGCGCAGAACACGACGCCCGAGCAGATGAAGATGTTCCTGACGCGGCTCGGCAACGGCTCGCGGATGGTCGTGAACGGGGACATCACCCAGGTCGACCTGCCCACCGCCCAGCGGTCCGGGCTCGTCAGCGCCACCGAGGTGCTGGAGGGCGTCGAGGACATCGCGTTCGTGCGCCTGGACCGGCGCGACGTGGTGCGGCACCGCCTGGTGCAGCGCATCGTGGACGCCTACGGCGCCGCCGAGGGCGAGGGGCCGTGATCGAGGTCGAGGCGCGCGGCGCGGAGGCCGAGGTCGCCCCGCTCGTGGACCGCCTCGTCTGGGCGTGCGGGCGCCTCGGGGTGCCCCGCGCCAGCATGGGCCTGATGATCGTGGGCCCGGAGGAGATGGCCTCGATCAACGGCGAGCACCGGGGGAAGCCGACCCCGACCGACGTCCTCGCGTTCCCGGTCGACGGGCCCGAGGCGCGCGACTGGCCGGAGGACGGCCCGCCGCCCGAGCTGGGCGACGTGGTCATCTGCCCGGACGCCGCCCAGGACCCGCTCACCACCCTCGCGGTCCACGGGCTGCTGCACCTCCTGGGCTACGACCACGAGGCCGATGACGGGGAGATGCTGGCCCTGCAGGACCGCCTGGTGGACGAGGCCGAGGCGGCGTGACCACCTCCCAGACCCCGCCGCCCACCACCCCGCCGCGCAAGCCGCGCCCGGGGCTCGGCGGGCTGCTGCGGCGGGCGACCGACCCCAGCCTGCCCCGCCAGGGGTCGCTGCGCTGGTCGTTCAACTGGGCGTTCGAGGGCATCGTCTACGTGCTCCGCACCCAGCGGAACATGCAGATCCACGTCACGGCCGCGGTCGTGGTGCTCGTGCTCGGGCTGCTGCTCGACTTCTCGCGCCTGCAGCTCGCGGTCGTGATCGGGGCGATCAGCCTCGTGCTGGTCGCCGAGATGATGAACACCGCGATCGAGGCGGCCATCGACGCGGTGGTCACGACGTACCACCCGCTGGTGAAGATCGCGAAGGACGTCGCCGCCGGCGCCGTGCTGGTCGCGACGGTCAACGCGATCGCGATCGCGTACTTCGTCTTCTACGACCGGCTCACCGACCCGGGCCGCGACCTGCTCGTCGGGGTCCGCCGCTCGCCCACCCACCTCGTGGTGGTGGTGATGATCGTGACCGTGATCGCGGCGATCGCGATCAAGGCATGGACCGGCCGGGGCACCCCGCTGCGGGGCGGCCTCCCGAGCGGCCACGCGGCCGCCGCCTTCGCGGCCTGGGCCGCCATCACGATCATCGCCGAGCCCCTCCGGCACGCCGTCCTCGTCTCGACGCTGGCGTTCCTCATGGCCCTGCTCGTCGCGCAGTCCCGCGTGGAGGCCGGCATCCACTCGGTGGTGGAGACGCTCGCCGGCGCCGTGCTCGGGACCGGCGTGGCCATCGTCATCTTCCAGCTCTGGGGATGAGCTACCGCTCCGGACTGGTCGCCCTGGCGGGGCGGCCCAACGTGGGCAAGTCCACGCTCGCCAACGCCCTCGCCGGCAGCCAGGTGGCGGCCGTGTCCCCGCGGCCCCAGACCACCCGGCGGCGCATCACGGCCGTCGCCCACGGCGAGGGCTGGCAGGCCGTCCTGCTCGACCTGCCCGGGTTCCAGCGCCCCGCCGACGGGCTCACCACCCGCATGCAGGCGACGGTCGACCAGAGCCTCGCCGACTGCGACGCCGCCCTGTTCGTGCTGAGTGCGGTCGAGCCGGTGGGCGGCGGCGACCGGTTCATCGCGGACCGCCTGCGCGCCTCGCGGCTGCCGGTCATCACGGTGCTCAACAAGATCGACCGGCTCACCCCGGACGAGACGGCCGCCGCGATCGCCCGGGTCGCGCCGCTCGTGGACTTCCTGGAGCTCCACCCGGTCAGCGCCCGCGAGGGGAGGGGGGTGGAGGAGCTGCGCGCCGACCTGCCGCGCCTGCTCACCGAGGGGCCGCGCTACTTCCCGGAGGGGATGGCGACGGACCAGACCGAGGAGGAGCTCGCGGCCGAGCTCATCCGCGAGGCGGCCCTGCTGCGCCTGCGCCAGGAGGTCCCGCACGCCCTCGCGGTGGACGTCCAGGAGATCGAGCCCGCCCGGCACGGCATCGTCGTGCGCGCCGGCATCGTGGTCGAGACGGAGTCCCAGAAGGGGATCGTCGTCGGCCGCGGCGGCGGCATGATCCGCGACATCGGCTCCGCGGCCCGGTCGGCCCTCGGGCGGCTGTGGGGGACCGAGGTCCACCTCGACCTGACGGTCCGCGTGCGCAAGCGCTGGCGGGACGACGAGTCGATGCTCACCCGTCTGGGGCTGTAGGTCCCTCCCCGGCGGGACGACCGGCCCGCCCATGTCGCGCGCCGGGATCTGTAAGGTGTCCCTAATGCGCGATGTGCGGATCAGCGAGCCGGAGCCCTTTCCGCAGTACGGGGCCCGCGCCCGGGTGTGGGGGCGCTTCGAGCGCGACCTGCGGGCGTGGCTGGACACCCCCGAGGGCCGGTTCGCCGCCTGGGAGGCCGCCCTCGCCGTCGGCGACCCCGTGCCGGACGCGGAGCCGCCCGCCCGCTGAGATGTGCCGGGAGCGCCGCGCGCCGCTGCGCTAGCGTTCACGCATGATCAAGAGGATGCGGCGGGAGCCGTTCCCCGACCTCGCCGACCCGGTCATGTACCCGCGGCTGTCGGGGGAGAAGATCGACTGGCTCGCCGGGGTGGGCGCGCGCCGCTCGTTCGCGCCGGGGGAGATCCTCTACGAGCAGGGCCTGCGCGATCAGCCCTTCTACGTGATCGAGCGCGGGCGGGTCGAGTTCCTCGACCTCATGCCCGGCAAGGAGTACACGATCGCCGAGGCCGACGCGGGCACCTTCGTCGGCGACATCGCCACGTTCACGGGCGAGCCGGCCATCGCGCGCTGCGTGGCCGTGGAGCCCACGGACGTGGTGGTCTTCGACCGGCCGGCGCTGCGCGCGATGCTCGCGGCCAAGCCGGAGCTGGGCGACATGGTCATCACGAGCATGCTGGCCCGGCGCGCCTGGCACGAGCAGGAGGGCTACGGCGTGCTGCGCCTCATCGCCGAGCGCGGCTCGCGGCGGGCGTTCGACGTGCGCGACCTGCTGGAGCGCAACCTGCAGCCGCTGCAGTTCATCGACGTCGACACGCACGACCAGGCCGAGCACCTGCTCGACTGGCTGCACGCGACCCGTTCCGACACGCCCCTGCTCATCCGGGGCGACCGGGTGCTGCGCAACCCGTCGGCGGCGCAGGTCGCCCGCGAGCTCGGGTTGCGCGCCGAGGTGGACGGCGAGCGCTTCGACCTGGTCGTCCTGGGCGCCGGCCCCGCCGGGCTGGCGGCGGCCGTGTACGGCGGGTCGGAGGGCCTCCGCACGCTCGTCGCCGAGTCGTGGGCCCCGGGCGGGCAGGCCGGCACCAGCACCCGGATCGAGAACTACCTCGGGTTTCCGAGCGGGGTGTCGGGGACCGAGCTCACTCGCGCGGCCACCCTCCAGGCCCGGCGCTTCGACGCCGTCATCTCCTCCTTCCACCGCGCCGTCGAGCTGACCGACGGGCCGGAGGGCCTGGTGCGGGTCGACCTCGACGACGGCCAGCACGTCCTGGCGCGGGCCCTCGTGATGGCGACGGGCGCCAGGTGGCGCGAGCTGGGCATCCCCGGCATCGACCACTACCGGGGCGCCGGGCTCTACCACGCCGCCATGCCGGCCGACGGCGCCCGCTACCGCGACGAGGAGGTCGTGGTCGTCGGGGGCGGCAACTCGGCCGGGCAGGCCGCGTCGTACCTGTCGAAGTACGCCCGCAAGGTGACGATGGTGATCCGCGGCGAGGGGCTGTCCAGCACGATGTCGCGCTACCTCATCGACCGGGTCGAGAAGCACCCCCGCATCGAGGTGCTGACGTCCACGGAGGTCGTCGGGGTCCACGGCACCCGGTCGGTGGAGGCCGTCTCGCTGCGCAACGGCACCGGCGGCGAGCGGCGCCTGCCCGTCGCGGCGCTCTTCGTGATGATCGGCGCCGAGCCGTGCACGGAGGCCGCCACCGGGATCCTCGGCACGGACCGCGCCGGCTATCTGCTCTGCGGCGCCCGCGCGGCCGCCTGCGACGGGCGGCTCCACTGGCCGCTGGAGGAGCGCGCCCCGGCGCTGCTGGAGACGGTCCGGCCGGGGGTGTTCGCCGCGGGCGACGTCCGCGCGGGCGCCTCCAACCGGGTCGCCGGGGCGGTGGGGGACGGCGCACTCTCCGTCCGCTTCGTCCACGAGTTGCTGGCGGATTAGGGCCCGCCCGCGGGGTCAGGCCGCCGAGGCCTGCCCGCGGCAGGAGGCGCAGAGGCCCCGGATGACCACCTGGGCGCCGTCCGGCGTGAAGCCCGCGCCGCGGGCCGCGCTGAGCAGGGCGTCGTGGTCGACCGACCCGTCCACGTCGGCGATCGCGCCGCAGGCGCGGCAGACGAGGTGGTGGTGCTCGTCGGTGCGCGGGTCGTAGACGGCCGTGCCGCTCTCGGTGGCGACGCGCCGGACGAGGCCGAGGTCCTCCAGCAGGTCGAGCGTGGCGTAGACCGTCGGCAGCGACACACCCGGCAGCCGGCGCCCGACCTCCGTGAAGACCTCCTCCGCCGTGGTGTGGCGGCCGAGATCCCGGATGGCGGCGGCGATCACGAGCCGCTGCGGCGTGACCCGCTGGCCGCGGGCGCGGAGCGCCGCGCCGAGCGGGTCGGGCGTGCTGAGCGGATCGGGGGCGTGGACCGGCATGGAGCCACTATAGCGCAAGTCGTAGGCTCCCCTAATAGATGCGTTCTTCTTAGTGACTTGCTATTGTGGCCGGGTCGTCATCGAGGAGACCAGGAGGGAGCGCGACATGGCAACGACGAGCAAGGTCGCCGCGGGCATCCTGTCCGACGCCCAGTCCGCCAAGCGCGAGGAGATCCTCGAGCTTCTGCGGCAGGCGTACTGGATGGAGATGGAGACCGTCATGAGCTACTTGGCGAACGCCGAGAACCTGGACGGGGTACGGGCCTCGGAGATCGCGGAGGCGCTCTCGGAGGACGTCGGCAAGGAGCTCGGCCACGCGCGCGCCTTCGCCGGCCGCATCAAGGAGCTGTACGGCACCCCTCCCGGGTCGGCCGAGTTCAGCTCCGACCAGGCGTACCTGCAGCCGCGCGAGGACGGCACCGACGTCGTCTCCGTGATCGAGGGCGTCATCACGGCCGAGAAGGGCGCGATCGAGCACTACCTGCGGATCATCGAGGCCTGCGACGGCGTCGACTGGGCCACGCAGGACATGGTGATCGAGATCCTCCGCGACGAGGAGGGCCACCTCCGCACCTTCGAGCGCTACCTGCGCGAGTACCGCTAGAGCTGCGGGCTCAGCCGAGGAAGCGGGACAGCCGGCGGTCGCGGTAGACGCGGCCGCCGGTCTGGCAGGCCGGGCAGTAGACGAGGTCGTACTCCGCGAACGCCACGTGCTCGAGCCGGGTGCCGCAGCGCAGGCACGGCTCGCCGTGGTGGCCGTGCACCGCCGTCACGCGGGCCTCCTTGTTCGGGAGGTCCGTCGTGATGCGCTCGCGGGCCCGGTCGAGGGCCTGGGTCAGCACGGCGTCCGCGGCCTTCGCGAGCCGGGCGAGGTCCTCCTCGCCGAGCGACGAGGCGCGGGCGAACGGCGCGAGGCGCGCCGCCCACATGATGTCGCTGGCGTAGGCGCGCCCGATGCCGGCCACCCTCCGCCCGTCGCGCAGGGCGGTGTGCAGCAGGCCCGGGCCGGCCATCGCCGCGGCCCAGCCGGCGGCGTCCAGCCCGATCGGCTCCGGCCCCAGGCGGGTGAGGGGGCGGTGGGCGGCGAGGCCCCCCGCGTCGAGCACGTGGGCCGACGCGCGCCGGTGGGTGGAGAGCTCGCGCAGGCGCAGGACGCGGCCGTCGCCGATGCCCAGGTCGAGCGCGGCCGTGCGGCCGGGGCGCCCCTTCGGGGCCGCCGCGACGCCCAGGCGTCCGGCCTGCATGAGATGGATGACGAGGTGCAGCCCGCCCTCCATCTCCACCCCGAGGATCTTGCCGCGGCGCCACACCTGCGCGATCCGGCGCCCCACGAGGGCGTCGAGCGGCGGCTCCGCGGTCTTGAGCGTCGCCGGGGCGTGCGCGCGCGCATCCGTCACCTCCACTCCGGCCAGCGCGGAGGTGAGCCCCTCCGTCAGCGCCTGGAGTTCCGGCAGCTCAGGCACGGGCCGCCGCCGGGACCGCCGCTATACTCGGCCGGATGAGCGGTTCGCCACGTCCCGCACGAGCCTGATGCGGGCCGAGGACCTCACCAAGACCCTCGATCTCACGGTCGTCGACCCCGCGACGACGCAGGAGGACATCGAGAGGCTCTGCGCCGAGGCTCGCGATCACCACTTCGCGGCCATGTGCTCGCACCCTCGCTTCGTGCCGGTCATGTCCGACCTCCTGCGCGGCTGCGACGTGAAGACGTGCGCGGTCATCGACTTCCCCGGCGGGGACTCGACCTCGGCCGCGCGGGCGCAGGAGGCGGACCGGGCGGTGGCCGAGGGGGCGGACGAGCTGGACGTCGTCATGAACTACCGGGCCATGCTCCGGGGCGAGTTCAAGGAGGTCCGCGACGACCTGCTGCGGGTGGTGCGGACCGTGCGCGGGCGGGCGGCGAACGACGCGCGCGGCGACGTCCTCGTGAAGGTCATCATCGAGGCGCCGCTCATGAACGACAAGGTCAAGAGGCTGGCCTGCAAGATCGTCGACGACGTCGGCGCCGACTTCGCGAAGACGTGCACCGGCATCGAGACGCGGGCGACGGTGCACGACGTCGAGCTCATGCGCGACGCGCTGCCGGAGGGCGTCGGGGTGTACGCCTGCGGCGGCATCGAGACCCTGGAGGCCGTCCAGGCGATGATCGGCGCGGGGGCCGCCCGCGTCGGCACGCCCGCCGCGGTCGCCGTCCTCGCCGAGCTGGCCGCGCTCAACGGCGGCGGCTCGTGAGCGCCGCCGAGGCCGCCGCGGGCCTGCTCGACCGCGTCCGCTTCGGGCCGGACGGGCTCGTGCCCGCCATCGTCCAGGACGCCGGCGACGGCCGCGTGCTGACGCTGGCCTGGATGAACCGCGAGTCGCTCGAGCGCACCGTGGAGCGGGGCGAGACGTGGTTCTGGAGCCGGTCCCGGTCCGAGCTGTGGCACAAGGGCGCGACGAGCGGCAACACCCAGCGGGTTGTCGCCGTGACCCTCGACTGCGACGACGACGCCGTGCTCGTGCGCGTGGAGCAGACCGGGGTGGCCTGCCACACGGGCGCCGCCACCTGCTTCCACACCCCCGTGACCGGGGAGGGCGCCGAGCCCTTCGCGGCGCTCGCCGACCTGGAGCGCACCGTCGCCGCGCGCGCCGACGCGGCGGACCCGGAGTCCTCGTACACCGCCCGCCTGCTCGCCAAGGGCATCGACACGGTCTGCAAGAAGGTGGGGGAGGAGGCGACGGAGGTCGTCATCGCCGCCAAGGGGGAGGAGCGCGGCCAGGTCGTGTACGAGAGCGCCGACCTGCTGTACCACCTCGCCGTCCTGTGGCGCGCCGCGGGCGTGTCGCTGGAGGAGGTCGCCGCCGAGCTCGCGTCGCGGAGGCCGCCGGCGTGACCCGCCTGCGCCTCGACGTCCCGCCGCGCCGCGGCTCCCACCTGGACATCACGCCCGGCATCGACCGCGTCCGCGCGCTCGCGGCCGGCGGCGGGCAGGTGCCGCTCGCGCACACCTACATCGCCGACTGCGAGACGCCGGTCAGCGCCTTCCTCAAGCTGCGCGACGGCGGCCCCGCGTTCCTGCTGGAGTCCGTCGAGCACGGGCGCCTCGGCCGCTACTCGATGATCGGCGTGCGGCCCCAGGCCGTCATCCGCGGCGCCGGCGGCGAGCTGAGCGTCACCGAGGAGGGCGGCGCGGCCCGGGCGCTCGACGCGTCGGACCCGTTCGGCGCGGTCGAGGACGTCGTGCGCGGCATCGGCATGGCGCCGCCGTCCGAGCCGCTCGCGTTCTGGGGCGGCGCCGTCGGCTACTTCGGCTACGATCTCGTGCGCACCGTCGAGCGCCTGCCCGACGTGCCCGAGGACGACCTCGGCGTGCCGGACCTCGTCGCCCTGGTGACCGGGCCGGTCGTCGTCTTCGACCACCTCCGCCGCGCGCTCACCATCGTCGCGCCGTGCCGGCCGGGCCCCGACGGGGACGTGGAGGCCGCCTACTGGCGCACGGTCGCCGTCGTCGCCGACCTCAAGGGCCGCCTGTCCGGGCCGGTCCCGCGCCCGGCCGCCCGCGCGGACGAGCCGACCCTCGGGCCCGTCGCGAGCAACACCTCGCGCGAGGACTTCGAGGCGGCCGTCGAGCGCGCCCGCGAGTACATCTTCGCCGGCGACGCCTTCCAGGTCGTCCCCTCGCAGCGCTTCTCGGCGCCGATGACCCTCGACCCGTTCTCCGTGTACCGCGGCCTGCGGACCGTGAACCCGTCGCCGTACATGTTCTTCCTGGAGACGGACGACGTGACCCTCGTCGGCTCGTCGCCCGAGATGCTCGTCAAGGTCGAGGGCGGGCACGTCGAGATGCACCCCATCGCCGGCAGCCGCCCGCGCGGCGCCGACGAGGACGAGGACGACCGCCTCGCCGCCGAGCTGCTCGCCGACCCGAAGGAGCGGGCGGAGCACGTCATGCTCGTCGACCTCGGGCGCAACGACCTCGGCCGCGTGTCGGAGATCGGGACGGTCCGGGTGACCGACCTGATGGACGTGCGCCGCTACAGCCACGTCATGCACATCGAGTCGTCCGTCGTCGGCCGGCTTGCGGAGGGCATGCGGGCCTCCGACGCGCTGCGCGCCACCTTCCCCGCGGGCACGCTCTCCGGCGCCCCCAAGGTGCGGGCGATGGAGATCATCGACGAGCTCGAGCCCACCAGGCGCGGCCCCTACGGCGGCGCCCTCGGCTGGCTCGGCTGGGACGGCGACCTGGACACCTGCATCACCATCCGCACCATCGTCTGCCGCGACGGGGTCGCCCACGTGCAGGCGGGCGCGGGCATCGTGGCCGACTCGGTCCCGGCGACCGAGTACGAGGAGACCCAGAACAAGGCGGCGGCGCTCTTCCGCGCGATCGAGGTCGCCGCCGCGCAGGCGGACTGGTGAGGGCGGTCCGTTGAACGCCCGCCGCCCCCGGGTCGTCCTGATCGACAACTACGACTCGTTCACCTACAACCTCGTCCAGTACCTGGGCGAGCTGGGCGCCGAGGTGCTCGTGCACCGCCACGACGCCATCGACGTGCCCGGCGTCGCCGCGCTTGAGCCGACCCACCTCGTCGTCTCGCCGGGACCGAAGACGCCGGACGAGGCGGGCATCTCCGTGGACGCGATCCGCGACCTGGCGGGGCGCGTGCCGATCCTCGGCGTCTGCCTCGGCCACCAGGCCATCGGGCAGGCGTTCGGCGGGAAGGTGGTGCGCGGGCGGGAGCCGGTGCACGGCAAGGTGAGCGAGGTGCACCACGACGGCGCGACCGTGTTCGCGGGCGTCGAGAACCCGATGACCGCCACGCGGTACCACTCGCTCGTCGTGGACCCCACCGACGCGCCGGACCTCGTGGTCACCGCCCGCTGCGACGGCGACGTCGTGATGGGGCTGCGCCACCGGGAGCTGCCCGTGGAGGGCGTCCAGTTCCACCCCGAGTCGATCCTCACCGGGGCCGGGCACGCGCTGCTGTCGAACTTCCTCGCCCTCGAAGCCTGAGTACGATCCCGGCCGTGCCCAGCGAGGTCATCACCCGGTCGATCGACCGCCTCCTGGCGGGGGAGGACCTCTCCCGCGAGGACGCCTCGGCCGCGCTCGACGCGATCATGGCCGGCGACGCCGGCGACGCGCAGACCGCCGGCTTCCTCGTCGCGCTGCGCGCGAAGGGCGAGACGGCCGAGGAGATCGCCGGCTTCGCGGCGACGGTCCGCGCCCACGCCCAGCCGGTCACGCCGCCCGCGGGGCCGTTCATCGACACCTGCGGGACGGGCGGCGGGCGCTCGACCTTCAACATCTCCACCACGTCGACCTTCGTCGTCGCCGGGGCCGGCGTGGCCGTCGCCAAGCACGGCAACCGCTCGGCCACCTCGAAGTGCGGCAGCGCCGACGTCCTCGAGGCCCTCGGGGCCCGCATCGACCTGGACCCCGACGCCGTGTCGCGCTGCCTGGAGGAGACCGGGCTCGGCTTCATGTTCGCGCCGGCGCACCACCCGGCGTTCCGCCACATCGTCCCGGTGCGGCGGGCCCTCGGCGTGCGGACGATCTTCAACCTGCTCGGCCCCCTCACCAACCCGGCCGGCGCCCCGCGGCAGCTCATCGGCGTCGCGGACCCCGCGTACCTGACGCGGATGGGGGAGGCCCTGCGCCTGCTCGGCATCGAGCGGGCGGTGCTGGTGCACGGGCGCGACGGCATGGACGAGGTCTCGACGGGCGCGGTCACCGACTACGTCGAGGTGGCCGGCGGGGCGGTGACCAGCGGCGAGATCGACCCGGCCGCGCTCGGCTTCGCGGCGCCCACGGACGGCGAGCTGGCAGGCGGAGACCCCGCCCACAACGCCGAGGTGCTGCGCGCGGTGCTCGGCCGGGCCCGCGGCCCGGAGCGCGACGTGGTGGTGCTGAACGCGGCGGCGGCGATCTGGGTGGCCGGCCGGGCGGAGAGCCTCGACGCGGCCGTCGGCCTCGCCGAGGCCTCCATCGACGAGGGCGCCGCCCACGAACGCCTCGACGCCTTCGTGGCGGCCACGCGGCGCCTCGGCGGCCCCGCGTAGGGTCCCGGGCGATGGCCACCTTCCTCGAGACCGTCGTCGAGCGGACGCAGGCCGGGCTCGCGGCGCGCAAGCGCGCCCTGCCCGAGGCCGAGCTGCGCGGTCGCCTCGGCCCCGCCCGGCGCGGGCGGCCCTTCTCCGAGGCCCTCATCGACGAGGGCATCTCGCTCATCGCCGAGATGAAGCGGGCCAGCCCGTCGAAGGGGCCCATCCGCCCCGACGCCACCGTCACCGACATCGTGACGGCCTACCAGTCGGCCGGGGCGCGGGCGGTGTCCGTGCTGACCGAGCCGGAGTGGTTCAAGGGCAGCCTCGACGACCTGGTGGAGGCGCGGGCCGCGTGCGAGCTGCCGCTGCTGCGCAAGGACTTCGTGGTCGAGGAGTACCAGCTCCTGGAGGCCCGGGCGGCCGGCGCCGACGCCGTCCTGCTCATCGTCGCGGCCCTGGAGGCCGAGCGGCTCGCCGAGCTGATCGCGGCCGCCTCCGACCTGGGGATGGACTCCCTGGTCGAGGTCCACGACGAGGAGGAGGTCGAGACGGCGGTCGAGGCCGGCGCCGAGGTCATCGGGATCAACAACCGCGACCTCCACAGCCTGGAGGTCGACATGGAGACGACCTTCCGGCTCCTCGCCGACGTCCCGGCGGGCACCGTCGTGGTGGCCGAGTCCGGCATCACGCACGCCGAGGACGTCGAGCGCCTCGAGACCGCCGGCGTGGACGCGATCCTGGTGGGTGAGGCCCTCATGCGCGCCGACGACACCGCCCGGGCGGTCCGCGAGCTCCTCGGGTAGTGCCGCCCCCCTCCCCGCGGATCGCGTGGGCGGTGGAGGAGCTCGGCCTGCGTCCCGGCCACCACGTCCTGGAGATCGGCTGCGGCCACGGCGTCGCCGTGACCCTCGCGGCGGCCGCCGTCGCGCCGGGCGGCACCGTGACGGCGATCGACCGGTCGGCGACGATGGTGGAGGCGGCCGTCGCCCGCAACCGCGAGGCCGTGGAGGCCGGGACGGTGACCGTCCTCGGCGTGAGGCTGGAGGAGGCAGATCTGCCCGCGGGGCGCTTCGACCGCGTCCTGGCCGTCCATGTGGACCTCGTCCGGGGTGACGGGTCGCCGGGCCTCGGCGCCGTCCGGGAGGCGCTGGCGCCGGGCGGCGCCCTCCACCTGGTGATGCACCCGCCGGTCGCCGCGGGGGTCGAGGCGTTCGCCGCCCGGGCGGCCGCGGTGCTGCCCCGCCACGGCCTGCGGGTGGAGCGCGTCGCGCGCCGGGAGCTCGGGGGGACGCCGGCCGTGTGCGTCGTCGCCGGGGCGGCGCCGGGGTAAAGAGCGGGCCGCGCGGGGCCGATGGCGAGCGCGTGAGCGTCGAGGCGGCATCCGGGCTCGCGGCGACCATCGCCCGCATCCGGGAGATCACGAGCAGCGTGTCCGGGACGGCCGCGGCCCCCGCCGCCGGCGCGTTCGCGGCGACGCTCGACACCGCCATGTCCGGGGGCGCCACCACCTCCACCACCACGGCCGGGACGCCCGCCACCACGACGACCACGTCCGCACAGGTCACGGCGCCCGCGACCGTGGCGGCCGGCACGTCGCCCGTGACGGGGGCCCAGCTCGACGCCTGGATGGCCTCCAAGAACCCCGGCGCGCCGCTCGTGGGCATGGGCGACGTGTTCGTGCGCGAGGGCCTCGCCAACGGCATCGACCCGCGCGCCCTGGTCGCGATCGCCCGCGCCGAGAGCTCGCTGGGCTCCGACCCGGGGGCCCGCGCCCGCAACAACGCCTTCGGCTGGGGCCCGCACCAGACCTTCTCCTCCTGGGAGGAGAACATCGCGACGGTCGCCCGCGGGCTGCGCCGCGGCTACCTGGACGAGGGCCTCGTCACCCTGCAGCAGATCCAGGGCAAGTACGCGCCCCTCGGGGTGGCCAACGACCCCACCAACCTCAACTCGAACTGGCTGCGGAACACCACCCTGCTCTACGGCGAGCTGGGCGGCGATCCCGCGGGATCGGTCGCCCTGAGGTAGTGCCGGACCCGGCTCCGGCAGGGGAGCGGGCCGGAGCGGCGAAGATGATGCGGTGCGCCGCCGCCGCCGATACGAGGTTGTCGTGGAGGGTGTCTCCGGCCACGCCGCCTCCCAGCGCAGCGTGATCGGGGAGCACCGCAGCGAGTCCGACGCGCGCGAGGCCGCCGCGCACGAGCGCTCCCGGCTGGAGGTCATCCACGGGGACGGCGCCGAGGCCTACCGCATCGTGGTCCTGCGCGACGGCGAGGTGATCGCCGAGGAGCGCCCGCGCGGCCGCCCCGCCCCGCCGCCGGAGCCCGCCGCCGACCCGGAGCCCACCGGCCCGCAGGAGTGGCCGGACATGGACATGAGCGGACCGGTGCCGGACTGGGTCATCTCGAAGGTCGAGGACTCCATCGCGCGGCGCCGCGAGCGCGATCGCGCCGAGCACGAGGACCCCCCGCCCGACGAGTCGTAGGGCGTCGATCGGCCACGCCGATCGGGCCGGACGTACCGCGGTGCCGGGCCCGCGCACCGCTACCCTGTGCGGGTGGACACGCCTCCCGAGGACGGGGCCACACCGCCCGAGCGGGGCGGGTGGGACCGCCGCCGCACCATCGGCGCCGCCGTGGGCGGGGTCGTGGTGCTGGCCGTCATCGTGCTGCTCGTCGTCGGCCTGGTGAACAAGGACTCGATCGGCACCTCCATCGAGGACGCCCTCGCCGAGGGGGACCGGCCCGACGCGCCCGCGCTCACGCTGCCGGTGCTGGTCGCCGGGGACGGCATCGGGCCGGAGGGCGCGGAGGTCACCCTGGAGTCGCTGCGCGGCCGCACCGTCGTCCTCAACTTCTGGGCCTCCTGGTGCCAGCCGTGCGAGGTCGAGGCCCCGGTGCTGGAGGCGGTCGCCCGGCGGTACCGCGAGGACGGCGACGTCGTGGTGCTCGGCGTGGACGTGCAGGACCTGCGCGGCGAGGCGATGGAGTTCGTGAAGGACACCGGGATCACCTACCCGAGCCTGCGCGACGCGGAGGACGACGCCAAGCAGGACTACCAGGTGGCGGCCCTCCCGGAGACCTTCATCGTCGATCCCGAGGGGCGCATCGCGCTGAAGGTCACGGGGATCATCCAGGACGAGCGGCAGCTCACCAACGCCATCGACCAGGTGAGGACCGGGGCGACGTGATCCGCCGGGTGGCCTGCCTGGTCCTCGTGGCGCTGGCCGCCTGGCCGGCCGCCGCGCTGGCGGTGACCGTCAACGAGGTCGCGCGCGAGGTGCGCTGCCCCACCTGCAACACGCCGCTCGACGTGTCCAGCGCCCCCGTCGCGCTCGACATGAAGGCGTACATCCAGGAGCGCATCGACGCCGGCTGGAGCAAGGACCGCATCATCGACGGGCTCGTCGACGAGTTCGGCGAGGGCGTCCTGGCCACGCCTCCCAAGTCCGGGTTCGACCTCGTCGCGTGGATCGTCCCGGCGCTCTTCGTGGCCCTCGGCCTCGCGGCCATCCCCTTCATCGCCCGCGCGTGGTCGCGCACGACCCCGGACGAGCCCGCGGCCTCGCCGCCGCCCACGCCCGAGGAACGGGAGCGCCTGGAGGACGAGCTCCGCCGCCTGGGCTGACCGGCGGCGGCCGGGCGGCTTCACTTCGCCCCCCCGGAGGCCGATACCCACCCCGGAACGACGGCGGGAGGGCCATCGGGTGTCCGCATGGAGGCGGGGTAGCTGGAGCGTCGTCAGCCCGGCGCGGCTGGCCGAGATCATCGAGCGCATGGCGGGGGAGCGCCGCCCCGAGCGCGTGGTCCCGGCCGCCCTCGACGCGGCCCTGGCGGCCACGGGCGGGCGCGGCGGGCGCATCGTCGCCCACGACGGCGCCGAGATCGCCCGTGAGGGCCGCGGGCCCCGCGGCGCGACCGTCGCGGTCCCGCTGGCCGGCGCCCCCGGCGGTACCGGCCGCCTGGAGGTCTGGGGCGGCGGCGACGACCACCCCGACGCCGAGGCCGCCCTGCGGCTCGTGGCCGCCGTCTGCTCGCGGTCCCTGGAGGCCGTCGCGCTGGAGCGCGCCGGGGCGGACGACCGCCTGCGGGCGCGCCGCATGGCCGCCGCCGCCGCCGCCGTCCGCGCCGCCCGTGAGCCCCGCGAGGCCGTCGCGCGCGTCCTGGCCGAGGCCCGCCTGCTGGTGGGCGCGCCCGCCGCGGCGCTGCTGGCCGCGGGCTCGCCGAGCCCCGAGGTGGCCGCCTACGACGGGATCGAGCCCCAGGGGCGGGACGCCCTCGCCGCGCTGGTGCCCGCGCCCGTGGGCGCCACGTTGCGCGACGGCGGGACCTGGGCCGGCCCGGTCGCCGTGGACGCGCTCGCCGCCGCCGGCCTGACCCACGCCGCGATGACGGGCGTCGGCGCCGACGCCGGCCTCGGCGTCCTCGTCGTGCTCGGCGACGCCTCCGTTGCGGAACCCGCCGCGTCCGACGTCCTCCTGGAGCTCGCCGGCCATGCCGCGTCCGCGCTGACGTTGTCGGTGCTCCAGCAGGAGGTCCGGGAGCTCGGCGCGGTCGACCCGATCACCCGCTTCTTCAACGCCCGCTACTTCCACGGCCGCCTCGACCAGGAGTGCCAGCGCGCCCTGCGCGCCGGGGTCCCGGTGAGCGTCGCGGTCATGGCCCTGGACGGGGTCGCCGACCTGCGGGCCGCGGGGCGGCAGGCGGCCGCGGAGGCCGCGGTCGAGGCGCTGTCGGCCCACGTGGCGGACCGCCTGCGGGCGATGGACATCGGCTGCCGCCTGGACGAGGACGTGCTCGCCGCGATCCTCCCCGAGGTGGAGGGGCTCGACGCGCTCCGGGTCGGTGAGCGGCTGCGCGCCACCCTGTCGTCGATCGAGGGCATCCCCGCCGGCATGACCCTGTCCGTCGGCGTCGCCTCGTTCCCCGACCAGGCCGGGCGTCCGGAGACGCTCGCCGAGCACGCCCGGGCCGCCCTCCGGTGGGCCCGCGAGCACGGCGGCGACCGCACCTTCCTCTACCACGCCGACGCGGCCGAGGTGCTGCGCGCCGAGGGGCGCGAGCGCGCCGCCGACGACGAGGCGGTGCTCACCACCGTCGCCGCGATCGCCCAGGCGATCGACGCCCGCCATCCGCTCACGGCGCACCACTCCGGCAACGTCGCCCGCGTCGCGGCCCTCATGGCCGCGGAGATGGGCCTCGACCCGGACCGCGCCGAGGACGTCCGCGTCGCGGGCCTGCTGCACGACGTCGGCAAGATCGGCGTCAGCGACGACCTCGTCACCGCGGACCGCGAGCTGACCGCCGCCGAGCGCGACGAGCTCCGCCGCCACCCCGAGATCGGGGAGCGCATGCTGTCGGGCAGCCGGCTCGCCACGGTCGCGCCGTGGGTGCTGCACCACCACGAGCGCCTGGACGGCACCGGCTACCCGTCCGGCCTGGCGGGCGACGCCATCCCCCTGGAGGCGCGCATCCTGGCCGTCGCCAACGCGTTCGACCACGGCACGAGCGGCGGCCCGGGCCGCTTCCCGGCGCCGGTGGCCGAGGTGATGGAGGACCTCGGGCGCCGCGCGGGCAGCGAGTTCGACCCGGTCGCCGTCGCGGCCCTGCGCTCCCTCATCGGCCGGGGCGCCGACGTGACCCGGCCCGCCCAGGAGGAGTCCCGGTGAGCACGACCGCCCCACGCGTCTCGGCCCGCGTCGTCGCGGAGGCGGCGGACCGCCTGGCCGCGCCATCGCCGGTCGTCGCCGGCGTCCTCCAGCTCCTGGACGAGGGCTCCGCGCCCGTCCGCCTGGTCGCCGCGCGCGTGGCCCAGAGCCCCGAGATCGCGGCCCAGGTGCTGCGCCTCGGCAACTCCGCTCTCTTCACCGAGCCCGTGGACACGCTGGACCGGGCGATCGTGCGCATCGGGGAGCGCACCCTGCGCGGGCTGCTGCTCGCCGCCACGACCTACCGGCTCCTCGAGGGCGCGCTGCCGGCGTACGGCTTCCCGCGCCTCTACCTGCTGCGGCACTCCGGCGAGGTGGCCACCATGGCCGGCTCCCTGGCCCGCCGGGGCCCCGCCGCCCTGGCGTCGCAGGCGTACCTGGCCGGCCTGCTGCACGACCTGGGCAAGGGCATCCTCGCCACCATCGCGGCCGACCAGGGGATCGGCGACGAGTCCGCCCCGATCGCCGGGGTCGCGGACGAGCGCGCCCTGTTCGGCACGGACCACACGCGCGTGGGCGGCTGGATCGCCCGGCGCTGGGGCCTGCCCGAGGACCTCTGCCAGGCGATGGAGCGCCACCACGACGCGCAGCCGCCGGAGGACGCCGTCGCCCGCCCGGTGTGGCTCGCCGACGTGGCCGTCCGCGCCGCCGCGGGCGACGAGGACGCCATCGCCCGGCTGCCCGGGGCGGCCGCCGCCTGCGACCTGGCCCCCGACGTCATCGAGTCGCTGCTCATGAGCTCGCCGGAGACCGAGGGCCCGCGCCGCCCGCCCGGCCTGACGGACCGCGAGGTCCAGGTGCTCCGGCTGCTCGCCCGCGGCTCGACCGCGAAGCAGGTGGCCCACGAGCTCGGCTGCTCGGCCTCCACGATCCACAACCACCTCCACCACGTCTACCGCAAGCTGGACGTGTCGGGGCAGTCGCAGGCCCTCCTGCTCGCCCGGGAGAAGGGCTGGGTCTAGTGCTCTGCCCCGGAAGTCCCGATTCGCTCGCGAAACCCATACGGCACCTCCGGGGCAGAGCACTAGGGGACATTCCCTCTAGGAGGCGGTGTCCGGGGCTCAAGTGGGCCCTCCCGGCATTCGATACCCATCCCAGGCAGGAAAGTCTTCGGGATGGTGCTCATGTTCTTCGTGGTGCGATGCGGTAGGCGGGTGCGGATGCGGGCCGCCGCGCTCGGGGTGGCGGCCCTGGCCGCGGCCGTCGCGCCGGGGGCCGCCACGGCGGCCACCTCGGGCGCGCAGGTGACGGTCACGGGGGGATCGCTGTCGCTCTCGGCGGGCGACTTCCAGGGGCAGAGCGCCTCCCTCACGGGCGCCGACCAGGTGCTGCAGACCACGCCGGCCGCGCCGTGGTCGGCGGTCGACGCCCGCGGGACGGGCGCGTCGTGGAGCGTCGTGGCCTCGGCCACGGACCTCGTCTCCGTGGGCACGCCGAACCGGGTCATCCCGTCGAGCGCCCTCGCGCTCACGACGGGGGCGATCTCCGCGGGCACCGGCGCGGACGCCGTCACCGGCATGACCGGCGCGACCGGGTCGCCGTTCACGGTGCCGAGCGGTCCGGGCCAGACCAACGTCGGCGTGCTGTCGGCGCCCGGCCCGCACCGCGGCGCCTACACCTTCACGCCCCGCCTGGACATCACCATCCCGGCGACGGCGCTCGCCTCCTACGTCGGCAACCCGTACACGACCACCCTCACGGTCACCATCTCGTGATCCTCAGGGTCGTCGTCGCCGCCGTCCTGGCCCTCGCGGCCTGGACGGGGACCGCCGCCGCCGCCACGGGATCCGTGGTCGGCGTGCAGCCCCTCGACCCCGAGCAGAGCTGGATCGTCCGCACGATCGCGCCCGGCCAGTCGGTCCGGGCCGCCGCGGTGCTGGTCAACCTCACCGGCAGCCGCCAGGCCGTGGAGCTCGGGACGGCCGACGGGGTGACGACCGCCGACGGCGTGTTCACCCTCGCCGGCGAGCAGGAGACCCCCGTGGACGTCGGCGCCTGGATCGAGGCCCCCGCGGGCGCCCTGGTGCTCGCGCCCCACGAGCGGCGGGTCGTGCGCTTCCGGGTGGAGGTGCCCCCGGACGCCGCCCCCGGCGACCACGCCGGCGGCCTGGTGGTGCGGTCCGCCTCCCGCGCGGAGGTGCCGACCGGGGACGGGCTCGCGGTGAAGGTGGTCGAGCGCGTCGGCCTGCGGGTCTACGTGACGGTCAGCGGTCCCCGCGACGAGAGCCTGCTCGTCGAGGATCTCCGGGTCGCGACCACCAAGGGCGGGACCATGCGCGAGGCCTTCGGGCTCCCGGGCTCGCTGGAGGTGTCCTTCCGGGTGCGCCACGCGGGCAACGTCCGCTTCGACGCCCTGTCCGGGCGCGTCGCGGTGAGCCGCGGAGGCGGCGTCGTGCGCGAGATGCCGTTCGACCTGGGCACGATGCTGCCGCGCGGCTCCCGCGAGATGACCGTGGGCATGCCCCTGGACACCTGGTCCCCCGGGGACTACGACGTCGCGGTCTGGATCGGCGACGCACCGGCGCCGCGCGCCGCGGAGGACGTGACGATCAACCCGCTGCGGCCGATGGCGACCGGCGGGATGCTGCTCGCGGTCGTCGGGGCGGGGCTCTGGAGCAGGAGGCGGCGTGCGCGGTGAGGTGCTCCTCGCCACGCTCCTCGCCTCTGCTCTCCTGGTCCCGGCTCACGCCGCCGGCGCCACGGCACGGGCGGGCGTGGCCCTGCTCGGCGGCGGCGTCGCGGCGACGGCGCCCGCCGACGTCGAGCTGCCGGCCGCGCGGGTGAGCGGCTCGCCGGTGACCGTCGAGGCCCCGGTGGGCCCGTTCGTGGTCACCGACACCCGGCCCGGATCGGCCGGGTGGAGCCTCGTCGTGGTCGCGACCGCCCCGGCCGACCCGCTCGGGCGGCCGCTGGGCGCGCCGCTCGTGGTGACGCCGCGCCCCGCCGCCGTGGGGGGCGCGGGCACCGTTCCGGGCGCCGCCGGGCCGGTGGACGCGCCGCGCGCCATCCTCACGGCCCCGCCCGGCACGGGATCCGGCCGGGTCGAGGTGACCCCGCTGGTGGGCGTCACCGTGCCCGGCGACGCCGCGACCGCCGTCTACAGCGCGACCCTCGTGGTCACCGTCTCGTGACCCTCCGGGCCCTCATCGGCGCCGGGGCCGCCGCGGCCGTCCTGGCGACGGCCGGCTGCGCCGTGGATCCCGCGCCGCCCGCCGCGGACCCCGCGGGCGCCCCGGACCCCGCTGCCGCGCCCACGGTGTCGGCCGGGTTCGCCCTCGTCCCGGACGCCCCGGGCGCCGTCGCGCGGGTCTCGGCGCCCCCGGGCGGCGAGGCGGTCGTCGCGCTGCGCGTGGCGAACGCCTCCGACGCCACGCGCACCCTCGCGCTCGCCTCGCGGGTCCCGTGGATGACGGTCGCCCCCGAGGTGAGCGTCCCGCCGCGCCAGAGCGCGCCGGTCACCGCCGTGGTGCGGGTCCCGCCCGACGCCCCCGCCGTCCTGCGCGGGACCGTCGTCGCGCGGGCCCAGGGCGACCGCGGCGCGGTGGTGTCGGTCTCCTACGAGTCCGCGGCGGACGTCGCGGTGCGGGTACTGGACGCGCGGCGGTGAGGCGCCGGGCGCTCCTTGCGCTCGCCGTCCTCGTCGCAGCGTCCGCGGGCCTCGCGCCCGCGGCCCTCGGGTACGGGACGAGCACCGTCTACGCCTCGTCGTCCGCCGGGACCCCGCCGGGCGCCTGGGCGGCGGTGCCCGCCGCCGGCAGCGCCGCGGACGGCGGCGCCGTCGCGACCCTCACCGAGACGGACGCGGGCGGGGTCGCGCCGACGACCTTCCCGTCCGCCCACGCCTTCGACGGGTCCCTCGCCGGGTGGTCCGTGACCGACACGAGCGCCGTGCTGTGCGCCATCTCCAGCGCGCACGACGGCTCGGACGGGGCGCCGGCGGGCTCCATCCGGAGCACCTACGGCGCCCTGCTCAACCTGCTCGGCCTGCTGGCGTGGTGCAACAGCCGGTGGGAGAGCGACACCTTCACCTGGGACGACGGCGTGCCGGCGTCGGTGGCGTTCTCGATGGACCGCGCCGTGGACGCGAACGGCCTGCTCGGCCTGGTCACCACGACCTGGGAGGCGCACCTCGTCGACGAGACGGCGGGTACGACCACGCCGCTCGTGTCGGGGAACGCCACGACCGACCTGGGCTGGGCCACGCAGGCCGCGGCCGGGCTCGGGCCGGAGGACATCGTCCCGGGCCACACCTACCGCATCCGCATCGACGTGGCGTTCTCGTCGCTGCTCAGCCTCGTCAGCGGGCTGGGATTCAACGCGGACAACGCGGCCCTGGCCGTGACGCCGCAGGCGCAGCAGGCCTCCGGGGAGCTCCACGTGGACGACGTGCCCGCGGGGACCACCGCGACCCTGGAGCTGCGCGCGCGCACCTCGGGGGAGCCGTTCGCGGTCGAGGTGTGGGACGGGGCGACGTGGACGACGCGCGCGACCGTCACCGCCGCGTCGCTCACCACGCTGACCCACGGCCTCACGGCCGCGGAGTGGAACGGCGGGGACGTCCGCGTGCGGTTCACGGCGACCGGGACCGGCGCGGACGCGACCGCGGACGTGCTGTCGGTCGATTGGCTGCGGGTCGTCTCGACGGGGGGGATCACCGTGTCCGGCCCCACCTCCGTGACGCTGCCGGCCGTGACGATCGACGGGACGGCGCCCGCAGTCACGTCGGGGCCGCTGGGCGACGTCACGGTCACGGACAGCGGCGGCGCCGCGTCCGGCTGGGCGCCCACCGCGACGGCCACGCGCTGGGCGCTCGACGGCTCCCCGGCGACGCTGCTGCCCGCGGACGCCTTCACGGCGAGCCCGACGGCGCCGGCCGCGCCGGACGGCGACAGCCTCGCCGGCGTGAGCGCGGGCGCGGGCGGGACCTTCTCCACGACGACCCCGATCACGCTCATGACGGCCTCCGCCGGCAACGGGATCGGGGCCTTCCGCCAGAACCCGGTCCTGGAGCTGACGATCCCGGTGACCACCTTGCACGGGGTGTACCGATCCGACATCACGCTCTCGGCGTCCTGACCGCCGCCCTGGCGCTCGCCGCCGCCGTCGCCGGGCCCGCCGGGGCGACGCGCGTGAGCGTGCCGGTGGTCAACGTCTCCGCGCCCGAGGTGTCGTTCGTGACGCCGTCCGACGGCGCCCGGGTGACGGCGGGCAGGCGCACGACGGTGCGGGTGGAGGCCGTCCGCGCCGACGCGGTGCGCGTCCTGGTGGACGGCGCCCCCACGTGGACGGCCCCCCTGGCCCTGCTCGAGCGCCCCTGGACGCCCGCCCCCGGCACGCACCGGCTGGTGGCCGTGGCGTCGCGCGACGGCGTCCCGGACGCCGTCGCCGCGATCGAGGTGGTCGCCGTGGAGGACGCCCCGGCGCCGGCCGCGCCCACCCCGGCCGCGCCCGCCCCGCCGCCCGACGCCACGACCCCGGCGACGCCTGTGCCCGCCGGCGGCCCGGAGCTGGGAGCGGACCCCGGGACCGTCGAGGCCGCGGCGCCCCCGGGGGCCGGCCCGGCCGCGCCGCGCCGGCCGCGCCGCGCCGCGCCCGCGCCGCCCGTGCCCGCCGCTCCCGGCGCGGTTCCCGCCGCGGAGCCGTCCGGGCCGCGCGCCCGCGGCGACGATGACGGCGGCGGCGGCCCGGTGGCCGCGATCGGCCGCCTGCTGAGCGACCCGGAGCGGGTGGCGTGGACCGTCGCGTTCCCATTCCTGCTGGTGATGGCCGCCCTCGCCTACGCGCTGCTGCAGCGCTTCGTGGACGGCGGCCGCAAGCTCGCGTGGCGCGGCCGCGGCACGCCCGACGACACGATGATCGAGTTCTGATGGCCGTCGCGCGCAGCGAGCGGCCCTGGTTCCAGCTCGAGGACCGCCACGGCGGCGTCCTGGCCCTGCGCCTGGCCGCGGCGGCGGTCGTCGCCCTGGCCGCCCTCGTGCCGGGGGCCGTCCCCGACGGCACCGACCCCGCGGTCGTGATCCCGGTGTGCGCCCTGGCCGCGGCCCTGCAGGTGGCCCTCTGGCGCGTCCCGCTGCGGTGGCCGCGGCGGCTGCGCCTGGCGGTCGACCTGAGCCTGGTCGTGGACGCGGCCTGGGCCACGGCCCTCGTCGCGGTGGCGGGCGGCTCGCGCGGCCCCGTGGCCGCGCTCTTCGTGGTCACCGCCCTGTGGGCCGCCCTGGGATACTCGGCCCGCACCGGGGTGAAGGCCGGCGTGCTCGCGTCGATCGGCTTCCTGACGATCGTGTGGGAGGACGACGGGCGGTTGTGGAGCGCCGCCTCGCTCGGCCGGCTGGCCTTCCTGTGGGGCGTGCTCGCCGCGGCCGTGCTCGGCGCGGCGACCGGGGAGCGCGAGCTGGTGGTGCGCGCGCGGCGGCTGGAGGTGCTGCACGGCGCCGCCCGCGACCTGCTGGCGGCGCCCGACGCCGCCACGATGACGGAGATCGCCCGCGCGGCGGGGGAGGGGCTCATGCCCGGCTGGCGGGTGGACGTGCGCCGCCCGGACGCCGCGACCCCGCCGGGGGCCTGGCTCGGCCGCGACGGCGGCGAGGGCGTGGTGCTGGTGCCGGTGGAGGTCGCGGGGAACGCGGTGGCCCTGATCGGGTGCCGCCGGGCGCTGGCGCGCGGCCGGCGGCGGCACCGGATCCGGCGCCGCGACCTGGAGGGCCTGGAGACGCTCGCCGCCGGGCTCGGCAGCGCCCTGTGGCGCGCGGCCCTGGTGGACGACATCCGCCGGCAGAGCCTCACGGACGGCCTGACGGGCATCGCGAACCGCCGCTCCTTCGACATCGAGCTGGCCCGGCGCCTGGCGGAGGGGGCCCGGTCGGGCGCGCCCGTCGCCCTCTGCATGGTGGACATCGACCACTTCAAGTCGTTCAACGACACGTTCGGGCACCAGGCCGGGGACGAGGCGATCGCGACGGTGGCGGCGGTGCTGGCGCGCACCTGCCGGGCGGGGGACATCCCCGCGCGGTACGGCGGCGAGGAGATGGCGCTCATCCTGCCGGGGGCGGGCGAGGAGGAGGCCCTGATGGTGGGCGAGCGGGTGCGGGCGGCGATCGCCGCGACGCCGGTCGGCCCCCGCGCGGTGAGCGTCAGCGTGGGCGTCGCCGTGTCCCGGGGCGGGTGCTCGCCGGAGGTGCTCGTGGAGGCCGCCGACCGGGCGCTGTACGAGGCGAAGGAGGGGGGCCGCAACCGGGTCGTCGCGGGCGCCGCGGCCGTGTGATCTGATGGGGCGGTGGCGGCGAGCGGCGTGCGCGTGGGGACGGCCTCCTGGACCGACCCGGAGTTCATCAAGGCGGGCTGGTACCCGCCCGAGGTGAAGGGCGACGCCGAGGGGCGGCTGCGGTACTACGCGGAGCGCTTCCCCATGGTGGAGGTCAACGCGAGCTTCTACGCCCTGCCGACGGTGGAGACCACCGAGGCGTGGGCCTCCCGCACGCCGGACGCCTTCCGCTTCCACGTGAAGGCGCACCAGGTGGTGTCCGGGCACCCGTCCGATCCGAACCGCCTGCCGCCGCCGCTGCGCGAGCTGCCCTTCGAGGCGGACAAGCGGGGCCGCATCCGGCGCCCGTCACGCGAGCTGCGCGACGCGGTCATCGACTCCCTGCTGGAGGCCTGCGGCCCGCTCGGCGACAAGCTGGGCGCGATCCTGGTGCAGCTGCCGCCGTTCGTCGTCGCCGGCGACGCCCAGCGGCGGGAGATCGCCCGGATCGTCGACCGCCTGAAGCCCGCCCGCACGGCGGTCGAGTTCCGCCACCGCTCCTGGGCCGAACCGGACGAGCGCCGCGCGACGGCCGAGCTCCTGGGCGAGCGCGACGCCGCCTGGGTCTGCGTGGACGCCCCGCGGAGCGACGCGAAGAACCTGATGCCCCCGATCGTCGAGGTCACGAGCCCCGCCCTGGCCTACCTCCGCCTGCACGGCCGGAACGCCGCCACCTGGAACACCGGCCGCACCGTCGCCGAGCGCTTCGACCACGTCTACTCCGACGACGAGATGGAGGAGTGGATCGAGCCCGTCCTCGACATGGCCGAGCGGGCGCAGGAGGTGGCGGTGGTCTTCAACAACAACGCGAGAGACCACGCCCTGAGGAACGCCACCCGGTTCACCGAGCTCCTGCGGGGCACGCCGGAGGGCTGAGGGGAGGGGGGTCGGGGGTCCGGGATCCGGGCGCGGAACCTCGGGGACCCCATGCGCCGGTCGGGGCGCGGGCGGGGACCCAAGTGGAACCCCTGGACGAAAAGCCTGCAATTCCGCCGTTCTGCTCGGGCAGCCGGCGGGGCGGGGGCGCCGTGTCGCCGGCCATCCCGTGACGGCCGCCGACGCGGGGACCGCACGGGATCGTGGTGCATCGGCTCGGAGTCGTGACCCCGGGTCCCCCGGCCGCGGCGGGGAGCCGGGGCCCGCCCGGGGGAAGGCGTCGCTTGGGGGGCACGGGGTGCCCCAAGTGGAACACTTCGCCGAAAGCCCTGCAAACGGGGCGTTCCTCGCGGCCCGGCAGCCGGGGCGTGGGGGTTCGCCTCAGGGATGTCCCGCACCGCCCCGCCTGGATCATCGTCCGGGCGGGACGGGGGACGCGGTCCAGCCCCCCCTTGGGGTCCACGCGTGGCGACCGTTGCCCTCGGCGCCTGCATTGACCGCGTGGCGGACCGTTGTGACGATTGATACGCCCCTCGACGGCAATGGTCAAGCGCATCCTGCCCGCGCGGGTCCCGGCACCGGCATGCGAGACGAAGCCCCCGCCGGGCGGGCGGGTCACTCGTCCTCGGAGACGTCCTCCTCGTCGGCCTCGCCGTAGACGGCGCGGTCCTCCTCGTCCTCCGGGTCGAAGGCGTCGTCCAGGATCCGCTGGGTGCCGTCGAGGGGGCCGTAGGAGGCGTTGTCCACGAGGGCGGCCTCGGACTGCTCGAAGCCCTCCGAGACGCCGCCGCCGGCCTCGATGACCGGGATCATGGCGGGGTCGAGCGGCTCGTCCGACTGGGCGCCGTCGACCGTGCGGAAGGCCTCGTCGTCCAGCTCGCGCACCTCGAGGCCGAGTTCCTCCTCGAGGTCCTCCGGGTCGATCTCGCTGTACGGGTCGTCGGGGGGCGGTGCGGTTCCCATCACGGCCTCCGGTCGCGGGTGCTCGGTGACCCGATGCTACCCCCGGCGCCGCCCGGCGAGCCCCCGCGTCAGCGGGCGGGGGCGGTGCGGTCGACCGGGGCGCCCGCCTCGGCGGCCATGGCCTCGATCATCACGGCGGTGTCGACCGCCGCGGGAGTCTCCTCGTCCGTCGCGCGATCCGCGACGAACCACGCCTCCCGGGCGTAGTAGGTCAGGCGGGCGGCCGCGTCGGGGCGCCCGGCGGCCTCGTGGGCCTCGCGCTCCAGGTAGGCGAGGATCTCCGCCGTCTCGCGGTGGTCCCAGCCTCCGCCGCCGGCCGGGTCGCGCTTGCGGGCGATGACCCACCAGGCGACGCCCAGGAACGGCAGCTTGATGAGGATGAAGGCGCCGATGATCCAGCCGGCGAGCGTCTCCGGGCTGCCGGCGCCCGCGGCGAGCAGGGCGACGAACATCCCGACGGAGAGGATCATCGCCACGCCCATCATCGCCCCGATGAGGACCGGGGTGCGGAGGTCGCCGGCGCGGTCGGTGAACGCGAGCGCGAGCGGCGACCGGCGTCGCGGGGCCGCGGGCTGGGGTGAGTTCACGCCCGGAGGCTACAACCTCCGTGAGCCTCGCTGCCTTCGGGTGGTCACGGCCTCGCCCATCGTCCAGTTGCCGCCTCCGCCCCGCGCCGGTAGGAACCGGTCCGATGGGAGCTCGGACGCCGGGCGCCGGTCTCCGGGGCCGGACGTCGCCGCTGGTCGCCCTGGCGGGGTGCGCGATCCTGGCGGCTCCCGTGCCCGCTCTCGCGGGGCACCTCTCCCAGGCGCTCGACCACCTCGCCGCCCGGCAGGACCCCGCCGCGGGGGGCTTCGGCGCCGACGGCGGCACCGACCCGGCGTACACCGCCTGGGCGGCGATGTCCGTCGCCGCCGCCCGCGAGGACGCCGCCGGCTGGCGGGCCGGCCGCCGGTCCCTGCGCGACGCGGTGGCCGCCACGGTGGACCGCGACGGCGTCGGCGGCACGGCGCGCCTCGCCGTGGCCGCGTCGGCCCTCGGCCTCGACCCCCGGGACACGGGGGGCCGCAACCTCGTTCGGGCGATCATCCGGGCGCAGGCCCCCGGCGGCGCGATCGGGCCGGACGCCGCCACCACGGCCTGGGGTGTCATCGCCCTCAGCAGCGCCGGCCTGGGGCCCGGCTGGCGGACCGTCGCCGACGGCGCGGCCGCCCTCGAGCGGATGCAGCGGCCGGACGGCGGGTGGTCGATCCTCGAGGACGGCGGCCCGTCCACCCCCATCACCACCGCCGACGCCATCCAGGCGCTGGTCGCCGCCGGCCGCGTCCCGGCCGCGGGGTCGCTGCGCCGGGCGCGCGCCTACCTGCTCTCCGTGCAGAACCCCGACGGCGGGTTCCCGACGGTGGCGGAGGGGCCGAGCACCGCCCTCACGACGGCCTGGGTGACGCTCGCGATCCGGGCCCTCGGGGAGCGGTCGAGCCGCCCGCCCTGGGGCGACCGCTCGGGGGGCCCGCTCGCCCTGCTCGCGCGCCTGCAGGGCTCCGACGGCGGCGTGCGCAACGCGGCGGGCTCCACCGCCCCGTCGGTGTGGGCGACGAGCCAGGCCGCGCTCGCCTTCGCGGGGAAGCCGCTGCCCCTCGCCGGGCCGGTCCCCCGCGCCGCGCCGCCGCCCGACCGCGCCCCGCGGGTGCTGGAGCGCACGCCCCTCGGGGGCGGTCGGGTCGACGGCCGGCTCGTCGCGCGCTACGCCGACGACGAGGGCGGCACGGGGATCGATCCGGAGTCCGTGCGCCTCCACGTCGAGGGCCGCGACGTGACCCTGATGGCGAGGGTGACGTCCCAGGATCTGGTCCTGTCGGGGCTCGCGATACCCTCGGGGACGGTGCGCGTGCGGCTCACCGTGGCCGACCGGGCGGGGAACGTCACGACGGTCAGGTGGAGGGTCGTCGGCGCCGATCGTTGAGGGGTGAACGAGGTTGCGGCGCGGCCGACGCCTCTGCCACACTCGACGGGGAACACGACGTCACGAGGAGTGCCGATGGTCACGCTCACGCAGGAGGCGAAGGACAAGCTCCGCGCGCTGATCTCCGAGGAGGACGATCCGCAGGCCGGACTCCGCGTGCAGGTGGTCCCCGGCGGCTGCTCGGGCTTCGAGTACGACCTCTCACTGGCCTCCCCGGCCGAGGGCGACGAGGTCGTGGAGGGCGGCGACGGCGTGCGGGTCATCATCGACCGCTTCAGCGTGCCGTACCTGCTCGGCGTCGAGCTCGACTACGAGGAGGGCTTCCAGGGCGCCGGGTTCCTCATCAACAACCCGAACGCCTCGGCCTCCTGCGGCTGCGGTAAGTCCTTCCAGGCCTGACCGGCCGCCCGCGCGGCGCGCGGGTCAGGAGCCGTAGTCGGCGGTGACGTAGGTCGCCGAGCAGCCGGCGCCGATCGCCACCCCCGCGCCGGCCCAGCGGAAGCGCGGGTTCAGCAGGTTCGCCCGGTGGGGCGGGCTCGCCATCCACATCGCGACGGTGCGCCGGGCGGTGCCGGCCTCGCAGCCGGACATCATCGCCACGTTCTCGCCCAGCCACCGGTTCCGGGGGAACCCGGCCGCGGCGAGGCGCTCCCAGAACGCGGTGCCCCCGCGGCCCTCGTGGGTGAGCTGACCGATCCGCAGCTGGTAGCGGCTGTGCGCCCGGGCCGGGGCCCGCAGGGCCGGGTGGGGGCGCAGGGCGCGGCGGTCGCGGGCCTCGCGCACCCGGTTCATCTCGGCGAGGAGGGCGGCCTCCATCTGCGCCGGCGCCGGCGCGGCCTGCGGCTGGGGGGTGTCGCCCTCGTCCTGCGCGGCCGCGGGCGCGGCCGCCACGGCGACGACGGAGAGGACGGTGGCCAGGGCGGCCACCGCTGCGGCACGAGCGGGCATCCACCCCTGTATCGGCGGGGCGCCCGCGCGCCTCAACAGGCCGGGGGGCCCGCGCGGCCGGTAGGTTCCACCACGACATGGCCGCCGACCGTGGAGCCCCGCCGTGGACGTCGTGATCGCCAGCGCGGTGAGGACCCCCATCGGATCGTTCATGGGCGGGCTGGCCCCGGTGCCGGCGCCCGAGCTGGGCGGGCTCGTCGTGGCCGAGGCGCTGCGCCGCGCTGGGGTGGCCGGCGCGCGCGTCGACGAGGTGCTGATGGGCAACGTCCTGTCGGCCGGCCTCGGCCAGAACCCCGCCCGGCAGGCGGCCCTCGCGGGGGGCGTTCCCGAGTCGGTCCCCGCGAGCACCGTCAACATGGTCTGCGGCTCCGGCCTGCGGGCGGTGGGCCTTGCGGACCAGGCGATCCGCGCCGGCGACGCCCGCGTGGTGGTGGCCGGGGGGATGGAGAACATGAGCGCCGCCTCGTACCTCCTGCCGGGCATGCGCGCCGGCGCCCGGATGGGGGACGCGAAGGCCGTGGACTCCATGGTCCACGACGGCCTCTGGTGCGCCATTTGCGACGTCCACATGGGCATCACGGCGGAGAACGTCGCCCGCGAGGACGGCATCACCCGCGAGGACCAGGACGCCTTCGCCCTCCGCAGCCACCAGCGCGCGGCCCAGGCAATCGCCGACGGGGCGTTCTCGGACGAGGTGCTCCCGGTGAGCGTGCCGGCGCGGCGCGGCGACCCGGTGGTGGTCGAGCGCGACGAGCACCCCCGCCCGGACACGACGCTCGAGGGGCTGGGGCGCCTGCGCCCGGCCTTCGACGCCGGCGGGACGGTCACGGCCGGCACGTCGTCCGGCATCAACGACGGCGCCGCCGCCACCGTCGTCATGTCCGCCGAGGCCGCGCGCGAGCTGGGCGCCCCCGTCATGGCGCTCATCCGCGGCCACGCCATGGCCGGCGTCGCGCCGCGGGTGATGGGGCTCGGCCCGGTCGACGCGGTGCGCTCCGCGGTCGCGAAGGCCGGGGTGTCCCTGGGGGACATCGACCTCATCGAGCTGAACGAGGCCTTCGCGGCCCAGTCCCTGGCCGTCGGCCGCCGGCTCGGCCTGGACCCGTCCCGCACCAACGTCCACGGCGGCGCCATCGCGCTCGGCCACCCCATCGGGGCGTCCGGGGCGCGGGTCCTCACCACGCTCCTGCACACGATGGCCCGCCGTGGGGCGCGGCTCGGCCTGGCGGCCCTCTGCATCGGCGGCGGGCAGGGCATCGCGATGGTGGTCGAGAGGCCGGCCGGCACGGCGTGAGGCGGCGGGAGCGCCCGGCGGACGGGGTCCACTGGCGCCCGCCCCCGGGCGGGGTGCGGCGGCCGGTCTGGGCCTTCGGCCTCCACCTGCTCGGCGCCACCGCCCCCCGGGCGCTGGGGTACCGCGTCGAGGGGCGCCGGCACATCCCGGACACCGGCGGGGTCCTGGTGCTGGCGAACCACCCGGCCGACCTCGACCCGCCCGCCGTCGGCCTCGCCTGCGGGCCGCGGCCGGCGCAGTACATGGCGCTGGCGAAGCACTTCACCCGGCTGCCGCTGGCGACCCTGCTGTTCGCGCTGGGCGCGTTCCCGGTGCGCACCGACAGGCCCGACCTGCGGGCGATGCGGTACGCCCGCGAGCAGCTCGCGCTGGGGCGGCTCGTGATCGTGTTCCCCGAGGGGGGCGCCTCCTGGAGCCCGGTGCTCGGCCCCTTCCGCGAGGGCGCCGGCCACCTGGCCCTGACACCCGGTGTCACGGTGGTGCCCGCCGCGGTCTGGGGCACCCAGGCGGTCCTGCGCGGGTGGCGCCCGGTGGGGAGGGGGCCGGTGCGGGTGTCGTTCGGCCCGCCGCTGGGCGTGCCGGCCGAGGGGACGCCCCGCGAGCGCGCCGCCGCCGTCACCGCGGACGCCCGGGCGGCGATCGAGGCCCTGCTGGCCCCGCTGGTGCGCGCCGCTCCCTGATCCCCCCTCCCGTCCGGCCGGGCGGCCCGGTAGCGTTCCCCGCGGTCACGACAGGAGGACGGACGAACGATGGCGACCGCGGGGTGGTACGGCGATCCGACGAGCGAGGGCCGGCTGCGCTACTGGGACGGCGCCGCCTGGACCGAGCACATCAGCGTGGACGGCGGCACCGCCGTCGAGCCCATCACGGGCATCCCGCCCGCCCCTCCGTCGGGGCTCCCCGCCGGGGCCGAGGCGGAGGCACAGGCCGCGGCGCCCGCCGAGGCGCCGGTCGGGGCCACCCAGGTCTCGCCGCGCGTGGACGCGCCCGCGCCGGGGTCCTTCGGCGCCCCCGCGCCGGCGCCGGCCGACCTCGGCGGCTTCGGCCCGCCCGCCGCGACCGGCGGCGTGCCGTACCCGCCCACGATGGTCGCCCGCGCCGGCTTCGTGATCGCCGCCATCGGCGGCGTGCTGACGGCCGCGTCCGCGGGCTCGGTCGCCGTCGAGCAGGAGACGCCGTTCGGCATCAACCAGATCTCCGTCGCCGGCGGCTCCTGGCTCGGCATCGTCGCCGCCGTGCTCTGCGTCGCGGCCGCGGCGGCGCCGTGGGCGTGGGCCCGCGTCGTCGGGGTCTTCGCGTCCGCCTTCTTCGCGGGCTTCATCGCCCTGGCCCTCATCGGCTTCCGCTCCTCCGAGGACCTGCTGGCGGGCTTCGACGTGTCCCTCGGCACCGCCGGATGGCTCATGTTCCTGGGATCCCTGCTGCTGTTCGTCGGGACGGGAATCGCGCTGGCCCGCTTCCGGGTGCCGGCCACCGGCCCCGACCCGTCGCGCTCGCCGGGGGGCGGCAAGTCCGTCGTCTCGCTCGTGCTCGGGATCATCGGCGTCCTCATCCCGCCGGTGGCCGCCCCGGCCGTGGGGGTCGGGCTCTTCGCGCTCGATGACATCACGGCGTCCGGCGGCCGCCTCTCGGGCCGAGGCTTCGCGAAGGCCGGGATCATCCTCGGCGTCCTGTCGCTCGTGGGCTGGGCCGTTGCCCTCGTGCTGATGATGATCCTCATCCAGCCCTAGGACCCCAGGGGCCGGGCGCCCCGCTCGAGGTCCTCCCGCCCGGCGCCGCACGGCGCCGGGCGATGAGACTTTCCTCATACCGGCGGGTCCCCCGGCGGGGCTGTGCCACGATCCACCGGTGAGGCATCTGCGGGATCTCCTGGGCGGCCGCGGGCCGCTCGTCGCCGTCGCCGTCGCCGTGATCCTGGGGATCGTGGCGAGCGTGGTGGTGGGCCGCTGGACCTCGGGGCAGGCGGCCATCCCGCCGGACGACCTGCCCGTGGTGGAGGTTCCGGCCGCCGACGCGCCGCGCAGCCCGGCCACGACCCGCCGGACGCCCGTCCGGCCGCCGGCGCGGGAGGCGCCCGGCGGCGGCGACGCCCCGGCCTCCCCGCGGGCGACCCCCGCCCCCGCGCCCGACCCCGCGCCGCGCGCGGCCGAGCAGCCGGAGCCCCAGCCGGATCCCGCGCCCGCCGCGCCGCGGCCGCGCACCCGTCCCACGCCCCAGCCCCAGCCCGCCCCGGCGCCGGCGCCCGCCCCCGCTCCTGCCCCGCCGGCCGACGACGACGGCCGCCGCGACGACGACGCGCCCTCGCCCGAGACCGACGACGATGATGATGGCGACGACCTCACCGACACGAACACCCCCGACGCCACCGACGGCTGATCCCGCGCCGCCCCCCGCGCCCCGCCCCCCACGGCGGCGGGCGGGCCTCGGCCTGCGCGGACGCGTGCTGGGCGTCTACGCCCTGCTGCTCGGGCTGGCGCTGGCGCTGACGTCCATCGTCACCTTCCAGCAGGCCGACCAGGCCCAGCAGCGCGCGGTGGACGACGAGCTGCGTGAGGAGGTCGTGGACTTCCAGGCGGCGATCGAGGCGGGCCGCAACGACGGCCTCACGGCCCGCGAGGCCGTGGACTCCTACCTGGACGCCTGGCCCTCGGCCGACCGGGACACGCTCGTCGTGTGGATCGGCGCGTCGGGCATCCAGGCGGAGGGCCCGCTGGGACCGGACCCGGAGCTCGTGGGGCTCGTGTCCGGGGTCACCCGCCCCGGCATCACGTCCGTCGACACCGCGGGCGGGGAGGCCCGCGTGCTGAGCACGCCGATCGTGGTGGGTGACCGCCAGGTGGGCGCGGTGGCGGCGGCGCGCCTCACCCAGGCCGACCGGGACGCCCTTTTCGAGCGCCGCGCGGCGGTCTTCCTGGCCACGGCCCTCGCCTTCGCGCTGGCGTCCGGCATCGCCTGGTTCATCCTCGGGCGCATGCTGCGGCCGGTGAAGGACATGGCCACCACCGCCGACGCGATCGCCCGCGAGGGGGACCTGACCCGCCGCATCCAGGTCTCCTCGCGCTCCGACGAGGTGGGGGACCTGGCCCGCACCTTCAACACGATGCTCGGGCGGCTGGAGGCCGCGTTTACGCGGGAGCAGCGCTTCATCCGCGAGGCCTCACACGAGCTGCGCACCCCGATCACCATCTGCCGCGGGCACCTCGAGGTGCTGGGCGCCGACCCGGACCCCGCCGACGTGCAGGAGGCGATCACGATCGTGGTGGAGGAGCTCGGGCGGATGGGGCGCATCGTGGAGGACATGACGACGCTGTCCCGCATCGAGGACCCGGGATTCCTGCGCGTGCAGCCGGTCTCCATGCGCGACTTCGTCACCGAGGTGGCGCGGGCCGCCGAGCCGCTGCTGGGCGGGCGCCTGCAGGTGGAGACCCCTCCCGCGGGCGCGGTCGTTGACGCGGACCCCCAGCGGCTCACGCAGGCGATCCTCAACCTCGTCCAGAACGCGGCCCTCCATTCGAAGGGGGAGGCGCCGGTCGAGTTGCGCGTCGTGCGCCGGCCCTCCGCGTGGCGCATCGAGGTGGCCGACGAGGGGGGCGGCATCCCCGCCGGCGAGGAGGACCGCCTGTTCCGCCCGTTCAACCGGGGGGCCACCCGGAGCCCCGGCTCCGGCCTGGGCCTCGCGATCGTCCGCGGCATCGCCGAGGCGCACGGGGGCGCCGCGGGGGTCGACAACCGCCCCGGGGTCGGGGCCACGTTCTGGATCGAGGTGCCGGTATGAAGGTGCTGGTCGTCGAGGACGAGGCGCGCATCGCCTCGTTCCTGGTCCGGGGCCTGCGGGCCCAGGGCTACGCCGTGGAGCACGTCTCCACGGGGGAGGAGGCCCTGCGCGGCGCCGGCGACCCGGGCCTCGACCTGATGATCCTGGACCTCGGGCTGCCCGACATCGACGGCACCGAGGTGCTGCGGACGCTGCGTGACGGCGGGTCGCGCCTGCCGATCCTGGTGCTCACCGCCCGCGGGGACGTGTCGGACCGCGTGGAGGGTCTCGACCTGGGCGCGGACGACTACCTCACCAAGCCGTTCGCGTTCGACGAGCTGCTCGCGCGCATCCGCGCCCGCGTGCGCGAGCAGGACGGGGGCCCGGCCACGCAGCTGCGGGTCGGCGACGTGGAGCTGGACATCCCCACCCGGCGGGTGAGCGTGGGGGAGGCCCGGCACGACCTGACGGCCCGCGAGTTCTCGCTGCTGCAGGTCTTCCTGCGCCGCCCCGGGCAGGTGCTCACGCGCGAGCAGATCCTCTCGCAGGTCTGGGAGCTCGACTGGGACCCCGGCTCGAACGTCGTGGACGTCTACGTGGGCTACCTGCGCAAGAAGGTGGGCGACGCGCGCATCGAGACGGTCCGCGGGGTGGGCTACCGCTTCGTCGGCGGCTGAGGTGTTATCGGCGTGAGGGAACGGGGTGGCGGAACCGGGGGCGCCGCCGCTCGATCGTGGCCCGCCAGTCGATCAGCGTGAGCAGCCAGAGCGCGCCGGCGACGAGCAGGAGGCCGAGGATCACGGACCACGGGCCCACCCAGGCGCGGAGGCGGTCCGCCAGATCGTCCGCCGCGCCGCCGACCACGGCCACCCCGATGCCATAGGTGACGAGGCGGCCGACGAAGCAGGACGCCGCCACGACGCGCAGGTCGATGCGCAGCAGGCCCGCCGCGGTGTAGAGGGCCCCGGCCGGCGGGGGCGAGGCGGCGAGGACGGCGGCGACGCCCCAGGTGCTCTTCCGCCGGTGGAGGACGTCCGCGAGGACGTCGAGGTTCTCGCGGCTGGACCGGCTCAGCAGGCGGGGCCCGAACGTCCGCGCGGTGAGCGCCAGGATCGTGCGTCCCGCCGCGGCACCGGCCGCGCCCGCCACGACCATCAGGGCGGGGCTGGCGTCGAACTCGACCGCCAGGTAGGCGAGCAGCAGCCACGACGGAGGCAGCGGGATGGGCGTCGCGGTCATCGCGGCGACGATGGCCGCGGCGAGCAGGTACTCCATCGGCCCGAGGGTACCGGCCCCATGGGCCGTACCCGGGGGCGGTCAGGCCCCGATGCGCCCCACGGCCGCCCGCAGGTCGCCGGCCGCCCGCGCCAGGCGCAGCCCGGCCCCGGCGACGTCGCCGGCGGTGGCGCAGGCCTCCCGCGCCCCCGCGGCGGCCTCGCGCGCGGCGTGGGCGTCGGCGGACCCGCGCTCGCCCTCGCGGCCGAGCCGCCCGGCCAGCCCCGCGAGCCCGGCGCGGGCGGCCTCGCCGGAGGCGGTCACGGTCCCGGTGGCGGTGACGAGGTCGTCCCCGGCGGCCACGAGCGCCGTGGCGGCGCCGGTGGCGTCCGCCGCGAGGCCGGCGCCGGCGCGGATCCGGCCGTCGCCCCGGTCGAGCGCCTCCAGGGCGCGGGCGGTCTCCTCGCGCACCTCGGCGACGATGGCAGCGATGGCGTCGGCGGCGGCCCGGCTCTCGGTGGCGAGGGAGCGGACCTCGCCGGCGACGACGGCGAAACCGCGCCCGTGCTCTCCTGCGCGGGCGGCCTCGATGGCGGCGTTGAGGGCGAGCAGGTCGGTGCCGGTGGCGACGGAGGCGATGCGGCGGGCGATGTCGTCGATCGCCTCGCCCCGCGCGCCGAGGCCGCGGACGGCGTCGGCCGCCTCCCGCACGGTCGCGCCGGCGTCGTCGACCGCCGCGGCGACCGCGGCGGCGGCCCGCGCGGACCCGTTGGCGGCGGTCCGGGCCCCGGCGGCCGCCCCGGCGGCGGCGAGCGCGCCGGCGTGGAGCGCGTCCACCTCGCCCCGGACCTTCCCGAGATCGTCCATGGCGCCGCCGATCCCGCGCGCCCGGCCCTCGGCGGCGCCGGCCGCGCCGTCGAGGGCGGCGGCCACCCGCGCGGCGGCCGCCGCGCCCGCGGACGCCCCGGCGGCGGTGGCGCGGGCCCGGCGGTCGAGCTCCGTCGCGGCGCCCGCGGCCTCCGCGGCGGCGGCGCGGACCTCGGCGCGAAGGGCGGCGGCCTCGGCGTGGAGACCGGCGATGCGGGCGCGCACGGCGCCGGCCACGATCGTCGCGAGCCAGGCGCCCAGCACGAGCACGAGGCCGGTGCCGGCCACCAGGGCCGCGCGGGCGTCGTCCAGGCGCGGGCCGGCGTCCGCCAGCAGGGCGAGGGTCGCGCCGGCCGCGAGGGCCACGCCGGCGAGCAGGGCGGCGGTGGCGGCGGCGATCGCGAGGCCGATGGTCCGGTCGGCGTGGTGCGGCACGGGGTCTCCTCGACGGGTGGACCCGAGCGTGATCGGCATCCGCCGCCCGGACCGGAGCGCCGGGGCGGGCTCCGTCAGCGCCGCCCGCGCCCGAAGTGTTGCCCCTCGGGGGCCGCGGCCTGGACGCGCGCCATCTCGGCGGGGGCGTCCTCCAGCGGCGGGGCGATGCGCGCGATGGAGGTGACGAGGACGTTCATGTTGCGGTCGCGCCGCTCCAGCCGCCCGTGGGCCATCACGAGGGGGTCGGCGCGCACGACGGAGCGGTGCCGCTCGTACACCTCGGGCCGCACGATGCAGTTGACCATGCCGGTCTCGTCCTCCAGCAGCAGGAAGACGATGCCGTTGGCGGTGGCGGGGCGCTGGCGCGCGACGACGAGCCCCGCGACGATGACCGGCGTCCCGTCGGGCGTCTCGCGCAGGTCGGCCGCGGTCCGCACGCCGGCGGGCAGCCCGGGGCGGACGAGGGTGACGAGGTGCCAGCCGGTGGACAGGCCGGTCGTCTCGTAGTCGGTGAGGGTGCGCTCGTAGCGCCCGGCCTCGGGGAGCGGGGGCGCCGGGCCGGCGGGGATCGGCAGGGCGAGCTGCAGGCCCTCGGCGCCGGCGCGCGGCCGCGACAGCACCCCCAGCTCCCAGAGCATCGCCCGGCGCGGCGGCCCGAGGACGTCGCACGCCCCGGCGCGGACGAGCTGCGCCAACTGCTCCCGGCGCAGGTCGGAGCGGGCGGCCAGGTCGGCCACGTCGCGGAAGTCCCCCTGGGACCGGCGCTCGGCCACGAGCCGCTCCGCCGCCTCGATGCGCACCTCGCGGAGGTAGCCCAGCCCGATCCGCACCGCGCCGCCCTCCATGGAGCAGGCGGCCTCCGAGCGCGCGATGCACGGCGGCAGCACCCGCACGCCGCGGCGCTGGGCGTCGCGCACCAGGCTGGCGGGCGGGTAGAAGCCCATCGGCTGGGAGT
Organism: Thermoleophilia bacterium; assembly: GCA_050249835.1. Lineage (GTDB taxonomy): Bacteria > Actinomycetota > Thermoleophilia > Miltoncostaeales > Miltoncostaeaceae > Miltoncostaea. Next base: position 55,531 of record JBFWPT010000009.1, read on the forward strand.
TGAGGAGGGCCGTGAGGAACTCGGCGGGGTGGCGCTGCCGCAGCCAGGCGCTCTGGTAGGCGAGCACCGCGAACGCCGACGAGTGGGCCTTGGGGAAGCCGAAGTTCGAGAAGCCGATGAGCTTGGTGAAGACGGTGCGGATGGTCTCGTCGTCCACGCCCCGCTCCCGCGCGCCGTCGCGGAAGTCGCGCCACAGGGCGATCATCGCCTCGCGGCTGCGCTTGCGGCTCATCGCCCGCCGCAGGGCCTCCGCCTGCCCGGGGGTGAACCCGGCGAGGGCCATCGCCACCTCCAGCACCTGCTCCTGGAACACCACGACGCCGAGGGTGTCGCGCAGCACGTCCGCCAGCAGGGGGTGGTCGTAGGGCGGCTCGAAGGAGGGGTCGGCGCGCTTCGCCCGCCGGTGCTTCACGTAGGGGTGGACGGCGCCGCCGCTGACCGGGCCGGGGCGGATGAGCGCGACCTGGACGGTGAGGTCGTCGAGGTTCTCGGGGCGCGTCTGCAGCAGACTCTGCATCTGGGCGCGGCTCTCGATCTGGAACACGCCGACGGTGTCCGCGTCCTGGATCTCCGCGTAGACGGAGGGGTCGGTGAAGCCGATGCGCGACAGGTCGATGCTCTCGCCGCGGTGCCGGGCGACGAGGTCGATGCACTCCTCCACCGCGCTCAGCATCCCCAGGCCGAGCAGGTCGATCTTCACGAAGCCGGCGTCGGCGCAGGAGTCCTTGTCCCACTGGCAGATCTGGCGGCCGGGGAACGCGGCGGGCACCACGGGCACCAGTTCCACGAGGGGGCGGGCGCTGACGACCATGCCGCCGGAGTGCTGGGAGAGGTGGCGGGGGAGGCCGGCCGCCTCGCGGGCCAGCATCGCGAGCGCCCGCCACCGCGGCGACGCCATCTTCGCCTCCCCGTCCGGGAGCCGGAGCATCTCCTCCTCCACGGCCTCCGCCGACGACCAGCCGTCGGAGAGGCGCACGAGGCGCTCGAGGTCGGCCTCGGGCAGCGCGAGGGCCTTCCCGAGCTCCCGGATGGCCATGCGGATGCGGAAGGTGGGGAAGGCGGCGACGAGGGCGGCGTGCTCGTCGCCGTAGCGGGCGATGACCTCCTCGATGAGCCGCTCGCGCACGTCGCGGGGGAAGTCGAGGTCGATGTCCGGCACCGAGGCCATGTCCCTGTTGAGGAAGCGGCCGAGGAACAGGTCGTTGGCGACCGGGTCGATGTGCGACAGGCCGGTGAGGTAGCAGACGATCGAGCCCACCGACGACCCCCGTCCCCGGCCGGGGGGCAGCCAGCGGCGCGCCGACCCGGCGGGGCGCACCTGCAGCGCCACCTCGCGCGCCAGCTCCAGGATGTCGCGGTGCAGCAGGAAGAAGCCCGCGAGGTCGTGGTGGGCGATGAGGGCCAGCTCCTCCTCCAGCCGCCGCCGGGCCGCCTCCCGCCGGCGTGCGTTGGGGTAGCGGGCGCCGAGCAGGTGGGCGCAGAGGTCGGTGAGGGCCTTCTGGGCGGTGACCCCCGGGTGGGCGCCGGCGAAGTCGGGGAAGCGGTAGCCGAGGTCGCGGGTGAGGTCGAACTCGATGCGCTCGGCGATGCGGACGGTCTGGCGCACGGCCTCCGGGTGGTCCGCGAAGAGGGCGGCCGTGTCCGCCGGGGGGCGCAGGACGGCGTGGCGGTTGCCCCGGCGGGCGTCCTCGGACCCGTCTAGGGTTAGGCGGTTGCGGATCGCCACGAATGCGTCCTGCAGCAGGGCGCGCTCGTCCGTGTGGGCGTGGGGGTCGCCGGTCGCGACGCAGGGGACGCCCGCGGCCTCGGCGAGCTGGGCCAGCTCGCGGGCGAGGCGGCGGTCGCCGCGGGCGAGGGGGCGCTGGATCTCGACGTGGACGTCCTCCCGCCCGAAGTCGCGCACGAGCCCTTCGACCGCCGCGAGCGCCGCGCGGCGGTCCCCCGCGGCGACGAGCCGCGGGACCAGGCCGTGGCGGGCGCACCCGGTGAGGCAGACGAGGCCCTCCGCGTGGGCGCCGAGGGCGTCGCGGGGGAGCGCCGGCGGCACCGCCCGCCGGTCCGGCGGCGGCCGCGTGTCCGCGTGGGCGAGGGTGATGAGGCGGCAGAGGTTGGCGTACCCGGTGGCGTCGGCGGCGAGGAGCGTGAGGTGCGAGCCGTCGTCGAGGGTGACCTCCGCGCCGGTGATGGGGCGCACCCCGACCGCCCGGGCCGCGTGTGCGAAGGCGAGCGAGCCGCAGAGGCCGTCGTGGTCGGTGAGCGCGAGGGCGGCGTGGCCCATCTCGGCCGCCGCCGCGGCCATCTCCTCCGGCGCCGAGGCGCCGTCCAGGAACGAGAAGGCCGAGTGGGCGTGCAGCTCCACGTAGGGGACGTCCATCGAACACATGTTCGTGTTCGGATGGGCGCGATGCAACCGTGGCGGTGCGGCCGGGCCGGGGGTTCCGGTGCCCCGGTCCGGCCGCTGCCACCGGGTGGGGCCCGGCGCGCACGCCACCGGGCCCGGTCGTCAGGTGCGGGCCGGCACCCGGTTCCGCGCGGGGATCCGGTCGTAGTTCATCCGGAGCATCGCCACGACGTCCCGCACGTCCTCGTCGGATGCGATCCGCCGGGCCGCGAGGCCGGGCGAGTCGGGGAGCGCGGGGTGGGGGCCGACCCGCCCCTCGTCCATCAGCGTCGCCCGCACCGAGCGGGGGAAGGCGAAGTGGGCGGCGTGGTCGCCGTGGAGGTGCCCGATCTCCCGCCGCCCTACCACGAACGCGAGCGATCCGAACGAGCCCGCCTCCGCCGTGACGCCCTCCCAGGCCGTCACCTCGGCCGCGATCCTCCCCGCCGCCCCGGTCACCCGCGTGTCCCCTCCACCCATGGTCCCTCCCCTCGGGATCTCGATCGACGGGACCCATGCTGCACCTTCAACCAAACTTGAAGTCAAGGGGTCGTGGGTGGGACATGTCGCACTCGGGGCACGGGCCAGGACCCAAGTGGAACATGACGGCACCGGGACTGGCGCCACCGGCTCCACCGGCCGCCGGCCGCCGGCCGCCCCTCCGCACGGGGCCATGACCCGGTCGGACCCGGCCTCCGGGGCCGAGTGGACCTCGTGCGACGGAGCGGCCGCGCGCCGGTCCGGGTGGCCCACGGAACCCGCCCGTCCGTCGTCACCCTCCCGGCACGCCCTCGGCGCACCTGGGCCCGGATCCGGCACGGCCTCCGGGTCGACATCCCCCCGATCCGGCCCGGATGGCGCCGGAACCGTGCCGAGGTCCGTGGCACCCTGCGTCGCGCGGGACCGGGACCGACGGTGACGAGACCGCCGCGTCCCTGGCCGTTGGCGGTCACATCCGAATTGCGGAGCCGTCGCCGGGCGCCGGCGGCGGCGCCCCATGACCCGGTCGGACCTGGCGTCCAGGGCAAAGTGGACCCCGGGGGACGGAGCGCACCCGGGGGCCGGGGGCCTCCGTGCGGCTAGCCGCCCCCTCCGCAGCCACCGCCTCCGCAGCCGCCGCCTCCGTCGCTCCCGTCGCCTGAGCCGCCGGCGCCCGGGGTGCCGCAGCCGTTGGCGCCGCCCGCGCAGCCGCTCGCGAAGGCGGCTCCGGCCGGGACGGCGACCCAGGCGACGCCGGTCGGGGTCCGCTCGGGACGGAGCATCTCGAAGGGGCGGATCCCGTCGGGGAACGGGACGAACCGGAAGCCGTCCTCGATGCCGAGCTGCTCGTCGATCGCGAAGATGCGGGGGAGGCGGTCCGGGCGGGCCGGGTCGATGCCCTCCAGCTCACAGGCCCCGCGGAAGGTCCGCTCCATGGCGAAGTCCGTGTCCATCCTCCCCGTCACGGCGGGGGCGGGGGTGTGGTGCAGGAAGTGCCCGATGCCGCTGCGGCAGAGGGCCTCGTACTCCCGCGTGTAGAGGATCAGCTCGTGCCAGGCGTCGTCGACGGCCTGGGACGGCATCGCCAGGAAGCGCCTCCCGGAGGCGCGGCAGATGCGGAACCAGTCGCGCAGGCCCTCCATGACCAGCTCGCGCCCGGCCGCGCCGAGCCCCGGCCGGTGCGCCGCGAGCCGCTCCTCGAACCCGGGTGGGAAGACGTACCCGGCGAGGAAGCGGTCGCGGCGCTTGCCGAACACGTCAGCGGGGGGTGGGCGAGAAGTCCGGGTAGCGGTCCGTCAGGAACGACAGGTACGAGTGCGTCTGCAGGTTGAACCGCATGATGTAGAGCGTGATGTCGCGCAGCCCCTGCGGGATCCTCCCCGTGAAGAGGATGCAGATCCACGAGATGAACGCGATCACCTCGAGCACGTAGCCGAGCACCGTCGCGGCGATCAGCGCCGGGATGGCGAGGATCCCGCGGAAGCCGGTCTTCCAGCGGTTCTGCGGCGCGGGGGGCGCGACCGCCAGGTCGGCGTCGTAGGGGGTGTCGCCCAGGAACTTGGGGTAGGGGTCGGCGAGGAACGTGATGTACCCGCCGACGTGCGACGAGTAGCGCATGTACTGGGCGATGAAGTCGTGCAGCGCCTGGGGGGTCTGCCCGGCGAAGAGGGTCGCGAACCACGAGATGAAGACGGCGATGCCGGCCGCGATGCCCCAGATGGCGAGCCAGATGAGGTGGGGGATGGCGAGGATGATGCGGAAGAACGACGTGAGCCGGTTCCGGTTGAGATCCTCGGTGGCGACGAACTGAATGGGATGGTCCATGACCGCGGAATCTAGGCAGCCCGCGGGGATCCGCGCAAGGCGCCCATGAAACGTCGAGGGGGCGCCTATGCCCGCGGCGCCCCCTCGGATGGTCGCGGCGCCCGGGTGCCCGCCGGGCGTCGCTGGTATGTGGTGGGTCCGTCCTGCACCACATGCATCGCCCGGAGGCCGTCGCCCCCGTCGATGCGTAGAGAGGCTGCCCATGCCCCCGACGGGCGAAACAGCGCGGTGTTCGCAACGGACGGACCCGGCGGCGTTGGGGCGTCCGGGGCCTGCCACTACGCTTCCGGCGCCCGCGATCCGGCCAAGGGGGCACACGATCCGCCGCGTCCGACCGATCACGCTGCTGGCGCTGCTCATCGCGCTCGCCGCGCCCGCCGCCGCCCACGCGGCACTCCCGTACATCGCCGTCGACCCCGGTCACGGGGGCGGCGACACGGGCGCCACCGGCATCCTGCCGCCCGGCACCGTCACCGGGCTGCCGCCCCGCAGCGACGCCCAGGGGCGCAACCTGCTGCTGGAGAAGGACGTCAACCTGGACATCGCGGTCCGCCTCGACGGCTGGCTCCGCGGCCAGGGCGGGCGGACGCTCATGACGCGCACCCAGGACCTCGCCGGCGGCGATCGGCCCTACACCACCGAGGGCGCCGACCTGCGCGCCCGCGTGGACATCGCCAACGAGGCGCGGGTGGACCTGTTCGTCTCGGTCCACAACAACGCCCTCGGCACCACCACCAGCGGCACCGAGACGTTCCACTACTACTACTCGAGCGCCGCGTCGCGGCTGCTCGCGCAGGACGTCCAGACGCAGATGGTCGCGGCCCTCGGCCTGCCCGACCGGGGCGTCAAGACGGCGGGCTTCTACGTGCTCCGTAACACCCGGATGCCGGCGATCCTGGTGGAGGGCGGGTTCCTCACCAACCCGGCCGAGGCGCTCCTGCTGGCCGACCCCAACGTGCGGCAGCGGATCGCCGAGGCCATCGGGCGCGGCATCGCCACCTTCGCGGCCCGCTCGGTGGCCGCGCCGCCGCGGCTGCCACCCACGATCGGCCCCTGGCGCACGCGCCCGGCCAGCGTCCCCGCCGGCTACCGCCTGGTGAAGACCGGCCGCAGCAACCCCGTCGGCAGGGGCGGATGGCTCGCGGTCGTCGCCGGGTTCACCAACCCGGACGGCGGGCGGGCGCTGCCCGCGACGATCGGCCCGTGGCGCACGCGGCCGGCCCGGGTCCCGACCGGCTACCGGCTCGTGAAGACCGGCCCGGGCAACGCGGTCGGCAGGGGCGGGTGGCTCGCCGTGCTCGCGAGCGCCCAGGTGCCGGCCGGGCGGTAGGCGGAGGGGACTCATGAGTGGACGTGCCAGGTCGCGTCCACGCCGTCCCGGTAGGCGAGGACGACCCGCCCCGGCTCCACCACCAGCTCGTGGTAGTGGCGCTCCACGGGTGACGCCGTCCACCAGAGGTCCTGCACGAGCCAGTCGTCGCGGACGGCGGTGACCGGCCGCCGCCGGCCGCCCACGATCACGGCCCGGGGCGCGCCGTCCGGCCCGGTCTCGACGGACGTCTCCCGCGGGCCCCCCAGCGCGCGCAGGCTCACGGCTCGAGGGGGGTCACGGCCCACCGCCGCTCGGGGAGCCGCGACCAGGGCTCCAGCTCCACGATGCGCAGCATCGCCTCCTCGCCCTGGGCGGCGCGCACCTGGCGGACCGCCTCGCCGGCCCGCGCGCGGCGCTCCTCGCCCGGCGACGGGAGCGCGGTGAGCTGATGGCCCCCGAGCGCACCGGACGCGTCGCCGCCGATCCACAGGTCGGTGACCGGCGCCGTGACCTCGCCGAGCCGGGGGAGCGCGGCCACGGCCAGGCGCTCCCGGTCGGCCGTCGCCTCGCGCAGGGTGATGTCCCGGGCCCACGACCCGCCGTCGGCGAGACGGGCGCGCAGGGCGAGCGTGCGCAGGGCGGTCCCGCGCCCGGCGGCGGCCCCCGCGAGCTCGCCCAGCAGCAGGCGCGCGGCGGCCTCGAGCGCCGGCAGGGCGCCCACGGGCTCGGGGAAGGAGACGGCCGCGCGCAGCGGGCGGGGAGGGGTGCGCGGCCGCGGCGGCCGGCCGGCCTCCCCGCGCGCCAGCCGCCACGCCTCCAGGCCGGGGAACCCCAGCCGGTCGAGGGCCGCGGCGCGGGGGAGGGCGGCCACCTGGCCCATCGTCCGCAGCCCCAGGTCGCGCAGCGCGCCGGCCAGGTCGGGCCGCAGCGGCAGGCGCTCGGCGGGCAGCGGCGCGAGGAACTCCACGACCTCGTCCTCCGCGAGCACCAGCGCCCGCCCCGGCGCCGCCTCGCGGGCGGCCTGGAGGGCGGCGAAGAGCGACGGCGCCGCGCCCACCCGTCCGCCGGCGCCCACCGGCAGGGCCGCGCGCACCCGTCGCATGACGCCCTCGGGCCCGCCGTGCATACGCAGCGTGCCGCGGGCGTCGAAGGCCGCCTCGCCCATCCCGACCGGCTCCACCGCGAACCCGAGCCCCTCCAGGCGCTCCAGCATCCGCTCGTCCGCGTCGGCCGCGGCCTCGGGGTCGGCGACGACCAGGTCGAGGTCCGGGCAGCGCGCCAGGGCCTCGCCCACCCGCAGGCCCGGGGTGACCCCCCGCGCCTCGGCCGCGGGCGTGCAGAGGCCCACCACCTGGGGCGCCCCGGGGGCGGGCCCGAGCGCCACGGGCGCGTCCAGCGGGCGGCGCGCGCGCAGCAGCGCGACGAGCAGGGGGAGGCGGGGGACGTGGACCGCGACGATCATCGAACACATGTTCGCCCACCGGCCGGACGGCATCAAGGACGGCCGCCATGCCCCTCCGCAACCGTCAACTCGGACCCCGGACGGCCGAAGCAATCGGGGATGGCCGACATCCGCGACAGCGCGGGCGGCGTGCCGCGCGCGGTCCTGCTGGACGCGGACCGGACCTCGCGCGCGATCATCCGTGCCCTTCTCGAGCGCGCCGGATGGCGCGCGGACCCCTCCGCGGCCGACGTCGCCACGCTCCGCGCGCGCGGTGTGCCGCCGGCCAGGATCGTCATCGCCGACTGGCCGCGCCTCGAGCCCCTCTGGCCCGACCTGCTCGCCGCCCGCGAGGCCGGCGACGGCGTCCCCCGCCTGGTGGCGCTCGTCGCCGCCGGCGCGGAGGAGGCGGCGCTCGCCGCCCTCGCGGCCGGGGCCGACGACTGCCTGGCGCGCCCGGTGCGGCCCGCCGACCTCGCCGCCCGGCTCGCGGTCGCGCACCGCGCCGCGGGGGAGCGGCGGGGGGCCCGCAACGCCCTGGCCCTCGCACGCCGCGAGCGCGACCGGCTCGCCTCGGTGCTCTCGTCGCTGCCCGACGGCCTTGTGATCCTGGGACCGGACGCCACCGTCATCGAGGTGAACGACGTCCTCTGTGCCATGACCGGGCGCCGCCGCGACGAGCTCGTCGGCGCGCGCTCACTGTTCCCGGACTGGCCCGCCGCCGACGCCCCGGCCCTCGCCGCGGCCCTCGCCGCCTGCGACGCCGGCGGGGCCGCCGAGTGCGACGTCGTGCTGCCCCTGCCCGACGGCACGGAGCTGCCCGCGATCGTGAGCATGGCCGCGGCCACGGGGCCCGACGGCCGCGCCGGCGCCTATGTGGCGACCGTGAAGGACGTCAGCGCCCGGGTGCGCGGGGAGCGCGTGCGCGCCGCCCTCGAGCGCGTGTCGGCCGCCGTCACCGCGGGCCTGGAGGCCGGGGACGTCCTCGACCGCATCGCCGCCGAGCTGGGCGCCCTCGGCGGTGCCGGCATCGTGCTGCGGCGGGGCGCCGGCGGCGCCGTCGTCGTCGCCTCGTCCGATGGCATCCCGGCGGGCGAGCCCGCCCCCGACGGGGCCGTCGCGCTCGGCGCGTCGATCCGCGTGGCGGAGGAGGAGTGGGGGACCGTGGCGGCGGCGCCCGCCGCCGGGGGGTCCCTGCCGGACGGGCTGGACGAGGTGCTGGAGGCGATGGCCGAGAGCGCGGCCACGGCGCTCGTCGCCGAGCGCGCCCGCGCCCTGCAGGGCGCCCGGGCCGGCGACGACCCGGTCACCGGCCTGCCCGACGCGCGGGCCTTCTCGGAGCTGATGGGGCGCGAGGTCGAGCGGGCGCGGCGCTACACGCGCCCCGTGTCGCTCGTGCTCATCGACGTCGACGGCTTCCGCGGGATCAACGCCCGGGCCGGGCAGGCCGGCGGCGACGCCGTGCTGCGGGAGATCGGCGACCGGCTGCGCGAGCGCGTGCGCACCCACGACATCGTGGGCCGCACCGGGGGCGACGAGTTCGCCTGGCTCCTGCCGGAGACCGACGAGCGCGCGGCCCACGACGCCGCCGCCCGCCTGCGGCGCGCCCTCGCCGAGCGGCCGTTCCCCGGCGCGGGCCCGCTGACCGTCTCGATCGGCATCGCCTCCGGCGCCTCCGCCGAGGGCGCGGCCGACCTCTACCGCCAGGCGGAGGTCGCGCTCCACTGGGCCAAGGTCTCGGGCCGCAACCGCTCCGTCGCGTACACGTTCGCGGTGGCCGAGGAGGTGTTCGCCCGCCGGGGCGACGACCGCGCCGAGACCCCCAGCCTCCGCGCGATGCGCGCGCTGGCCTGGGCCGTGGACGCCAAGGACCCGCACACCCACCGCCACTCGACCCGGGTCGCCGACCTGTCGGTGCGCCTGGCGACCGCCCTCGGGTGGACCGTCGCCCGCGCGGCCCAGCTCCGGGAGGCGGGGCTCGTGCACGACGTGGGCAAGATCGCCGTCCCCGACGCGATCCTCTTCAAGCCGGGCCGGCTCACCGAGGAGGAGTACCGCGACGTGTCCCGCCACGCCGAGGTGGGCGCGGCGATCGTCGCCGACGTGCTCTCCGAGGAGCAGGCGGCGTGGGTGCGCGCGCACCACGAGCGCTGGGACGGCGCGGGATACCCCGACGGGCTGTCGGGTGACGAGATCCCGGAGGAGGCGCGCCTCCTGGCCCTCGCCGACGCCTGGGACGTCATCGTGAGCGCGCGGAGCTACAAGCCGCCGCGGCCGGTCCCGGAGGCGCTCGAGGAGATCCGGGCGTGCTCCGGCACCCAGTTCTGGCCCCCCGCCGTCGCCGCCCTGGAGCGGCTCGTGACCGCCGGTGCCGTCGGGCAGCCGGAGCCCGGCCCGCTGGACGTCCCGGCCGCGGCCGAGGCGCTCGCGGCCCTCCCCGTGGCGGCCCCGCCGGCCTGACGCGCGACGGGGCCCCCGCGACGGGCCGTCAGGCCCGGGGGTTGCCCCAGCGGTCGTCGTGGACCAGCGTCCGCCACGGCCGGCGGATCGCGGCGAGCGCCGGGGGCAGGCCCTCCGGGAACGCCGTCGGGTACCCGAGCGGCGTGACCAGCGGCGCCTCGACCTCCGGCGGCAGGCCGAGCAGGGCGCGGAACTCGTCCTCGACGAACCACTGGAAGACGGTGGGGACGGTGCCGAGGCCCTTCGCCCGCGCGGCGACCATCAGGTTCTCGATCATGAAGCCCACCGACACCATGTCGGCGTCCCGCTCCAGGGACCGGCTGTCGGGCGGGAACACGTCGCGCGGCACGAGCAGGCCGACGATCCAGACCGGCACGTCCGGGTAGGTCCCGAGCACCTGGCGGGCGTAGCCCTCCGCCCAGGCCGCGTGGTCCTCGGGTGAGGTCCCGGGCGCCGCCGGGCGCACCTGGCGGAAGTACTCGGCGCCGCCGCGGATGATGAGCTCGGCGAGGGCCGCCCGGGTCTCCGGCGCGCGCACCACCATGATGCTCCAGGCCTGCGCCATCCCGCCGGTCGGGGCGAGCAGCCCCAGGCGGACGAGGTCGTCGACGTCCTCGTCGGAGACCGGCCGGTCGGTGTAGGCGCGCACGCTGCGCCGCTTGCGGATGGCCTGCAGTGCGTCCATCGGTCCCCCTCGGTCGCTCGGCATACGCGGTAAGCCTAGAGATGCGGCACCGGGCCCGCGGCGCCGTCTGCGAGACTCCGGCGCATGGATCTCGACTGGGGCGACGGGGACTACGCGACGATCGCGGCGACGCTGGAGCCGGCCGCCGAGGACGCCGTGGAGACGGCCGGCGTCGCGCGCGGCGACTGGGTGCTCGACGTGGCCTGCGGCACCGGCAACGCGGCCCTGGTGGCCGCGGCGCGCGGGGCGAGCGTCGTGGGCGTGGACCTCTCCGAGCAGCTCGTGGACATGGCGCGCGTGCGCGCCGCCCGCGCCCGGGTGCAGGACGCGACCTTCCTCGTCGGCGATGCGGGCAACCTGCCCGTCGAGGCCGGCTCCTTCGACCGGGCGGTGAGCGTCTTCGGGGTCATCTTCGCCCCGGATCCGGCGCTCGCCCTTGCCCAGATGAGGTCCGCTCTGCGGCCCGGCGGGTCGCTGGTCATCGCCTCGTGGCTGGGCCGCGGCCCGGTCGACGACGGGGGCGGCATCCTGCGGTCGGCCCTGCAGGAGGCGACCGGCGGCGACGGCCCCCGGCCCCAGTGGGACGACCCCGCCTGGGTGGCCGACCTGGTCGCCGGCGCCGGCGCGCGGGACGTCACCCAGCACGAGGGCGAGCTGCCCACCGAGGCCGACTCGCCCGAGGCCTGGTTCGAGGAACAGACCGCGAACCACCCGGTCTGGCGCTGGGCCCGCCGGATCATCCCGGCCGGGCGTTGGGACCGGGTGCGCGACGACAGCGTCGCCGCGCTGGCGGCCGGGAACGAGGACCCGGAGGCGTTCCGGGCCCTCATGCCCTACCTCGTGACGAGGGCGACCGCTTAGCTATAGCTAGAGCCCCGCGGCGTCCGGGAAGATCCTCCCGGCCTGGTCCATCAGCACGCCGCCGATGCCGCACGCGTTGCCGGCGAGCACCACCGTCTGGCCGCTGTCGGGGTTGTGCAGCGCGAGGGCCTCCCAGCCGAACTCCTCGCCCTCGTGCCCGTAGAAGAGGCCGACCTGCATGATCCCGAGTCCGTACTCGATGAGCTCGGGAAGGAGCTGGGTGGTGGTGCGCTCGGTGGCGGTCGCGGGGTCGAGCAGGGCGTTGCCGGACGTGGACGCGGCCCAGGTGGCGAGGTCGGCGAGGTTCGACTGCATGGCGCCCCCACCGGCGCCGGACGAGACGCTCCAGCTCGTGACGTCCTCGCCCGCCCCGATGTCCGTCGCGCCGTCCTGCTCCAGCTCGAGGGCGCAGAGCGGCCCGATCGTGCCGTTCGTGGAGGGGTCGCTGATCGCGGAGTCCTCGGGCGGCGGCAGGAACGTGTCCTCCAGGCCGAGCGGCTCGGTCACGCGGTCGCGGATCGCGTCGGTGAGGGGCTGCCCGGTGAGCGACACGGCGATCTCCTGCAGGACGATGTAGTTCGTCGTCGAGTAGCCGGCCGTCCCGGGCTTCGCCACGCCGACCGTGATGCCGCCCGCGATCAGCTCGTCCGGCGTCCACACCTTCGACGGGTCGGCGGCGACCTGGGGCGCGATCCCCTTCGGGGAGTTGAAGTAGTCGCCGATCCCGCTCTGCATCGAGAGAAGCTGCCGGATCGTGAGCTTCGCGAAGGGCGGGAAGCGGCCGGCGAGATCCGGGTCGACCGCCTCGACGGTGTCGTCCAGCGCGAGCTTCCCCTCGTCCACCAGCTCCAGGATGACCGTCGCCGTGAAGGTCTTGGTGATCGAGCCGATGCGCCAGTTGTCATCGACGGTCGCGGCGCGGCCGGGGGCGGCCTCGCCGGCGGCGACGGTGTACGAGCCCTTCCCCGGGTCCCAGATCCCGACGTAGGCGGCGTTCGCGCCCGCCTTCATGATGGCGGCCGCCGCGCGGTCGGCCTTCGCGGCCTCCGCCGCCGGGAGGTCCCCCTCGGGGAGCGTGATGGCGGGGGCCGTGATGGTGGGCTCGTCGGCGGAGTCGGAGTCGTCACCGCACCCGGCGGCGAGGGACAGCGCCAGGACGGCGATCAGGATGGTGACGACCGTGCGCCTCACCGTCAGGCCGCCGAGCCGCGGAAGAACGCCTCGCTGCGCGCGCGGAACAGGATCCAGAGGATGACCAGCGCGACGACGATGGTGCCGATCGCATCCCAGCGCTGCGTGCCCGAGTGGACGATGAGCACGTAGAGCCCGCCGCCGATGTGGAGGACCTCGATGATCGCGAGGAACAGCCGGGCACCCGACGACCCGCTCAGGAGGCCGAACGCCACCATCAGCGTGATCACGCCGACGATGACGGCGGCGATGCCGGTCGCGAGCAGCGTGTCGCTGGACACGTCGACGTGACGCAGCAGGTCCAGGTCGTCGTGCTCGACCATCAGGGCGATGCCGGCGATGACCGTGAGGAATCCCTGGATGACCCCCAGCACCCCGAGCAGCGTGAGCAGGAAGGGGCGCGGCGCAGGCGTGGTGCTCATGGATCCTCCGTGGGCGGCGGGGGCCGTGCGTGCCTATCCAACGCCGCGGAGGGGACGTTCCGCTAGTCCTCGGCCGGTGCCTTCCGGCCCGCCTTCACGCCGGAGCGGCGGGCCTTGTCGGCCAGGCGGCGCTCCTTGGACGCCCGGGTTGGGCGCGTGGGCCGGCGCGGCGGCGGTGCCGGGGCGAGCGCCTCGGCCACCCGCTCGGTGAGCCGGGCCACCACGATCTCGCGGTTGCGCTCGCGGGAGCGGTCGGCCTGGCTCGTGAGCCGCAGGGGACGGCGCGCCAGCCCGAAGGCGTCGCGCAGGCGCGCGGCGACGGGGTGGGGGAGATCCTCCAGGTCGCGGGCGCGCAGGGTCAGCTCGGCCCGCGTCTCCGCGTGGTCGCGCCGCTGGCCGCCGGGGCCCGAGGCCCGCGACCAGGTCCAGGTCCCCGCCGCGGCGAGGTGCGCCGCGACGTCCTCCGGGCTCACGTCGTGGAGGCGGGCACCTTGCCGGCGTCGCCGGCCGCGGCGGCCGCGCGCGCCTCCTCGATGCGGGCCGTCGCCTCCTCGGGCGTCACGTCGTGACCCTTCTCGCGCTTCCAGATGACGAACCCGCACCCGGGGTTCTTGCGGCTCTTCCAGCTCGTGCAGCCGTAGGCGCGGCTGTTCTCCACGATGTGGCCGGGGCAGCCGGGGGTGGGGCAGGCCGCGAGCGGCTCCTTGGACGCCGCCGGCGCCGCGTTGGTCTCGCCGCGGGCGACCATGGCGCGGGCCGCCTCGACGTCGACCTCGCCCTTCTGGCCGCGCACGCGCTTCCAGATGACGTACCCGCAGCCCGGCTCGGTGCGGCTCTTCCAGCTCGTGCAGCCGTAGGAGCGGGTGCGCTCGATGATCTCGCCGCCGCAGCCCGGGGTGGGGCAGGGGCCGATGATCTCCCGCTCCGACTCGAGGTCCTTGCTCGACTTGCCCTGGCGGATGAGCTCGAGGGCGTCGTCGCGGGTGAGGGTGCGGCCGTTCTGCTGCTTCCAGAGCGTGTAGCCGCAGCCGGGGTCGTCCTTGCCGTGGTACGTGTTGCAGCCGTAGCTCTTGGGGTACTCGACGACCTGGCCCTCGCAGCCCGGCGTCGGGCAGGGGGCGAGCGGCTCGCGCTCGATGCGCAGGTCGCCGCGCTCCTTGTCGGCGAACCAGGCGACCACCTCGCGGGTGAAGCCGTCGATCTCGGTGCGGAAGTCCTCGGGGCGCTCCTCGCCGCGCTCGATGCGGTTGAGGCGCTGCTCCCAGCGGCCCGTCAGCTCCGGGCTGGTGAGCACGTGGTCGCCCAGCATCCGCACGAGGCCGACGCCCTTCTCGGTCGCCCGCAGGCTGCGGCCCTCGCGCTCCACGTACTCGGCGTCCACGAGGCGCTCGATGGTGGCGGCGCGGGTGGCCGGGGTGCCGATGCCGGCGTCCTTCATGGCCTCGGCGGCCTCGTCGTCGTCGACCAGCTTGCCGGCCGTCTCCATCGCGCGCAGCAGGGTGCCCTCGGAGTAGCGGCCCGGGGGCTTGGTGCGCTTGGCGATGGCCTCCGCGGAGGCGCAGGTGACGGCCTGCCCGACCTTCAGCGCCGGCAGCGACTGCTCGGACTCCTCGTCCTTGGCGGGCGCCGGGGCCTCGCCGTCGGCCGCGGGCGGCGGCGGGGTGCCCACGGACTCGCCGTACGCGGCGCGCCAGCCGGCCTCGATCATCACCTTGCCCCGGGAGCGGAACAGGTGCTCGCCCACGCGGGTCTCGACCGTCGTGCGCTCGAACCGGGCGGCCGGGTGGAAGACGGCGAGGAAGCGGCGCGCCACCATGTCGTAGATGCGCCGCTCGTCGCGCGACAGGCGCGAGAGGTCGTGGTCGCCCTCGGTCGGGATGATCGCGTGGTGGTCCGTGACCTTCTTGTCGTTGACCACGCGGCCGAGCGGCAGCCGGTCCAGGCCCAGGACGTAGCGCGCGGCCTCCGCGTACTCCGGGGCCGCCGCGCCGACGCCGCTCGCCACCGGCTTGAGCTGGCCGGCCATGTCGCCGGACAGGTAGCGCGAGTTGGTGCGCGGATAGGTGAGGAGCTTGTGCTGGTCGTAGAGGGCCTGGGCCGTGCCGAGGGTGCGGCTGGCCGAGAAGCCGAAGCGGCCGTTGGCCTCGCGCTGGAGCGTGGTGAGGTCGTAGAGCAGCGGCGGCTGCTCGACCTGCGGCTTGGTCTCCAGGGCCTCGACGACGCCCGGCTTCCCGGCGGACGCCGCGGCGATCGCCTCGGCCGGGCCGGCCTCCTTCAGGCGGGTCGTGGAGCCCTCGTGCCAGAGGCCCGCGTAGCCGCCGTTCCCCTCGACCGTGAAGGCCGCCTCGACCTCCCAGTAGTCCTCGGGGACGAAGGCGGCGATCGCCAGGTCGCGGTTCACGATCAGGGCGAGGGTGGGGGTCTGCACCCGGCCGAGGGACAGCACCTTGCGGATGGACCCGGCCTTCGTGGTCGCCGCGCGGGTCGCGTTCATGCCCACCAGCCAGTCGGCCTCGGAGCGGGCGCGCGCCGCGGCCTCGAGCGGCTGCATCACCTCGTCGTCGCGCAGCGCGTCGAAGGCGTCCTTGATGGCCTTCTGGGTCATCGAGCTGAACCACGCCCGCTTCACCGGCTTCTCGCGGGCCGCCTTCGGGGCCGTCTCCAGGATGAGCTTGAAGATGAGCTCGCCCTCGCGCCCGGCGTCGCAGGCGTTGATGATGAGGTCCACGTCCGGGCGCTTCATGAGCGCGTGGAGGGCCTTCAGCGTCTTGCCGGCGCGGGCGTCGCGGGGCTGGTAGCGGAAGTGCTCGGGGAGGATCGGCAGGTCCTCGTACTTCCACTTCTTGTACCGGTCGTCGTACTTGTCGGGGTCCACCTGCTCCACCAGGTGGCCGACGGCGAAGGCGACGATCGCGTCCGGTCCCTCCCAGTGGTCGCCCACGCGCTTGGCCTTCGAGCCGAGCAGCGCCTTGGCGACGTCCTGGGCGACGGACGGCTTCTCACAGATGACCAGGGACGGCATGGCGGCGCAGGTTAGCACCGGTCCCGGCGAGCCCGTCCTGGCCCGTGACACACCGCACGGGCGGGCCCTTTCAGGGCCCGGCGACCACCGCCTCGGCCGCCCGCCACACGGACTCGGGGACCGTCTTGAGCTCGGAGACCGCGTCGGAGAGCGGGATGTCGGTGATCTGGTTGCCGAGGATCGCGACCATCCGGCCCCACCCCGCCTCGGCCACCAGGCCGGCCGCGCGGGTGCCGTACCGGGTCGCGAGCACGCGGTCGAACGCGACCGGCGAGCCGCCCCGCTGCACGTGCCCGAGGACCACCGGGCGCGCCTCGGCGCCGGTCTCCTCGGAGATGCGGACGGCGAGCCGCTCGGCCACCCCGACCTTCGCGAGCTGGGCGTGCCCGAACTCGTCGAGCTCGCCCTCGTGGCCCTCGTCGCCGAGCACGACGCCCTCGGAGACGACGATGATCGCGTAGCCCTTCCCGCGGGCCCGCCGCTGCAGCACGCGGTCGCAGACCGCCTGCACCGTGACCGGCTGCTCGGGGATGAGGACGGCGTGCGCGCCGCCCGCCGTGGCGCTCTCCAGGGCGATCCACCCGGCGTGGCGGCCCATCACCTCGCACACGATGACCCGGTCGTGCGACTCGGCGGTCGTGTGCAGGCGGTCGATGGCGTCGGTCGCGATCTGCACCGCGGTCCAGAAGCCGAAGGTGAAGTCCGTCCCGGAGAGGTCGTTGTCGATCGTCTTCGGCACGCCCACCACCGGCAGGCCCAGCTCAGCGAGGCGCCGGGCGACGCCGAGGGTGTCCTCGCCGCCGATCGCGATGAGGGCGTCGAGGCCCAGGTCGGCGAAGGCACGCCTGCACTCCTCGCCTCCGCCCTCGTCCTTGAAGGGGTTGGTGCGGGAGGAGCCGAGGATCGTGCCGCCGCGCGGCAGGATGGGGCCGACGATGTCCCGGTCGAGCGGGACGGTCTCGCGGCGCAGCAGGCCGCGCCAGCCGCCCTTCAGCCCGACGTGCTCGTGCCCGTGCTCGGAGGCGCCCACGCGGACCGCGGCGCGGATGACCGCGTTGAGGCCGGGGCAGTCCCCGCCGCCGGTGAGCACGCCGACGCGCATGCGGGGCAGCCTACCCCGCGCGGCGCCGCGGACGCGAGGCGCGGAGGGACTGCAGCATGGTGGTGACGATGATGACGAGCGCGGCGCACGCGGCGACGCAGACGGCGGCGGCCGCGGCGAGGGTGGTGCGGTCGTCCACGACGCGCGTCACGTCCAGCCGGCGCTGGGCCGCGACGGCGACGACCACGAGGAAGGCCGTGCCGAGCACCACGGTCACGACGGCCCCTGCCCGGCGGGGCCGCCCGGCCGACGCGCCGAGCTCGGCCGGCCCCCGCATCAGGATGAGCGCGGCCGCCACCAGAGCCGTCCAGGCGACCACCACGCAGTAGGCGCCCACGACGTCGCTCGGCCGGTGCCACCCCAGGGCGAGGACGGCCACCCCGACGGCGGCGGCGTAGACCCCTCCGAGGAACGCCGCGGGCCAGCGCAGGGTGGGCGGCGCGACCAGGACGAGGGCGAAGGCGAGCGAGGCCGCGACCGTGACGTGCCCGCTCGGGAACGATCCCGGCGTCGTCGCGAGGCCGTCGACCAGGTCCGGGTGGTCGAAGGTCCGCTTCGCCCACTGGGTGGTGAGGTTGGCGCCCAGCACCATCACGCCGGCGCCCACGGCCAGGCGCAGGCGGTCCCGGAGCACCGCCACGAGCATGATCCCGATGCCGAGCAGGGCGAGCGACGAGACGGAGATCGTGTCCAGCAGGCGCTGGCTCGCCTGGTCGGCGGGGGCGAGCACGCCGGACGGCAGCAGGCGCCGGCCCGCGTCGTCGACGCGCTGGCCCGCCGCGGTGCCCACGAAGACGGCGTGGAGGCCGAGGACGGCGATCCCGGCGCCGGCGGCGAGCGCGAGGAAGGGCGCCGCCGCGGCGCGGCGTCGGCGGGAGGGCATGGACGTCAATCTACGTCCCTCAAGTGGCGGGCCCCCCGCGCCGACTCCGAGTGGTGCATGGATGCCACCCGACCGGCCCGCGGAGCGGCGGCCGACCGGATCCTCGTCGTGCACCCCGACGAGCCGGTCCGCCGCGCAGTACGGACCCCCCTGGAGAGCGCCGGGCACGTCGTCGACGAGGCGGCGGGCGCGGACGGCGCCCTCGTGGTCATGGCGTCGGCCCCGGGGGTGAGGCTGGTGCTCGCGGCGGGCGGCCTGCGCGATGGCGACGGCCGCACCCTGATCCGCGCGGTGCGCGACGACCACGGCCCCGGGCCGGCCGTCATCGCCCTCGTGCGGGCGGGAGACGAGGCGGCGGCCCTCGCCGCGGCCGCCGACGGGGCCGACGACCACCTCTCGCTGCCGCCGGCGCCCCACGACGTGCTGGTGCGGGCGCGCGCCTGCCTCGGCGGCGAGCGCCGCCGCGCCGCGCTCGAGCACGCCGCCCTGCGGCGGATCGCGGTGGCCGTCGCGCAGGAGGCCGGGTCGCAGGAGGTGTTCGACCTCGTCGC
This sequence comes from Thermoleophilia bacterium, assembly GCA_050249835.1. Lineage (GTDB taxonomy): Bacteria > Actinomycetota > Thermoleophilia > Miltoncostaeales > Miltoncostaeaceae > Miltoncostaea. The sequence continues at coordinate 74,145 of JBFWPT010000009.1, forward strand.
CGAGGAGCTGGCGCGCGTCCACGGCGTGGCCGGGGGCGCGGTCGTGCGCTTCGACGACGGCGAGGCGGCGTTCGTGGGGCGCTGGGCCCGCCGGCCGGGGTCCTGGCCCCCGCGCGAGCTGACCGTCCCGCTCACGAGCCCCCTCCCGTCGGTCGTCGTCGCCCGCACCGGGCGCCCGGCCCGCGCCGACGACTTCCGCGCGTTCGCCGGGGCCGTGCCCTGGGTGCTCGACCGCGACGCCTTCCGGGGGAGCGTGGCCGCGCCGGTCCGCGTGCACGACCGGCTCTGGGGCGCGGTGGTGGTCGCCACCGAGGACGAGGAGGAGCTGCCCGCCGGCGCGGAGCTGCGCCTGGAGCGCTTCGCGGAGCTGGTGTCGCTGGCGATCGGCAACGCCGAGGCGCGGGCCGAGCTCGCCTGGCGCGCCGCGACCGACCCGCTCACCGGCCTCGTCAACCGCGGCGTCTTCGAGGAGCGCCTCGCGGCCGAGGTCTCCCGCTCCCGCCGCCACGGCCGGGACCTGTCGCTGGTCGTGCTCGACCTCGACGAGTTCAAGCAGGTCAACGACACCCACGGCCATGTGGTGGGGGACGCCGTCCTGCGCGAGGCGGCCCTGCGCCTGGCCTCCCGGGCGCGCGAGGGCGACGTCGTCGGCCGCCTGGGCGGCGAGGAGTTCGGCTGGCTCATGCCGGAGACCGACGGGATGGAGGCCTGGCAGGCCGCCGAGCGCGCCCGCGCCGCCATGGCCGGGGCCGCGTTCCCGGAGGTCGGCCGGGTCACCGTGTCGGCCGGCGTGTGCGACCTCGCGCGGGCCGAGGGCCCCCTCGACCTCTACCGCCGCGCCGACGCCGCGCTCTACCTCGCCAAGCGCAACGGCCGCGACGTCGTCTTCCTCTACACGCCGGAGGCCCTCGCGGCGGTCGGCGAGGAGGAACGCAGCGCGGCGACCCGCCGCGAGCAGGCGTTCCACGGCATCCGGGTCCTGGCCCGTGCGGTCGACGCCAAGGACCCCTCCACGCGGCGCCACTCGGAGCGCGTGGCCGGTCTCGCGGGGGCGCTCGCCGAGGAACTCGGCTGGCCCGCCGAGCGGGTGGCGCTGCTCCACGAGGCCGCGCTGGTGCACGACGTCGGGAAGATCGCCGTGCCGGACGCGATCCTGTTCAAGCCGGACCGCCTCACGCCGCCCGAGATGGCGCGCGTCGCCCACCATGCGGCCCTCGGCGCCGAGATGGTCTCCGACCTCGTCACCCCCGAGCAGGCCACCTGGGTGCGCGGCCACCACGAGCGCTGGGACGGGTCCGGGTACCCGGACACCCTCGCCGGGGAGAGGGTCCCGGACGGGGCGCTCATCCTGCACCTGGCCGACGCGTGGGACGTCATGACGAGCAGCCGCCCCTACGTCGCGCCGCTGTCCCGGGACGAGGCCCTGGAGGAGTGCGCCCGCGCGGCGGGGGGCCAGTTCTGGCCGCGGGCCGTGGAGGCGCTCGCCGCCCTCGGCTCCCGCGGCCTGCTCGACCCCGGGGCCCTGGAGCGCCGCGGCGCGGGCCACCGGGTCCTGCCGGGCGCCTAGCCCCGGACGGGCTCCCGCGCCGGCTCCCACCGGCGCACCGTGTCGCGGCCGTCGGCCTTCGCCCGGTAGAGCATGAGGTCGGCCCGGCGCACGAGCTCGTCGGCGCCGCCGACGTCGCCGAGGGTGCAGACGCCCGCCGACACCGTCACCCGCCCGACCCCGTCCACCGGGCGGCCGCCGACGGCCTCCCGGGCGCGGCCGGCCGCGGCCAGCGCGCCGTCCCCCCCGGTGCGGGGCAGGACCCAGGCGAACTCCTCGCCCCCGAGGCGCACGACGGCCTCGCCGCGCCGGGCGATGGAGACGAGCCGGCGGGCGACCTCCGCGAGCACCCGGTCGCCGGACTGGTGGCCGTGGCGGTCGTTGACGAGCTTGAAGTGGTCGATGTCGAGCAGCACCAGGCTGAGGGCGTCGCCGTGGCGGCGGGCACGCTCGACCTCGGCGGCCAGCAGGTCGTCGAAGGCGCGCCGGTTCGCGAGCCCCGTGAGGGGGTCCGTGCCCGCGAGGGAGGCGAGGTGGCACCGGGTCGCGTGGGTGGTGGCCGCCAGGGAGAGGAGGTCCGCGAACGGGGAGAGCCGCTCGGCCGGGTGGGGCGACACGAGGGACGCCGGCCCGGTGACCAGCACGGCCCCCCAGACGGCGCCGCGCACGACGATCGGCGCGGCGACCTCGGCGACGCCCGCGCGGCGGCTCTCCTGGGCGACCCCCAGGGTGAGGGCGGCGCCGAGGGTCCCGGTCGGCAGCATGGCCTGGCCGGGAGGGGGGCCGCCGCGGCCGGTGGAGCAGGCCACGACCGGGTCGCCGCCCTCGGTGCGCACGACCACGGCGTGGTCCGCGGAGAGGGTCCACGCGGCGCAGCTCGCGACCACCTCGGCGGCCGCGTCCAGGTCGGGCGCGTCGGCCAGCCCGCGGATCGCCGCCCCGAACCCGGTGCGGTCCCGGCGGGCGCGGTCCTCGGCCGGTCCGTCCCGGTCGGGCGCGGGCGGCGCGTCGTGCCCCACGCCCCCCGCCACAACGGTCGCCACGCCCCACCTCCGTCCGCCTCCGAGGGGCGGGATTCTGCGCGACGGGCGGGGGGCCGTCACCCCCGGTACGGTGCGTACTCCCCGCTCCGAGCGGGGAAGGGGGCTGACACGCCCGTCACGGCGCCGGAGCCGGGCCTGCGGGTTCGTGTCGAACCGATAGTCGTCGAGGGCGAGCAGGAGGCGGAGCGGTGGCGAGCACGGGCCGGAAGGTGGCCATCGTGGCGGGGGTGGCGGCGTGCTGCGCCGCGGCGGCGACGGTCGGGCGCGACCGCATCGCCGGGGCGGTGCGCCGGGTGCGCGGCAAGGAGGCCCCGATCGACATCGTCGAGGAGGCATCGATGGAGTCGTTCCCCGCATCGGACCCGCCCGCGGCGGGCGGCCCCGGGATCTAGGCCCGAGCGGCCGGAGGCCCCGGAGGGCTCTGGGGCCGCGATCGAGGAAAGCGCCCTCTCAGCAGGGCTTTCGGCGTCGGTGTGCACTTGTACGGCGCCGCTGTGTACGAGTGCACATGGCTCGAGCGGCACCCCCGGCCGAAGCCGGGCCTACCCGCAGCGCAGGTCGACCGGCTCCCCGCCCGCCGCGAGGGGGTCGCCGGCGCGCAGGGGGCCCACCACCACGCCCGCGGCCACGGGGCCGAGGTCGCTGATGCGCATCTTCGCCCGGCAGACCGGCTGGGCGACCCCGGCGAAGGCGTCCTCCGCCAGGCGCCGGGCCTGGTCGGGGTCGCCCGCGGCCACCAGCACCTGCTCGTGCTGGAAGGGGCCCTCCCAGCCGCTCGTCGCCGCGTAGATCCGGAGGTTCGCGTCCGCCATGCCCGTACGGTAGCTAAGGATCTCGGCCCGGATGTCGAATAGGCGCCTGGACGGGCAATCGGAGAGGGGTGGACGGGATGCGGCTCGCACGGCGGCAGGCGATCGTGGCGGGAGCGGTGGTGGCGCTGGGGGCCCCGGCCCTCGCCGCCGGGCAGGCGCCCGCCGGGCTGCACGTCTCGGCCTTCACGGCCGACCCGGCCATCACGACCGGGGAGCGCGCCGCGATCTCCGGCAGGGTCGCCCCGGCGGCCGTCGTGCCGGTGGCCGTGGAGCGCCTGGAGGGCGACGCGTGGGCGACGATCGCCACGGTGCGCACGCGCGCCGACGGCCGCTTCGCCGCGACCCTCCCGCTGCGCCGCTCCGGCAACCTCCGCGTCTCGGTCGCCACGGCCGAGGGCGGCGTCTCCACCAGCCGGCGCCGCTTCGTGACCGTGCGCCGCAAGGTCACCCTGAGGGTCACGGCCGCGCCGCTCGAGAACATCTCCGGGCGCCCGTTCACCGCGCGCGGCGTCGTGGTCGGCGCGGCGAAGGGTGAGCGCGCCGTCCTGGAGGGCTCCCTCAACGGCTCGCGGTTCCGGCCCCTCAAGCGGATCGCCGTGAAGGGCGGCCGCGTGGCGGCCACCTTCACCCCGCCGAAGGGCGGCACCTGGCGCTTCCGGCTCACCGCGGAGGCGTCGGCCGACGGCTCCCGGGCGGAGGGGAGGGCGACGACCGGGCGGATGGACGTGTACGGGTCGAACCCGCACGGCATCCCGTCTTCGGCCCCGCACTACCTGGTGCAGGAGATCTCGCAGTTCCACCTCTACTACTACGAGGGCGGCACGCTGCGCCGGGTGTTCCCCGTCGTCTTCGGCGCGCCGGGCACGCCGACGCCGGTGGGGACGTACCGGGTCTACTCCAAGACCGTCGGGCCGCGCGCCGCCTTCGGGCCCCTCGTGCTCTGGTACCACCGCGGCTACGGGATCCACGGGACGAACCAGGAGTACCTGCTCGACGACCCGGTCCGCTACTACTCGCACGGCTGCACCCGGAACTACAACGCCAACATCCTGTGGTTGTGGCCGCGGGTGCCGGTGGGGACGCCGGTGCGCAACCTGGCGTAGGAGAGCGTCCGGCCCGGGCGGTGCTAGCGTCGCGCCGATGCTCCGGCGGGCACTCGCACCCATCGGGCCGGTGGCCCTCGCCCTGCTCGTGCCGGCGCCCGCGCTGGCGGGATGGTCCGCGCCCGCGGTCCTGACCCCCCGCGACGGCGCCGCCTACGCGGTGCCCGACGTCGCCTCCGAGCGGGGCCGGGCGCTCGCGGCCTGGGTGCGCGCCCCGGCCGGCACGCGGGGCAGGGCGCGCGTGCAGATCGCCACGCGGGCCACCCTGTCCGCGCGCTGGACCCGCCCGGTGATGCTGTCCGGGTCCGGGGCGGACGCCCCGCGGGTGGCGCTCAACGCCCGCGGCGACGCGATCGTCGCCTGGGTCTCGGGCCGCCGCGTCATGGCCGCCGTCCGGCGCGGCCCGGCGGGGGCGTGGGACGTCGCCGACGTCGTGGACGCCGGGGGCGCCGTCGCCGACGTCCGGGTGGCGATGACCGTCGCCGGGCGCCCGACGCTGCTCTGGAGCGAGCGCTCCGGCTCAGGGTTCGTCGTCCGCATCGCGGCGCGGCCCTCCGCCCGCGCCGGGTGGTCCGCGCGGCCGCCGCGGATCGCGACCCCCGGGCCCGACCCGCCGGCCGTCGCCCTGAGCCGCGGCGGGGCGCTGGTCGCCTGGGTCGACGAGGGCGCCGTGCGCGCGGCCCGCACCACCAACGGCACCTTCGAGCGCCCGGCGGTGATCGCCGAGGACGCCGCCCATCCGGCGGCCGCCATCAACGCCTCCGCCACCTCCCTCGCGGCCTGGGGGACCGCCCTGCCGGGCGGCACCCCGGTGATGCTCGCCTCCGGGCGCGCCGCCGGCGCGAGCGGCTGGGCGGTCGCCGAGGACGTGGGGATCGGCCTGCGGCCGGTCGCGGCGATCAACGCGCGCGGCGACGCCGCCGTGGCCTGGAGCCTGGACGAGGAGGGGGAGCAGCAGGGCGTCGAGGCCGCCACGCGGCGGGGCGCCCGCGGCTCCTGGCGCGCGTCCACGGTCGTACCGCGCCGCGAGTGCGAGTGCGCGCTCACCGTCGGCGGCCTCGGGATCGACGGGCGCGGTGCGGCGGTCGTCGGCTGGCACCGCGACGACGGCGCGGCCGTAGGCGGCGGGGGGGCCGCGTCCCTCGGCCCGTCCGCGATGGCGTGGTCGCGCGCGTCCGTCGCGCCGGGGCACCTCACGCGGGCGCCGGCGGTGGCCGGCGACCCGGTCGCGGGCGGGGCCGCGGTCTGGGTGGAGGCCGGTTCCCGCGGCGGCGTGCGGGCGGTGACCCTGCGTCCCTGAGCGGGGCGCGCGGGACCTTCCAATCGCCCGGCCCGGCTGCTTCCATACCCGGGTCCGCGACGCCCGAGGAGGCCCATGTCCACGCAGGTCCAGGAGGAGCGCACCGCCGCTCCGTGGCCCCTCCCCCGGCGCGTCGTGGCCGGGGTCATGCGGCCGGGCGGCCCGGCGATGGTGGCGCGCGCGCTGGAGGGCGCGGGGCTGGGGGACGGCGACCGGGTGGTCGAGTTGGCGCCGGGCCTGGGCCTGACGGCGCAGGCGATCGTGGCGGCCGGCCCGCGGAGCTGGACCGGCGTGGAGCCCGACCCGCTGGGCGCCGAGCACCTGCGGAAGGCCCTCCGCGGCGCGGGGCGCGAGGTGCGGACCGACCCGGTCGACGCGACCGGCCTGCCGGACGGCGCCGCGTCGATCGTCGTGACCGACGCGCTCCTCTCCACCCTCAACGACGCCGGCCGGGCGGCCGTGATCGCCGAGGCGGCGCGCCTGCTCGGGGAGGGCGGCCGCCTGGTGCTGCACGAGCTGGCGCCCGCGGCGGGCGCCGACCCGGCGGCGATCGCGCGGCTCGCGGACGCCGGGCTGGAGGCGCGGACCGAGGAGGCCTGGCGGGCGGACGTCGAGCGGGCGGGCCTCGTGACCGTCGGCTCGCTGGTCGGGCGCCTCGACCTGCCGGAGCAGCCGGACCTGATGAAGGAGGCGGGCCCGCGCGGTGCCCTGCGCATCACCCGGGCGCTCGCCACCGACGCCGGGGTCCGGACCGCGACCCTCGCCACGCGGAACGCCCTGGAGCGCGACGTGCTCGCCCTCCGGTCGGTCGTCGTCGTCGCCGAGGTACCCCTGATCTTGGGAATGCGGCGCCGGCGCCGATAGCGTCACCGGAATGACCGCTCGCCGCCTCCTGCTGGCGGCGGCGCTCCCTCTCGCGGCGGGCCTCGCAGCGGTGTCGGGCGCCGCCGCGGCGCCCTCCCCCGACGTCCCCGGCCCGCCGACCCCGGCGAAGGCCTGGGTCGGCCGCGTCCTGGTGCCGGTCACGGCCCGCACCGCCCCGCGGCCCGGCGCCCGGGCGAAGGTCGTCGTGCAGCCCGTGGCCCCGTTCGCGAAGGGCCCCACCACGCTCCTCATCACCCGCTCGACCGTCGTCGACGGGCGCCGCTGGGTGGAGGTGCTGCTGCCGCGCCGGCCCAACGGCAGCCGGGGCTGGATCCCGGCGGACGTCCTGCGCCTGCGCACCACCACTCTGCGCGTCACGATCGACCTGAGCGACCGGCGGCTCACCCTGCGCCGCGCCGGGAGGGTCGTCATGCGCGCGCCGATCGCCGTCGGCAAGCCCGGGACGCCCACGCCGACGGGCTTCTTCGCAGTGGCTGAGCTCGTCCGCACCGGCATGCCGGGGGCGTTCCTCGGCCCCGTGGTGTTCCCCCTCACGGGGTACAGCGAGACGCTCAACGAGTTCGCGGGCGGCGACGGCCGCGTGGCGATGCACGGCACCAGCCTCCCCGAGCTGATCGGCACGCGCGCCAGCCACGGCTGCATCCGGCTGCGCAACGCGGACATCGTCCGCCTCTCCCGGCTCGTGCGCCCCGGCGTCCCCGTGGTGATCCGGAGCTAGTGTCCCGAGTCGGAAATTGCGTGGCGGTTCCCGGCTGCATCCCATCGCGAGGCGGCGTCCTCGGCCCCGGCGATAGAACCACTATTGCCGGGGATCTGCGTCCTTGCCTCGCGGGGGATTCGCTCGGGAACCGCATACGAACTTCCGACTCGGGACACTGACCGGTGCTGCCGCTGCCCGATCCCGATCCGTCCGACGGGGTCGTGCGCCTGCGGCGCCTGCGCCCGGACGACGAGGACGCGATCGTCGAGGGCTGCCGCGACCCGCTGACCCAGCTCTACACGCGGGTCCCGACCCCGTACACGCCGGAGGACGGGCGGGCGTTCATCGCCGGGGCGCCCGGCCGCCGGCTGCTGCGCGAGTCGATCGACATGGCGATCGCCGCGGAGGGGG
>JBFWPT010000009.1:82044-87026 GCA_050249835.1 Thermoleophilia bacterium
CTGACCCAGCTCTACACGCGGGTCCCGACCCCGTACACGCCGGAGGACGGGCGGGCGTTCATCGCCGGGGCGCCCGGCCGCCGGCTGCTGCGCGAGTCGATCGACATGGCGATCGCCGCGGAGGGGGAGGACGACTCCCTGCTCGGCGTGATCGGCATCGTGATGGACCGGCACGACGACGAGCGGGGTGAGATCGGCTACTGGGTGGGCCCCTGGGCCCGCGGCCGCGGGGTCGCCGGACGCGCCCTGGCCCTCCTGTCGCGCTGGGCCCTCACGGAGGGCGGCCTCGTGCGCCTCGACCTGCAGGCGGCGCTCGCCAACGAGGCCTCCCTGCGGACCGCCGAGCGCTGCGGCTACGTGCGCGAGGGCATCCTGCGCCAGGCCTGGTTCCGCGGCCCGGAGCGCACGGACATGGCGTACTTCTCGCTGCTCTCCGGGGACCTGTCCGGGGCTCCGGGCTAGTCTTGTCCGCCTGAGAGGGGGTGGGCGTGGCCGGAGGAGAGGGCGGCGGGTCGATCTGGGAGGACGGTCTGGGCCGTCACGACGACGACGCGCGCGTGTTGTGGGAGGGCCGTGAGGACCTCACCGACGACCCGCAGTCGGTGCGGTACGGCGACGGGAAGGGCGCGCGCGTGATCGCCCAGGCGGTCGTCGCGGGCCCGGCGTTCCGCGACCGCCCCCATGTGGACGTGCTCATCTCGGAGGGGCTGCGCCCGGTGTATGCCCGGCTCACGCCGGACCAGGCCCGCGCCGTCGCGACCCTGCTCGCGCGGGCCGCGGACCGCGCCGACGCGGAGGGCACCGAACCCGCGTGAGCCTGCGGATGGCCGCGCTCGCCGGTGGATCGGGCCCCCCGGCCCCCCTATGGTGCCCGGGATGACGCCCCGTCGCCTGACGGACCTGCCCGCGGGTGCCCTCGCCCGCGCGCTCTTCGAGGCCATCCCCGACGGGGTGCTGGTGCTGGACTCCGAGGGCATCGTCGTGGACGCCAGCGAGACGCTCTGCGCGATGCTGGGCTACCCGCGCGACGAGATCATCGGCCGCGCGCCGCCGCACCCGTGGTGGGTGGACGGGATGCTCCCGCTGGAGCCGCGCCGCTTCACGGCGGCCTCGGCCCGCCAGGCGCCGGCGGTGCTGGTGCGCCGCGACGGCACGACGATGCCCGCGACGGTGCGCACCGTCGGCCTCGGCGGCGCCGCCGACGGCGGGGGGACCGTGGTGGTGGTCGGGCAGACGCCCACCGCGCCGGGGCTCCCCCCCGGGGACGAGAGCTACCGCGCCGTCGTCGCGGCGGTCCACGAGGGGGTGGTCGTGCACGGGCGCGACGGGCGCATCGTCTCCGCGAACCCGAGCGCCGAGCGCATCCTGCGCGTGCCCGCCGACGAGATCGTGGGCCGCGACTGGGCCCACTGGGACGCCGTGCGCGAGGACGGCTCGCCGATCCCGCCGCACGAGAACCCCTCGACCGTCGCCGCGCTCACCGGCCGGCCCCAGGTCGACGTGGTCATGGGCATCCGCGCGCCGGACGGCGAGACGCGCTGGATCGCGGTCAACGCCGAGCCGGTGGCCGGCCCGGACGGCGACGTGGTCTCGGTGGTGGCGAGCTTCTCGGACGTCGAGGTGCGGCGCCGCCGCGAGGAGATGGTGAGCCGGCTCGGCCGCATCCTGGAGCAGTCGCGGGACGAGGTGCACGTCTTCGACTCGAAGACGCTGCGCATCGTGCAGGCCAACCGGGCGGCGGTCACCAACACCGGCTACTCGATGTCCGAGCTGCACACGATGACCCCGCTGGAGTTGCTGCCGGAGCTCGACCCGGACGCGTTCGCGTCGATCGTCGAGCCCCTGCGCACCGGCGACGTCGAGCGGGTGCAGTTCGAGACCATCCACCGCCGCCGCGACGGCACCACGTACCCGGTCGAGGTGCGGATGCAGCTCGTCGGCTCCGAGTCCCCGCCGGTCATCGCGGCCGTCGTCCTCGACATCACGGCCCGGCACGCGGCCGAGCAGGAGCTGCGGGGGAGGGAGGCCGAGAACCGGCGCCTCGCCGACGAGCAGGGCGCGCTGCGCCGGGTGGCCACGGCCGTCGCCCTGGAGGACGACCCGCAGTCCGTGTTCGACCTCGTGTGCGAGGAGGCCGTGCGCCTCCTGGGCGCCGCCTCGGGCGGCCTGGTGCGCTTCGAGAGCGGCCGCACGGCCGCGGCGGTGGGGGCCTGGTCCGTCCCGAACTCGCCCGCCACCTTCGCGGATGGGGAGTCGCTCGACGGGGAGGGGATGGCGGGGCTCGTGGCCCGCAGCGGCCGCGCGGCCCGCATCGACGTGCGCCAGGACGAGGACGGGCGGCACGACGTCTCCGTCGCGGCCCCGGTCCGCGCCGGGGAGCGCCTCTGGGGCGCGATCGGGGTGAGCGGCATCCCGCGGGAGCGGGCGGGCGCCGACAGCCCGGAGCGCCTGGGGCGCTTCGCCGAGCTCGTCGGCATCGCCGTCACGACCGCCGAGGCGCGCACCCGGCTGGCGGACCTCGCCGCCACCGACCACCTGACCGGCCTGGCGAACCACCGCACCTTCCAGGAGCGGCTCGTGCAGGAGGTCGTGCGGGCGTCGCGGCACGGCCGCCGCTTCTCGCTGGTGCTGCTGGACATCGACCACTTCAAGCGGGTCAACGACGACCTCGGCCACCAGGTGGGGGACGCCGTCATCCGCGAGGCCGCGACCCGGCTGGGCGCCCTGGCGCGCGCCGGCGACCTCATGGCGCGTGTCGGCGGCGACGAGTTCGCCTGGCTCATGCCCGAGACGGGCGGGATGGAGGCCTGGCGGGCCGCGGACCGGGCACGCGAGGCGATCTCCGCCGACCCGTTCCCCGGCGTCGGCACCCTGACGATCTCCGCGGGCGTCTGCGACCTGGACCAGGCGCCGCAGCACTCCGAGCTGTTCCGCCTCGCCGACGGCGCCCTCTACTGGGCGAAGCAGCACGGCCGCGACGTGGCGTTCCTCTACTCGCCCGAGGTCGTGGAGGTCCTGTCCGACGCCGAGCACGCCGAGCGGCTCACCCGGCTGCAGGCGCTCCAGTCGATCCGCGTCCTGGCCCGCGCCGTGGACGCGAAGGACCCCTCCACCCGCCAGCACTCCGAGCGCGTGTCCGAGGTGGCCCGGGTGCTGGCCGGCGCCCTCGGCTGGTCCACGGACGACGCATCGGCCCTGCGCGACGCCGGGCTGGTCCACGACGTGGGCAAGATCGCCGTGCCGGACGCGATCCTCTTCAAGCCGGACCGCCTCACCGACGCCGAGTTCACGCGCGTCCGCGCCCACGCGGCCCTGGGGGCCGAGATCGTGGCCGACGTGCTCTCAAGCGCCCAGGTGGCCTGGGTGCGCGGGCACCACGAGCGCTGGGACGGCGCCGGCTACCCGGACGGCCTCGCCGGCGACGGCATCCCCGAGGGCGCCCGCATCCTCACCCTCGCCGACGCCTGGGACGTCATGACCTCGGCGCGCCCCTACGGCGAGCCGCTCTCCCGCGAGGACGCGCTCACCGAGTGCCGCAAGTGCTCGGGGCGGCAGTTCTGGCCGGCCGCGGTGGCCGCGCTGGAGCGCCTGGTGGCCGACGGGGAGCTCCCCGACGGCCCCCCGCCCGCCCCCTAGAGGCGCCGGCCCGGCGGGGTGGGATAGGTTCGCCCCACCGCGACGAGGGGGGAGCGATGGACCTGAAGGGCAACTCCGTCACCTGGCTCGGCCACGGCACCTGGCTCTGGCAGACCAGCGAGGGCAAGCGTCTCCTGATCGACTGCTGGCTGGACGCCAACCCGGCCACGCCGGACGCCTACAAGGACCCGGCGGCGCTCGGGCTGGACGGCATCCTCATCACGCACGGCCACTTCGACCACATCGGCGAGGGCGGCACCGAGGCGCTGCGGGCGATCCAGGGCAGCGGCGCGGCCACGTTCGCCCAGTTCGAGCTCGCCGTCTACCTGGGCGGCAAGGGCGCCGAGGTGACCGGCTTCAACGTGGGCGGCACCGTCGAGGTGGCGGGCGTCCAGGCCACGATGGTGCAGGCGAACCACTCGAACGGGATCACCCACGACGACGGCTCGATGGTCTACGCCGGCGTGGCGGCGGGCTTCATCCTGCGGTTCCCGGACGGCCTGGTCGTGTACCAGGCGGGCGACACGGACGTCTTCGGCGACATGGCCCTCATCGGCGACATGTACGAGCCGGACGTGAGCGTCCTGCCGATCGGCGACTTCTACACCATGGGCCCCGAGGGGGGCGCGGTCGCCGTGCGCCTGCTCGGCGCGACCCAGGTGCTGTGCGGCCACTTCGGCACCTTCCCGGGCCTGCCGGGCACGCCGGCGCGGCTTCGCGAGCTGGTCGGGCCCGGCGTGGACGTGCCGGACCTCTCCCCGGGCGACTCCTTCGGGGGCTGAGGCTGAGGCCCCGCGCCCCGGGCGCTACCGGCCCTCCGCCCGCGCGCGGAGGGCCGGCAGGGCGGCGTCCACGACGACGTCGACGAACTCCGGGGTGACCGCCTCGCGGCAGACTAGGGCGCGGTAGAAGAAGGGGCCGGCGAGCAGCGCCGAGGCGTCCTCCACGTCGAGGTCCGCGGGCAGCTCGCCGCGCTCCACGCCGCGGGCGAGCGCGTCGGTGAGCGGCCGGCGCCGCTGGGTGATCGTCGCGGCGTGCAGGCGCTCGAGCTCCGGGTCCCGGGCCGCCGCGTCCAGCAGGGAGCCCATCGCGGCCGCCCAGTCGGGGTCGCCCAGCTTCGCCGCGAGGCCGCCGAGCACGGTCCGGAGGTCGTCGCGCACGGAGCCCGTGTCGGGGTCCTCCGACGGCGGGCCCGAGCAGATGCCGAACGCCTCGACGAGGAGCGCCGCGCGGCTCGGCCAGTGGCGGTAGATCGTCGTCTTGGCCGCGCCCGACCGGGCCGAGACGGCCTCGATCGTGACCCCCGCGAAGCCCTCCTCGGAGATCAGGTCGGCGCACGCGTCGAG
>JBFWPT010000010.1:0-86874 GCA_050249835.1 Thermoleophilia bacterium
ACGTCCGCGGGCCGGTCACCTTCGCCCACGGCGCGATCGAGGACTTCATCGTCGCCCGCTCCGACGGCACGCCCACCTACAACCTGGCCGCCGCGGTCGACGACATGGAGATGGGCATCACCCACGTGGTGCGCGGCGAGGACCACATCTCCAACACGCCGAAGCAGATGATGGTCATCAGGGCCCTCGGCGCCGAGACGCCGGCCTACGCCCACATCCCGCTCATCCTGGGCGAGGACAAGAAGCGCCTCTCCAAGCGGCACGGCGCCGCGTCGGTGGAGGACCTGGAGGACGCGGGCTTCCTCCCGGCGGCCACGATCAACGCGCTGGCGCTGCTCGGCTGGAGCTTCGACGACAAGACCACGATGTTCACGGTCGCCGAGCTCGTGGAGAAGTTCTCGATCGCGCGGGTGTCGAAGAGCCCGGCCGTCTTCGACATGCAGAAGCTGAAGGTCATCAACGGCCGCCACCTGCGCCTCATGTCCGCCGCCGACTACGAGGAGGCCCTCGTCGGCTGGCTCCGCGCGTCGGGCTACCTCGACGGCAAGGGCCCGGGCGCGGAGGCCCTGGTGCGCGCGAGCGCCCCCCTCGTGAAGCGGAAGATCGGCACCTTCGCCGAGTACGACGACCTCGCCGGCTGGCTCTTCACCGACCTCGAGATGGAGGAGGAGGCCTGGGGCGTCCTCACCCGCGACGTGAAGCACTCGATCCAGGTCATCGGGGGCGGGCTCGGGCGGCTGGAGCAGCTCCCGGAGTGGACGGCGGAGGCGATCAAGGACGCCCTCCAGGACCAGCTCCACATCATGGGCGAGGCCGCGCGCGACTTCCTGGAGCCGCAGCGCATCGCCATCACGGGCCGCACGGTCTCCACCGGCACCTACGAGAGCCTCGCGCTGCTCGGGCGGGAGGAGTCCTTCGCCCGCTACCGCACGACGCTCGGGCGCCTGGCCGAGCAGTGGGCGACGGCGTGAACCTCGGCCCCGGCACCTACCGGCAGCTCATGATCACGGCGGCGTGGCTGTTCGGGATCTTCCTGGTCGTGGCTTTCGTCTTCCGGCGGGTCGACGGCTCCCAGGAGACGCTGTCGGTGATCGCCGGCGTCACGGCGTGGGTGTTCCTCGTCGCGGCCGCGGTCATCCTGGTGCGCGGCTGGCGCCGCCGCGGCGGCGACGCGACGACGGTGGCCGCGCGGTACGTGGGCGCGCACCCGGCCGTCGAGCGGGCCGTCGGGTCGCCCTTGCAGGTGGGCGAGCCCGAGCACGAGGGCGGCGGTCACGACGGCGCGGCCCAGCTCAACGTGATGGTCCCGGTTTCGGGCCCCGCCGACGAGGGGCACGTGGACCTCGTGATGGCGCGGTTCGCGCACGAGTGGGAGGTGCTGTCGGCGACGCTCGTCGTGGACGGCGACAGGGTGCCCCTGGCGGGCGGCATCGGCGAGGGCGCCGCGGACGACGAGTAGGCCCGGAGGAGGGACGGCGTGGCGGATTCGAGCATGGGGCTCCACGAGGCGCGGGAGGACATCCAGCCCGCCACCCTCGACCGGCACCGGGCGATCGTCTCGCTCATGGAGGAGCTCGAGGCGATGGACTGGTACGACCAGCGCGTCGACGCCACCCGCGATCCCGAGCTGAAGGAGATCCTCGCCCACAACCGGGCCGAGGAGACCGAGCACGCGGCGATGAGCCTGGAGTGGCTGCGCCGCCACGACCCGGCGCTCGACGAGCACCTGCGGACCTACCTCTTCGTGGAGGGCTCGATCCTGGCCGCCGAGGAGGCCGCGGAGGGCCACGGCGAGGGGGGCGGCGAGGGCGCGCCGGCGGGCGACGGGTCGCTGGGCATCGGGGACCTGCGCGGGACGGTGGGGTCGTGAACCACCTCCACCGCGAGCTCGCGCCCATCGACGAGGCCGCCTGGGGGGAGATCCAGGCCGAGGCCACCCGCGCGCTGAGCCACTTCCTCACGGCCCGCAAGCTGGTCGACTTCGACGGCCCGCACGGCTGGGACCGCCAGGCCCTCGGCCTCGGGCGCGTCGCCCGCATCGAGGACGGCGGTCCGGCGGAGGGCGTCGAGGGACGGCTGCGCCTGGTGCAGCCGCTCGTGGAGCTGCGGACCCCGTTCACGCTCGACCGGGACGAGGTCGACTCGGTCGCCCGGGGCGCCCCGGACGCCGACTGGGACCCGGTGGTGGACGCCGCCCGGAAGGCCGCGCTGGCCGAGGACTCGCTGGTGTTCGGCGGGTACGCCGCCGCGGGGGTCCGGGGGATCGTCGAGACCTCCACCCACGACCCGGTCGAGATCACCGGCGACTACGAGGGCTACCCGACCTACGTGGCGACCGCCGTGGAGCGCCTCAAGCGCGCCGGCGTCGCGGGCCCCTACGCCATCGCGCTCGGCCCGCGCTGCTACGCCGGCGTCATCGAGACGACCCAGCACGGCGGCTACCCGGTGCTGCAGCACCTGCGCCTCATCGCCGAGGGGCCCGTGCTCTGGGCGCCGGCCGTCGAGGGCGCCGTGGTGATGAGCCTGCGCGGTGGCGACTTCGAGCTCGTGGTGGGGCAAGACCTCTCGATCGGCTACCTCTCCCACGACGCGGCCACCGTGACCCTCTACCTGGAGGAGAGCATCACGTTCCGCGCCCCCGGCCCGGAGGCCGCGATCGCGCTGCGCTATCCGGCGTCGAAGCCCACCCGGAGGGGCACCCGCAAGCGCTAGCGAGACGACGCGCTAACATCCGCGCGTCCGCAGGGGAGTATCCCGCGACGGCGCCCTCGTCAGTACGGCCGTGACCGGCCCGGGGGCGCCGGCCACGGCCGTCGCGCCGGGGTGGGAGAGACCTTCGGCGCCCGGCCCGTCCGCGTCGAGGAGAACACCCTTTGGAACCGCCCCTCTGGGCATGGATCGCGCTCATCGCCGCCGTCCCCGTGCTGGCGACCATCGACCTGCTGGTCTTCGGGCGCGGCAACCGGGCCGTCCCGGTCAAGACGGCGGCGATCTGGAGCGTCTGCTGGATCGCCCTCGGCCTGTCGTTCGCCGGGATCATGGGAGCCACCCAGGGCGGCACCGCCGCCGGGGAGTACCTCTCCGGCTACCTGATCGAGTGGTCGCTCTCGATCGACAACCTCTTCGTCTTCGCGGTCATCTTCGCCTACTTCGCGGTGCCGGCGGAGGTGCAGCCGCGGGTGCTGCTGCTGGGGGTGCTCGGGGCGCTGGTGTTCCGCGGCATCTTCATCGCGATCGGCGCCGTGGCCCTCGGCGCGGCCCACTGGGTCATCTACATCTTCGGCGCGTTCCTGGTGTTCACGGCCTACCGGCTCGCGCGCTCCACCGGCGAGCACGTCGACCCGAGCAAGAACAAGCTGCTGCTGCTGGTGAACCGCTTCGTGCCGAGCACCCACGAGTACCACGGCAACCGGGTGTTCATCCACGAGGCCGGACGGCGCCTCGCCACCCCGGTGTTCGCGGTGCTGCTGGTCGTCGCGAGCACCGACGTGGTGTTCGCGATCGACTCGATCCCCGCGATCTTCGCGGTCACCGACGAGGCGTTCATCGTGCTCGCCGCCAACGTGTTCGCCCTCATGGGCCTGCGGGCCATGTACTTCGTGATCGTCGGGATGCTGACCCGGTTCCGCTACCTCAACTACGGCCTGGCGATCGTGCTCGGGCTGGTGGGCGTGAAGATGCTCCTCAGCGACGTCTGGCACCCGCCCGTCTACATCACGCTCGGCGCCGTCGTCGTGGTGCTGGGGACCTCGGTGCTCGCGTCCCTCTGGGCCACCCGCAACGACCCGCCGGCGGACCCCGACGCCCTCCTCGCCGGCCACGACGCCCCCGAGGGGGTCCGCCCGGCGGGCTGATCCGCCCGATCCGCGCGGATGGGTGGTGCGCGGCCCCCCATGTGTGGGAGGGTCGCGCCGTGAGACGCCTCGCCACCCTGGCGGCCGCCCTCGCGGTGGTCATGGTCGCCGCCCCGGCCGCCCTCGGCGCGGGCTGGGCCAAGGTGTCGGGCGACGACGTCAGCGGCATCGACCAGGCGGCCCTCGTCGTCAACGGCGGGCGCGTGGTGGCCGCCTGGCCCAGCGGGTCGGGCAGCGACCTCGCGGGCGCGGTCGCCTTCCGCGGCTGGGCGCCCACGCCGGCGGCCTCGCTGGCCGGCGCCGGGCCTACCGCGACGGCGGCCGGCGGGTACACCAACATCTCGGCGCGGCCGGGGCTGATCGTGGCGCCCACCGGGCTCCACGTCATCACGAGCGGCGTCATCGCCGGGCAGTCGCGCACGTACCAGACCCCGCCGCTCACCGAGGGCGCGCCGGGCGGCCCCGCGACGCAGATCGCCGACCAGCTCACCGGTCCCATCGACGCGGTCGCCCTCTCCGGCGGGGGCGTGATCGTCGCCAACATGATGAACGGCTCCGTCCGGACCTTCCGTGACTCCACGCCCGGCGAGGGCTTCGAGATCCAGGAGCTCCTGGGCGGGCCGGCGGGCTACAACCCGGCGGTGGGGCAGGACGGCACGGGCCGCGTGTGGCTGGCGTGGTACTCCAACGCCAGCGGCAACATCGGCATCTTCATGCTCCAGATCGACCCGGCCACGGGCGCGCCGGTGGGCGCCCCGGCCCTCGTGCCGCAGAGCCAGTCGCCCGCCAACAACGGCTTCCACCTGGCGCTCGCCTGCAGCGCCTCCGCCTGCCGCATCGTCTACGGCGCCCAGGCCGCCCCGACGGCGCCGCTGCGGCTGGCCTCCTGGGCTCCGGGCGAGGCCGCGCCGACGAACATCGGCGGCGCGCGGAACCTGAGCCTGGGGCTCCCGCTGACCGCGGCGTACCGGGCGGACGGGCGCCTGTGGGTCGCGTGGTACGACCTCGGCACCACCCGCGGCTTCTACGCCGCCAAGCTCGGCAACGCGCGGGGCGCGGGCGGCACCGTGCAGGATCTCGGCCGGCCCGCGGGCGCGGCGTTCGTGGACGACCGCAACCTCGACTCGGTGGTGGTCGGCACGGACCTCGTCCTGGCCGGGACGGTCGTGACGACTGCTCCGCGCGCCTCGCTCTGGACCACCTACGTCCAGGACCCCGCGACGATCATCGAGAACCCGCGCACCATCCGGAACGGGCCGGCGACGATCACCGCGCCGCGGCGGATCTCGATCGGGAAGCTGCGGAGGTCCAAGTGCGTGAACGTGAAGGTCGCGGTCACCGAGCCGGCGCGCGTGCTGGTCCAGATCTACTCCGGCCCGAAGAGCCGGCGCCTGTTCGGCCAGCGCATCGTCGCGTTCACGGCCCCCGGGACGAAGTACGTCTGCGTGCGCGTCCCGTTCCGGGCGAAGACGTTCAACCCGCGGGCCCCCGCCGGCATCCTCGTGGCGGTCCGCAAGGGCAACGCCCGCGGCAACCAGGGGCCGCCCGCCCGGGTCGTGACCCGGGGCGTCCGCTTCTTCTAGTCCGCGCTACCCGCCCGGGGCGACGGCGCTGACGACCCAGACCGACGCGCGCGACCAGACCTCGCCGTCGTCGCGCACCAGGTCCGCGTAGGCCTCGCGCAGCTCGGCCTCGAGGACGGGGCGCAGGGCCTCCGCCTGGGCCCCGGCGAGACGGATGAGCTCCCCGGCCGGCCCGAGGGCCATGACCACGGCCAGGGCCTGGTCGAGCGTCGCCCCCATGCGGTAGTCGAAGTCGAACCGGCGGGCGTCGATCCGCTCGAAGCCGGCGTAGGTGACGATGTCCGTGGTGGTGTCGGCGTCGGCCATCGAGAACGGCCCCGGCCCGCAGGTGGGCTGGTCGGTCTCCTCGGGCCGCTCCAGGTGCCGCTTCACCACCAGCTCGCCGCGGTGGAGCCAGTCGTTGTCGAGCTTGCGGCGCCAGACCACCATGCACAGGCGGCCGCCCGGCTTCAGGGAGCGGCGCACGTTGCGCAGCGCCGCCACCGGGCTCGCGAAGAACATGGTGCCGAAGCGCGAGAATGCGAGGTCGTAGCCCTCGCCCATGTCGGCCACCTGCACGTCGCCGACCTCGTACGCGGCGTTCGCGACGCCGGCCTCCCGGGCCTCGTCGCGCGCCTGCTCGATGAACCCCTCACCCGCGTCGATGCCGGTCACCGAGCCGTCCGGGCCGACGAGCCCGGCGAGCTGGCGCGTCGTCTCCCCGAGGCCGCACCCCACGTCGAGCACGCGCTCCCCCGGCGCCGGCCGGCAGATGGCGAAGGCCTCGTCGGAGACCGGCTGGATCGACACGGCCAGCACCTCGCGGTGCTCCACCCAGCGCTCGAACAGGACCCCGCTCCAGGCCTCGACGGCCTCGGCGTTGGTCGGCGCGATCAGGTCCATGGCCACGTCCCCTTCGTCGCGGCCCTCCATGTTCTCACGCCCCCGCACCGCCGGGCCAGCGCCCGGACCCTGCGTCTACCCGACGACCTCGAAGCGAGGCTCCTGCAGCCAGCGCGTCCCGAGGGCCCCCGGCTGCGAGAGCGCCCCGGCGCGCTGGCCGGTGAGGGTGAAGTCGAGGCCGGCGCCGTCGATGTCGTCGTACCAGAGCACCGCCCGCAGCCTCGGGTAGCCCGCACGGAGGCGCTGGAACGTCTGGCGGATCCACACCCGCGCGTTGCCGCCGATGTCGGTCGTGCCGATCTCGGAGATCATGATCGGCTTGTCGAACGCGGTGAGCGCCTCGTAGGTGTCGCGGTAGAGCGGGTCGGCGGTGCGCCAGGAGCTCCAGGAGTAGGCGTAGCCCCAGTTGAAGCCGCTGGTGGAGACCCAGTCGACGAACCGGCCGCCGGGGTAGTAGGCGGCGATGTCGTGGTCCTCGCCCTCGATGCGCTCGAGGTTGTTGATCGACCACACCCAGCTCACGTTGTCCGCGCCGGCCTTGGCGAAGACGCGGTGCACGTGGCGCCACGCGGCGACGTAGTCGGCCGGGGTGTTGCCGTTCGTGTGGACGCCCCACGGGTACCAGCTGCCGTTCATCTCGTGCATCAGGCGGATGAGCACCGGCTGGCCGTAGGCCGCGACGTCCCGCGCCCAGGCCCGGACATAGGCGTCGTGGTCGCCGGCGGCGATGCGGGCGAGGGAGATGCCCGGCTGGATGGGCGTGTGCCGCTCGCCGAGCGGGGCGCTCCACGGCTCCCAGGTGATCATCGGGACCGCCCCGGCGCGGGCGACCCGGCGGGCCCACTCGGGGCGGAAGCGCCGCTCGCCGCTCAGCCACTGCTGGTACCAGTTGACGATGGCCGGCGCGACGCCGTTGGCGCGCTCCCAGCGGCGGACGGCGCCGTCCTCGCTCACGAGCTCGTGGTTCGAGACGCCCAGGTACACGCCGCGGGCCGGCGGGACGAGCTTGTGCCGGGGCTCCTCCTCGTCGCGCTCCGGGTCGGGGACCGGCGTCGTGAGCGTGTCGGTGGTGACGGCGGGGGTGATGGCGGCGCCCGCCTCCGGCGAGGCCCGCTCCGTGATGAACGGCACCGCCAGCACGGCGCCGACGACCGCCGCGATCACGATCGCGAGGCCGCCGCCGAGCAGGCGTCTGCGCCAGGGGGAGCGTCCCACGCCGTCGGGATCGGCACGCGGCGCATCCCGGTTGAGCGACGTGGACTGTGAGCTTTCCATAGGCTTGAGTCGTCGCGCGTGGTGCCGATAGAGGCGCCAGGTGCGCTCCGAGCCCGATGCCCACTCCGCCCCGCCAGCGTCCCCTGCGGCGCCTCGCCCCGCTGTGCGGCCTGCTCGCCGCGGCCCTGACGGCGCTGCTGGCGTGCCTCACTGCCTCCGCGGGTGCCGCGCCTGCGGCCGCTGCGACGGCGTCCGAGACGGCGCGGCAGGGCGCGGTGACCGGGGGTGCGGGCGTGCGCGTCGTCCGTAGGAGCCGGGCCGCGGCGCGGGCCGTGAACCCGCTCGCGCGACGGGCCCTCTACCTCGAGCCGACGGGCTTCGCCGCCCGCCAGGCGGACGCGTGGCAGGGCTCGCGGCCCGGCGACGCGGACCTCGTGCGCTGGATCGCGGGCCAGCCCCAGGGGCTCTGGCTCGGCGAGTGGCACCGCGACGTCCGGGCGGTGGTGGCGCGGCGGATGCGCGCGGCGCGCGCCGGCGGCACCGTCCCGGTACTCGTCATCTACAACATCCCCGACCGCGACTGCGGCCAGCACTCGGGCGGCGGCGCCCCCGACGGCCCGGCCTACCTGCGGTGGATCGAGCGGGTGGCGGCCGGCATCGGGCCGGGTCCCGCCACGGTCGTGCTGGAGCCGGACGCGCTGGCGGGGCTCGCCTGCCTGCCCCGGCGGGCCCGCGCCGAGCGCACCGCGCTCATGGCCGCCGCGGTCGACCTGCTCACCCGCGGCGGCGGCACCGCCGTCTACATCGACGCGGGCAACCCGGGCTGGGTCTCGGCGCGGGCGATGGCCCGCCGCCTGCGCGCGGCCGGCGTCACCCGCGCCCGCGGGTTCGCCCTCAACGTGTCGTCGTTCGAGACGACCGCGCGCGTCGCCCGGTACGGGCGGGCGGTGTCGCGCCGCACGGGCCGCAGCCACTTCGTGGTGGACACGAGCCGCAACGGCAACGGGCCGGACCCCTCGGGGGCGTGGTGCAACCCGCCGGGCCGCGCCCTGGGCGCCGCGCCCACCACCGACACGGGCGACCCGCTCATCGACGCGTTCCTGTGGGTGAAGCGCCCCGGTGAGTCGGACGGCACCTGCAACGGCGGCCCGCCGGCCGGCACCTGGTGGCCGGAGTACGCGCTCGACCTGGCGCGCCGCGCCCAGATCGCCGGGCACTGAGCCTGGATCGGCTCCGGCCCGGACCCGCAAGTCGCGGGCCCGGAGGCCGATGACATAGGCGCGGCCCCCCCGGCGCAACCGGGGGACGATCAGGGATGGCACGGATGCCCGAGCTCACCAGCGACCACGCGACGACGGACGCCCGCTCGGACCGTCCTCCCCTCGCGCCGGCGTCGCGGTGGCTCCAGGTCGTCACCTGCATCGGCCTCGCCGCCTCCGTCGCGTACCTCGTGTGGCGCTGGGGCTGGACCATCGACGGCGCGTCGCCGTGGATCGCGCTCCCCCTGGTCGTCGTCGAGACCTACGCGATCGCCAACCTCTTCCTGATCGCCTTCTCCTGCTGGCGCGTGACCGACCGCGGTGTGCCGGCCCCCCTGCCGGGCCGCGACGTCGCGGTCCTGATCGCGACCTTCGACGAGCAGGAGGACGTGCTGCGCCCGACGGTCGTCGGCGCGCTCGCGATCCGGCACGACGTCCCCCACGAGGTCGTGGTGATGGACGACGGCGGCCGCGAGTGGGTGCGCGAGATGTGCGAGGAGCTGGGCGCCCGCTACCTGTCGCGGCCGGCGCCGCGGCTGCACGCGAAGGCGGGGAACATCAACCACGCCCTCGGCCACGTGGACGCGGAGTTCCTGGTGACCCTGGACGCGGACCACGTGCCGCGGCCGGAGCTGCTGGAGCGGATGCTCGGACACATGGCCGACGAGAAGGTGGCGATCGTCCAGTCGCCCCAGGCGTTCTACAACCGCGGTTTCGGGCACCCGCGCGCCAAGGCCGGCGACGACCCGATGCGCAACGAGCAGAGCCTGTTCTTCGACGAGATCCTGCGCGGCAAGGACCGGCACGGCGCGGCCTTCTGGTGCGGCTGCCCCTCGGTGATCCGCCGCGAGGCCCTCGTCGAGCTGGGCGGCGTGGCGACGGACACCGTCGTGGAGGACGCCCACACCAGCATGCGGCTGAACGCCCGCGGCTGGCGGGTGGCGTACCACCACGAGGTGATGGCGCTCGGCCTGGCGCCGGAGGAGATCAGCGCGTTCGTGGTGCAGCGCGGCCGGTGGGCCCGCGGCTCCCTGCAGATGCTCCGGCTCGACCCGCCGATGTTCCGCCGCGGCCTCACCTGGCGCCAGCGCGTCGAGTACAGCGCGAGCTGCCTCCACTTCATGGAGGGCCCCCAGCGGCTCGTCTCCATGATGGTCCCCGGCCTTGTCCTGGCGACCGGCGCCGTGCCGCTCAACGCGCCGCCGCTCCTCTACCTGGCGGTCTTCATCCCGCAGCTCATCCTCGTGCCGGTCGCCTGCAAGGCCCTGACGCGCGGCCAGTACCGGGTGATCGAGTCGGAGCGGTACTCCATCGTCCGCATGGAGGCCTACCTCCGCGCGATGGCCGCCCTGCCCCGCGGCAGGGGCGCCGGCTTCAAGGTGACCCCGAAGGGCGCGCGCGCCGAGGGGTCCCCCGTGGCCCGCGTGCTGCGCGTCCCGCTCGCGATCGCGACCCTCACGGTCCTCGCCGTCGGCTACCAGACCGTGGCCCAGCTCTTCGACCTGCCGGGCCGCCTCTCGGCGGGGGCCTCGACCATGACCACGGTCTGGGCGCTCGTGAACATCGCCCTGATCACCTCGGTCTACGTCTGGGCCCGCGGCGTGCACCACCGGCGCCGCTCGCACCGCTTCCCGGTCGCCGTCCACGTGGCGTACGCCGCAGGGGACGACGAGGCCCCGGAGCGCCCGGGCCGCCTCGCGGACCTGAGCCGTCACGGCGCCCGCGTCGCCGTGGGCGAGGAGCGCGTCGCCGGCGAGCCCCTGCGCCTGGTGCTGCTGCTGGAGGACGGTCCCATCGAGGTGACCGGCCGCGTCGCCACCGTCTCCCGCGACACCGCCACCCCCGACGCCTCCGGCGCCGAGGACGGCGAGCCCCGCTGGATGCTGGGCGTGGACTTCGACGAGATCACGGCCGCCACCGCCGACGCGATCGTCGCCTGGTGCTTCCGCCACCCGTTCGGCACCGCCGCCACGCCGATCCCGGTCGAGGAGGGCGTTGCCGCCGAGCAGCGCCACGCCCGCGAGCCCGTCACCCCGTCCTTCGAGACCCTCCTCGCCGCGGCTGAGATCGCCGCCGCGACCGAGGCGGACGAGGACGAGGGCGGAGCCGAGGCAACCGCAACCTGAATCGCCGGCCGCCCCCCGCATCCGCGGGAGGCGGCCGGTCGGACCTCGGGTCGGGGGCCAAGTGGACCTCGCGCGACGGGGCGCACCTCCGCTGGGCGCGCTTCGTGGTCGAATCCGGGCGTCCCGCTACCGTCGTCGCCGTGCCCGGCCATCCGCTCCTGCGACGGTGTGCTGCGGCGGCCGCCGTGGCGGGATGCCTCGTTGCCGGCGGGTGCGGTGACGACGCCCCTCCCCGGGTCCCGGACGCCGATGCGGAGGCGATCTTCCGGGGCCTCGCCCGTGGGCAGCTGTTCTCCCCGCAGCTGTGCGGCAACGTCGCACGCCCGCTCGCGCCGGCGACGCGTCGTGCCTACGCGCGGATGATCCGCGTCGCCGCGGCCGATCCCGACGCCGAGCTCCAGAGCCCGGACTTCGTCGACCACCATCCACCCATCCGCGAGTGGATGGCGAGCGCCGCCCGCGCCATCGCCGTCTGCCGTGCCGAGGTCCCGGCCGCTGGGCCCGGGTGGGCGGCGCTCCAATCGCGTCTGGAGCGCGCGGCGGGCGCCAGGGCCTGACCCGCGGTCCGGGGCTCGGCTACGCTGGCCCCCGCGGGACGTGGCGCAGCCTGGTAGCGCACCGCCTTTGGGTGGCGGGGGTCCCCGGTTCGAATCCGGGCGTCCCGATGGCCTTCTCGGCGTCGATCAGGAGATGCGGGCCGAGTCGAGCAGGCCGTCGAGGGCGGCGATCAATCCCTCGACGGCTCCGGGCTGGTCCAACACGCCGGGGACGGGAATGCCCGGACGCTTGGCGAAGCCGGCCTGCGCGACCGCGTCGGCGTCGATGCGCGTGCCGTCGATCACGGCGACGGCATCGACGAACCGGCGCCGCACGTCGGCCGGGAAGAGCGAGGTGTACTCGAAGTTGGGCGAGAAGCTCGGGGGGTCCGTCGCCCAGAGGCTCAACGGCTGGGTGCGACCCGCCTGGGTCTCGAAGACGAAGGTGAGCGACGGCCGTCGTCCCACCCCGAAGTAGAGCAGCGCGACCCGGTCGCGGTAGTGGTCGATGAGACGTTGCGCCACCTGGCGGCAGCCGTCTCCCGCCTCCGCGAAACCCCGGATGACGTCCTCCTCCGTCCATCGCCGCGTGGGCCGCACCCGTGTCGGCGACTCCGCGAGCTCCGCGCCGAAGACGCGCGGGATGATCATCTCCGTGTCGCCGTCCATGGCGTAGCGGATCTCGAGGGCGAGCACCGAGACCTCGTCGACCGTGTGGGCGTTCAGGTACTCGACGATGCGACGGAGCTCCGCCGTGATGACGTCAACGGCGAGGACGAGCACGAAGCGGCCGTCCGACAGCGCGGTCCCGACGCCATCCCGGAGCACCTGGCCGCGCGCGTCGTCGTGGTCGTCCCCGAGAACGGTCGCGGCGAGGCTCCTGCCCGACCGCCGGGCCCACGTCGCCTCGAACTCCTCCAGCGACACCTTCCAGAGACCGGAGGCGTATGCGAGCACCTGGCCGACGACCTGCCGGCGGATCTCCGGGTTGGACGCGAGCTTGCACTCGACGAGGCATACCGCGCCCTCGCCGTCCACGGCGGCCACGTCCACCGATCCGGCACCCGGGATCGTCAGCTCGGTCACCGCCGTCGCACCGGGACCGAGACCGGGCAGCAGGCTCGGCTGCAGTGCGAGCAGATCCCGGAGTTGTGCCTCGTTGCCATACGCCGAGACGGCGGGGCTCGCCCAGGCGCCTTCCCCGCGGCGCACCAGGAGGTTGACCTCGGGATCACCCCTCACAGCCGTCCTCCCCGATGACGACGTCCGCCACGACGACGACCCTACCGGCGCCTTCGGCGAGAACCACCCGCCGTCCGTCCAGGTGCACGCGCGTCCCCGGATCTGCCGGGGCTTGTGCGGAACCGCACGGTGGTGAGACGGTCGCCCCGCACATATTCCGGACCGGAACCCAGGGGGTGGACGATGGTCTCGGCACGACGGCTGCTGGCCGTGGGAGTGGTCGCGGGTGCCGCCGCGATCCTCGCCGCCGCGGCGACCGGCAACGGCGCGGGCGCCCGGGAGGACCAGGCGACGACGTCGCCCTTCAACGTGGTCGCCGCGACGGCGGTGGGGGAGAAGCCCGGCAGGCTGACCTACGGCTACGGGGCGACCTGGACCCTCAACGGCGACGGCAGCGTGAGCCGGGTCGACGCCACGACGCGGGCCGTGAAGACGGTCAAGCTGGGACCGAACCCGCGTGACATCCGTGCCGGCTACAACCTGATCTGGGTCCTCACCTCGACGAAGACCCAGGCCACGATCTACACGCTGAACACGGCCGGGGCGAAGGTCGGCAAGACCGTCGTCATCAACCTCGGGACGACCTCGGACCAGGGGTCGGCCTCCGGGCAGAACGGTGCGAACACGCTCGGTATCGGGTCCGGCTACGTCTGGGCCGCCGGCGTGAAGACGTGGAAGAACCTCGCGCGCATCGATCCGACCACGCGCCAGGTGTCGGTCAAGCAGTGGCCGGCGCCGTTCGCCTTCGTCGCCGCCGACAGCGCCCTCTGGATGGTCACGCCCAACCAGGCGTCGATCCAGAAGCGCAGCCCGTCGGACCTGTCGGTGAAGGCGACGCTTCCGATCAGCGCCGCCACCGGAGGCGTGGCCCAGTCGGCGTGGCTGACCTACGGGTCGAGCTACCTGTGGCTGTCGCTCGCGACCCCGAACGACGACGGCAGCGTGCACAAGGTGTCGCCGACCGGCGGCCTGGTCCCGAACGTGAGCGCGTCGCTGAACATCGGCATCAACTGCACCGCGGCCGGCGCCGGCGCGGTGTGGGTGGCGGACCTCGCCGACCCGGCCGACGGCACGCCGGCGAGGCTCTACCGGTACAGCCAGGCGGACCTCACCACCGTGGCCTCCGGCACCCTGCCCACCACCGGCACCCCCGGCGGCGTGCAGTGCGTGACGGTCGGCGGCGGGCTCGTCTACGTCACCGACGGCGTGGGCACGCTCTACACGATCCAACCGTGACCCCGGCGGCGGGGGCGGGCACGGCGCCCGCCCCCGCCGTTGCGCCGCGGTCCCCGCGGTCGGCATGCTGTCGGCCGATGGCGACCGGATCCGCCCTCAGGCGCGCGCCCGGCGCCGTCCTCCTGCTCGTCGCGCTCGCGCTGGTGGCGGCGCTCGTCGCCGCGCGTCCCGCCGCGGCCCAGGACGACCCCGCGCGCGCCTCGGCGGCGCAGGAGCTCGCCGACCGCTACGCGCCCATCGTGGTCGTGAAGGACCAGGAGGAGGCCTGCGACAAGGACGGCGAGGCCTACCGGCCGGTGCCGGTCAAGACGGTCCTCGGCAAGCCCGAGATCCGGCTGCTGGACGGCGACGGGCAGGTCATCATGAACGGGCCCGAGGTGGCGGACATCGCCGGGCTCGGCCCCGAGACGTCGCTCGACTTCCCCGGCAACCCGCGCCGGCCGAAGTGCCAGTTCGAGCAGGACTTCCAGCGCTTCGGCGCGGACGAGCCGGACGTCGCCTACGCGCACATCGCCACCGAGGCGCTCGTGCCGGGGAGGCTCGCCCTCCAGTACTGGTTCTTCTGGTACTTCGACGACTACGTCAACACCCACGAGGGCGACTGGGAGTTCATCCAGCTCGTCTTCAACGCCTCCACGCCCGAGGAGGCGCTGGGGGAGCAGCCCGTGGAGGTCGGCTACTCGCAGCACTCCGGGGGAGAGCGCGCCGCCTGGGACGACCCCAAGCTCGAGAAGGAGGGCGACCGTCCCCTCGTCTACGCGGCCGCCGGCTCCCACGCCAACTTCTACTCGAGCAACCTCTACCTCGGGCGCAGCGCCGACGAGGGCTTCGGCTGCGACAGCACCGAGGGGCCCTCCACCCGCCTGCCCACCGAGGCGCGGCTGCTGTCGTCCAACCCGTCGCCGGACGACCCCGACGCCTGGCTGCTGTTCGAGGGCCGGTGGGGCGAGTTCCAGCCCGCGCCGTACGACGCGCCCCCGGGGCCGCGGACCAAGGACGAGTGGACCGAGCCCATGTCCTGGCAGGACTCGCTGCGGGAGTCCTCGTTCGCCGTCCCCAACGCCGCGACCCTGGGGCCGACCGCCACCGGCGCCTTCTGCAGCACCGTCGCCCTCGGCGGCCGGATCTACACGTTCGTCTCGAACCCCTGGGTGCTGATGCTGATCGTGCTCGGCGTCGTCAGCACGGGCGGCCTCGCCGTCCGCTCGACGGCGTGGTCGCCGCGCATCCCGCGGCCGCTGCGGAGGGTCCGCACCTCCGGCCAGGTGCTCCGCGCCGCCTGGGGCGCCTACCGCAGCCACCTCCGGACGATGCTGACGATGGGGGTGGTGTTCCTCCCCGCGGCGGCGGTCGAGATCGCGGCCCAGCACGTGGTCGTGCAGTACACGCCGGCGGGGGACCTCGTGTCCGTCGCGGGCAACGACTCCCTCGTCTCGGTGGCCTTCGCGCTGCTCGTCGCCGGCGCCGGCCACGTCCTCGCCACGTCCCTGGTGGTCGGCGGGGTGGCCGCCGCCCTCGACGCGGCCGACGCCGGACGGCCCCACGGCCCGCTCCGCGCCCTCCGCCTCATGCTGCGCCGGGCCCTCGCGCTGCTCGGGACCATAGGCCTCGCGACGCTCGCGGTCTTCGGCCTGGCCTTCACGATCATCGGCATCCCCTGGGCGATCGAGCGGCTCGGCCGCTGGGCCGTCTGCCTGCCGGCGTGCGCCATCGAGGGGCTGCGGCCCCGGGACGCCCTGCGCCGCAGCGCCGACCTCACCCGCGGCCACTGGTGGCGCTCGGCCCGCGTGTCGCTGCTCGTGAACGGCGTTGCGGCGGTCAGCGGGCCGATCGTCGGGATCGCCCTGCTGTTCCTCACGAGCCTGCCGCTCGGCGCCGTCAACGGCGTCTCGTCGGCGGTCTACGTCGCGACGATGCCCTTCGCGGGCGCGGCCCTCGCGATGTTGTGGGGCGACCTCATCGCCCGCCGCCGGGGCGGCCCCCAGGCGTGATCCCGCGCCCACGGCGTGGGCGCGGGATCAGCACCGCTACGCCAGGGCCTTGGCCTTCAGCGCGTCGAACTCCTCCTGGGTGATCGCGCCCGTGTCGAGCAGCGACTTGGCCGCGGCGATCTCCTGGGCCGGTCCCCCCGCTCCCGCCACGTCCTTCACGTAGGTGTCGAACTCGGCCCTGGCCTTCTCCTGCTGCTTGGCGGCGCGGATCGCCATGCCCTTCCCGCGCGCGATCAGGTACACGAGGATGCCGATGATCGGCAGCACGAGCAGGAAGATGATCCAGCCGGCCTTCGCCCAGCCGGAGAGCTCATGATCGCGGAAGAGGTCGACCACGATCGAGAACAGCGTCATCAGCAGGAAGATGAGCGCGTAGATCACGATCACGGTCCAGATGAGGTCGAGCAGGCCGAAGTCGTCCAACGGGCACCTCCGTTCGTTTGTCGGTTCGGGTCAGGCGCGCGGGGAGGGCGCGGCCTCGGCCGCGGACTCCCTCACGATCTGCCGGCGCAGCACCTCCACGCCGGCCACCACCAGGGCCGCGAGCACGAGCACCCCGAGCAGCCGGCGGTCGCCGGACACGGGGCCCCACGCGAGGGCGGCCAGGAACAGGACGGCGACCACGCCGTAGACCCACCACACCCGGTCGCGCATCACCGGCGCCAGCCGGCGGCGGACCGCGACGGCCCAGGCGGACGGGCCGGCAAGCCAGGCGCCGATGAGCAGGATGATGCCGTAGGTCAGGAGCGCCAGCGCCAGGTCGTGCAGCAGCCCGGTGCCGATGAGCCAGACGGCCTGCCCCGCGTCCCGGGTCGTGGGGTCCGTGAGCGCGTCCACCAGGATGTCGCCCGCCACGCGGCGCACCACGAGCAGGATGCCGCCGATGATGGTCACGCCGGCGCCCAGCACGAGCAGCATCTGGCGGCGGAAGCCCTCGGCGAGCCAGACGGCGAGCACGATGAGCACCAGCACGCCGATCAGCACGAGCACGGACATGGTGCGGATGGCGCGCACGGCGTCCTGGGCGCCCTCCAGGCGGTCGCTGCTCAGGATGACCACCGTCCCCGCGCCGTCCTCGAGGACGGGCTGGAGCCCGACACGGGCGCCGAGGCGTTCCACGAGCGGCTGCAGGTTCAGCACCACGTCGCCGCCGCTGGTGGTGAGGACCCCGTCGTCGACGCCGTCCAGGACGGCGATGAGCTGCTCGTGGGCGCGCCGGTTGGCCTCCCGCCAGAGCTCCTGGGTGCGCGGGTCGGCGAGCAGGCGGTCCGCCGCCGGCACGGCCGCCTCGCGCAGCAGGCCCACCGCCGGGCCCGCCAGGCCCTTCAGGTCCTCGGGGAGCAGCGCCTCGACCCGCTGCTCCAGGTTCGGGCCGCTGAAGAGGGCGTCCACCATGACGGTGGACGCGACCGCCCGGACCTCCTCGTCCTCGAGCAGCTGAGAGCTGACGTCGACCCAGTTGTCGGTGTCGAGCGCCTGCCGCTTCACCCACACCGTCAGCGAGCCGACGAGCAGCAGCAGGAGGGCCAGCCCGAGGCACACCCAGGCCAGCACCCGGCGCCGGCCGGGGGTGAGGACCTCGCTCATCGTCATGGCCGGGGGCCTCAGATCCCCAGCAGCTGGCGCTTCTTCGCCGCGAACTCCTCTTCGGTCAGGACGCCCGCGTCGCGGAGCCTCGCGAGCTGCTGCAGCTCGGCCATGTAGTCCGCGTCGGCGGCGGGAGCCGCGGCAGCGGGAGCCGGGGCCGGCGGCGGCGCGGCGGCCGCGGCCTGGGCGTCCTGCTCCGCCCACCGTCCCTGCTGGCGGCGGGCCACGCGGCCGGAGACGGCCGTCGCGGTGCCGGAGATGACGGCGGTACGGGCCGCCATGCGCATGAGCCCCATCTCGTCCTCCTCCTAGGCCTCGGAGCCCTCGAGCTCGTCGAGGGCGTCGATCAGGTCCTGGACGCCGATGCGCTCGCTGGCGATCAGTCGTCCCCCGCTGCGCCGGACGGCCGCCGCGAACGGCGCGGCCCAGCGGTTCTCGTAGAGGATCACGGCGGCGGCGTCGCCGGGTTGCATCTCCTCGGCGATCCGGGCGAGGTCCTCGTCGCCGACGAGGCCCGACCCCGCGCCCTCGAAGACGACGAAGCCGCCGATGCGCTCGGCGTCCATCTCGCCGACGGCCAGGCCGTCGAAGGTGCCGTCCTCGTTCTTCACGACGAAGGTCGCGTCCAGCACCCGCACCACGCCGCGCTCCACCAGGTCCAGCAGGATCGGCACGGCTTCGCCCGTCATCGGCGCACCCGCCGGGTAGCCGATGACCACGAGGTCGATCGGGCCCAGGTCGTCCAGCTCGCTCACATCCACCCCTTCCGTTCGCGCGGCCGGGTCCGGTGGCACGCGCGGGACGAGCCTATTCCTTCGCGAGGACGGCCGCGCTACGAGGACCGGGTACGAACGCCCGCCAGCAGGGGCGCGCTGGCGAGCAGCAGCAGCCCGGCGACCAGCCAGAGCGCCGAGTAGGAGACCGTTCCGAGCGGGGTCCCGAGCGCGCGCTGGGCCTCGATCGCCGCGCCCGCCAGCAGCGGGCCGACGATGATGCCGACACCGCGGCTCATGCTGTAGACGCCGGTGAGCAGGCCGTGGCCGGCGCGCGGCATCATCGGGATGAGCATCGCGTAGGGCAGGGCCATCATCACGCCGGCGCTCGCAGAGATGACCGGGATCATCGGGACGAGCAGCGCGGGCTCGTCGAACAGGAACGGCACCACCATCGGCGCGCCGTAGGAGACGGCCGTCGCCTGCACCACCCTCCGGGTGCCGAAGCGCTCGGCGAGCCGCCCGGCCACGGCGGCGCCGACCAGCACGCAGAGCCCCGCCGCCCCGATCACGCCGGCGGTCGCGACGAGGCTCAGCCCCAGGCCCACGGTGACCCACAGCACCACGAACGTCCGGATCGCGCCGAGGGCGGCCTCCCAGAGGGCGTTCGCCGCGAAGAACGCCCGCAGGTCGGGCCGCGCGGCGAGCAGGCGCCGCACCGCCCGGAAGGCGTCGACGGCGCCCATCGCGTCGGAGGGCTCCTGCTGCAGGGGCGGCCCGTCGCGGCGCAGCAGGGCCCAGATGAAGACCCCGGTCGTCGCGAGCATCAGGCCCGCGGCCGTGACGAACGGGACCGGCTCGGCGATGGCCAGCAGCAGGCCCCCGCCCACCAGCGCGAGCGCGGTGCCGACGCCCCGGGCGACGGCCTGGGCGCTCTGGGAGCGGCCCGCGTCGCGGTCGGGGACCAGGTCGGGGTAGAGGGTGCGGTAGGGCTCGTAGGCGACGTAGTAGGCCCCGAACAGCACGATCACGATCGCCAGGGCGGGGCCGAGGGCGTGCTGGAAGCCCAGCAGGACGAGCGCCACCGCCATCACCGGCACGCCGCCCAGCACGAACGGCAGCCGCCCGCCGATGGGGGTGACCACGCGGTCCGAGCGCGCGCCGATCAGGACCGGCAGGAACAGGGCGAGGACGCCCTCCACCGCGATCAGCGCGGCGATGGCCGTGGGCGATCCGGCGCTGTCGGCGACGATGACCGGCAGGTAGGTCCCCACGGTCGTCGCCGCGAGGGCGAAGCCGAAGGTCGGCACGGCGAGGAGCACGTGGGTCCCCGCCGAGGTGCGCGGTGCGGTCTGGTCCACGGCTCCCCGGACAGGGTGGCGACGCCGCCAAGCGTACGGGGGTGCCCGGTCGCCACGCCGCCCGGCGGCCTCGCCCGATGGGGCGATGTCGTCACCCGAACGCGCGACCCCGCCCCCCGGCCGTCCCGGGGCGCGTTTCCCGCTCCGCGCCCCCGATCCCGTCCCGGAGCGCGGCGAGGGGCCCCCAGATCGTGGCCGGATGCACGCCGGCTGGGGCTAGCGTCGGTCCGCCGGCGCACGACGAGACGGGGGAAGGGCCATGCGACGCGACGAGGCAGCGGGGACGGACGGGGGGCGCGGGCTCCGGAGGAGGGAGTTCCTGGCGGCCGCCGCCGTCGCCGCGGTGGCGCCGGGGGCGCTGGCCGGCCGGGCCGCGGCCGGCGGCGGCCGGGACACGGGACGCGAGGCCTGGCCGCAGGCGGCGCACGACCTCTCGGCCACCCGGGCCGTCCGGCGGGCGCCGTCGGGCCTCGTGGTCCGGTGGCGCCGGCCGATGGCGGGCGGCCTGACGGGACCGCCGCTGGTGGTCGACGACCGGGTGGTCGCGGCGTCGCTCGGCGGCGAGGTCGCGGTCTTCGACCTGGCCGACGGGCGGGAGCGCTGGCGGCGGAGCTTCCCGCCCTCGCTCCACGGATCCGGCGACGGCGCGGTCG
The DNA here is from genome assembly GCA_050249835.1 of Thermoleophilia bacterium. Lineage (GTDB taxonomy): Bacteria > Actinomycetota > Thermoleophilia > Miltoncostaeales > Miltoncostaeaceae > Miltoncostaea. Next base: position 20,239 of record JBFWPT010000010.1, read on the forward strand.
CGCTCGGGTTCTTCGGCGGCTGCGCCGTGGAGGACGGCCGGGTGGTCGTCGCGTCCGACCGCATGCGCTGCCTGCGCCTGCGCGACGGTGCCGTGCTCTGGGAGGCCGAGCCCCTGCGCCCCCCGGGGGCCGATGACTACTTCTGGGGCGCGCCGGTCATCGCCTGCGGGCTCGTCGTCGCGGGATCCGGCGCCGGCAGCGAGGCGACAGACACCCGTGGCCGCGTCACCGCGTACCGGCTCCGCGACGGCGCGCTGCGCTGGAGCACCGCGATGGTGCCCGAGGGCGGCAACGGCGGCGGCGTCCTCGCCCCGGTGAGCGTGGACCCGTTCCGCGGCGGGGTGTTCGCCGGGACCGGCTCCCCCTACCTGCCGTGGCCGGGGACGAACCCGGGCACCTGCTCGGTGGTGGAGCTGGCCCTCGGCGACGGCCGGCTGCGCTGGAGCGACCAGCTGCACCCCGCGGACCAGCTCGGCTTCGACGTCAACTCGGCGCCGGTGCTGACGCGGCACGTCATCGCCGCGACGGCCAAGGATGGCGTCTGGGCCTGGGACCGCCGGACGCGGGCCCGCCTCTGGACGCGCGGCCTGACCCCGGCGACGCCCGCGGGCGGGGGGCCGGCGGGCCCGGTCAACGGGCCCGAGGGCGGCCCCATCGCCACCGACGGCCGCCTCCTCTACGCGCTCTCCAACGACGGCGACGCCGGGCACGCCGTGGCCGCGGCCCTGGACGCCCGCACCGGCGCGGTGCGCTGGCGGACCGACCTGGGCGGGCTGGCCTTCGCGGCGCCCGCCCTGGCCGGCGACCTCCTGTGCGCCACGACCGCGTCCGGCGACCTGGAGGTGCTCGGCGCGCGCGACGGCCGCCAGGTCGCGCGGGTGCCGCTCGGCGGCCCCAGCGCCGGGGCGGTCGCGGCGGGGCGCGGGCGGCTCGTCTTCGGCGTCGGCGCCGAGCCCTTCCTGCCCGGGGGTGAGCTGCTCTGCGTCGGCTGACCCTCAGACCCGTGGCATGACCCGCTCGGCGAAGCGGGTGAGCTGCTCCACGTCGTCCCCGAGGGGCCAGACGAGGATCCGCTGCGCCCCGGCGTCGCGGAACGCGCGCACGCGCTCCGCGCAGACCTCGGCGGGCCCGATCGGCAGCGCGAGGGCCGCGAGCTCCTCGACCGGGCGGCCGACGAGCGGCGAGAGCACGTCCGCCAGGACCCTCCGCTCGACGGCGCGGTCCTCGGTGACGAAGGTCCAGGCCGTCGCGACGCCGTTGGCGAAGTCGTCCGGGTCGCCGCCCCGGGCGGCGACGTGCGCGCGGACGTCGGCCCACGCGGCCGCGAAGCGGTCCGGGGTGGTGTTGTAGGCGGAGGCGAGCCACCCGTCGCCGAGCTCGGCCGCGCGGCGCAGGCCGCGCGGCCCGCCCCATCCCGCCAGCCACAGGGGAGGGCGGCCGGGGGCCGGCCGCGGCTCCAGGGTCACCCCGGCGGTCGAGTGGAACCGTCCCTCGAAGGGCCCCGGGTCGCGGCCGAGCAGGGCGCGCAGGGCGCGGACCGCCTCCTCGAAGCGGGCGCCCCGGCCATCGGGCGGCACCCCGGCGGCCACCAGGTCGCGCTCGCTCGACCCGGGGCCGACGCCCGCCGTGAACCGGCCCCCCGACAGCAGGTCGAGCGCCGTGAAGGCCTTGGCGCAGGCGGCGGGCCCGCGCACCGCCGGTAGCGCGACCGTCGTCGCGAGCCCCATGTCCCCGGACGCGTCGATGACCGACGCGAGGGCGGTCGGGCCGTCCAGCCACGGCGTGCGGAAGACCAGGTGGTCGTTGGCGGTGAGCCAGCGGTAGCCCAGCCGCGACGCGGCCGCGGCGTAGGCGCGCAGCCCGGCCGGGGACGGCGCCGCGCCCTGCAGCGGGATGAGCGGGAGGTGCGCGCCGAGCTCCACGGGGCGATCATCCACCCGGCCCGCCCCGCCGCGCACGTTGGGGTCGTCCGCAGAAGGCGCTACTGTGCCCGGCGGCGGTCCCGGCCGGGACCGTTTCAGGAAGCGCGTGGATCGGGACGCTGGTGGGCCTTCTGGCTCGGCGGGTCGTGTCCTCGCCGAGCGATAAGGAAGTGCCATGCCGGAAGGCGTCGTGAAGTGGTTCTCGTCGGAGAAGGGGTACGGGTTCATCACCCCCGACGACGGCGGTAAGGACCTGTTCGTCCACTTCTCCGAGATCCAGGGCTCCGGGTACCGGAACCTGGAGGAGGGGCAGCGCGTGTCGTTCGAGTCGCAGGAGGGCCCGAAGGGCCCGCAGGCGGCCAACGTCAACGGCCTCTAGGACCGGGAACACACTCACACGTTGTGCCGAGGCCGCCCTCCGGGGCGGCCTCGGTCGTCGACGGGGTGGTTGGCGCGCCCCCGGAGGGGGAAGATCGCGGTGTCCGGACCTACGTTGGAGGGAGCGCAATGGCGCGCGGAGACGGCATCAACATCGGCGGCGTCGGCCTCGGCGGCATCCTGGTCATCGCCGGGATCATCGTCGCCCTGTTCTGGTCGATCCTGCTCGGGGTCATCATCGCCCTGGTGGGCCTGATCGCCTTCGGCGGGTTCGTGAAGGGCAAGTGGTACTGATCCGCACCGCGTGACCGGCGGGCCCGGGCCGGACCCGGACCGGACCTGGGCCGCCGCGCTCTGCCAAGATGCGCCCCGTGCGCCGACGGGTCGTGATCACGGGAGCGGGGGTCGTGAGCCCGCTCGGGACCGGTGCGGGCGCGTTCTGGGACGCCCTCGCGGAGGGCCGCACCGGTGCCGCGCACGTGGACCTGGAGGCCGTGGGCACGATCTGCGCCTTCCCGGTCGCCGGCGGTGACGACGCGGAGGACCGCTTCGGCCGCCGCGAGGCGCGCCGCATGGACCGGGCCGGGCGCCACGCCGCCGTGGCCGGGGCCCTCGCCCTGGAGGACGCCGGGGATCTCGGGGCGGACCCCGAGCGCGTCGGCGTGTCCCTCGGATGCGTCCACGGCGGCGCCGAGACGCTGCTCGAGGCGCACCGGGCCTTCCTGGAGCGCGGCCCGGACCGGGTGGGGCCGTTCGCGATCCCCCTGTCGCTCACCAACTCGCCCTGCGCGGGCCTCGCCCGGGTGCTCGGCCTGCGCGGGCCGTCGGCCTCGCCGGCCACCGCCTGCGCCGCCGGGTCGGACGCCATCGGCCAGGCGCTCACCCTGATCCGGGACGGCCGGGCCGACGCGATGATCGCCGGCGGCGCCGAGGCGCCCATCTCGCCGCTCGTCATCGCCGGCTACGCCAAGCTCGGCGCGCTCACGCCCAGCACCAAGCCGCCGGAGCGGGCGTCGTCGCCGTTCGACGTGGGCCGCGACGGATTCGTGATGGGGGAGGGCGCCGGGGTGCTGGTGCTGGAGGAGCGTGAGCACGCCCTCGCCCGCGGCGCGCGCATCTACGCGGAGCTCACCGGCTACGGCACCTCGTGCGACGCCGGGCACCTGACCGACCCCGACCAGACGGGCGCCGGCCCGGCCCGGGCGATGGGCATCGCCCTCGCCGACGCGGGCCTGACGGGCGCCGACATCGGCTACGTCAACGCCCACGCCACCTCGACGACGGCCGGCGACATCGCCGAGTCGCGGGCGCTCGCGCTCGCCGGGCTCGGGGGCGCCGCGGTGTCGTCCACCAAGTCGGCCCACGGCCACGCCCTCGGCGCCGCCGGCGGCATCGAGGCGGTCGCGACCCTGATGGCGTTCGCCCGCGACGTCCTCCCGGCGACGCTCAACCTGGAGGAGCCGGACCCGGAGGCGCCGTTCGACCACGTCACGGCCCCCCGGCAGGCGACCGTCGCCCACGCCGCCTCGAACTCGTTCGGCTTCGGCGGCCACAACGCGTGCCTGGTCATGTCGCGGCACGACGCCGGGGCGTGACGGGCGCGGTCCCCGAGGATCTCCGCCCCGTCGCCGAGGCGGTGAGCTGCTCGGCGATCTGCGACGCGATGATGCGTCTGCACGGCCACCGGGCGCACATCACCGACCTGGTGAGCCCGGTGCCGGAGCGGTGGCTGCTCGGGCCCGCCGTCACGATGCAGTTCCTGCCGCTGCGCGCGGACCTGCTCGACCCGGCCCGGCACGACTTCTCGCCCATGCTCGACGCCGCCGTCGCCGGGGGCGACCCCGCCGGGGCGGTGCTCGTCGTGTCGAGCTGGGGGCACCCGGACCAGCCGGTCGCGGGCGGCAAGAAGCTGTCGCGGCTGCGCAACCTGGGTCTCGCCGGGCTCGTGGCCGACGCCCGGCTGCGCGACTTCGCGGAGGTCGTCGACCTCGGCATCGGGGCCTGGTGCCGCGGCGAGACGGTGCGCCAGGGCGGGCACGAGATCATGCCGTGGGCCGCGGGCGTGCCCGTCGCGGTCGGTGGGGTCACGGTGATCCCGGGCGACTGGGTCTACGCGGACGCCTCGGGCGCCGTCGTGATCCCGGCGGGCGACCTGCGGGCGGTGCTGGAGGAGGCCGCCGCCATCGAGGAGCGCGACGCCGCCGCGGTGGAGCGCATGTGCGAGGCGGACGCCCGCCGCTGATCGCTCGTTCAGGACGCGTTCAGGGCAGGCGCGAGAAAGTGGGACGCGGAGGGCTCGCGACCTCCTCTCCGGTCGCGAGCCCCCTTGCGTTCCTGGTCACTCCGTTCCGAGGACCGCCATCGTCACCGGCGCGCCGCCGACGGCGAACGTCCGGGTCACCCGGAGGGGGTTCGTCGCCAGCTCCACCACGCGGCCGTTGGCCGGGTCCGACACGTAGACGCGCCGCTGCTCGCCGATCGCGATCCGCGGACGCGGCACGGAGAACCCGCCCGACAGGCTGAAGGCGCCCACGGCCTGCACGCTCCCGCGCACGGCGCCCGTGAGCGGGTCGATCTGGTGCACCCGGCCGTCCGTCGTCACCACGATGACGGAGCGGCTGTCGGCGTCGAGGGCGAACGCGCCGCGCGCACCCGGGACGGGGATGGTTGCGCTGGTGCGGGTGCGGGGGTCGACGCGGACGAGGGTCTGGGCGTCGAGGTCGCCGATGGCGTAGGGGAGGCCCTCGGCGGTGGAGAGGGTGAAGCTGCGGGCCTCGGGCGCGATGCCCGGCGCCGGGGCGACCCGCGTGGTGCGCACGCGCGGACCTGAGGTGTCGATGACGACGTAGCCGTCGGCGCAGGCGAAGGCGGCGCGGGTCGCGCCGAGGTCCGCCTCGCCGTGCATGGCCGCGCAGGGGATGCGGGTGCCGGTCAGGCGGCCGGTGCGCGTCGCGATCGCGAGCGTGCCGGGGAGGTCGTCCGCGGCGTTCGCCTGGAGGGAGACGATGTACCGGTCGCCCATCGGGACGGCGACGCCGTGGTGGGGGGTGCCGGTCCGGATGCGGACGGCGCCGCGCGCGCCACGCCCCAGGCGCGAGTGCTCGAGCACGGCGGCCACGCCGGTGCCGTCGTTGAAGATCGCGACCCTCGATCCGTGGCCGACGATGTGCGCGGGACGGTCGGCCACCACGGTGGCGCGCACCCGGGGGGCGCGGACGTAGTGGTGCGCGTGGTCGCCGTGCGGGACGGCCCAGCTGCCGCCGTCGAGCACCTTGACGCGGCCGGTCGCGCTGATGCCGGCGAGCACGTGCCGGCCGTCGCCGGCGGGGGAGAGGGAACCCGGCGCGCCGAGCGCGAAGCGCTTCAGGACCTTGCGGTTGCCCAGGTCCACGATCGTCACGCGGCCCTACGCGCCGTCGGACACGGCCAGGCGGAGGGCCGGCTCCTCGACCTCGCGGGCACCCCGCTCCACCTGGATCCCGTGGTCGTCGTCGTGATCGTGGTCGTCGTCCGGCGCGGCGAGCGCCGGTCCGGCCAGCAGGCCGAGCGTCCCGGCGGCCAGCAGGCCGGCGGCGAGTGTGCGTGACATCCAATGGCTCCTGTGTATGGTTATGAGAATGACTTTCATTACCCTACACATCCGCCGACTGGTCACGAGCGCCCTCGTGACCGTCGCCGCCTTCGTCATCACTGCGACCCCCGCGACCGGCGCGCAGCCGACCGTGGTGGCCACGACGACGATCCTCGGGGACGTCGCCCGCGTGATCGCCGGACCCGACGCGCGCGTCGTCACGCTCATGCCGGTGGGGGCGGACCCGCACTCCTGGGCCCCCTCCGCGCGGCAGGCGGCGTCCGCGCGCGGCGCCCGGCTGCTGATCGCCAACGGCTCCGGGCTCGAGAGCGGCATGCGGGCCTTCCTCGGATCGGTGCGGGACGACGGCGTCCCCGTGCTCGAGGTGGCACCGCGCGCCGCGCCCCGTCCGTCGCCGGACGGGGAACCCGATCCCCACTTCTGGACGGACCCTCGGCGGATGGAACTGGCGGCCCGCGCGATCGCCGACGCGCTCGGTGACCGGCTCTCCCCGGCGGCGGCGGCCCGGGTCACCGCCCGCGCCACGGCCTACCGCGCGGTCCTGCGCCGCGAGGACCGCCGCATCCGCGCGAGTCTCCGGCGCGTCCCGGTGGCGAAGCGGGTCATCGTGACCAACCATCACGTGCTCGGCCACTTCGCCCACCGGTACCGGTTCCGGGTGGTGGGCGCCGTCATCCCGAGCACGAGCACCCTGGCGTCGCCGAGCGCCGCCGATCTCGCGGACCTGGTGCGCGTGATCCGGCGGGAGGGCGTCCGCGCCATCCTCGTCGACTCCTCCAGCCCGCGCGCGCTGGCCGACGCCCTCGCCGACGAGGCCGACACGCCGGTGCGCGTGGAGACGCTCTTCAGCGAGTCGCTCGGCCCGCGCGGGTCCGGGGCCGCGACCTACCTGGGGATGCTCCGCGTCAACACCGGCCGCATCATCCGGGCCGTCCGCTGATGGACCGGCCCGAGACCATCACCGATCAGGGAGCATCTGTGGAGCGCCTTCCCGTCACCGTCCTCTCCGGCTTCCTCGGGGCCGGCAAGACGACCCTGCTGAACCGGATCCTCGCGAACCGCGAGGGGCGCCGCGTCGCGGTCATCGTCAACGACATGAGCGAGGTCAACATCGACGCGGCGCTCGTCCGCGGCGGCGACGCCTCCCTCGACCGCGTCGACGAGCGCCTGGTCGAGATGACCAACGGCTGCATCTGCTGCACCCTGCGCGAGGACCTGCTGCACGAGGTGGCGCGCCTCGCCCGGGAGGGCCGGTTCGACTACCTGCTGATCGAGTCGACGGGGATCTCCGAGCCGCTGCCGGTCGCGCAGACCTTCACCTTCGAGGACGAGGAGGGGCAGAGCCTCGGCGCCATCGCCCGCCTCGACACGATGGTGACCGTCGTCGACGCCCTGAACTTCCCCTGGGACCTCGCCGAGGCCGACGCCATCGCGGAGCGGGGCGAGTCCCTGGGCGACGACGACACCCGGACCGTCTCGGACCTCCTGGTGGACCAGGTGGAGTTCGCGGACGTGATCCTGCTGTCCAAGACGGACCTCGCGGAGCCGGGGGCCGCCGACGAGGTGGAGGCGATCGTGCGGGGGCTCAACCCGCGTGCCCGCGTCATCCGCGCGCCCTTCGGGGAGGTGCCGCTCGGGGAGGTCCTCGACACCCGCCTGTTCGACATGGAGGCCGCGCAGTCGTCGGCGGCCTGGGTGGCCGAGCTCATGGGCACCCACACGCCGGAGACCGAGGAGTACGGCATCACGAGCTTCGTGTACGAGGCCCGGACGCCCTTCCACCCCCGGCGGTTCATGGACCACATCCGCGACGGCGACTGGGAGGGCGTCGTCCGCTCGAAGGGCTTCTTCTGGCTCGCCACCCGGCCGTCGTGGGTCTACATGTGGTCGCAGGCCGGCGGCGCGTGCTCGTACGAGGTCACGGGCCGGTGGTGGGCGTCGGTCCCCCAGAAGGACTGGCCGGAGGATCCCGACGAGCGCCGCACGATCCTCGAGGAGTGGCACGGCGAGTTCGGCGACCGCCGCCAGCAGATCGTCGTCATCGGCCACGACATCGACGAGACGGCGCTCCGCTACGCCCTGGACGACTGCCTGCTCACCGACGAGGAGCTCGCCCTCGGCATCGAGGGGTGGCGCGCGTTCGACGACCCGTTCCCACGGACCGCCGCCCCGCAGGCGCACACCCACTCGCACGGCGGGACGGGCTGACGTGGCGCGCCGCTGCCAGCTCACCGGCGCCGGACCGGTCTCCGGCAACAACGTCTCGCACTCGAACCGGCGCACCAAGCGCCGGTTCCAGGTGAACGTCCAGTCCCGGCGGTACTGGGTGCCCGGCGAGGGGCGCTGGGTCACGCTCCGCCTGAGCGCACGGGCGATCAAGACGATCGACAAGATCGGGATCGAGAAGGCCCTCGTCACCATCCGCGCCCGCGGCGAGAGGGTCTGAGCGGTGGCGAAGACCGGAGCACGGGTGGCCATCCGGATGGTGTCGACCGCGGGGACCCACCACGTCTACATGACCACGAAGAACCGCCGGAACAACCCCGATCGGCTCGAGTTGAGGAAGTACGACCCCATCGCCCGCGCCCACGTCATGTACCGGGAGGCCCGGTGACCGCGACCGGGAGGGTGGCGAAGGTCTTCCTCTGCGAGAAGGGATGCCGCGTGGAGTCGATCTGGTCCGTGCCGACGACGTGCAGGGTGAAGCTCGGCCGACGCGAGGAGTGCGGTCTGCCCCTCCACCGCATCGGCGAGCTGCCGGAGTCCGTCCAGCGGACCCTCAACCCCCTCAAGGCGTCGAAGCGCTCCAGCGGAGGCTGACCTTGCGCGACGGCGGGTCCCGTCCCTCGATGGGCTGATCGTCCGCGGGGGCGTCCACGGCATGCACCTGGTGGTCGTCCTCGCCGGGCGGTGCCGCCGCCCTCAATGGGCGTGGGAGTGGGCCTCGCCGAGCCGGTCCTGGCCGACGTGGGTCGCCAGCACGACGGCGAGCGCCGTCGTGATCGGGACGGCCGCGATGAGGCCGATCGAGCCGACGAGGGTCGCGACGATCTCCGCCGCGACGAACTCGCTGTTGAGGGCGTCGCCGAACGACGTGCCCCCCACGCTGAAGATCAGCAGCACGGGCAGGGACGCCCCGGCGTAGGCGAGCACGAGCGTGTTGACGGTCGCGGCGATGTGGTCGTGGCCGACGGACAGGCCCTCGGAGAACAGACGGCGCCCGCCCAGGTGGGGATCCGCCCTGCGCAGGGCCATGACCGTGGACGCCTGCGTGACGGTGAGGTCGTCGAGCACGCCGAGCGCGCCGATGACGATGCCGGCGAGCAGCAGCCCCTGGATCGAGGTGTCCGTGGTGGCGCTCAGGATCGACGCCTCCTCCGACCCGAACCCGGTGATGTGCGCCACGTCGGTGGCGAACTCCGCCAGGCCGAGCGTGATGCCGAGGGCGACGGAGGTCCCCAGCGCGGCGGCCACGGACTTCGGGCCGAGGCCGTGTGCAAGGGGGATGGTGATGAGCATGATGGCGAGGGCGCCCACGGTCGCGACCGCGACGGGCTCGTGCCCCTCCAGGATGCCGGGGACGACGAACAGGACGACGATCCCGAGGCTGAACCCGAGGCCGATGAGGGCGCGGAGCCCCTGCCAGCGCGACGTGATGATCACCAGGGCGGCGAAGGCGAGCGTGAGCCACAGCAGCGAGGACCGGCGCTCGAAGTCGGAGAAGTTGTACCGGTCGGCTGGGACGCCGCCGACGGTCGCGTCGTCGGGGAGCATCGAGTCGGCCACCCGGACCTTGTCGCCGACGCCCACGTCGATCTGCCCGCGGAGGTCGAAGGCCGTCGACTCGCCGCGGTCCGCGCCCGAGTCCAGGCGCACCGTGACGCGCCGGCACTCGGGGGAGCCGGGCCCGGTGCCGGGCTCGGCCGACGTGACGGTGAGGCACCCCTCGGCATCCACCGCCGTGACCGTGGCCGACTCGGTGGCGAGCTGCCCGAAGCCCGGCGGCCGCTCGATGTCCTCTCCCTCGGGCCAGAGCGCCACGAGGCCGGCGATGGTCACGACGGCGAGGACGCCGAGCACCACCAGCAGCGCGTTGGCCACGTGGGACCGGTAGGGACGGGGGAGGCGGAGGCCGCGGTTCACAGGCGCAGGACCATCTCCGTGACGGTCTCACCCACGATGTCGAGGCTCCGCGGGGAGATCTTGTCGAGCGTGTCGCGGAGGGTGTCCCGGTGGCGGTAGGAGAAGTCGATGAGGTCGATGGCCGGGATCCCCGCCTGCACGAAGGGGACGTGGTCGTCGAGGATCGCGCCCTGCGTGCGGTCCGGGAACGTCCCCAGGGTCCCCACACGGCGGGCCGCCTGCCGCAGGCGCGCCCACAGGGCGTGATCGGAGCCCGCCTCGCGGGGCAGTGACAGGTCGTGGTTCCCGACGTAGTCGAGCAGGATCATCGTGCCGACCTCGTTCCGGTGGGCGCGCACGTACGCACGGCTGCCGCGCAGGCCGTCGCGCCAGAAGTTCGTGGACCCGGCGGGCTCCTCCTCCCCGTCGAAGAGGACGAACCGCAGTCGCGGTCCCGGCGGCGCCGTCGTTGGCCCCGAGGTGGCCGATCGGACGGGCCTCGGTGTCGTAGTGGGCCCCGATCACGACCGCGGGCCGCGTCCCCGGGAGGTGCCCCACGACGTTCCGGAGGCCACCGGGCACCCGCTCGAACCGCCCGGCGGGGAGCTGGCGGCGCAGGCGTTCCGCCAGCCGCCGCGATGCGGCCGACCCGGCGGGCCGGGGTCCGAACCCCAGCTGGGCGCGGACGTCGGCGAACGCGCGCCGGGCGTCGAACCGGTCCCCCGACGGTGCCGGCGCCGGGCCCGGCGCGCCGCCGCAGGCCGCGGGGACGAGGGCCAGCACGACGAGGCCGAGGATCCCGGCGGACCGGCCGAGGGTCAGGCGCGCGCCGGCCTCCGGCCGCGGAGGACCACGTCGTGGCCCGTCAGCTCGATGCCCATCCGGGCGGCGACGTCCTGGATCGCCTGCTCCAAGGCCTCGTCCTCGAAGGACCGCACCTCCCCCGAGGTCTCGTCGAAGAGGTGATGGTGATGGTGCCCCGGATCCGCGATCTCGTAGAGGGCCACGCCGGCCTCGCCGGTCGTGCGGTGCAACAGCCCGAGCCTGAGCAGCTCGTCCAGGACGCGGTAGACGGAGGCCTGCGAGCCCGGGGAGCCGTCGGCGCGCAGGCGGTCGGCGATCGCCTGCGCCCCGATGAGGCACTGGGCGTCGCGCGCCATGAACTCCACGACCCGTTCACGGGCCGCGCCAGAGCGGAGACCGGCACCCGAGATCCGCTCGCGCGCGAGGGTGAGCCACCGCTCCTGCAGCCCGGGGTCCATGCGCCCGGAGGTTACTCCATCATCCGACAATGGTTCTCATGATCGGGCCTGCGTCAGGTCTGGGCCAGGCGCTCCAGGTCCCGCGCGACGGTCTCGGCCTCGAAACCCACGGGGTACGCCGTCACGAGCTCGCCCGAGGCGTTGACCCCGTAGATGAGCGACGTGTGCTCGATGAGCTCCGGGCTGTCCTTGGGGACGTCGGTCGCGACGCCCCAGTCCGCCCAGACGGCCTCGAGCTCGGCGCGCGAGCCGACGGTGTAGTCGACGAACCCGCCCACGCCCTGGCGCTCCAGGAACGCCTCGACCACCTGGGGCGTGTCGCCCTCCGGGTCCACGGACACGGCGATCACCTTCGTCGCCTCCCCGGCGTCCCCGGCCTGCCGCCGCGCCTCGGCGATGGTGCTCATGATGAGCGGGCAGACGTCCGGGCAGGTCGCGTAGACGAAGGTCACGAGCACCGGGCCGCCGCGCAGGTCCTTCAGGTCCACCGGCCGGCCGGCCACGTCGTCGAGGGCGAGCGGCGGCGCCTGGCGCACCGGGCTGATCGTGCCGCCCTCGTAGGTGACCGTGCCGATGACGTGGCCGTCGTGGTCCGTGGCGACGTGCTCGCCGTGGGCGGAGTCCGCCGTCGGGGTGGCGGTGGTGCCCGCCGACCCGGCGTCGTCCTCGGACGCGCACCCGGCCGCGGCGAGCGCGGCGGCGGCGAGGAGGCCGGCGAGGGTGGCGCGGCGTCGCATCGCGCCCACGTTAGCGGGGCGCGTCGCCCCCCTGCGCGAAGGCGGGCCCGTCGGCGATCCCCGCCACGTCCAGCACCTCGATGGCCCCCGGGGCCCCGAACCGCCGCGTGGTCGTGAACCCCGAGGGGTCCTCCAGCAGGGGCCGGGCGTAGGCCTCGAACGCGGCGTCGTCGGCGAAGAGGTAGACGGCGACGGCCCCCGGGGGGTCCTCGCGCCACAGGAACAGCTTGTGGCGCAGCCCCGCGTGGCGCTCGAAGCGCGGCACCGACTCCTCGGCGACGTAGCGCCGCCACTCCTCCAGGCGCTCCGGTCCCTCCGCGAAGTCGAAGCGCACGATCATCGCCTTCATCCGATCGCCCCCTCGTGAACGGTCACCGACAGCGTCCCCCCATCGTGGCCCGGGATGCCGTCGTCCGGGCAGGCCGACACGGCGACCCGGCAGGCGACGAGGGCCTCCAGCGCGAGCGTCATCCCCGGCTCGGCGACGGTCGACTCCCAGCCGTGGAACCCGCCGTCCGCCACCGTCGGCGTCGCCCCGAACGCCGAGATGACGCCGCCCAGGCGCCCGCGCGGGATGCCCAGGGCGCCGGCGATCAGGTCACGGCAGCCGGGGCGCCCGTCCGGGTACAGCTCGCTCCAGCAGCCGGGGTAGAGGACGTCCACCTGGCCGGGGCCGGGGCTCGCCACCAGGCGCATGAGGGCCGCCCCGTCGCCGTCGAGGAGCTCGTCGCCGTCGACCAGGCCGAGGGCCAGGGAGGGGCGGCCGAACCGCCGCCAGCCCGCCTGGTTGCGCGTCAGGCCCTGGTGGAAGCCGGCGGGGCACAGGTCGAGCATCTGCCGGCCGGCGACCACCGTGACCTCCAGGACCGCGCCCGGGGGCACGTCCACGGCCGTCACCCCGCCCATCGCGATCTCGGTCACGCCACCGGCTCCCGGGAGGCCCGGAGCGCGTCGAGCTGGTCCCGCACCAGGCCCTCGGGCAGGGCGCGGAGCAGGCCGGGCAGGGTGGCGTACCGCTTCAGCGTCGTCAGCTCGTCGTCGGCGGCCCGCAGCGTGTCGAGCCGGCCGAGGTCGAGGTCGGCCAGCAGCAGCCCCTCGTCGTCGCGCGCCCCCAGCGGCCCCTCCGGGCCGTGGACCGCCGCCATGCCCCGCTCGACGCCCAGCAGGTTGACCGAGCAGGCCGCGTAGCAGGTGTTCTCGGCGGCCCGGGCGGCGACCACCGAGAGCCAGACGTCGTGCACCTCCTGCACGATCGCGCCGGTCGGGAACAGCAGCAGGTCGGCCCCGGCGAGCGCGCGGGCGCGCGGCACCTCGGGGAACCACGCCTCCCAGCAGATGGCGACCCCCACGCGCAGGCCGTCCACCTCCGCCACGACCGACCCGGAGCCGGGGACGGCGCGCTCCCCGATCGCCGGCAGCAGCTTGTCCTGGGTCCACAGGCGCCCGGACGGGCCGTCGGCCAGGTGGTAGGCGTTGTGGCGCCCGCCGCCCGCGGCCGGCCGCATGCCGCCGAAGGCGACGCAGGTGCCGGTGTCCGCGGCCAGCGCGCGCATGGCCTCCACGGCCTGCTCCGGTGACGGGTCGTCGCCGGCGTCGGAGGGCCCCGGGAACAGCTCGGGGAAGGCCACGAGGCGGGCGCCCTCCGCGGCCGCCCGCCGCACCCAGGTCTCCGCGCGGGCCAGGTTCTGCGACTCCGGGACGTCCTGGCGGAAGTCGATGGCGCCCGCCAGCGACCGGATCGCCGACCGGGGCTGCACCACGGCCACCCGGACGGTGCCGCGGCTCACGGCGCCCAGGCGCTCACGACGGCGATCGGCCCCCCGTCGCGCCGCGTCGTGATGCGCTCCAGGCCCGCGGCCTCCAGCCAGGCGCGCACCTCGTCCTCGGTGTAGGCCGCGCCGCCCTCGTTCTCGACCATCATCATCAGCGCGAACATCGCGACGGGCGCGGGCGTGTCGCGGCCCGGGTCGAGCAGCCACTCGTAGATCACGAGCGCGCCGCCCGGCCGCAGCAGCCCGGCCGCCTCTGCCACGATCGCGGCGGCGGCGTCGGCCGGCCAGTCGTGGAGGACGTTCGCGAGCAGCACGGCGTCCCACGTCTCGCCCTCGGGGCGCCCGAAGCGGGGCGCGCGCAGGTCGCCGGCAAGGAAGGGGATCCCCGGGTGCCGCTCCTCCACCAGGGCCGCGACCGGCGCCAGGTCGAGCACCGTCACCTCCAGACCCGGGCGGGCGGCGGCCAGGGCGGCCGCGTGGATCCCCGTGCCGCCGCCGGCGTCGAGCACCCGGCCCTCGTACGGGAGGTCGGCGAGGGCGGGCAGGCCGCCGCCGAACATGCGGCCCAGGTCGTCCAGGGCGGCCAGGAAGGGCAGGGCGGCCGGATCCGTCGCCAGCCGCTCGGGCCAGGGCTCCATGCGCGCGTGGCCGGTGCGCACCGTCTCCGCCAGCCCGGTCCAGGCGCGGTAGAAGAACCACTCCTTCGCCACGACGCCGGCGATCGTCTCCGGATGGGCCGGGTCCAGGACGGCGCCGGCCGCCGACAGCGCGTAGGCGTCGCCCGTCCGGTCCACCAGCCCCAGCGCGCTCAGGGCGCCGAGCAGCGCCTGCGCACCGCGCGGGTGCAGGCCGAGGTCCTCCGCCACGTCCGCCGCCGTGCGCGGCCCCGCGCCGAGGGCCCGCGCGACCCCCGTCTCGCAGGCCGCGGCCACCACCGCCGTCCGCTGGTAGGCCTCCAGCATCTCCATCGGGTCGGGCGCGGCGCTCACGCGGCCCTCCGCAGCGCCCAGGCGGCCTTCGCCGCGTCCCGCACCATCGCGGCCGTCGCCCGCAGGCGGGCGCCGCGCGGCGCCGACGTGATCCCCAGGTCGCGCATCACCTCGTGGGCGGCGTTGCGGCCCGGCATGCCGGTGACCCCGCCGCCGGGGTGGGTGCCGGCCCCCGTCAGCCAGAGCCCCGCGACCGGCGTGCGGTACCGGGCGAGGCTGGGGGAGGGGCGCGCCCCGAGCAGCTGGTCGACGCTCATCTCCACGTGGTTCGGGCAGGCGTGGGGGTTGCCGGTCCGGGCGACCCAGTCGGCGGGGCCGGTGATGCGCCGCTGCGCGACCGGCATCGGCGCCCCGACGGCGCGCTCGGCCGTCGCCCACGCGTGGTCGGACGCCTCCTCCAGCAGCTCCGGCGTCCACGCGCCGGACTCGGGGGTCCAGGGGACGAACGCCGACAACCAGACCACGTCCCGCCCCTCCGGCGCCCAGCCGGGCTCCAGCAGGGACGGGAAGCCGATCATCACCGTCGGGCGGGCGGGCATGCGCCCGAGCTGGATCTCGGCGAAGGCCCGCTCCATGTCGCGGAGGGTGTTGGGGGAGAGCATCAGCGAGCCCGCGAACCCGGGCGGGCCCGGCTGCGGCGCCGGGCCGGCGAGCACGGCGTCCACCTTCAGCTCGGACACGTTGCGGCCGCCCACGTGGATGCGGCGCAGCTCCTCGCGGATGACCGGCGGGACGTCGGAGGGGTCCATGAGGCCGAGGAACAGGCGGCGCGCGTCGATGGCCGAGATGACGCCCTTCGCGGCCCCGTGGCGCTCGCCTCCGGCGTGGACCGCGACGGCCCGGCCGCCGGACACCTCGACCCGCTCGACCGGGACGCCGCAGCGCACCGTGCCGCCCGCGGCCTCCAGGCTACGCACCAGCGCGTCCACGGTCGCCCGCGAGCCGCCCGCCGGCCGGGCCATCGGGGACCCGTGGGAGCCGGCCATCGCGAGCGCGCCGACGGCGGTGCCCGGGTCGCCGGGCGGCTGCTGGGAGTGGGCGGCCCAGTGGCCCAGCGCGCCGCGCAGGCGGTCGTCGCCCAGCGTCCCGCGCAGCATGTTGGACGCCGAGGTGAGCAGCGTCTGCACCAGGCGCGTGCCCTCGCGGCGGCCGAGGGTCGCCTCCGAGAGCGCCCCCAGCTCGCGCAGCGTCGGGGCGGGGCCGCGCTCGGTGCGCGCCACGACGTCCATCGCGGCCGCCGACCACACGGCCAGGCGCCGGTAGGAGTCCGCCTCGCCGGGGCCGAGCAGCTCCGCGAAGCCGGCCACCGTCTCGTCGAGGGAGTTGTGGAAGGCGAGCATCGAGCCGTCGTCGCAGGGGGAGAGGGTCACCTGGTCGCGCAGGTGGAAGCGAAGGCCGTGCCGCTCCAGCTCCAGGTCGTCGGCGACGCCGCTGGCGCGGATGCCGCCGTGGACGTAGGCGCCCAGCTCCAGGCGCCCGGCGCCGTCCGGCAGCTCCACGGTGGCGATGCACCCGCCCGGCTCGGGCGCTGCCTCCAGCACCGTCACGCCCAGCCCCGCGCGCGCCAGGTAGGCCGCGCACGCCAGGCCGTTGTGGCCCCCGCCGATCACCACGATGTCGCTCACGTCGCCGCCACCCTCCCCGGTCCGGCCAGCACGGATTCCGCGCCGAGCCCGGCGCGCGCCACCAGGTCGGCGCCCTGCCGGCGGGCGGCGCGGGCCAGGTCGGCCACCGCCGCGCCCTCCAGGCGCCCGTCGCGCACCCGCCGCACCCCGTCCACCCAGACGTCGCTGACGCACCGGGCGGTGGCGCAGTAGACGAGCTGCTGGAAGGGGTCGTGGATCGTCGCCAGCTCCGGCGTGTCGCCGTCGAGCAGCACCACGTCCGCGCGCTTGCCCGGCTCCAGCGACCCGATCTCGCGCTCCAGGCCGAGCGCCCGGGCTCCCTCGATGGTCGCCATGCGGACGACGTCGGGGGCGAGCAGCGCGTGCGGGTCGAGGGCGTGGACCTTCTGCAGCAGGGCGGCCGACTTGAGCACGCCGAACATGTCCTGGTTGTCGTTGCTGGCCGCGCCGTCGGTGCCGAGGCCGACCGGCACGCCCTCGCGGCGCAGGCGCCCCACCGGGCAGACGCCGGAGGCGAGGATCATGTTGGCGACGGGGTTGTGGGCCACGGCGACGTGCTTCGAGGCGAGCAGGGCGATGTCGGCCTCGGCGCACCAGATGCAGTGGCCGGCGATGACGCCGTGGTCGAGCAGCCCCCGCCGGGCCGAGTGCTCGATCGTGCTCATGCCCCAGCGCGTCCGCGACTCGGTGAGCTCCTCGCGCACCTCCGCCAGGTGGGTGTGGACCGCCCAGCCGTGCTCCGCGCAGGCGGCGATGGTGCGGGCGAAGAGCTCGTCGGTGACGCCGAGGACGGTGCCGACGCCGGCCCGGAAGCCCACCAGCGGCTCGCCGGCGCAGCGGTCGGCGAGGGCCTCGTGCTCGTCCATGAAGGCGTCCGCGGCCGGGGCGCCGGGGTACTCGTTCTCGGCCCCGAACGAGACGACGCCGCGCATGCCCATCTCCGCGAGGCCGTCCACCGCGCCCAGGGACGCGTGGGAGCCGAGGTTGCGGTGGCAGGACATGTCGTTGACCGTCGTGATGCCGGACAGCAGCATCTCGGCGGCCTTCAGCCGCGTGCCGACCACCATGTCCTCGCGGGTCGTGACGTGGGCGCACGGCCCCACGACGCGCTCGAACCACTCCCACAGCAGGCAGTCCTCGCCCATGCCCGGGATGAGGCACTCGGTGAGGTGCGTGTGGGCGTTGACCATCCCCGGCATCACGATGCCGTCGCCCGAGCCCGCGACCTCCGCGTCCGGGTGGCGGGCGAGGATCTCCTCGGCGGGGCCGACGGCGTGGATCGCCCCGTCGTCGCCGAGGGCGACCGCCCCGTCCCGTACGAGGCCGGCGCCGGGGCCCATCGTCAGCACCCACGCCCCCCGCACGACGGCGGTCAAGCTCACGTCGCCCTACCTTCCTGAGCACCGCAGCGGGTGCTCTTGAGAGAGTCACGTTGCGCAGGCGGGGCAGGTATGGCTCTCATGTTGGCTGCCCTCGATGGCTCAGGTGGCAGAACCGCCTGTCCCGCCGCACCCTCCCGACCGCTGATCAGGCTCTGCGACCCATCGCTGTGTAGGGCGAGGACGGCACGGAGGGCACGCGCACGGTCGGTCACCGGGGAAGGAGTGCCATGCCGATCTGCGTGGGGATCGATATCGCGAAGGAGTTCCACTGGGTGTGTGTGGTCGATGGCGCATCCGGCGAGGTGCTCGTGAGCCGACGCGTCGACAACGCCCCCGAGGGCCTTGATGGCCTGGTGGACGAGATCGAGCGGCTGGTCACCGACCGCGGCCCGGCCCGGGTCGGGATGGACGTCGTCGGGGGGATCGCCGCCTTGTGCGCCTGCGTGCTTCATGAGGCCGGCCTTCGCCTGGTCCACGTCCCGGGGTTGGCGGTCAATCGCGCCCGCCAGGGCACGACCGGCGGCGAGCGCAAGTCCGACCCGGCCGACGCGGCGGTGATCGCCGAGCAGGTGCGGGTACGAGCCGAGCTGCGCCCGATCGAGCCGCTCACCGAGCTCGACGCCGAGATCCGCCTCCTGGTCGGGCGCAGGCGTGAGTTGATGCGCGACCAGATCCGGCGCGTCAGCCGACTGCGCGATCTTCTGTGCAGCGTCCACCCGGCCCTCGAGCGGGCCGTCGATCCGACCAACAAGGCGGACCTGGTGCTGCTCGGTCGCTACGTCACCCCGACCGAGATCCGCCGGGCCGGGCCCCGGCGGATCACCGACCACGTCCTGCGGGCCGGCCACCTCCGCCGGGATGCCGTCCAGAGGCTGGTGGCGAAGGCCACGGCGGCTGCCGCCGCCCAGCGGGTCGCCGTCCCCGGCGAGGTCCGGGCGGCCGAGATCGTGCGCGAGCTCGCCCACGAGGCCCTGGCCGTCCGGGGGCGCATCGGGCGCCTCGACGCCGAGATAGAGGAGGTCCTGGAGCGCCACCCTGACGCGGCCCTCATCCGCAGCATGCCCGGGATGGGGGTTCTGCTCACGGCCGAGTTCATCGCCGAGGCGGGGGGCATCCGCCGCTTCCCACGGCCCGACCACTTGGCCGCCGCCGCCGGCCTCGCGCCGGTCCTCAAGCAGTCGGGGAAGGTGCGATACCTCACCCGCGCCCAGGGGGGCAACAAGGCCCTCAAGCGCGTCCTCTACCAGTCGGCCTTCTGCTCGCTCGCCCATCCGGCCAGCGCGGCCTTCTACGCCCGCAAGCGGCGAGAAGGCAAGCGACACCACCAAGCCCTCATCTCGCTGGCCCGACGGCGCGTCGACGTGCTCCACGCACTCCTCACGACCCGCGAGCCCTACCGAGAGGACTTCCGCAGAGCGGCTTGACAGCAGCATCAGGCTGCCACCTCGAGCGCGCGCGGCTGGTGGTACCAGGGGAGCGCCAGGCGCTCGACGAGGGAGATGAGGGCGAAGAGGCCGATGCCGATGAGCGCCAGCACCACCACGACGGCGAAGACCTCGTCGGTCGCGGTCTGGTTGTTCAGGGTGAGGATGAGGTAGCCGAGGCCCTCGGACGACCCGACCCACTCGCCGAACACCGCGCCGATGACCGAGAAGGCGGCGGCCACCTTCATCCCCGAGAAGATGAAGGGCAGCGCCGCGGGCAGCTTGGTGGTGAGGAAGATGCGCCGGCGCGAGGCCCGCAGGGTCCTCATCAGGTTGATGAGCTCCGGCTCCACGGCCTTCAGCCCGTCGATCGTGTTCACGACGATCGGGAAGAAGGCGACGAGCATCACCACCAGGATCTTCGGCCGCAGGTCGAAGCCGAACCAGATGACGAAGACCGGCGCGATCGCCGGGATCGGGACGAGCTGGGAGACCACCAGCCACGGGTAGATCGCGCGCTCGATCCACCGCGAGGAGCTGAGCAGGGCGCCCAGGCCCACGCCGACGATGATCGCCAGGCCGAAGCCGATCAGGATCTCCTGCACCGTGATCCAGGTGTTGTCCAGCAGCAGCTCGCGCTCGCGCCAGAGGGCCTGGGCCACCTCCACCGGCGTCGGCAGGGCGGCCTCGCTGATGTCGAAGATGACGCAGTAGGCCTGCCAGGCGGCCAGGAAGATGACCGAGAAGATGAACGGCGGCAGCACCCGCCCGGCGAGGCCGCGCCAGCCCGGTCCGCGGCGGCGCCCCCGGGGGGCGGATCGGTCGCGCCGGCGGGTGAGGATCGCGGGCCGCGTGGTCACGCGGCGAGCCCCGCCTGCTCCAGTGCCGCCGCCTGGAGCGGGCCCAGGATCCCCGCCTTGAGCTCCTGGAACCGGGGTGACGTGATCGCGTCGAGGTGGCGCGGGCGCGGCAGGTCGACCTCGACGCACATGCGCATGCGCCCGGGCCGGCCGGACATCACGTAGACGCGGTCCGAGAGCAGCACCGCCTCCTCCACGTCGTGGGTCACGAACAGGATGGTGGCGCGGTCCGCCTCCCACACCTCGAGCAGCCAGGCCTGCATGGCGGCGCGGGTGAGCGCGTCGAGGGCGCCGAAGGGCTCGTCCAGCAGCATCACCTCGCGGCCGGCGAGGAAGGTGCGCAGCAGGGCGGCGCGCTGGCGCATGCCGCCCGACAGGCTCGCGGGCCAGCGGCGCTCGAAGCCGGCGAGCCCGAAGCGTGGCATCGCCGCGCGGGCGCGCTCGCGCGCCTCGCGTTTGGACACCCCGGACATCTGGAGGCCGAGGGCGCAGTTGTCGAGCACGGTGCGCCACGGCATGAGCAGGTCGCGCTGGGGCATGTAGCCCACCCGGCCGAGCAGCGGCCCGGGGGCGCCGCCGTCGAGCAGGACCTGCCCGCTCGACGGCCGCATCAGCCCGGCCAGGATGTTGAACAGGGTCGACTTCCCGCATCCGCTGGGGCCGACCAGGGAGACGAACTCCCCCTCGCCCACCGTCAGGTCGACGCCCTCCAGGGCGGCGACGTCCGGTGAACCGTCACGGCCGGCGAAGGTCTTGCCGACCGCCTCGGTCACGAGCTTGGGGGAGTGCGCCGTCATCCCGTCAGTCCCCGGCCGGCAGGAACTCGTTCGTGCCGTAGCGGTCGGGGGCGATGGGCTCCTCGATCAGGCCGTTGTCCACGAGGAAGGTGGAGAGCTCCTCCAGCTTCGCGGTGTCCATGACGCCGAAGGCCGGGGCGTCGCCCTGGAACAGCGGCACGTACGTGTCGAGGATCGCCTTCGTGAGCTCCGGGTCCAGCGTCGGCTCCTCGGCGAGCAGGTCGGCGAGGGCGGCGTCGGGGTCGGCGATCGTCTCGTCGTAGCCGCGCACCGTGGCGTCCATGAAGGCCGCCATCAGGGCCGGGTCGGAGGCGATCTTCGACTCGGTCGAGAAGATGACCAGGCCGGGGTAGGCCGGGCCGCCGTACTCGTCGAGGCGGAAGATCGTGGTCGGGTAGCCGTCCTGCTGCACCTGGACGCCGTCCGACGGCCAGAAGCCGGTGAACGCGTCGATCTTCCCGGACTCCAGGTTCTGGACGCCGTTGAAGCCGATGGTCACGACCTTCGCCGCCGACGGGTCGCCGCCGGCGTCGGAGATGATCGTCTCGTAGATGGCGTTGTCCGAGGGGACGCCGGTCACGCCGATCGTCTTGCCCTCGAACTGGGCCGGGTCGGTGATGCCGGAGTCCTCGCGGGCGATGAGGCCGCCGAGGGGCACCTGCACGAGCGCGCCGATCGCCTTGGCCTCGCGGCCCTCGGCGATCTGGTTGGCGAGGTCGATGCCGTCGGCGATGCCGAAGTCGGCCTGGCCGGCGTCGATCAGCTTGAGGGTGTCCGCCGTCGACGTGGGCTGGATGATCTCGAGGTCGATGTTGTTCGCCTCGTAGTAGCCCTGCGCCTGGGCGCGGTAGATGCCGGCGTGCACGCCGCCGGGCAGGAAGTCGAGGATGAGGGTCGCCTCGGTCATCGACGGCAGCGCGGCGCCACCGGCTGCGGTGGTCTCCGCGGTGGAGGCGTCGCCCCCGCCGTCGTCGTCGCCGCACGCGGCGAGGCCGAGGGTGAGCAGGGCGGCGAGCATCGCCATGAGGATGGCGAGCGTCGCGCGCCGCGTGGGCAGCGTCACGGGCTCTCTCCTTGTATCCGGGTCGGGTCGGCGTCGGCCCCCGGGAAGCGCCAGGCGAGCCACCGCCAGGCGCGGGCGATCTCCATGGGCAGGTGTCGGGAGCGAGCGGCCAGCTCGTCCGCGTCCAGTGGCCGGGCCGCGGGCCCGGCGTCGAGGGCCACGCGGGCCCGTTCCTCGAGGAACCAGGCGCGCACGCACGCCTCGGGGAGGTCCCTCCCGGTGCACACCGCGCCGTTCGCGCGGGGCAGCAGCACGTCGGCGTCGCCGAGGGCGGCCGCGGCGCGGGCGCCGGCGTCGCCGTCGGTGACGAGGTCGGTGTCGTCGCCCGTCGCCACCGAGCCGGCCAGCAGGCCGAGCCCGTGGACGGGCGGGGGCGCCGCGCCGCGCGCCCCCCACGCCACGGCGGCGGGGGAATGGGTGCGGCAGATGGCGCCGACGTCGGGTCGCGCCGCGTAGACGGCGGCGTGGAGCGGCGTCTCCAGCGGGCGCTCCGGGGCGCCCGGGCCGGCGACGTCCTCCGGGCTCATCGTGGCGAGGGGCGCCGTCGAGGTGATCACGAAGCCCTCGCCGTCCCGCGCCGAGACGTGGCCGAAGCCCTCCACCAGCCCCGCCGCGGCCAGCAGGCGGGCGGCGCGGGCGACGTCGGCGGCGAGGGCACCGCTCACCGCTCCAGTACCCGGATCGCCATGTCGGTCGGGTTGTAGGCGTTGCACGGGGACAGGTCCTGCGGGCAGGCCACCAGGCACACCACCAGGTCGGTCAGGGCCTCCAGCTCGATCGTCGCCCCCGCGCCGTGCTCCGGCTCGTAGGTGACGATGCTGCCGTCCTCGAGCTTGTTGTTCATGAAGACGTTCCAGGCGAGCTCGCCGCGCACCGGCCAGTCCGAGCCGAACTCCGCGAGGCCGGCCCTCAGCGAGACGAGGCACGACGGGTGGTCCGGCTGCCCGTAGTCGCGGCCGTAGCGCTCGGGGTCGCAGCACGGCACCACCAGGTCGTGGGTGCCGACGTCGTCGCGCAGGATGCGCATGAGCGGCGTTCGGTGGTTCGAGAACAGCTCGTCGCCGACGTCCGGCACCAGCTTCACCAGGCACGAGCAGGTGTGGGAGGGGGAGAGGTACTCCTCGGGGGCGTCCGGCCGGTAGGCCACGAGGTCGCCCACCTGCTGCCCCTCCAGGTCCTCGATCTGGATCACCTGGCCCGCCTTCACGGACACGGCCCGCGCCGTCCGCGCCGGCACCCGGTGGTCCTCGACCACGACGCGATCGCTCACCCGCCCACCTCCACGCTGTCCACGATGCGGCACGCGCCCGCGGGGGCCGGCGTGTTGCGCGAGCGCAGGGCCCGCACCTCGCCGTCGATGACCACCGCGCCGATGCCCGGGATGTCGCCGTTCTCGATCGCCGCCAGCGGGGTGTCCATCGCGCCCCCGAGCGGCGGGTGCAGCAGGGAGAGGTCGGCCGGGCGGCCCACCTCCAGGATGCCCTCGGGCCGGCGCAGCACCGCGGCGTTGTTGCCGCACGCCAGCGCGAGGGCGTCGGCCGCCGGGAGGCGCCCCAGCGACGACATCTCCACGACCGTCTTGATCATCCCGAGCGGCATGACGCCCGTGCCGGTGGGGGTGTCGGTGGCCAGCACGATCCGGTCGAGCCGCCCGGTCCCCACGGCGATCCGCAGGATCTCCAGGGACGACCGCAGGTTGCCCGCCTGCACGAGCTGGATGGCGCCCGGGGCGTCGAACAGGGCCGGGAGGTCGGCGTCCGGCAGGGCCGTGGTGCCCCCGTTGGCGTGGCCGATGATGTCGCAGCCCAGCGCCAGGACGTCGTCGATCGTCACGGGTGAGGAGCCGGGGATCGAGGCACCGCCGGTGTGGTTCATGACCACCATCCCCGCCGCCTGGGCGGCGCGCACGAGCGGCGCCGCGTCGGCCTGGGGGGAGAAGTCGCCGAAGCCCACCTTCGCCAGGCCGACCCCGTCGGCGGCCATGGTCGCGAAGTCCTCCGGCCGCAGGCCGGGCTCCATGATGACCGAGCCGCCGAGCACCTTGACCCCGCCGGGGCGGAAGGCGCTGAAGGCGCGCTGGGCGGCGACCGCGAGTGCCATCACGCCGGCCCGGTCGCGCGGGCGGCCCGGCAGGTGCACCTCGGACGCCGACATCATCATCGAGACGCCGCCGTGCATGGAGCTCTCGATCCAGCCGAGCGCCGACTGCCGCGGCGTCCAGTCGCCGAAGACGACATGGGCGTGCGAGTCGATGAGGCCCGGCACGGCGGTGGCCCCGCCGGCGTCGAGCACGACGTCCGCCGGGCCGTCGCCGGCGTCCGGGCCGATCGCGGCGATGAGGCCGTCCTCCACCAGCACGCCGCCCGGCCCGCGCGGGGCGTCGCCGAGGCGGCCGGTCACCCAGCCGCCGAGGTTGCGGACGGCGAGGGTGCTCACGGCGCCGCGGCCTCCGCCTCGGCCACCGTCATGCCGCCCAGGCGCTCGTGCATCCGCCCGCGGGAGGCGACCGCGGCGATCACCACGATCTCGCCGGGCGCCGGGGCGTCCGGCACGCGGACCGTGATGCCGTCGTAGTGCGACCGCACCCAGATCTCGTCCTTGTAGGCGAGGGGCACGTCCACCGGCTCGCCGGCCGTGCAGCGCTTGGTGAACGACGAGAGCCACGCCCGGCCGCCGCCCACCGCCGCGCGGAAGGCGTCGCCGAAGGGCGTGGTGATGCAGGCGACGGCGTGCTCCTGCTCGCCGGCGATGCCGACCAGGGCCGCCTTGCCGTAGCTCTCCACCGGCACCCCGAGGGCCGACGCGGCGCGCTCGCCGAGCAGCGCTCCCAGCTCCGCGGAGGGGCCCACGAGCTCGGACAGGTCCTCCACCAGGCCGAGGCCGGCGTACGGGTTGACGATCACCGCCATCGCGGCGCCCTTGCGCAGCGCGGGGGTGTCGGTGGCCCCGCCCTCGACGAGGACCTCCTCCACGGTGGTGACGATCTTGCGGACGAGGGCGCTCATGCCGCGCCCGCCGAGGGGGTCCGGTCGCCGAAGGGGCGGTCCGGCAGGCCCTCCAGGTACGCGATCGTCGCGTCCGTCGTGGTCACGTCCCCGTACTTCATCTGGATGTCGAAGAGGTTGACCTTGTGGGTCAGGGTCCCGCGGTCCCAGACGCACTCCTCCGGGACGACGGAGTGGAAGTTGTACTGCGCGGCGTCCACGGCGGTCGCGCGGACGCACCCGCTGGTTGTGGTGCCCGTGACGATCACCGTATCGGCCCCCAGGTACACGAGGTGGCCGAGCAGGGGCGTGCCGAGGAACGCGCTCGGCTTGCGCTTGACGAAGTAGACGTCCTGCGGCTCCGGCGCGATCTCGGCCACGATCTCGTTGCCCTTGTGGCCGAGCACGTCCGTCTCCTCGGCGGCGCGGTGGCTCTTCCAGTTCCAGGAGCCCTGGTCGAAGCCGTCCGGGCGGCGGTCCATGCCGGTGTAGAAGATCGGCACGTCCTTCGCCCGGGCGGCCGCGATGAGCCGCTGCAGCGCCGCGATGCCCTCCCACGACCGCTCGCCGCAGGAGTAGCGGTAGGTCTTGATGGAGTCGAGGATCGGCTCCGGGCGGTCGCCGCAGAAGTTGTAGATCACGTCCACCACGAGCAGCACCGGCTTCTCGCCGAACCCGGCGTCGCGGCCCCAGCCGGCCGCCTCGAACACGAGGCGGTCCTCCTCGGGGAGGACGTCGTCCCAGACGGCCATCAGGCGCCCGCCCCGATCGCGGCCTCCTCCGGCACCAGGGCGCGGCCCGGCTCGCGGCGGAGGTAGGTGCCCTCGGAGTCCCCGATGTACTCGGGCGCCGGGGCGCCGTCCTCCCACTTCGCGATCTGGGTGCCGCGCAGGAAGGTCGCCACCGGCCAGCCGTGGATGACGTGGCCGTCGAGCACCGTCCAGCCGGAGCGGGTGAGCACCTGGTCGTTCGAGACGGTCACGGTGCGGTCGAGGTCGACCAGGACGATGTCCGCGTCGGCACCCACCTCGATGCACCCCTTGCGCGGGTAGAGGCCGAAGACGCGGGCCGGCTCGGCGCACGCCACCTCCACCATCCGCTCCAGCGACAGGTCGCCGCGGTGGACGCCCTCCAGCAGCACCGGCAGGTGCATCTCCACCCGCGACGTGAAGCCCGTCTTGAGGCCCCAGATGCTCTCCTGGAAGCTCGACGGGTAGTCGCTGGGCGGCCAGGAGACGACGTGGTCGGAGCCCACCAGCCCGACCATCCCCTCGCGCAGGGCGGTCCAGATGTTCGGGTTGTTCTCGCGGGAGCGCAGGGGGACGTTGATGCGCCACGCGTTCGGCTCGCCCTTGCCGAAGTGCAGCCAGTGGGGGCCGGTCTGGGCGTGGCAGACGACGCCGCGGGCCCGCAGCTCGGCGATCTCCCGGTAGGTCTCCGGCGTGGTGGCGTGCTGGATGTAGATGGGGCAGCCGGTGATCTCGGCCAGGTAGCCGTAGGTGCGGACGTGGTGCGCCTCGAGGAAGTGGGGCGACCGGTCCGACCAGGCCGCCCAGTCGTCGCGGCCCTCGTCCTTCAGCCGCTTGTCGAACAGGCGCGCGATCTCCCAGTTCTCGCAGTGCATGCACACCACCCCGGGCGGGCCGAGGGCGGCGACGTTCTCCATCGCCAGGTAGCACATGCCGTCGTCGAAGCCGTGGCCGAGGCCCGCGCGCCGGCCGGGCCAGTGGGGCTCCGCCTCGGGGCTCATCGACTGGAGGTAGAGCTTGTAGCTCGTGACCCCGTGGTCGCGGGCGTACTCCGGGATCTCCGACGCCTGCTGGTCCGTCTCCAGCATGTAGGTCAGGTAGATGTCGATCGCCGAGTCGGCCTGCACCCGCTCCACGAAGTGCGGGAAGACGTCGTGGAACGACACCACGTCGGAGGGCTGCACGAACTCGGCGAAGTCCGGGTGGCCCATCCGGGTGGAGGGCGCGTGGACGCCCCAGGTGGTGACGCCCGCGGCGGCCGCGGCCCGGCTCTCGGTGAGCATGTCCTCCGCGAGGGGGACGTAGCAGCCGGGGTGCGCCTCCGGGTCGACCAGGCCGGGGATGACGTGGAGGCCGGCGGCGTCCACCGTCCGGCGCGCCGGCGGGAGCAGGTCGTCGGCGCCGACCGCCACGACGCGGCCGCCGTCGATCGCGACGCCCGCGCGGCGCACGCCGCTCGGGCTCACCAGGGTGCCCCCCACGATCGCGAGGTCAACCTCTCGCGGCTGGGTCATGCCACCACACCTCCTGCGGCGGCCAACCCGCCGGTCTCGATGGTCACGGACTCTGTGAGCGCGCGCAGGCGCGCCCCGATCTCGGGGACGCGGTCGTCCGGGAGCTGGCTCGCGAAGCCGAGCACCACCAGCACCAGTGCCGGCTCCCCGTCGGGGCCCGACACGCAGGCGGACACCGCGTTGTTCTCGTTGAGCTCGCCGACGCTCGCCGCCCACCCGCGGTCGCGCACCCGGGCGATGTCGGCGAGCAGGTCGTCGGGGTCGGTGAGCGTGCGCTGCGTGTGGGCCACGGGCGCCGCCGCGCGCACGATGCGCTCGCACTCGCCGGTGGGCAGGCCGGCCAGGAGCGACTTGCCGATGGCCCCGTCGAAGACGCCGTAGCGGTCCCCGATCGTGATCCCCACGTGGAGCCCGCTGGGCGGCGTGGCGCTGTCGACCACCTGCGCCTCGGCGCCGCCGGCCACGGTCTGGGCCACGGCCACCGACAACCCGGTCTCGCCCGCGAGCTCCCGGGCCCGGCCGATGGCGACGGCCAGCGGGCGGGCCTCGCGCGCCGCCGCCTGGCCCAGCGGGATGAGCCGCGCCCCGAGGTGGTAGCGCCGCGTGGCCGGGTCGCGGGTCACGAGGCCCTCGGCCTGGAGCGTGACGAGCAGGTTGAACACGGTGCTCTTGGACCGGCCGATGGTGCGGGCCACCTCCGAGAGCGTCGCCCCCGCCCCGTCGCGCGCCGCGAGGGCGTCGAGAGCCCGGATCGCGCCCACCACGGCCGGCACCTTGTAGGCCTCGCCGTCGCTCACGTCACCGCCCCCGGGCCGCGGCGGATGCGCCGCAGCACGATCACCTTCTCGCGGGTGAGCTCCTGCAGCGTGTAGCCGATGCCCTCCCGGCCGGTGCCGGACATCTTCACCCCGCCGAAGGGGATCACCGGCGGGCGGTAGTTGTCGGTGCCGTTGATGACGACGCCGCCCGCGTGCAGGCGCTCGGCCAGCGCCAGGGCGCGCTCCAGGTCGCCCGAGAACACGGACGCCATCAGCCCGAAGGACGACGCGTTGGCGACGCGCAGGGCCTCGGCGTCGCCGCCGACGGGGATGACCGTGAAGACGGGGCCGAAGATCTCGTCGTCGGCGGCCACGCCGGCCTCGGCCGGGACGCCGGCGAGCACCGTGGGCGCCACGAACGGCCCGTCCGGCGGGGTCCCGCCGTGGGCGACGGAGGCCCCCTGGGCGACGGCGGCCCGCATCTGCGAGTGGACGCGCAGCGCGGCCTCGGTGGTGATGAGCGGCCCGACGGTCGTGCCGGGGTCGGTCGCCGGCCCCACCACCTGGGCGGCGGCGACGGCCGCGAGGCGCTCCACGAGGTCGTCGTGCAGGGAGGGGTCGACGAGCACGCGCTTCGACGCCGAGCAGGCCTGGCCGTTCATCATCAGGCGGCCGAACGCCAGCTCGGAGGTGACGAGCTCGAGGTCGGCGTCGTCCAGCACCAGGCAGGCGTTGTTGCCGCCGAGCTCCAGGTGCAGCGGGCGCAGGCGGGCGGCCGACGCCTCGGCGACGCTCACGCCGGCCGCCGTCGAGCCCGTGAGCGAGACGGCGTCGACGCCGGGGTCGGCCGCGAGGGCCGCGCCCACGTCGCGGCCGCCGTGCACCACGCCGAGCACGTCCGCGGGCGCCCCGGCCTGCACGAGCGCGTCGTGGAAGCGCGCGACGACGAGGGGGTCCTCGATCGGGGGCTTGGCGACGACCGCGTTGCCCGCGACCAGGGCCGCGGCGCACTTCTCCACGTACAGCTCGGCGGGGAAGTTGAACGGGATCACGGCGGCCACGACCCCGAGGGGCTCGCGGCGCGTGAACGCGATGTCGCGCTCGGTGCCCGGGTTGCCCTCGGTGGGGAGCACCCGCCCGTCCAGGCGGCGGCCCTCCGCGGCGTTCGCGCGCAGCAGGCGGATCGAGCCGCCCACCTCGAAGCGCGCCTGCCCGATGGGCTTGCCCGACTCGGCCGCCAGCAGCAGGGCCAGCGCCTCGGCGTCCGGCTCCAGCAGGTCGGCGGCCACCTCCAGGACGGCCGCGCGCTCGCTCACCGGCAGCTCCGCCCACCCCGGCTGCGCGGCGCGGGCGCGCTCCACGACCCCGGCGACCTCGGGGGCGGGCGTCACGGCGACCTCGCCCAGCACCTCGCCGGCCTCGGGGCCGCGCACCGCATGAAGCTGATCGTTCATCACTCTGAACGCAACCTCAGTCCGTTGAACGATTCGCCGCGACGCTATCCGCGGCGCGCTCCACGGGTCAATGCGCCACCGGGCCAAAGCCGGGGTGGCGGGGCCTGCCATCGCGGCGCCGCGGTCCTCCCGCGGGAGGAGCCTGCGCCCGGCCCAGGCTGCTAGAGGTGCAGCGCTCCCAGGCGGGCGGCGGGGGAGGGCTCGGGGGTCGCGAGGTCGGGCCCTCCGTCGGCGAGCACGGCCTCCAGCGCGGAGACGCTGTCCGGGCAGAACTGCGTGCCGGTGAGCCGTGCGATCTCCGCCCGGGCAGCCTCGTGCCCGAGGGCCGCGCGGTAGGGGCGGTCGGAGGTCATGACGTCCCAGGCGTCGGCCACGGCGATCAGGCGCGCCCCCTCGGGGATCGCGTCGCCCGCGACGCCGTCCGGGTAGCCGGCGCCGTCCCAGCGCTCGTGGTGGTGGCGCACCCACGCGACGTGCCCGGCCGGCAGCAGCTCCGCCACGATCTCGGCGCCGAGCGCCGCGTGGTCGCGCACGCGCAGGGTCTCGGCGGGGGTGAGGGGACCGGGCTTCAGCAGGATGGCGTCCGGGACGCCGATCTTGCCGACGTCGTGGAGGAGCCCGGCGCGGCGCAGCTCGCGGGCGCCTCGGCGCTCCAGCCGCGGCGCACCGCCAGCGCGTGGGCGAGCGCCGCGACCCGCGTGGAGTGCTCCCGGGTCGACCGGTCCTTGGCGTCCACGGCGCGCGCCAGGGCGCGCAGGGCGGCGAGGGCCTGGGCCCGCTCCAGGCGCTCCGCGCGCTCCTCGGCGGAGAGCTCGTGGACGACGTCGGGGGAGTAGAGGTAGGTGACGTCGCGGCCGTGGGCCTTCGCCCAGTAGAGCGCGCCGTCGGCGAGCCGCAGCAGCTCCCCGCTCGTGGTGGCGTGGGCCAGGTCGCAGATGCCGATCGACGCCGTCAGGGGGCCGACCTCGCCGAAGGGGGTCGCGGCGATCGCCCGGCGCGCCCGCTCGGCCGCCGCGTAGGCGGCCATCGCGTCGGACTCGGGGAGGATGAGGGCGAACTCCTCGCCGCCCACCCGGCCGATGACGTCCTCGGCGCGGGCGAGGCCGGTGAGGCGGCGGGCCACCTCCACGAGCACGCGGTCGCCGGCCTGGTGGCCGTGGGCGTCGTTGACGAGCTTGAAGTGGTCCAGGTCGAGCAGCGCGACGCTCAGCGGCCGGCCGTGGCGGGCGGCGCGCGCGACCTCGGTCTCCAGGCGCTCGTGGAAGACGCGGTGGTTGGGGAGGCCGGTGAGCGGGTCGCGGGCGGCCCGGTCCCCGAGGTCCTGGTAGAGCCCGGCCGCGGTGATCGCCCCCTCCAGGGCGGCGGCGACGGTGCCGAGCAGGGAGACCTCGCGCGGGCCGAACCGGGCGTGGCGGCGGGAGGTGACGTCGAGCACGGCGCGCACCGCCCCGTCGCGGGCGCGGAGCGGGATGACCGCCTCGGAGCGCAGCGCCTCCATCCCCGGGGCGCGCACGCAGCGCGGGTCGGACGGGGCGTCCTCGGTCACGACGGGGCGCCCCGCGCGGACCGCGTGCCCGAGCAGGCCGCTGTCCAGGTCCTGCACGTAGTCGCCGTCGATGCGCAGCGGGCCGGCGGTGGCGGCGAGGACCAGGCGCCGCCCCTCGTGGTCGCAGCGCAGGATCGCGACGCCGTCGTCGCCGAGGTGGGCGGCCAGGGCGTCGACGGCGGTGCGGAAGACCAGGTCCAGGTCGACGATGCCGCCCACGGCGCGCGCGATGCGGTGGGCGACCTCCAGGTCACGGGCTCCCCCGGGCGCGCGGCCGCGGGCGCCGGCCGGGGCGTCGCGCCAGTCGGCCGCCCGCGCGCGGCGCGGCCGGGAGGGTGGGGGGCCGGGGTTCATCCCCTCGTTCTTCGGCGATGCGCGCGGAACCCCTCATGGGCCGTGTGGCCGGAATTCCGCGCTCCGATCAGGCCGCTGGACCTACACACGGCCGCAGCTGGACCTATGGGGGGTTCTCATCCATATCCCTCATCAGGGGGATAAACCCCCGGGTGTCACGGTCGATGACCCTGGTGCGGGACGGCGCGTGCGGCCGGGGTTCATCACTCTTGGCTCGTGGCGCCGCCGATCGGCCGCCGGAGGGCACCCGGCCGCCGGTCCTCCGGAGAGGGCGGGCGGGACCCCGCCCTCTCCGTACTCTTCTCCCCGCTCAGCCCTCCGGGAGCTGCAGCACGACGAGCTTGGGCTCGGTCATGCTCTGCACCGCGAAGCGCGGCCCCTCGCGGGTGTTGCCGCTGTCCTTCACGCCGCCGTACGGCATCTGGTCGGCGCGGAAGGTGGGCGTCTCGTTGATGAGGACGCCGCCGAAGTGCAGGCGCCGCGCCCACGTCAGGGCCGCGTCGGTGCGGGCCGTGAAGATGCCGGCCTGCAGGCCGAAGGGCGACGAGTTGGCGAGGTCGATGCCCTCGGCGATCGTCCCGTAGGACGCGAGGCCGACGACCGGGCCGAAGACCTCCTCGCAGGAGACCTTCATCTCCGGGTCGATCCCCTCCAGGACGGTGGGGCGCAGCAGGCCGTCCTCGACCGCGCCGCCGGTGAGCACCTCGGCGCCCGCCCGCCGGGCCTCGTCGATCCACTCGGCGATGCGGTCGCGGTTCTCCTCGTCGATGACCGGGCCGACGTCGGTGTCGTCGTCCATCGGGTCGCCCACGTTCAGGGCCTCCACGGCGGCGACGAACAGCTCGCGGAAGCGGGGGAGCGCCGCCTCCTGCACGTAGACGCGCTGCACCGAGATGCAGGACTGGCCCGCGTGCGTGTAGCCCGACGTGGCGAGCTTGGCCGCGGCGAGCTCCAGGTCGGCGTCCTCGGCCACGATCACCGGGGTCGAGTTCCCCAGCTCCAGGGCGACCTCCTTGCGCGGCTGGCGCTGGCGGATGCCCCAGCCGACCGGGGGCGAGCCGGTGAACGAGATCATCGGGACGTCGGGGTGGTCGACGATCGCGTTGCCCACCGTGCCGCCCCCGCCGATCACCACCGACAGGGCGCCGTCGGGGAGCCCGGCCTCCTTCAGCGTGCGGGCCAGCAGGAGGGCCGACAGCGGGGTGGAGGACGCCGGCTTCAGGACCACCGGGCAGCCCGCCGCGATCGCCGGCGCCAGCTTGTGGGCGACGAGGTTGAGCGGGAAGTTGAACGGCGAGATGGCGCCGACCACGCCGATCGGCTCGCGCAGGATGACGGCCATCTTCCCGGCGCCGGCGGCGCTCGCCTCCATCGGGACGACCTCGCCGGCCAGCTTGCGGGCCTCGACGGCGGCGAACGTGAGGGTGTCCACGCACCGGGCCGCCTCGCCGCGGGCCTGCTTCATCGGCTTGCCGGCCTCGAGGCAGATGGTGCGCGCGAACGCCTCGGACCGCTCCGCCACCAGGCGCGCGGCCCGCTCGAGCACCGCCGCGCGCTCGGCGGGCGACGCCGCGGGCAGGTGCCCCCGGGCCGTCGCGACGGCCGCGGCCACGTCCTCCTCGCCGCCCACGGTGACGGTCGCGACGACGTGCCCGCCGTAGGGGTTGCGGACCTTCAGGTCCTCGTTGCGCTCGTCGAACGCCCCGTCCAGGAACAGCCCCGTCGGCTGGGCCTGGTCGAGTGCCGGGCTCTGGATCGCCATCGCGTGATCCCCGTTCCGTGTCGGCAGGACGTTGCGCAGGATATCCCCGGGGGTACGCTGGGCCGAACCGCGGCGACCCGGGGGTCCACCGTGCAGGCGGCCGAGCTGATGGTCCGATGCCTCGAGGCGGAGGGGGTCGAGCGCGTCTTCGCGATACCCGGCGAGGAGACGCTGGAGATCGTCGACCAGCTCAGCCGGTCGCCGATCGAGATCGTCATCGTCCGCCACGAGCAGGGCGCCGCGTTCATGGCCGACGTCCACGGGCGCCTGACGGGCCGCGCCGGGACGTGCCTCGGCACGCTCGGGCCGGGCGCGACGAA
Source organism: Thermoleophilia bacterium (assembly GCA_050249835.1). Classification (GTDB taxonomy): domain Bacteria; phylum Actinomycetota; class Thermoleophilia; order Miltoncostaeales; family Miltoncostaeaceae; genus Miltoncostaea. Next base: position 53,605 of record JBFWPT010000010.1, read on the forward strand.
CCTCATCACCGGGATCGGCGACGCCTACCTGGACTACGCCCCGATGGTCGCGATCACCGGCCAGGTGCGGCTCGACCTGGTCCACAAGGAGAGCCACCAGTACGTGGACGTGGTGGACATGCTGCGTCCGGTCACCAAGTGGAACGCGCGCATCGAGCGCCCCGAGACGGTGCCCGAGGTGGTGCGCAAGGCGTTCAAGCTGGCGCAGGCCGAGCGCCCCGGGCCGACCCACCTGGAGCTGTCGGAGACGATCGCCGCGGCCGAGATGCCGTCGTCGCTGCGCCCGCTCGCCGCCACCTCGCCGTGGCCGAGCCAGCCCGACGACGCCTCGGTGCGCGAGGCCGCCGCGGTCATCCGCGCCGCCCGCCGCCCGGTGGTGCTGACCGGCAACGGGGTCATCCGCCAGCGCGCCTCGGCCGAGCTGCGGACGCTGTGCGCGCACGCGGGCATCCCGGCCTGCCCCACGTTCATGGGGAAGGGCGCCCTGGACGACCGGTCGCTGCTGTCGCTACCGGCCGTCGGCCTGCAGGCGCGCGACTCGATGACCGCCGGGCTGGACGAGGCGGACGTGGTGATCTGCGTCGGCTACGACCCGGTGGAGTTCGCGCCGGGGGCGTGGAACCCGGGCGACCGCAAGCGCATCGTCCACATCGACGCGCGTCCCGCCGAGGTGGACCAGCACTACACGCCCGACGTGGAGATCGTCGCCTCCATCCCGGACACGCTCCGCGCCCTGGCCGCCGAGCTGCCCGCCGGATCCGAGCCCGCCTACGCGACCCGCCTGCGCGTCGCGGTCACCACCGAGCTCGGCGCCCCGGCGGAGCGCCCCGGCGTCGTGAGCCCCCAGGCCGCCATCGCGGCCATCCGCGGCGCGATGCGCCCCGACGACGTCCTCATCTCGGACGTCGGCGCCCACAAGCTCTGGCTGGGCCGCCTGTTCCCGGCGTACGAGCCGAACACGGTGATCATCTCGAACGGCTTCGCGACGATGGGCATCGCCCTGCCCGGCGCGATCGCCGCCACCCTCGCCGTGCCCGACCGGCGCATCGTCGCGGTGTCCGGCGACGGCGGGTTCCTGATGAACGTGCAGGAGATGGAGACCGCCACCCGCCTCGGGCTGCCGGTCGTGGTGGTGGTGTGGGTGGACGGCGCGTACGGGGTGATCGGCTGGAAGCAGGAGCGACGCTTCGGCCGCACCCACGCCATCCACTTCGGCAACCCGGAGTGGGGCGACCTGGCCCGCTCCTTCGGCTGGACGCATCGGGAGGCGACGGACGGCCCCGCCCTCGGCGCCGCCCTGGACGCGGCCTTCGCCCAGGACGGCCCGGCGCTCATCACGGTCCCCATCGACTACCGCCACAACGTCCGGCTCGCCAACCTGGGGGAGCCGAGCCTGAGCGCCTGAACCGGCCGTCGGCCGCCCTCGGCTCTTGCGCGGGGCGGCGCGACGGGAAAGGCTCGGGGTTCCGACCATCCGGCTTCTGGAGAGGGCATGGACCGGTTCATACGCATCACGTTCCTCGGCCTCGCGATCGCGCTGGTCGCGTCCAGCGTGGCCATGGCCGCGGCCGCCCTGGGGGGCTCCGCCCGCGCCGACGACTACGTGGCGGTCAAGCCCGACGAGGACGTCGCCGTGCGCGGCACGGACCAGGACGACGACTACGACGACGACCAGACGGACACGGGCGACACCGCGACGGGCACGGCCACGAACACGCCGACCGGCGGAGCCGCGGCGTCGGCCTCGGCTTCGCGCTCGCTCGACCGCTCCCGGGACGCCACCACGCGTGACGCGTCCCGCTCGCGCGACCGCTCCGCCGACCGCACGGGCGACAACCCGCGGGTCGCCGACATCTCGAACTCGCGCGACCTCTCGCGCGACCGCACCGGCGACCACGACACGCGCGACCGCTCCAACTCCCGCGACCGCTCGAACGACGCGACGAGCGCCGATTGACGCGGTGGGCGCTCGCGGAGGGTGACGAGGTGGTGCCGGGCCGCACGGCGGTCCGGCGCCTCGGCACCGGGGAGCGGTTCGAGACCTACCTGAGCTGGGACGAGCGCCGGCTCGCGCTCGTCGTCGTCAAGGTGGTGCGGCCTCATCTGGTGGGCGACGCGCACTCCCTGCGGCGGCTGGCCGCGGAGGCGGATCTGCTGGAGCGGCTGCGCCACCCCGTCATCGTGCGGGGGCTGGAGGCCGGCCTGGACGGGCCGCGGCCCCACGTCGTGCTGGAGCACCTGGAGGGGCCGCGGCTGTCGCGCCTGATCCGCCGCCAGGGGCGCCTGGAGCCGGAGCAGCTCGTGCCGCTCGGCCAGCAGCTCGCCGCGGCCCTGCACTACATGCACGCCGAGGGCGTCGTCCACCTGGACGTGAAGCCGGGCAACGTGATCATGGGCGCGCCGGCGCGCCTCATCGACCTGAGCATCGCGCGCGAGGCCGCCGCGCTGCCCGGCGTCACGGCCCGCATCGGCACGCCCGCCTACATGGCGCCCGAGCAGGCGGAGCCGGTGGGGCGGGGGCCCCTCACCGCGGCCGCCGACGTGTGGGGGATGGGCGCGACGCTGTACCACGCCGCCGCCGGCCGGCAGGCGTTCGCGGCCCCGCGCGACCGCGACGGGCCCCTCGCGCAGCTCTCCACGACCCCCGCGCCCCTGCCCGATTCCGTCCCGGCGCCCCTCGCCGACCTGGTCCTGGCCTGCCTCGCCCCGTCGCCGGGTGACCGGCCCGCCCCGGCCGAGGCCGCGGCGGGGTTCGAGGCGCTCGCCGCCGGGATCCGGCGGAAGCCCCTGATGGCGAGGTTCCGCGTGCGGCCCCGCTGAGGCCTGGAGGCGACAGAGCGTAGCCCTGTAAGACGACAAACAGTAGCGTTGAAAGGCGACATACGGTAGCGTTGACGCAATGGGCGCGTCCACGCAGGCCGACCGGTACACACCGCGCGTCATCGATGACGAGCTCGACGAGCTCCTCCCCGTCCTCCCGGCCCTTGCGATCGAGGGGCCGAAGGGGGTCGGGAAGACGGCGACCGCCGAGCGCAGGGCCGCGACCGTGCTCCGGCTGGACGACCCCGCCGAGCGGGCGCTGGTCCAGGCCGACCCCCGGCGGGTCCTCACGGGCAGGCCGACGGTGCTCCTCGACGAGTGGCAGCGGGAGCCCCAGCTCTGGGACCTCGTTCGCCGCGCCGTGGACGACGGCGCGGCCGCGGGGCACTTCCTGCTCACGGGCTCGGCCGTGCCGCGGGAGCTGCCGGTCCACTCCGGGGCGGGCCGGATCCCGGCTCTCCGCATGCGGCCTCTCACCCTGTCCGAGCGCCTCGGCGAGCCGGCCACGGTGTCCCTCACGGCCCTGCTGTCCGGCGGGCGGTCGCCGGTCACCGGGAGCACCGCCGTCCGCCTCGACGACTACGCGCGCGAGATCGTCCGCTCGGGGTTCCCCGGTCTGCGCCGGTTCTCGGGGAGGGGGCTTCGGCTGCAACTCGACGGCTATCTCGACCGGGTCGTGCAACGGGACTTCGAGGAGATCGGTCACCGGGTGCGCGCCCCGGCCACGCTGCGGCGGTGGCTCACCGCGTACGCCGCCGCGACGGCCGGCGTCGCAAGCTACGAGACCATCCGCGACGCGGCCACGAGCGGCGAAGGGCAGGCGCCGGCCAGGACGACGACAGGTCCCTACCGCGATGCGCTCGAGCAGTTGTTCATCATCGATCCCGTTCCGGCGTGGGCACCCACCCGGAACCCGCTCGCGCGACTGCTCCAGGCCCCGAAGCACCACCTGGCGGACCCCGCGCTCGCCGCGCGGCTCCTTGGCGTGGACGAGGGCAGCCTGCTCCGCCCCGACGCGCGCGGGCCGCTGCGGCCGCGGGAGGGACCGCTCGCCGGGGCCCTCTTCGAGTCCCTCGTGACGCAGTCCGTCCGCGTGTACGCGCAGCGCTCCGAGGCGCGGGTGGGGCACCTGCGCACGCGCGGCGGAGAGCAGGAGATCGACCTGATCGTGGAGCGGGGCGACGGCCGCGTGCTGGCAATGGAGGTCAAGCTCGCCACCGTGCCCGCGGAGCATGATCTCCGGGGCCTGCGATGGCTGGCGGGCCGCATCGGCGACGACCTCCTCGATGCGGTCGTCGTCACCACCGGAGGCGAGGCCTTCCGCCGAACCGACGGCATCGCCGTCGTCCCGGCGGCCCTGCTCGGGCCGTGAGCCGGGACTAACCCCCGGGGGAACCCTGCGCCGGGCCGCCGCGGATGGCGTCGCCCCGGGCGGTGCGGCGCTCGTTGTCGCGCAGACGGGGTTCGTAGTGGGCGAAGAAGACGCCGCCCACCAGCTCGCGGCGGCTGCGCACGCCGGTCTTCTCGAACACCGACTTGAGGTGCTGCTGGACGGTGTGTGGGGAGAGGAACAGCTCGTCGGCGATCTCGGCCGTGGACAGGCCGCGCAGGACGAGGCGAGCGACGTCCTTCTCCCGCGCGGTGAGCCCGTAGGCGGCCATGAGCAGCGGCGAGATCCGCCCCGGGTGGGCGGGCTCGACGATGACGGCGACGCGGTGGCCAGGCTCGCCGTCGAGGAGGGCGCCGTGCAGCATCACCCAGCGGCCGTCGAGCGTGCGCACGCGGGCGAAGGCGGGGTCGTCGCGGGACGGTGAGCGGGCGGTGGCGAGGGCGCGGCCGGCCACGGCGCGCAGGGCCGGCGGGGCGGCCCCTCCGCCCGCGACGTCCCCGCCGCCGGGCAGCAACTCCAGCCAGCGCTCCACGCCGGGGGTCGCCGACACGACGGCGCCGTCCGGGTCGACGACCACCACGCCGGGGGCGTCGGGGCCCTCCGGGTCGGCCGCCTCGCCCACCAGCAGGCCCCGCCGGGCGGCGGCGGCGAGGTCGGGGGCGACGGAGCGGAGGAACCGGATCTCCGTCTCGCTGAACCACGGCGCGCCGCGCTCGCGGTAGAGGCCGAGCATCCCCCAGCTCTCGCCCCCGGGGGTGCGGAGGGCGACCAGGAGCTCCTGCTCGGCCCCGTACGGCTCCATGTAGAGGGTCCAGGCGATCGACGAGGTGGGGTCGCCGCCGCAGGCCTCGTGCAGGGTGGAGGCCCCGGTCGCCGAGCGGGCGACGTCGTCCATCTTGTGGGCGTCGTCGACCATGTACTCGTGCACGAGCCACTCGGGCGGCACCTCCGGCAGCCCCTGCTCGTAGTGGCTCGTCGCGAGCAGCGAGAGCGGGTCGAGCGTGAACCAGCAGGGGGTCCGGTAGTGGGGGACGACGGGGGCGATGACCTCCGTGGCGGCGCGCCAGAGCGTCACCAGGTCCAGTCCGCGCGTCGCGAGCTCCGCGATCCGGTCCCGCGCGCGCCCTTCGGCGGCGGAGGTTCCCACGGCGCGATCGTATTACCACCTTCCTGGGAGGGACACGCCCCCGGCGCCGTTCTAGCGTCGAGCCCGTCCGGTGGCGATGGGAGGAGGCGGAGATGAACGAGGCGACGAACGGCGCGGTCGGCGCGGTCGGCGCGGACGCCGCGCGGTGGTGGTTCGGGGGGCGGGCGGTGGTGCTGACGGGCGCGGCCCAGACCGGCGGCGGGCTCGCAGTGATCGAGGTCACCGATCCCCCCGGCGAGCAGACCCCGCTCCACGTGCACCACCGCGAGGACGAGACGTTCTACGTCCTCGAGGGCTCGGTGACGATCGAGGTGGACGGCGCGGCCACGACCCTCGGCCCGGGCGACCTGGCCGTCGGCCCGCGCGACGTCCCGCACCGCTACACCGTCGGCCCCGAGGGCTGCCGGATGCTCTTCATCTGCACCCCGGGCGGCTTCGAGGACTTCGTCCTCGCGACGAGCCGGCCCGCCGAGGGGCCCGGGCTGCCGCCGCCCTCCGACGAGATGCCGGACATGGAGTGGCTCGCCGCGAGAGCGCGGGACGCCGGCTGCGAGGTGCTGGACGGCTGAGGGCCGCCCCCCGGCGCGGGGGTCACGGCCGGTCGGACCTGGCGTCCAGGTCCAACTGGACCTCGCGCGACGGGGTGTTCGTGGGCCGCGGCCGGCGGCCGGTCGCCGGCCGGGTGATAGAGCGGGGTCTATCGCCTGGGCGTGAGGCGATGGACCCGGGTCTATCGCGAAGCCCATGGTGGGGTTACCCCCACCATGGGACGCCGGGAGGCGGGAGCGCCGGACGCCAGGGGCCTCCATGGGATGCGGGAGAGGGCTGATCGAGGGTGATCGCACCACTCCGCGACACCCTGGAAGGAGAGCCACGTGCCCGCGCACGCACCCCCCGACACGACGTTCCTCGAGCGCCACGGCCGCCGCATGGCCCGCGCCCGCTGGATCGTGATCCCCCTGTTCCTCGCCATCATCGTCGGCGCGTTCATGCTCGCCGGCCGCATCGGCGACGTCACGACCTCCGAGACGAACCTCCCGGGCTCCGAGGGGGCCCGCGGCGTCGAGCTCATCGAGACCCACTTCTCGGATGGACGTGAGACCACCGACGTCCAGCCGGTGTTCCGGAACGGCGACCTGACGGTCGACGATCCCGAGTACCGGGAGCAGGTCACCGCCGCCCTCGACCGCGCCGCGGCGCTCGTGCCCGGCACCCGGGTGGTGTCGTACTTCGACACCGGCAGCCCGGACATGGTCGGCCAGGACGGCCACATGACGTTCGCGACGATCACCTACCCCCTGGGTGAGATCGCGGCGAAGGAGCTGATCCCGGAGATCCGCGCGGCGATCGGCACCCCCGACGGCTTCGAGCCGACCCTGGTCGGCGGCGACGTCGCCTCCTGGCACGACCAGGAGCCCGGCATCGAGGACGCCCTGGCGCGCGCCCACATGGTGGTGCTGCCGGTCGCCCTCCTCATCCTGCTGGTCTTCTTCGGCAGCGCCGTCAGCGCGCTGCTGCCGCTGCTCATGGCCGGCGTCACGATCACCATGGCGATGGCCGGGACGTACCTGTTCGGCCAGACGATGGAGATCGCCGACCTGGTGACCCAGGTCATCACGCTCGTCGGCATCGCGATCGGCATCGACTACTCGCTGCTCGTCGTCTCCCGCTTCCGCGAGGAGATCCGGAGCGGCGCCGACCGCGTGACGGCCACCGGCCGCACCGTCGCGACCGCCGGCCGCGCCGTACTGCTGTCCGGCATCACCGTGGCCATCGGCCTCGCGGTGCTCGTCGCGCTGCCGATCCCGTTCATGCGCTCCATGGGCATCGGCGGGATGCTCGTCCCGTTCGCGGCCGTGTTCTGCGGCCTGACGATCCTGCCCGCCACCCTCGCCGCCCTCGGCACCAAGGTGGACGCGCTGCGCGTCTACCCGCGCCGCTGGCGCCTGCGCGACGCCGCGATCTGGGGCCCGATCGCCCGCGCCGTCACCGGCTGGGCCATCCCGCTCGTCGCGGTCGCCCTCGTCGCCCTGCTGGCCCTCGCCGGCCAGAGCGGCGGCATGAGCATCCACCAGGACCAGCTCGCCGACGCCCCGGACCTCGAGTCCACCCAGGCCGGCCTGCTGGTGCGCGAGGAGCTCGGCGGCACCTTCAACCCCAACACCTACGTCATCGACACCGGCCGCGCGGGCGGCGCCTACGACCCCGCCACCATCGCGGGCCTGCACGACGTCGCCGAGGGCCTGCGCGCCGAGGACGACGTGGTGAGCGGCGTCACCTGGCCGGCCACGACCGACCCCGAGGCCTTCCGGGCGGCGGCCGAGCACGGCCTGGTCGACCGCACCGGGCGCTACGCCCTGATGCAGGTCGCGCCGCACGGCGACGAGCTGTCGCCGTCGGCCCGTGAGCTCAACACGCTGATGGAGGACCGCGAGGCGCAGGTCCTGGACGTCATCCCCGGCGGCGAGGTGCTCACCACGGGCGCCCCGGCCGGCACCAACGAGTTCATCGACGCGCTCTACGGGCCCTTCCCGTGGCTGGTGCTCGGCGTCCTCCTGCTCACGCTCGTCGCCCTGATGCGGGCGTTCCGCTCCTGGCTCATCCCGCTCATGGCGGTGGTGCTCTCCGGCATCTCGCTGCTGGCGACCTACGGCCTGCTGTACCTGGTGTTCCAGGAGGGCCACGGCCGCGAGCTGCTCGGCGTGGACCACGACGTCCGCGGCATCGCGTTCTGGGTGCCGGTGATGCTGTTCGCCTTCCTGTTCGGCATCTCCATGGACTACCAGGTGTTCCTCACCGAGCGGATGCGCGAGCTGCGCGACGGCGGGGCGCCCAACCTGACCGCCGTCCGCGGCGGCCTGGCCGGCACCGGCCGCGTCGTCGGCACCGCGGCGGCGATCATGATCGTCGCGTTCGGCGGCTTCACCACCGGCGTGGACGTCGGGATGAAGGAGTTCGGCTTCGGCCTCGCGGTCGCGGTCGCCATCGACGCCCTCGTCGTCCGCTGCATGATCGTCCCGGCGCTCATGCGCCTGGCCGGTGAGCGAAACTGGACCATGCCGACCGGGCTCGCCCGCGTCGTGCGGGTGCGCCCCCGGCCCGCGGCTCGTACGATCGGAACCGCCCGATGAACATCCTCCGTCGTCACGTCGCCGACCCCCTGAGGGACGGGACCGCGCTCCGCCACCTGATCCTGGTGGCGAGCGCGATCCCCCTCGGCACCGCCTGGTTCGTCTACCTGGTCACCGGCTGGTCGGTCGGGCTCGGCCTGCTCATCACCCTTCTCGGCCTGCCGATCCTGGTCGGCGTCATCTCGGGGGCGCGGGTGTTCGCGGAGGTCGAGCGCCGGCTGCTCCAGTGGACCACCGGGGTGCGCACCGCGCGCCCCGTGACCCTCCGGCAGGGCTCGCTCATGCGGGCCCTGCGGGCGCTCGTCACCGACCCGCAGACCTGGCGGGAGCAGGGCTACCTGATGCTCCGCTTCGTGCTCGGGCTCCCGCTCGCCGTGGTGGTGATCGCGGTGATCGGGGCCGGGCTCCAGCTCGCCACCGCGCCGGCCTACTACTACGCGGACACCCTCGACTTCGGGATCTGGACGATCGACACCTTCAGCGAGGCGATGCTCCTCGTGCCCGTCGGCATCCTGCTCCTGCTGCTGGCGGTGCCGCTGACGGTCGCGGCCGGGCGCGGGTGGGCGGTCCTCGCGCGGGGCGTGCTGGGCGCGCCCGGCGAGGGCGATGCGACCCGGCCGCTCCGTCCGGCGGGCGTTGGGGCGGCCGCGCGCCGCGTGACGCCCCCGTCCGAGGGGGCGCTGCGCGGGCTCGCGTGGCACGCCGCCTCGTACGCCCTGCTCAACGTCGTGCTCGTCGTGATCTGGTGGGCCACCGGGGCGGACTACTTCTGGCCCATCTGGACCATCCTGCCCCTCGGCGCGATCCTCCTGATCCACGCGGTCATCGTCGGCGCGCCGCGGCTGTTCCCCGACGCCGGCCCGCGCGGCGTCGCGTTCGCGCGCACCGCCGGCATCTGCGGGTCGGTGGGGCTGTTCCTGGTCGGCATCTGGCTCGTCACCACCCCGGGCGGCGTGTTCTGGCCGGTGTGGCCCCTCATCGGGCTCGGCGTGATCGTGGCGATCCACGGGCTGCGCCTGGTGATGGGGATCGGCGAGCGCGAGGAGATGGCCGAGCGCATCGACGTGCTCACCACCACCCGCGCCGGGGCCGTCGACGCCCAGGCCGCCGAGCTGCGGCGCATCGAGCGCGACCTGCACGACGGCGCCCAGGCGCGCCTGGTCGCCCTGGCCATGGACCTCGGGATGGCGCGCGACAAGCTGCGCGACGCCCCGCCCGAGACCCAGGCGCTGGTGACCGGCGCCCACGAGGAGGCCAAGCGCGCGCTGGTGGAGTTGCGCGACCTGGCCCGCGGCATCCACCCGGCGGTGCTCACCGACCGGGGCCTGCAGGCCGCGCTCGGGTCGCTCACCGGCGCCTGCCCCATCCCGGTCAACCTCGACGTGGACGTGGCCGAGCGCCTGGACCCCGCGCTCGAGGCGGCGGCCTACTTCGCCGTGGCCGAGGCGATGACCAACGCCACCAAGCACAGCGGCGCGGGGGTCATCGACGTGCAGGTGCAGCGCCGCGGGCGCCTGCTGCGGGTGCGCGTGGCCGACGACGGCGTGGGCGGCGCCGACCCGCAGGGCGAAGGCCTGATGGGCTTGCGCCGGCGCATCGAGGCCCACGACGGCACCCTCCACCTCATCAGCCCGCCCGGCGGCGGCACGACGGTCGAGGCGGTGATCCCGTGCGGGTAGTCATCGCGGAGGACCTCGCGCTGCTGCGCGACGGCATCGAGCGGCTGCTGCGCGACCACGGCATGGAGGTCGTGGCGTCGGTGGAGGACGGCGACGCCCTGGTGGCTGCCGTCGAGGGCGAGCGCCCGGACGTCGCGGTGGTGGACGTCCGGCTGCCGCCCAGCTTCCGCGACGAGGGGCTGCGCGCGGCGCTGGAGGCCCGCCGCCGGGTGCCCGGCACCGCGGTGCTGGTGGTGTCCCAGTACGTCGAGCAGACCTACGCCGTCGAACTGCTCGCCGACGGCGCGGGAGGGGTGGGCTACCTGCTGAAGGAGCGGATCGCCGACCCCGCCGACTTCGTGGACGCCGTCCAGCGCGTCGCCGCCGGCGGCACGGCCCTCGACCCCGAGGTCGTCTCCCAGCTCGTCGCCCGGCGCGGCCCGCGGTCGCCGGTGGGGGAGCTGACCCCCCGCGAGCGCGAGGTGCTGGAGTTGATGGCCGAGGGGCGCTCCAACGCGTCGATCGCCGAGACCCTGGTCGTCACCGAGGGCGCCGTGGAGAAGCACGTCTCCAACATCTTCGGCAAGCTCGGGCTGGCCCAGGCCGACGGCTCGCACCGCCGCGTGCTCGCCGTGCTGGCCTTCCTGCGCAGCGGCTGACCCGCCGGGAGGTCAGATGGGACGGCCGTCCCAGTCCGCGGACCAGGGGGTGACCGGCCGCGGCACCGGCACGCCGTCCTCGGTGACGTCACACCGCTCGCCGAAGACGGCCATGAGCCCGGCGATCTCGGCCACCTCGCGCAGCGGCGCCTCGTAGCTCCACACCAGGTCGACGCCGTCGCCACCCGCCGGCGGCACCGACCAGTAGGACGCCTCGCCCTTGTACGCGCAGCGGGTGCGCGTCTCCGAGGGGACCAGCAGGCCGGTGTCCACGTCCTCGCGCGGGATGTAGGTCCGCATGGGCAGGCCCGTCTCGAACAGCATCACGGGGCGCGTCGTCTCGGCCAGCAGCACGCCGCCCGCCTCCACCCGCACGTGCCGCGAGGAGCGCAGCACGTCGACGCGGTGGAAGGGGTCGCGGGGGTGGGCGACGATGGGCTCGTTCTCCTCCATCCAGGCGTCGAAGCCGGTGAAGTCGAGGAGGATCATCCCGGCCACGCCCGGCTCGGACAGGCGCAGCCCCTCGGCGGCGCGCTCGCCGCCCGGCGCGCGCACCAGCACCCGCTCGCCCGGCGCGGTGTGCAGCGCGAAGGGGATGCCGGGATGCAGGGCCGGGAAGCCGTCGTCCGGCACCGGGGGGCGCGTGTCCGGCACCACCTCGCCGGCGATGTCGTTCTCCGGCACCGCGTACGAGGGGACGACGCGGCGCGGCTCCCAGACCAGGGCGCCCTGGGTCGTGTCGGCCACCGTCACGCCCTCGAGCAGGGCCCGGATCCGCTTGGCGACGGGCTCGTGGCCGCCCCGGGCCATGGCCTCCAGCATCGCGGCGCGCATCCTCCCGCCCATGGCGGGGAGGTTACGCCCCGACCTGCGCCACGTGCCTCCCGAACGCGGTCGCCGACGGCCAGTAGTCGTCGAGGTGGCTCAGGGTCACGCCGGCCTTGGAGCCGGACGAGTGGATCATCCAGCCGTTGCCCGCGGCGATGCCGGCGTGGGAGATGGTCCCCTTCCGCGCGGCCGGGCCGCCGGCGCCGAAGAACACGAGATCGGCGGGCTGTAGCGCGGCCGTCTCCACGCGCTCGGCGGGGCGCTCGAAGGCCATCTGGTCGGCGGTGCGGCCGATGAGGCCGGTGCCGACGCCGAGCCTCCCGGCCTGGGTCGTCCCCTTGAAGGCCCACCAGACGAGGCCCGAGCAGTCGAAGCCGCCGTGGCCCTGGGCGCCCCAGGGGGAGCGCACGCCGGGCCAGTCGCCGCCCCAGATGTAGGGCTGGCCCACCTGCCACAGCGCCGCCTGCACCGCCGCGAGGCGGGTGGGGCTCATGGCGGGGAGCACGACCGAGCGGTAGCGGGCGAGCCGGGCGCGCTGCCAGGAGGAGAGGGACCGGGCGCGGTCGAGGGCGTACACGACGTCCGCGAGGCGCACGGTCTCGCGGCGCGACCGCTCGCGGTCGTCCTGGGACGCGGGCCGGTTGTAGAGGAGGCCCGCCTCGCGGGCCAGGATCTCGCTGGCGGCGTTGCGCGGCAGGCGCAGCCGCTGGCCGCCCTCCACCGACAGGGCGGCGAGGCCGCGACGCTCCGGCTCCAGGCCCAGGGCGCGCACGAACAGCAGGTTGACGGTCCAGGCCGTGGCCGGCTTCGCCGGATCGGGGCTGGTGCGCGGCGCGCCGGTGAGGATCGAGAGCGCGCGGTCCAGGTCGCCGCGGGTCGCGTCGCGCGAAAGGTCGGCGCCTGCCAGTTCGGGCCACAGGGCCGCGAGGCGCTTCGCCGAGGGGCGCGCCCACTCGTCGAGCCCGGTCGGCGCGGCGGGCACGGCGGGCGTGGCCGGGGTCGCCGGGGCCACCGGGGCCACAGGGGCGACCGGGGCGACCGGGGCGACGGGCGCCGGCGCCGTCATCGCGGCGGGAGGGGGAGGCTGTGATGCCGCAGCAGCCGCGCCGGCCCCCCAGAGGGAGACCAGCGCGACGGCGGCGGGCAGGAGGGTGCGTCGCGTCACTGTGATGTGTCCTCGGCCCCGTCATGCGTCTCCTACAGCCCCCGGGTCGCGCCGGACCAGGGTGTGCCACATTTCAGAAACCCACTGCAACGGAGGCGACATGGCCGACGAGAAGGATCCGCGCGACGACGAGTGGCGTTCCCGGCTCACCCCGGAGCAGTACGCGGTGACCCGCGAGGGAGCGACCGAGCGGGCGTTCACGGGGGCGTACTGGGATCACCACGAGGACGGCGTCTACACCTGCGTGTGCTGCGGGAAGCCGCTGTTCGACGCCGCCACCAAGTTCGAGTCGGGCACCGGGTGGCCGAGCTTCACCGAGCCCGCCGCGGCCGAAGGGGTGGAGGGGCGCGAGGACCGCAGCCACGGGATGGTGCGCGTGGAGGTCGTCTGCTCGAGCTGCGAGGCCCACCTCGGGCACGTGTTCCCGGACGGCCCCGGCCCCACCGGGCTCCGCTACTGCATCAACTCCGCGTCCCTGGACTTCGAGGGGCGGGGCGGGGACTGACCCTCGGGATCGCCGGGGCCGCCGTCGCCCTCTCGGTCGCAGGGGCCGCCGCCGGCGCGCCCGCGGCCGACGGTGCCCCGGACCTGTCCGCGCTGACGCCCGCGCAGCTCGCCGGGCAGCGGATGGTCTACGGCTTCCCGGGCACGGTCCCGCCCCCCGACCTGGTGCGCCGCATCCGGCGGGGGGAGGCCGGGGCGGTGATCCTCCTGGGCGAGAACACCCCGAGCGCGTCCGTGGCGAAGGCCCTGGTCGACCGCCTGCAGGCCATCCCGCGCCCCGGCGTTCTGGACGAGCCGCTGCTGGTGATGATCGACCAGGAGGGCGGGTTCGTGAGGCGCCTGCCGGGGCCGCCCGAGCGGAGCCCCGAGGAGCTCGGGGCGGCGGGCCGGGCGGCGTCCCGGGCCGCGGGGCGCGCGGCGGGGCGGCTGCTGTCACGGGCGGGGATCAACGTGGACCTGGCGCCGGTGGCGGACGTCGCCCGGCCCGGGTCGGCGCTCGCCCGCGACGACCGCATCTTCGGCACGTCCCCGGCGGGCGTGTCCGCGACGACGGTTGCGTTCGCCGCGGGTCTGCGGGCCGAGGGGGTGGCGGCCACGGCCAAGCACTTCCCGGGCATCGGCGCGGCCCGGGTGAGCACGGACGAGGCCCCGGTGCGCATCACCCTGTCCGGCGCGGCGCTGCGCCGGGTGGACCTGCGCCCGTTCCGCGCCCTCATCGCCCAGGACGTCCCGCTCGTGATGCTCGGGACCGCGATCTACCCGGCCCTCGACCCGGGGACCCCGGCGGCCTTGTCGCGGCCTATCTCCACCATCCTGCTGCGCGGGGAGCTGGGATTCCGCGGCATCACGGTCACGGACGCGCTCGACACCCCGGCCCTCGACCCCGTCGGCGGCCCGGGGACGGTGGCGGTGCGGGCCGCCGGCGCGGGCGCCGACCTGCTCATCCACACGGGCTACGCCGCGAACGTGACGGCGTCCAGCGCCCTCGCCCGCGAGATCCGGCGCGGCACCATCAGCCGCGCGGACGCCGAAGGCGCCGTCGCCCGCACCCTCGCCCTGCGGAGGTCCCTGTCGTGAGCCTGCGCAACGTCACCTTCGACGAGGCGCGCGAGGAGATGTTGTCCCGCGCCCCGCTCCCCGAGGCCGAGCCGGTGCCGCTGGAGGGGCTGGCCGGGCGGCGGCTCGCCCGCGACCTGCGCGCCCGGGTGGACAACCCCGCCTTCACCAACTCGGCCATGGACGGCTTCGCGGTGCGCAGCGCCGACGCCGCGGAGGGCCTGCCGCTGCGGATCGTGGGGGAGAGTCGCGCGGGCGCGCCGTTCGGCGGCATCCTGTCCGCGGGCGAGGCGGTCCGCATCTCGACGGGCGCCGTGCTGCCCGACGGGCTCGACGCGATCCTGCGGGTGGAGGACGCGGAGGAGGCCGGCGGCCTGGTCACGGCCCGCGTCCCCCCGCCGCAGGGCGCCTTCGTGCGCCGGCGCGGCGAGGACGTGCGGCGCGGCGACCTGCTCCTCCCCGCCGGCCATCGCGTGGCCCCGCACGAGGTGGCGACGATCGCCGCGATGGGGCACGGCGAGGCGCTGTGCGACCGGCGCCTGCGCGTGGGCGTGCTCGGCTCGGGCGACGAGGTCGTGACCCAGGACCAGGTGCTCGCCCCGGGGCAGGTGTACGACGCGAACCGCCCGGGGATCGCCGCCCAGGCGCGGGCGGCCGGCGCCGTCGTGCTCGGCACGGGGATCGTGCGGGACGACCGCGCGGCGACCGTCGCGGCGGTGCGCGCGGCCCTCGACTTCGATCCGGCCCCGGACCTCCTCATCACCACCGGTGGCGTGTCCGTGGGCCCCCACGACCACCTGCGCCCGGCGTTCGAGGCCGCCGGGGTGGAGGAGGTGCTGTTCGGGGTGCAGATCCGTCCCGGGCACCCGCTCTGGCTGGGGGTGCGCGGCCGCCAGGTGGTCATCGGGCTCCCCGGCAACCCGGTCTCGGCGGCCGTGTGCTTCCACGCCTTCGCCCGCCCCCTGCTGAGCGTGGACGACGACTGGTCCACGACCATGCCGCTGGCCGTGGCCTACACGAAGCCGACGCCGCGCACGGAGCTCATCCGCTGCCGCGAGGAGGGCGGCGCGCTCGCGCCGATGGCGCGCCAGGCGTCCCACGACGTGACCTCCCTGGCGGGCGCGTCGCACCTGGCGGTCATTCCGTCGGAGGCCGAGCGCCTGGAGGCGGGCGAGCGCGTCCGCTGCTGCCGCCTGGCCTGACGCCCCGGGGCGAAAGCCCGCGGCCCGCCCGGCCGATACCGGGCATGACAGGGATGTCGGTGTGGAGGCTGATTGGTGGGGACGGAGGGCGCGCGGATCGAGGTGGCGGCGGCGGTGCTCCGCGGCGCGCCCGACCTCGGCGCCATGCTCGAGGAGATCGCCGCGACGGCGCGGACGACGCTCGGCGCCGACAGGGCCACCTGCTACGCCTGCGACGCCCGCGGCGAGGCCGTGGCCGCCGTCTACACCACCGAGTCCGACCCCGCGCGCCGGGCGCTGCTGTCGCGCGCGATCGGCCGGGGCGCAGCCGATCTGCCGATCTGGCGCCTCCACATGCTCGCCGCCGACCCGCTGGTGCTGATCGAGGACGTCGGCTCCGACCCCCGCGTGCCCGCCGTGCTCGCCGGCCACCTGGGCGCCGGGGCGTTCGTGGGCGTGCGCCTGGAGCACGCCTCGATGCAGGCGGGCGGCGCGACCGCCCTCCTCGGGGCGCTCTACTGCTCCTTCTCGCGGCCGCGCCGCTTCGCCGACGAGGACGTCCGCCGCATCCGCGGCCTGGGCGACCTGGCGTCGCTGGCGCTCGCCAACGCCCACCTGCAGGCGATCACGATGGCCAACCTGGAGGCGCACCGGCGCCTCGCCGCCGAGCAGGCGGCCCTGCGCCGCGTGGCGACCGAGGTGGCCGCCGACGGCGAGCCGGAGCGCGTGTTCGGCCGCGTGGCCGAGGAGGCCGCCGGCCTGCTGGACGTGGAGGCCGCGGTGGTCACCCGCTTCGGCCCGGACGGCGCGATGGTGGTGGGCAGCGTGGGCGGGCACTCGGAGATCGGGGAGATGCTCCCGACGACGGGCGACGGCGCCCTCGCCAACGTGCTCCGCACCGGGCGGGCCTACGAGATCCTCGACTACGCCACCCTCGAGCCCGGCTCGGCGCTGCGCGCCCACGCGCTGGAGCACGGGTACCGGGCGAGCGTGGCCGCGCCGGTGAGCACGCAGGGGGTGCTGTGGGGCGCCGTCCTCGCGACCACCCGGCGGGACTCCGGGATGCCCGACGGCGCCGGCGAGCGGCTGGAGGCGTTCGCCGACCTGGTGGCGATCGCCATCGCGAACGCCGAGGCCCGGGCGCGGCTGGTGGAGCAGGCCGCGAGCGACCCCCTGACCGGCCTGTTGAACAACCGGGCCTTCTCGGAGCGCCTCGTCGCCGACTCCGAGCGCGCCCGCCGGCACGGCCGCCCGCTCAGCCTGGTGCTCTTCGACCTCGACCACTTCAAGCGCGTCAACGACCGCCACGGACACTTGGTCGGCGACGGCGTGCTGGTGGAGCTCACCCGCCGCCTGCGGCCCCTGGCCCGCGCCGAGGACACCCTTGCCCGGGTGGGCGGGGAGGAGTTCGCCTGGCTCCTGCCGGAGACCGATGTGGCGAACGCCATGAACGCCGCCGAGCGCGCCCGCCGCCGCGTGGCCGGGTCCCCGTACCCGCCGGTCGGCGTGCTCACGATCTCGGCCGGCGTGGCCGAGCTGGACCCGGCGATGGCGACGACCGACCTGTTCCGCGCCGCCGACTCCGCCCTCTACGCGGCGAAGGCGCGGGGGCGGAACCTGTGCGTGCCGTTCCCCGACACCGGGGACGCGCGCACGGTCAGCGTGATCTGAGCCCCACGGTCAGCGCACCCGCGCGCAGGCGCGGCGGGTGCCGGGCGAGTCCCGGACCGTCGTGCGCGCCCGGACCCCTGGCGGCAGCCGCGTGCCGGTGACCCGCCATCCCAGGCGGGTGTAGACCGTCAGCCCGCCGCAGGTGACGGGCCTGCCCAGCACCACCCGCACCGCGACCCGGCGGGTGACGGCTCTCCCGGCCGCGCGGCGGCGCACGTAGGTCCAGATGCCGGCGCCGCGGGCGCGCGCGCCGCCCCACGCGGACCACCGGACCCCGGTGATGCGGGCCGGCCCTACCAGGACGAGCCGCGCCGGGCGGCGGGCGAGGCCGGTGGTGAGGTCGCGCGCCCACCACTGCACCCCGGCGAACGGCTGCGCCGGCCGGTCGGCGGGCACCGCCACCACGGCGTCGCCGGTGGCCGTCACGAGCGTCTCGCCCTCGTCGCCCGCGCCCTCGACGTCCTGCTGGACGTAGGCGCAGACGCGGTACGCGCCGCCGGCCGCGCTCCCGCGGGCGAGGTCGAGCACCACGTCGTAGAGCGGCGGCAGCTCGAACGCCCGCGTCCCGTCGTTCTCCAGCCACGTCGTCGCGCTGCCGTCGGCCAGCCGGTCGGCCGGCGCGGCGGGGCACGCCTGGTCGGCCCGGAGCCGCAGGACCGACAGGTACGGCTCGCTGATCGGGTCGCGCCCGCGCACCGGCGCGGCCGTCCCGCTCGCCCCGATCGACACCGCCGCCCGCGCGGCGCCCGCGTCGTAGGAGCGGCCCCGGGGACCCGCCGTGTCGATCGCATCCCAGGTGGTCGCGAAGACGCGGATCGCGACGCCCCCGGCCTGGTGCTCTCCGGCCCCCATCGCGGGCGGAGCGGCCCCGATGAGCAGCGCCGCGGAGGCGACGAGAAGGGCGCGGAATGGCGTTCGCAGACGGGTTTGCAAGCGTGTCGGCCCCGGGTCGGGTGGACGGGCCCGGGCACGCTACGCGCTCAGAGCGGCGAGCGCCCCCGCAGCCGTCGCCCGGCCCCCGCGCTCTTGTCCACGGCCCGCCGTGACGAGCCCATCGACTTCGACGCGACACGGCCCAGGGGACCGGGCAGCTTCCGCCCCGCCCGGGCGCCCGCGCCCATCCCACGGCTCACAGGGCGCTGCACCCGCCGCGACAGCAGCGGCAACGCCAGGGCGAGGAGGAACAGGACCACACAGATCACGATCACGGCGATGAGTGTCATGACCCAGCTGTGCCCGGCCCCCGCCGGCCGGAAACAGGGTCGGGCAGGTTCCGGCGCCTCGACGCCGGCCCGTCTAGTGGCCCGAGCCGCGATACTGGACCGACCCGCCGGAGTAGCTCAGCTGGTAGAGCAGCCGCCTTGTAAGCGGCAGGTCAGGGGTTCGAGTCCCCTCTCCGGCTTCGAGCAGAACAGCTTGGTGAAGGCGTTCTTGCCCGGTCTAACACCCTCTCGGCCGACCGCGGACATGCGTCTAAGGGGGCTTCAGGGCTCGTCGCTGCGTGCAGATAAGGTGGAGGAGACGGTGGAGGGACCCTGCCTATGACCTTCGGCTTCGTAGACCGACCGATCAGATGGATGAGAGCGGCTTGGAGAGGGCGTTCTCAGGCCGGTGACCCTGTTCCCGCACCTTCTCCCGCACCGTCGTCGGTGCGAAGATCTCCTCGAGGCGTAACGCGTCCGTCCTCCTCAATGCGCTAACGGAGAGGTCTCGGTCTTCCCGACGAGGCGACCGCGCGCGGCCTCGCTGTTCTCGTCCAATTCCTCAACAACGGCGACCGTTTCTCTCTCTCCCCCCCAAGAGGCCGTCCGGGCCTTCGGTCTAGCTGTTCTCACACGCCTCTCCGTCGTTGTCGCCATCCAGACCCGAGGGATCGCTCGGGTAGAGATTGAGGTAGTCCTGTGCGGTTGTTCCGTCTGACAGCGGGAAGTCGTCGCAGTTGTAGCCGCTGCTCGCGGGAGGCCCTGAGGGTCCACGCGGCGCGGCCGGGGCCGGGGTTGGGATGGGCGGCGCAACGACCCGCGGCCTTGGCAGGAGCACGACGCCCTCCCGGGCGATTAGGAACCCTCGGCGAGTGCCGCGCTGCACGCAGGTCACGCCGACCGTTCGCGACGTGCATCGGAAGCGTGAGTAGGTGAGGCTGCGTCCGTACGGCAGGACTCGCGCGTCGGGGCGTACGCCACCCGTCGAGGGCCGCACAGCCCGCGGGCGCAGGCCGTTGACGAGTAGCGCCGCCCGGCCGGGGCGAAGTGTTCGGCAGGTCACCCGCGCTGCACCCGGGCCTCGCCGGATTGTGCACCGGATGTTCCGACTCGGGCTGAGGAACGCTCGGGAGAGGGTCGTTTCTGCCTGCGGCTCGCCCGGTGTGTCAACCCCGCCGTCGTCGTACTGGCAGCGCTCACCCTCCGTCGCGCCGAGATCGTTGATCACGTCCACATCGACGCCGGCAAGGATGAGCTGCTCGCATGTGAACGGCAGGGTGCTGGAGGCTGACACCTCGTAGCCTTGGCCGGCATCTGCGATCAGATGCCGCGTCGCGGGCACTAGGGTTCCATCGGTGCGCGTGCCTGAGGCGATGACGAAGGCGTAGGCGGGATCGAGCGTTCCTACCCGCTGAGACTCGAGCACGACGGTCGGGCCGCCGCCGGCCGCCACGACCGCGGCGTAGAAGGCGCTCTGTTCGTCGGCATCTGGCGCACGCGCGGCGCCCGCGACCGACACCCAGAGCGCGAGCGCAGTAAACGCGCCGACTGCCAAGATCCTCCACAGGGCGGGGCGGCGCTTCACTGGGAACCTTTCAGGTCGGGAGTCGGCAGAGCCTGACGCAACGCAGGACGGCGGGGAAGGTCTCTCAACATGAATCTTGGTCTGCGCCCCTGACGCGGGCGCTCCAATCGCCACCCAAAGAGCGAAGCGAAGCTGCCGCGCTCCCCGCCCGCTCAGGCCTGATCGACGAGGTCGTGCAAGCGAACCTCATAGATCACCCCTGACGCCGGTCCCGCTCGTCAGCCTGCGCGCCGTCCCGGCCGACCGGCGGGCCGTGTCGGCACCACATGCCTATGACGCCCCGCCCGCATGGTGGTGCGACCGTTCCGATCCGCCGGCGCGGCTAGCGTGCCCCATGTAACCCGTTCGAGCCGGAGATGCCTTGCCGAAAGGGATCGGGGGACGCGCCGCGCGCACACGGCGAGCTCTGCTGGACGGGGCCGACGAACTACTCGCCGGCACGTCGGGGAAAGTGAAGCGCCCGTGCCGCCCGGGCTAGTAGACGTGCGCATCGGAGAGACAACGCGCCCGGTGAGGCGGATTTCTCCTGCACCGGCCCGAGTGCGTCGCTCGTGCGTGCGAACGAAGCCTTGACCTACGTCATTCGTAGGACAGCGAGCATGTGGGCTAGGAACGGTCGTCGTGCGCACGCCTCCATCTGGCCATGCTCGCGTAGGTCGTCGAGTATCCGCTCCGACAGCTTTTCCGCCAGGGTCCTCTTACTCACTCTGAGTGGGCCAACCTCCGGGGCCGCCACGTGTCCAATCAGGAACTCGGCGAGACCCGCGTGTGCGCCTGGTCGTGCCCCCCGCTCCTTCTCGTAGGCCGCGCGGGCCGCGGTAGCGCAGAGCCTCGAGCCCTGCCCCCTGGCCCGGACCCTTCGGACGCCACTCACAGACCTGGGGCCCACGCTCTTCGCGTGCGTCAAGCTGTCGTTGTGCGTCCACGAACGCATCCACGGTACCCTTCGCTGGATGCCGTGCCTTCTCATGCGGACGATCTCAGGACAGGGCGGCCAGCTCCGCTCAGTCGACATCGAGCTGGAAAGAGATCGGCAGGTGGTCAGATGCCCCCCTCCCCGTCGTGTGATCGAACGCAAGGGGTACGCCGTTTCTCGTCGCGACCTGCACCGGGCTTCCCTCCACCTGGACTTCCCTTAGCTGGTGGATCCGCAATGAATCCTCGACCAAACGCGCCGGCCCATCCCCGTAGAGGCCCGCACTGACTGCCACCTGATCGAGCACGTGCCATGCCCCGTCCCAATAGACCGTGCCGCCAGGCCCCTCGCCACTGCCGATCAGCTCCCACATTGGATTGAAGATCGGCACATTGAGGGCCGTGTACTGCTCCACTGCTCTCTTGCCCCTCCCCCTGGGAAGGCGGAGCGGCTCCGTGACACTCCGACGCTCTCGAACCGCGTTCAATCCGACGCGCACGCTGGTATCCCAGGGCTCGTCGTTGAAGTCACCCAGGACGATTACGGCTGTCGCGGCCTTCCTCCGCAGCTCGGCGAGACTCTTCATCCTCGCTCCACCCGTCGGCCTCACTAGTTCGTCCTTGGCGAACTTTAGCTGGCCTTCTACCAATCGCCGGCAATAGTCGGCAACGCCAATTCGGAAGGGCTCAGAATTCGACAGACGTCTCGAGGGCCAATGGTTCGTTACGAGCACGAACTCGCTGCCCGCGGCCGTGGCGAACGGCACCTGAAAGAGATCACGGGTGGTATACCGGTTGTGGACGTTGTACGACACCGGTGGCCCTGACAGGCTCAATATCCTCTCGTCGTAGAGGACCACCAGATCGTCTCCGATGAGATTCGCGTCAGGGTCTTCCACGACTGTGAGATATTCCCATCCGGCTGCTGCAGCCACGTCCCTCGCGGCGCTACGATCCTCTACTTCTGCGAGTGCCACGATCGCCGGCTGCGCGTCGCCCGCGACCGCCGCCAGCACAGCGCCCAGGACGGCGACTTTCGCTTCATATGCCTGCCGAGTCCAGCCGTCTTCACGGGTTGCGTCGAGGCTACGTGCGATCGACGAGCCCCCGACCCTGAGCAGGCGCTCCACGTTCCACCACAGAATGGTATGCATCGCCAACTAGGGGCCCCCCGTGCCGCAGAAACGCGCGACTGCCGTCATCGTGCCGGCGACGGCCGCCCTGGCGCGGTCGTTGTCGATGGAGGTGCAAAGACACCTTGCTGGATGGGCTCCAAGACAATCTCGCCGCTCTTGATCTCGTCGTGCATGCTGTGGCGCTTGCCCGGCCGACGTATTCCCGGGCGGTGGAAGATGGTCATGCGATTTCCGTTGGGGTTTGCGCCGTTCGGGACAAAGCGGTTCGGAATGGCATCAAAGATGCTCTGCAACTGACCGTTCTGAGACTGGAGTTGTGGAATGGCCCGAGTATTCTTGATGTCGCCGTACACCTCCGACCTCCACGGCAGGGCATCGCCCCACAGATCAGGGTCCTTGCCTTCCGGGGTCTTATAGGTCGCCTTGGCGTTGCCGCTCTGGTTCCGTGCAAAGAACTCTGCCTCCTCGCCGATCGTCTTGACTAGAGTGCGCCAGTGAGCGAAGTAGAGCAGTTGCATGCTCGCCTTCGAGCCGACGGCAAAGAGCACCGAGGGCCCGATATCCGTTGCCCCTGCGAATCCCGCCTCGAAGCCGACCCGTAGGGCATCGTTCACGCTCTGGCCGTTAAGCAGCATCGTGCCCGTTCCTTGCAGCAGGCCACCGGAAAAGCCGCCGGTGACTCCCTCGGCGACCGCTCCGGCGGCTGTCCCTAGATGGTTCGCGATGAGGAAAGCCCTGTCTGCGGTGAGGTGTCGGCCCACTAGGCTCCGGGCCACGGTTCGAAGAGCGCCGCGTGCAAAGGAGGCGTAGAGGAGGCCCGTCACCCCGGTTGCTATGCGCGCACCGGCGAAGCTGCCGACGCCCCCCGCCACCGCTCCCGCCAGCCCATGAAGAACACCCGCGCGGACGCCACCGCGGATGTCGCCCCGCTTGCCGCCGCCCTCCCAGTAACCCACGATTCCGGCCGCGACCGCGCCTCCGGCGATCGCGCTCACGTGACCGAAGGGGGAGAGTGAAATCGCGCCGCCGATGGCACCCGCGCCAACGGCGACCCAGAAGTCCTTTCCTTTCTTATCCCGATTCGCGTACCAGGCGAAGCCCCCTCCGACAGCGAAACCGACAAGCATCGGCACGAACGCCCATTCGCCGGTGGGGTCAACAAAGAGGTATGGATCGTTCTGCGCGAAACGGTACGGGTTCAGGTCGCCTGCAAGCCCCGCTGGATCCGTCTGGGCAAATCGTCCGACCTCCGGCAGCAACACACGCTGCCGGAAATCGAGGATGCCGCCCGTGATGCTCGGCCGACCCTGGAACAATGCCGCGAGTGGGGCACCTGCTATTAGAGGCGCGAAGTCGCCATCGAGTACCGCCTCCAACCTCCCGAAGGGGGCCCAGCGGTAACGCTCGACGATCTCGCCGTCTTGATCGGACACGGCACAGACGGACCATGTCTGGTCGCGATGGAGGCGTCTCGTCTCACCGGCGAATGCAACCGCGAGACTCTGATCAACACCGTGTGCGCTGCAGTAGCAGCGCGGCCCAGCGCCGTCGTTCTCCTCTAGGAGTTCCAGGCCCGCATAGGTGCAAGTCGTCGAGCCAGCCCCCGTGGTGTAGATCCGCAGACGACCCAGGGCGTCGTAGCTGAGCGCTGCCTCCTGGACGCCGCCTAGGCTTTCGACCCTGACCAATCGGTTCAGGTAGTCGTAATACAGCCGACGTTGACCGTCCTCTGTAACATTGCCGGCCGCGTCGTACACGAGACCGGTCGGACCGACCGAACTCAGGCGATGTGCCGGCCCGACGACGTTGCTCGTTCTCACACCCCCATCCTCGACGGCGAGCAGATCCCCTCCGGCGCTGAACTCCCACTTCACCGACTCGCCGCCGGGCGATGCTTCGACCGCGCTGGCGATCGCGTCGAGTCCGCCTTGTACCCCCCCGCCGCCTACGCGCCAAGCGCTGAGATCCGGCGCGACAGCACCCCCCAGCCAGCGCCGCTCCATCAGCTGGCCGAGCGAGTCGTAGTCGAGCCGCTCCGCGCCCTGATTGCTCCGGAAGCGGACACGGACGCGGCCGGTGCTGTCCCGCACGAAGCTGAACACGTCCAGGTCCAGCTGGCCCGAAGCCACGCGCGTGCTGAGCAGCCTCCCCGCCCGATCATACTCATGCGTGGTCTCGAGGCCCGATGCGTCAACGATCCGTTCGAGACGCTGTCCGTCGAGCCATTCCAAGACGAACCACGCGTCCTGGCCCGCACCCATGGCCGGCGAGAAGTCAACACGGGTCGCCTGTCCGAGCGAGTTCCGGACGAAGTCTACTCGGCCCCCGCTCGGATACTCGATCGCACTCAGCGCCCTGTCTGAGCCGTATCGATAGACAACCCGCTCTCCATCGACGGACTCCTCGTGGCATCTGCCCAGCGAATCGTACTCGGCACCATACGTATGAGCAGCGTTGCGCGCACTGACCAGGTTGCCCACCGCGTCGTACTCGAAGGTCTCGAGTGCTACGCCCTCGGCACCTCCCCGCTGGATAACCTCGCGGCGTATCAGATTGTCCACCGCGTCCCACCGGTACGCGATCCTGCACCCCCTTGCGTCACGCGTCTCCACGATGCGCGAGGCGCGGTCCCTACTCACACTCAGTGCCACACTCGCGTCAGGGCCGACGACCTGTCTCACCTCACCACGTTCGTCAAGGACGAACTCGGTTGTCAGGCCATCTGGATCGGTCACCGACACCATCTGGCCGCTGAGGTTGTAGGCATAGCTGATACCCCGGGGCTGTCCGCTGGGGTCAGGCCACGGGACTGTCCGCGTAACAAGGCGACCGCCGACGTCATAGCTGCGGGTCTCGACGGTCCCATCAGCCAGTGTCACCGACCGTAGGAGGCCGCGTGTATCGTAAGCGTAACGCTCGATGTTGCCCAGCGCGTCGGAGAACGATGTGACCCGCCCTAGTACGTCGGACGTGAGCGTGTACGCGATCACGTCTCCTCCAGATGTGGAGTCACCGATGCGGGCCAGCCGCCCGCCGGGGTCCCAGCTGAGCGTAAGGCGGCCGCCGACGGGATCTATCACCTCTTCGAGGTCGCCCGAGGTCGTCCAGACTAGTTGGGTTATGGCACCAGACGGATCTTCGGTTGAGACCAGACGCCCCATGATGTCGTACGTCGCACGGGAAGTAACACGCCCCGGACCGCCCACGGCATTCAGAATGCGGTGGGAGAACTCGATCGGCAAGCCGCGGGCGTCGTAACTAGCGCTCTCGTCGAACAGCTGACGCTCCTCACGATCCTGCCCGACGAGCCTGGTCACGAAGCCGTCCTTGTTCCGAGAGAAAAGGACGGCTGCGCCATTGGGCAGAACCTGTCGCATCGGACGATCGTATGAGTCGTACTCGAGACTGTGCAGGGCCCCGCTTGCTTCCTGCCATCGGACGAGGTTGCCATTGTCGTCGTAGGCGAAGGTCTCCCTGCCAGCCGACGGTGATGACGGCGCGATCCGTCGCTCTGACAGGAGACCGCGCTCGTTGTAGTCGTACTCGACACGCTCCCCGCTGGGCCCAGTCACCGCCCGCAGGTCGGCGGCGTCCCACTGATAGGTGACAGTCGCGGTACGTCCGCTCTCAAGCGGTGCCACCGTCCGCACAGGCCGACCGTGAGCGTCGTACTCGTACCGGGTCTCGATCCACTCAGGGGTCTCCGGGGCGCCCGTAGAATCGGCGTTGCGCTCGAGGAGCGCGGCCAATCGACCCGCCTTCTGATATCGGAACTGGCGCGCCGCCCCGAGGGGGGCCTGCTGACGCACCAATTGGTCGCTCTCGTCCCACTCCTGGGTGACGGTCGCCCCCGCCGCATCCCGGACCTCGGTGACGCGCCCGGCGTCGTCATATGTCCACGCGAGCCAGGTGGCACCGTCGACCAGGATCTCGGTCACGAGCGGCACCGTGTCGCTCTCGTAGCGATAGTCGATGACCAAGCCGTCCGGTTGTGTCACCGACACGACGCGCCCGCGGCCATCGTAGGCATAGGCTGTCACGGGGCGCGTCTCCCCGCCATCCGGCAGGGTGATCGCAGGCTCTATAGCGCTTGTGACCCGGCCCTCTCCGTCCCTGACGAACTCGGTACGCCCCCCGGTGGGTGACACGGTGCCGACAGACATCCCGCTCGGGTCCCAGAGGTAGCCCATCCTGATCCAAGGCTCGCCGGCCTGAGCGGCGCAGCGCGCGACCTCGGTTACGCGGAGACGCCCGTCGGCCACGGTGGTCCAGGAGTACGCAAGGCGATTCCCGCGAGGCAGGATCGTCTCCACCAGCAGCCCCGCGCGGTTGTATCTGAATTGGGTCCTCAGCGGCTGTCGCCCGCGACGGCGCACACGCTCCTCCGTCACACCGCCGTGCCCATTGAAGAAGTACTCCACGACCGTACCCCGCGGGTCCGTCACATCGACTTGAAAGACCGGGGTGTCGAACTGCCCGAGCGCGGCCCGGATGTCTTCGGTGAGTGACCGGTACGTGAAGAGCCACTCGCCTCCGGCGTAACTCTGGGAGATCACGCGATTGATCGACGACGCGTCCGAGCCGTAGCGGTTCTGAACCACCGACGCACCGGTCGCGTCCGCGAGCGTCACGACGAGGGCTCGGGCCCGAGGGTCGACGTCTGCACCGCCGCCATAGTCCATGCGCCAACGACGCCCGGTGGGATTCCCCTCGGCTGGAGGCCCGAACACGTCGATCAGTCGGCCAGCCCTGTCATAGCCGTATCGCCACTGCCGCCCGAGATCGTCGCTTGTGCGAGTGATGCGACCCTGGCTGTCCAAGTCGAACGAAAGGGTGCGACCATCGACGTCCGCCAGGCCGGTCGGTCGACCGTCCTGGCGGCGAGCTACCAAGACCTCCCAGCCATCTGCGTCGAACACTGCCGCGACCCGGCCGGCAGCGTCGAACCGCCAGTAGAGCCCCGCGGCATCCCGCAGCTGATAGGTCCCGTCGGGACGACGGCTCACGCGAGCTTCATGTCCGGGTGGTGGCGCAAACCCCGAGTCCGCCGGGCCGAAGAACGCCCCTGAGCCGTCGCCGCGGCGTACATACAGCGCGCCGCTCGGCAACTCCCGGACGGAGGCGTCGAACCATGCCTCCCACCCCAGCCCGAAGCTGCCTTGTGCATACAGGCGGCTACTGTGGCACCGCGTCACGGCCAATGCCGGGCCAAGGCCGGGCAAGTGCGCGTCGACGTGCGAGCAGACCCAAGCTCCGGTCAAGAGGTCGACCGGCTCAGCTGCGTACACGGACGTCGCCTCCGTCGCCTGGACCTGGCCGATCCTCGTCTTGGGCAGGTCTCTGGCCAAGCCACGGAGGCGCTCGGGTGCGTCGCGCACCGTGCTCGCGAGCGTAGGGAGGGCCGTGCTCTCGAGTCTGCCCATCAGCTCGCGTAGTTCCCTGGCGGCGGCCCTCGCAGCAGTCGCTCCGGCGAGCATCGCCCCGATGCTCTCCCGGAGCTCCCCGCCCCCGCCGGCCCCCTCGTCCTCGTCCTCGTCCTCGTCGTCCTCCTCGTCGCCCGGGACGGAGTCGGGCGGGGGCTTCTCCGGCGGCGGTGGGGGCTCCGTCGGGGTGTCCTCGTCAGGCGGGTCAAGGGTCTCGTCGCCAGGGAACATGTCCCCGCCGGGCGGAGTCTCGCTGTCCGGCTCGCCCTCCGCTTGGGGTTGACCGTACGGCCAGGGCGCCCAGTCCTCGTCCAACTCGGGCGGCTCCGCCGCGACGAATGCTCCTTCAGTCCAACCGAAGTCCAGGTAGGAACCACCCTGGCCCAGCGGGTCCGGCCAGGCCCGTACTGGCCCACCCCACGATTTGAGCTCCCAGTACCCCTGGTACTCCCCGGTCGCATACATCCAAACGTCTACCCGTTGGGACCAGGCGTCGTCCTCGCCGCCCTCCCAAACCTGTAAGTAGACGCGTCTCCACCCATCATCAAACTCGATGTAACCCTCAAATATCTTGCCGGAGGGCAATGGCATTCAGCGCACCCTACTAAGCGCCGTCGTTACCGCCGGAAAGACAGTCCGCCCCTCAAGCGGCCAAGCCAGCTGGGATTCCGTGAAGGCCCGCTCCAAGCGTGCCCGTGACGCATTCTTCACGGAAGAGACCGTCCGCAACCCGGCAGTCGTCAAGAGCGCTGCGGTCACTTCAGCTATCCGAAAATGCGCCATCAGCGTCCCGACATCTCGTATGAATCGGAGGCGCATCGCATGGCTTCGAGTGGTCTCCGCAACCTGCCCGAGGGCGTCAAGACTACCGGGCAACTCGTCGGCATGGATTATGCCCTCATCAGCGAGTCGCGCGGCCAACGCTTGGTCGACAATCTCAAGACCCAGCAAAGGAATTCGCCGCTGCCCACGGCGCCCAGCGAGCATTGACCACCGATGGTCGAAGCGGGCGGTGAGCTGCCCTGCAAGCGCCAGGGAGTCAGCGCAAACACTCGTTTCGTCGTACCGATAGAAGCTTGACGCCGTCCAGTTGTGGCTTCCGATTACCGCGAACCGCCCATCTACGACTACATAGCGCTCATGCATCGCGACCTCTCGCCAGTGGCGCCGGGTTGCGATTCGGGCTTCTCGCAGGGCTTGCACAGCGGCACGGTTCACGCGATGGGCGCCGTGAGGGTCTCCAGGGAAATCGTCCGCGAGCAGTAACCTCACGCCGACGCCCCGGCCGATGGCTTCCGCGAGAAGGGCTATTAGTTCCTGCCCGGGCCCTTCACTCTGGACGGTGAAGAAGAAGACGGCCGCATCGATTGACGCGCGGGCTGCACGCAGCAAATCGGTGAGCAGCTGAATGTAGGCAGTGTTTCGAAGGAGCGCGATTGCCGCCGCTGGTGTCGGTTCGGGCGAACTCGGTCCCCTTGCAGCTTCGGCGCCTACGAGCAGTCGCCGGCGCGCAGGGGCCCAGTACCTCGGCACGATGCGCCGCCGTGAGGCTTCCCGCGCGCACAGCGTGATTCCACACACCGCCGCCAGCTCGCGTGACATCGGCCGCGTACCCGCTAACACGGCCGAGTACCGTTGACCGGCCGGCGACATCAATGCCGCCACTACACGTCGCATACTTCCCCGGGGTGCGCCTCCGAGCGACGACGAACGGACTGGCCCTGTCTTGAGATAGGGTGCCACCCTACTCCACGTAACGTCACCGATCCGCGCACGGCCACGAACCTCATCGAGCGTCGCATACCCTCTAATCGGCCGGGCAGCAACAATGCGCAGAGCCGAAGCGCGGCCCAGTCTAGGCAAGCTCCAGAGATCCTCGATCATACATGCGTTGACATTAATGACGCGCACCATCCGAGCCGGGCTCAGAAGATCCACGCTGTCTTGAGATGTAAACATACGCGAGTACTCATCGGGCGCCTCTAACTCCTCAAGGAGACGCGCCGCCTCACCCTCGAGAGCGCCCTCGAGTACGAGCCGCTGGTAGGGCCATGCCCACAGGGGGAATGGATCGGCCGCCTCTGTATCCGCGATACCTAGAGCACCCGCGAGTTGAACCAGGGCCGCGTGGCCGGTTTCCATGTCAACCGGGGCCAGTTCCGCGCCACACAGGTCCGCGACAAAGGCCGCGGTAAACCGTCGATCCCCTCCGCTGCTCACTGCACGTGCCCCCAGGCACGGCAGATCTGCCACCCCTCGAGAAAGCGCTGGCTGAGGTCACGCGTGAAATCGGTCGAGTCGACACGGAGTGCGAGCTCACTGTTCCGGTCGAGCCCCCCCGGGGTAAGGTTGCCCGACCCAACGACTGCATAGCGTTCGTCGCGTAGCAAATACTTGGAGTGTGAAGCCCGTCCTCTCCCCCCCTCAAAGACACGTACGGCTACATCGTTCTCGGTCAGGTATCCGCATGCCGCAGCGTTAGCGCGTGCTCTGTTGGGTCCGAGGACGAAATCGTCCACAATCACACGCACGTCCACGTACCGTCGGCGCGCCCGAACGAAAGCGTCGAGAATGGAGCGGACCGTCCCCCGTTCCTCTGCTGCCAATAGGCTGATGAGGAAGAACGACGCGAACAATTGAGATCGGGCGCGTTCGATCTCTCCGAGGATCACCTCTCGAAACTCTCGCCCAGCTACCAGCCAAAGCCCGTCGCACGGATAGTTCGGGATGAGGCGTACGTCCCTCATTGCTCAAGACGCTTCTTGTCGAGACGCGCGGTGGTTGACGCAATCTGCTGATCAACAACTCGCCGTTCAGCGGAGAGTCGCATCAATCGCCTGGTCGTGCGTTGCAGTTCTCCGACCGCCGACTCAATGTCCCGATTCAGGTCTGCGGAGAGGTCGGTGGTACGGAGTCGCCGCTGGACTCGCTCTAGCCGAACCGTAAGGGATCGGGCAGATTCCTTGAGCTCGAGCTCTTCCAGCCTTAGGAACAGCCCGCGCGCATGAGCCTCGCGTAGCCTTCGAAGGTCAGCGCTGACGCGAGTACGCAAACCTGTCAGGGGGTGAGCTGAACGGTCACCCCACCACCGCCGGGGCCTTCGGTGTTTTCTGCCATCTCTTGGGCGAGGGCTTCCAGATATTGAGCGTAGGTCTCGATGGAGTCTGCAAGACGTTCAAGATCGTCGGGAAGATCCGTTAGACGCTCAAGCTCCTGTTCGTTCAGAAGCCGGTCATCAGGCACGGGGATAGGCGCGATTGAGACATCCCAGACTGCGGGCAGCCGACGCAACGCCAAGACTCTATCCCTGGCCTCGGTAAGAGTGACGTTCTGCTCATTCACGGCGTCACGCAGGGCCGCGACTTCGCGACCGATCGCGTCCACTACGGCCACGTAGTCCTGCGCAACGCCGGGCCACTGAGTACGCGCCTCGGCGATCGCTGCAATGGCCGAACGCACAGTCGCCCGCCCTGCGAACGTTTCTTCAAGAGGCTCTTCCAGACCGAGGAGTGAGATCCAATCGCCGATGGTCTCCCGGTACACGCCAGCCTCCAAGCCCGTGACTGTCCGCGCGACGATAACCCAGGCCTGGGCTCGGGGGCAAGACAGAGTCTGATCCTTGTAGTTGTGCGTCGGGTAGGTGCTGACCGCTCGAGATGGCGTGGGACTATCGGCGTGGCGCTACGCGCAGCGTCTACACACGTTTGTCAACGGCCATCCGGATGCAGCTGCTCACTGAACGCGGCCCTCGGATTGGCCCGGCTAGAGCGGTCGTCCACTCATGCCCTGCTAGCCTCGAGCGAAGCGGCGCCAGTCGGGCGGTGCCCCAGCCGTGCCCGTGGCCGAGGCGAATCCGAGGCGCCGCGGCGGCCCTGCGACGGATAGCCGCTTGCGCGGGCAGGTTCCTCACTATGCCTGCGGAACACTGCCCAGTTCGTGAATGGCTGCTCGTCCCGGTAGACGGCATCGTCCGGGTAGACGCCGTCGTGGATTCCACTTCCCCATCCGCGCTCGAACACGACGGGGCGCATGGCGCCCGCCCGATCCAGCTGCTCGAGCCTCTCCAACAGGGCCGATCCGGATCCGAGCTGTGTGCCCCGCGCCTTGCAGTGCCGACCGAACTCATCCGCGGAGAGAAGGGGGAACTGGGCGAAGGCTCCTCTCTCGACGGCTCTCCGATATATGTGGGCCGGTTCGAGCTAGGCACTTGCGGTCGCACGACACCGCTCCTCTCCGAGACCTGCACAATCGCGATCGGCCACCGGACGTAAGGGAGGGCATGGCTTTCCTAGAGGCTGGTCGCCCGAGCAGGGAGAGCAGAGAAGCAGGGAGCAGGAGACCGCTCCAATGCAAGAGCTGGCGCGGCGGCCACCTCCGCGGGTGGGGCTGTCGCCATGGTCTGCATGGCGCGGTAGACGACTGAGGCGAGGTGGCGTTCGAGGGCGCGCACCGCTTCGCGGCGGCTCTTGCCGGCGTGTTGTTTGCGGGCGAGGTAGTCCCGGGCGGGCGGGTTCCGGCGCCCTTGGTTCACGGCGATGCGGTGTGAAGGGCGGCGTTGAGCTGCCGGTTGCCGTGGCGGTTCAACCGGTGGCGGTGTCGCACCCCGGATGAGGCAGGGATGGGGGCAACCCCTGCGTGCATCGCCAGCTTCGCCGCGGTGGGGAAGCGGCGTACGTCTCCGACTTCGCCGATGAGCTTCGCGGCGGTGAGCGGCCCGCACCCGGGGATCGCAAGCAGCGATGCGGCGACCTGGGTGACGCGTTCGGTGATCTCGCGCTCGAGCCCTGCGATCTCCTCACCGAGGAAGCCGAGGCGGGCGAGGAGGAACCGACAGATGCCGGCCTGGGTGCCACCCCGCCCTGCCAGCCACCCAAGGTGGGTCACCCACTTCGCCCGGCCGAGTGCCCGGTCAGGAAGGAGGTCGCACACGAAGTTCGTGCAGGTGCCAGCGAAGGCGCTGCTGGATGCGGCGCCGGTCGGCGACCAGGTCGTCGCGGTGATCCACCAAGAGCCGCAGCTCCCGTTTCCGGGCCTGCGAGTTGGGCGCGCGGCAGGTCCGGCTCCTGCAGGTAGGCGCGAGCGACCGCCAGGGCGTCGACCGAGTCGGACTTGCCGCGGCGCCGGCCGCGGCGGCGAAGGCCCGCCGCGATGTGTGGTGGGACGCGGACGACCTCCTCGCCTCGGGCGAGCAGCAGCCGCTCCAGGTTGCTGCTGACATGCCGGCAATCCTCGACGCAGAAGGTGCGTCGCTCGTGGAGCCGCCGTGCCCACCTCTGCAGCCGTTGGTGGCCCTCGCGCGTTGCCGGGACCGTGAGCTCAGCGCGTAGCTCGCCGGTGGCCCCGTTGATGGCGCACGCGGTGTGGGTGCGCATGTGCGGGTCGATACCGATCACGATCACGATCACGATCACGATCACGATCACGATCACGATCACGATCACGATGACCGCCCTCCCGTGCTCGTTCTACGATGCGGGCGGGTCATCGGCGGACAGGCCTTGATGAGAGACCGCCAAGCTCCTATCAGGTCACGCCGACGGCCCCCGACGAGGCGACCGACGACAGGTCCCCACGGCGAACCACCGAGTGGTCGCAGGCGCAGTTCGGGTCAGTCGATCGCACCGCCGAGGCTACCCCGACCAGCAGGGTCGTCAGCCCCATTCTCAGATCAAGGCGCAGTTGCATTCGTGTTCGAATGCCCCTCACGAGCCAGGGGTCGTGGGGTTCTTTTCCTTCTCTTTGAGGGGTTCTGATCCACCGAGTGGGTGGGCCCGCGGCGGCGGGCAGCTCGGATCGGTG
>JBFWPT010000011.1:0-52833 GCA_050249835.1 Thermoleophilia bacterium
GGCGGCCACCCCCTCGTGCAGACCGCCGTCCGGCGGCTGCGCGCCCAGGTGTTCGCGCCCGACGGCGGATCGGGCAGCCTCGCGCGGATGAGCGCCGGCGTCGTCGCCGACCCGCGGCTCGACGCTCTCTTGGCCGTGGCCTACGCGCGCCTGGTGGTGGTGGGCGCCGAGGGGCACCGGCTGCACGAGGAGATCATCCAGGCCGGCGGGCTGGTCACCGAGGGCAGGCTACGGCGAATCGACAGCCCGAACGCGCTTGCCGATCTGCTCTCGCTTCCGGTCGTGCGACCCCTCTCCGACGCGGCAGAAGCGCGCATCGTGCAGCTTCATCCAAACCTCGTCGACGCCCTCGACGGCGCGCTCGTGAGTCGCGCCCGCGACCGCTCGCGCAGCTTGGTCGAGACCATCGAGCGTCGCATGCGCGACGAGGTCGAGCGGTCGCGTGCCGTGCTGGAGGAGCTGCGCGCCCAGATCGAGACCGAGCTCGACTGCGAGCACGAGCAGCTCTCGCTGTGGGAGGCCGACGAGCGGCGCCAGCACGGCCTCGACCGCGAGTTCCTGCGCGCGCGCCTCGGACGGATCCCCGAGGAAATCGAGGAAGAGGCGCGCCGCCTGGCCGAGCGCTTCCGCACGCCCACAGAGCGCGTCTTTCCAATCGCGGTCGAGTACCGCCTCCCGGCCGCCCTGGCCGACCGGTGAGCCCTCCGCGCCGAAGGGCCGGCCGCCGCTCCGTGGCCGCCGGCCACGTCGAGTGGCTGCGCCTGGTGGAGGTCTCGGGCCCGTTCCTCTCGGTCAGGGTCCTCGGTGAGGCCTTCCCGCAGGGCCTCGACGCGGTCGAGCCAGAACTGGTGAAGGAGCTGGAGACGGCGCTCTCCGAGTGGGATGCCGCCGCCCGCGACGACCCCTCGGTCCACCGCGCCTTCATCCGGTTCCTGCTCGAGCGGGTGCTGGGCTACGACGCGGCCGACCTGCACGACGAGCCCGGGCGCATCGCGCGCGCCACCGCCGCGCTGCCCGAGTTCGGCGTCACGCTCGCGCCCGACTATGTGATCGCGCGTCCCGACGACTCGCCGGCCCTGCTGGTGGTGGTCGCCCCGGCGGGCGCTCCGCTCGAGAGGCCCTTCACCGACCGGCGCCTCAGCGCCTCGCACGCCGAGCGCATGCGGCTGCTGCTGCGGGGAGCGCCGGGCGCGACGAGCGGCCTGCTGCTCAACGGCGAGAGCGCGATGCTGGTCCACGCGCCCGGCGAGCGGAGCGCCACCTTCGCCACCTTCGACGTGGCGCTGATGCCCGAGGAGCCGGCGACCCTGCGCGCGTTCGCGAGCCTCGCCGGCGCTCGGCGTGTGATCGCCCAGGACGCCGACAACAGCCTCGATGGCCTGCTCGCCCGTTCGGCCGATGACGAGCGCGAGGTCACCGACGCACTCGGCGACCAGGCCCGACGCGCGGTCGAGCAGCTCGTCGCCGCGATCGACGCCGACGATCGCGACTCGGGCGGTCTGGTGCTGACGGGGGTCGAGCCGCCGACGCTCTACGAGGCGGCGGTCGCCTGCGTGATGCGGCTCATCTTCCTGCTGGCCGCCGAAGCGCAGGGGCTGATGCCCGAGGAGGAGGCCTGGACCGAGAGCTACGCGGTCACCCCGATGAGGGCCCGGTTGCAGGAGGCCCGCGAACGCCACACGGCCGACGTCGCCGCGCTGCGGATGGACGCCTGGCCACGCCTGCTCGCCACCTTCCGCGCCGTCCATGGGGGACTCGAGCACGACCGCATCCGCCTGCCCGGCTACGGCGGGGGCCTCTTCGATCCGGGGCGGTACCCCTTCCTCGAGGGCACGCCGGATCGCCCCGTGCGGGTGTCCAACGCCGCCGTCTTCGCCGTGCTGGACGACCTCCAGACCCTCGAGGTCGCGGTCCCCGGCGGGGGTCGCGAGCGGCGACCGCTGTCGTTCCGGGCCCTCGGCGTCGAGCAGATCGGTCACGTCTACGAGCGCCTGCTGGAGCACTGGGCCGTCCGCGCCGACGAACCCGCACTCGGCCTCGCCGGCTCGGGCCGCAAGGAGCCCGAGGTCGGGCTGCGCGACCTGGAGGAGACGCGTGAGCGGGGCGACCCGGCCCTCCTCGCCCTCCTCCGAGAGCTGACTGGACGGAGTGAGAGCGCGCTGATGACGGCGCTCGCGCGGATGCCCGACGCCCTGCAACTCGCGGGCCTGCGCGCCGCCTGCGACAACGAAGACGACCTCCTCGACCGTGTCGTCCCGTTCGCCGGGCTGCTGCGCGAGGACTCCCGGGGCGATCCGCTCGTCTTCCTGCCGGGCCGCGTCTACGTCACCGAGCGCCCTGGAGGACGCGCCTTCCAGAGCCACTACACGCCGCGCGCCCTCACCGAGCCGATCGTCGAAGGGGCGCTCGAGCCGCTGGTGTTCGAGGGACCGGCCGAGGGATGGGAGCGCGCGCAGTGGCGGCTGCGCCCGCCCTCGCAGCTCCTGGCGCTGCGCATCTGCGACATCGCCGTCGGCTCCGGCGCGTTCCTGGTTGCCGCCTGTCGCTACCTCGCGCTGCGGCTGGTGGACTCGTGGGACCTGCACCCGGCCGAGCGGCCGCCCGAGCTGTCGTCGGACACCGAGGACCGCGAGCTGCTCGCCCGGCGCCTCGTGGCCGAGCGCTGTCTCTACGGCGTCGACAAGAACCCGCTGGCGCTCGAGATCGCCAAGGTGTCGCTGTGGCTGACCACCCTCCGACGCGACCGGCCCTTCACCTTTCTCGACCACGCCCTGCGCAGTGGGGACTCGCTGGTCGGCATCACCGACGTTGTGGAGATCGAGGCGCTCTCGATGGATCCGCCCCTCCGGTGGGTCAGCAAGGCGGCTCGGGAGGGCATCGCCGCGGCGCTCAGGAGAGTGCGAGACCTCCGAACCGGCATCGCGGCCACCGACGCCGTCGACCTGCGTCAGATCGAGGAGAAGCAGGCCGTGCTCGCCGAGGCGGACGGCACGGTCGACGGGCTGCGCGCCGCGGCTGACCTCGTCGTGGGCGCGTCGATCGCGGCCCTCGACGGCCGCCCCGCCGACGCCCACGACCTGGTGGAGCCCTACGCAGCCGACATCGCCGAGGCCCTCACCGAGGACGATACGGGCCGGCGTGCCGCGGGCCTCGGCCGCGTGCGCGTGCGCGCCGGGGAGCTGCTGCTCGCCGGTCGCGCACCGATGCAGGACGACCTCCGCCCGTTCCACTGGCCGGTGGAGTTCCCCGAGGTCTTCGGCGCCAACCGCGCCGGCTTCGACGCGATCGTCGGCAACCCCCCGTTCCTCGGCGGGCAAGGCATCACCGGTGCCTTCGGCACCCCGTATCGGGAGCATCTCGTGGCGCGGGTCGCAGGCGGGACCCGGGGCAGCGCCGACCTCTGCGCCTACTTCTTCTTGCGGGGAGCGGGCCTACTCGCCGCGGACGGCTCGCTCGCCCTACTCGCCACCAACACGATCGCGCAGGGCGACACGCGGGAGGTGGGCCTCGCGCAGCTCCTTGACGACGGCTCGGTGGTGGTGCGGGCGGAGCCCAGCCGTCCTTGGCCGGGTGTGGCGAATCTGGAGATCGCGCAGGTGTGGCTGCGACAAGGTCAGTGGGAGGGCGCTCGCGATCTCGCCGGCGCGCGGGTGGAGGCGATCACCTCGCACCTCAGCCGGCCGAGGAGGGTCAGCGGCGATCCCTTGCGCCTCGCAGCGAATGCGGGGCGTTCGTTCCAAGGGGCGATCGTACTGGGCCTCGGGTTCGTGCTGTCGCCCGAGGAGGCATCTGCCCTGATCGAGCGGGATGCACGGAACCGGGAGGTCCTCTTCCCATACCTCACCGGCCAGGACCTGCAGTCCCGCCCCGACCAGTCCCCGAGCCGCTGGGTGATCAACTTCTTCGACTGGACCGAGGAGCGCGCGAGGGAGTACGAGGAGCCCTTCGCGATTGTCGAGCGGCTCGTCAGACCCGAGCGCGCGCGGCTCACACGCGCAGCGCGGCGCGACAGATGATGGCAGTTCGCGGAGCGTGCGCCCGCCCTGTTCACTGCGGTGGAGATGAGTCCACTCGCGATGGCGCGCGCCCAGGTCTCGAATACCCACGGCCTCGTCCGACTTCCCCAGGAGGTCGTTCCGTCGCACAAGACAGTCGTGTTTCCTTTGGACTCCTGGGCAGACGCGGCCGCTCTTCAGTCGGCACTGCATGAGGTGTGGACCTGGAGCTACACGGCATCAATGCGAACCGACGTCAGCTATAGCCCGAGCGACTGCTTCGAGACCTTCCCGTTCCCCGATCAGCTGCCCCCAGGCGAAGCAGGACGGACGCTGCACGACTACCGCGCTGAGCGCACACGCGCGCGGAACGAGGGGCTCACCGCACTCGCCAACCGAGTCAACGACCCGGCGCAGAACGACGACGACATCGTCCGCCTGCGCGAGCTGATGGCGACTCTCGACACGGAGGTCGCCGCTGCGTACGGATGGGACGACCTCGACCTCGACCACGGCTTCCACGACACGCGCATCGGCCGCCGCTTCACGATCTGCGAGGACGCGCGGGAGGAGATCATCGATCGCCTGCTGGAGCTGAACCACGCCCGCCACGCCGAGGAGGTGCGTCAGGGCCTCCACGCGAAGGGCGCGCGGCGCGCCCCGCGGCGGCGCGCCGCTCCCGCGAACCAGCCGAGCCTGTTCGGCGACGACGCATGACGGGCGTGCCGACGCAGGGCCACGTGATCGCGGCCTACGGCGCCGGCGTGCAGACCGGCATGGCTCGGGCGACCGACGCGGTCGACGCCGGGCGACACGACGAGGCGCTGGAGGCCGCACGACCAACGGTCGAGCGGGCGCTGTTCCGGCTCGCCGGCCTCGCGCTGTCGCGCTGGGTGGAGGAGGGTCTGCCGAACGCCGCCGCGTGGCCGCTGCGCTCGGGGCCGCTCTCGATGGGGGACGCGGTCGCGCTCCTTGGCTTCTGCACCGCCGAAGCCCCGTTCCTGCCGTCGGGCCGCCTCGCCGCCCCGGCGACCGGTCGTCTCCAGGCCGTCGTGGAGCACACGGCGGCGACGCTCGTTGCGGATCCGGTCCTGGCGCGGTCGCCGCGGCTCGACCTGCGAGGGCTGGTCGCCGGAGCACCCGCGGCAAGCCGGCGCGGCACCAAGCTGGGGGCGGCCTTCGAGCACGGGTTCGTGCGCCTGCGCAACCTCGAGGCGCACCACGCCGGGCGCGCGCAGCCGTGGATCGGTGAGCACCCCGACTACGCGCAGGTCTTCGCGCGACTCGTGGTCGAGGCGGCGCGGGAGACGCTGGGCCACCCGGAGGTCGTCGCGGTCCTCGACGAGCTGTGCGTGGCCGAGGTCGTCGATGTCTCGCCCCATGGTCGCGATCGCACGCCGCTCATAACCCTCTCCCCCGACGCCGCCGGACTGCAGAGGGCGTTCTGCCAAGACGCCCCGAACCACGGGGCGCTTGAGCCGGGGCAGGAGGTGGTCGTACGGATCGGCACCGATCCGTCGCGCGCGCGTGCCGTCATGCGCTTCGTGGACGTGGCGCAGGGGCCGCCGCGGCACCCCGTCACCGGGGAGAAGCTGCCGTGAGCGACCCTCGACCCACCGAGCCGGTTTTGACGACGGCGCACCCGGCCGACATGAGGCGACGACTCGTCGACCTGGTCGTGGGGGAGCTCCGGGGGCCCGCGGGCGGCGAGGAGGAGCTGCTGCCGCCCGGCCGGCGCCCCCAGGACCGCTACCTCGTGGGCGCGCTTGCGCCCCACGGCGTCGAGATCGAGCCCGAGGCCGACGAGGACCTGGTGAGCGGGGTCGACGACATCGAGGAGACCGCCCCGGCCGAGCAGTCCGCAGCTCGCTCGTTCGTGCCCTCCTCCTTCGGCATGTCGTTCCGCGTGCGGGGCGACTGCGCGCGCCTGGTGGTGGAGGCGTCGTGGGGGCGCTACGAGAGCATCCCCAACCCCGACGGAGAGGGGCGTGTGTGGCAGCGGGTGCCGTGCCGGGGGTCCGTCGAGCTGCCGCTCGATCCCGGCGCAGACGATCAGCGCCTTGTGCCCGTGGCCGAGCAGCCCGACGTCCGCGTTCAGGCGCTCGTGCGCCGAGTCGGCGAGACGCTGTCGGTGACGCTCTTCCTGCGCAACGACCAGGCCGTCCCGGAGTCGCGACGCGACGCGGCCTGGCTCTTCCAGGCCGAGCTGCGCGTGCGCGGCGCCGACGGCGACGACCCGTTCGTGGCGGCCGACGGCGCGCCCGACGGCGACGAGCCAGCTGAGGACCGCGCGCTCGCCCTGGCCTACCGGCGGCGCCGCGAGCAGGCGGTGGGGCACGGCGTGGCGGTTCACGAGGAGGTCGACCCGTCCGACGCCTCGCGGGTGCGGGCCATCCGCACGAGCGCCGTTCCGGCGCACGAGGTGCCGATGACCGATCCCGAGGGAGATCGGGCGCGCCTGGGCGCCGCCGAGCGCGACATGGCGGTGCTCGCCGCGGCGGCCGACGGCGAGCTGCCGGCGATGCTGATGCCCCTCGTCGACGGGTACGCCGACTGGATCGCCGATCAACGGCGCCGCCTGGCCGAAGGCGCCGATGACCTGGCCGGCCACGCCGACGCCGCCGAGGCGGCGCTGGCCGACGCCGAGCGGGCCCGGGCGCGCATCGCCGCCGGCATCGACCTGCTGCGCCGCGATACCGCCGCCCGTGACGCCTTCCGCTTCGCCAACCGGGCGATGGCCATGCAACGCGCACACGCTCTGTGGGCCGAGCACCGCCGGCGCGGGGGAACCCTCCCGCTGTCGGACTTCGAGTCGCCCGAGCAGCGCACCTGGCGGCCCTTCCAGCTGGCGTTCGTGCTGCTGAACCTGCCGGCGCTGACCGACCCGTTGCACAAGGAGCGCAGTCACCCCACCGAGGCGATCTGCGACCTGCTCTGGTTCCCGACCGGTGGCGGGAAGACCGAGGCGTACCTCGGCCTCGCGGCGTACACGATGGCGCTGCGTCGCCTGCAGGGGCCGCTCGGGGGGCGCTCGCCGAGCGGGGTCGCGGTGCTCATGCGCTACACGCTCCGTGTGCTGACGCTGCAGCAGTTCCAGCGTGCCGCAGCGCTGGTGTGCGCGTGCGAGGTGCTGCGGCGCACGGATCCCGAGCGCTACGGCGAGGAGCCGTTCCGGATCGGGCTCTGGGTGGGGCAGGCGACGACCCCCAACACGGTCGACCAGGCGGCCGAGGCGCTTCGCAACCAGCACGGCGACGGCTATGTGCGGACCGGGGGCGGCCGCCCCGACCAGCTCTCGCACTGCCCCTGGTGCGGCGAGGCGATCGTGGCGGGGCGCGACATGAGGGCCGAGACCTATGAGCGGGGACGGGCTCGCGTGCTCACGTTCTGCTCCGACCCGCGCGGGCTGTGCGACTTCACGCCCGCGATCGCGCCCGACGAGGGCATCCCGGTGATGACGGTCGACGAGGAGATCTACCGGCGCCTGCCCGCGATGCTCATCGCGACCGTAGACAAGCTCGCCCAGCTCCCATGGAACCCGGCGACACAGGCCCTGTTCGGCACGGTCGACGGTCGCTGCGAGCGCCACGGCTACCGCGCCACCGGGCTCACGGAGGCCGACTCCCACCCGGTCAAGGGCAGCCTGCCCCGCGCGCGGACGGTGGACCGCGGGGTGTTGCTGCGCCCACCCGACCTCGTGATCCAGGACGAGCTGCACCTCATCTCGGGCCCGCTCGGCACGCTGGTCGGCCTCTACGAGACGGCTGTCGATGGCCTCGCGACGTGGGAGCTCGACGGACGACCGGTGCGGCCGAAGGTTGTCGCCTCGACGGCCACGGTGCGCCGGGCCCGCGAGCAGATCCATGCGTTGTTCCTGCGCGACGTGGCCGTGTTCCCGCCGCCGGGCCTTGACGTGGAGGACAGCTTCTTCGCCCGGGAACTGCCGATCGGCGACGACGCTCCGGGGCGCCTGTATCTGGGGGTCTGCGCCCCGGGGCGGAGGCTGAAGGCGGCGGCGATCCGCGTGTATGTCGCGCTGCTGTCCTCAGCGCAGAAGCTCTACGAGGAGTACGGCGCGGCGGCCGACGCGTGGATGACGTTGGTCGGCTACTTCGGCTCGATCCGCGAGCTGGCCGGCATGCGCAGGGCCTGCGAGGACGATGTCCGCACGCGCCTGCAGCGGATGGACGCCCACGGCCTCCCTCGGCGCAGCATCGGCGCGGCGGCCACGAGCATCGAGGAGCTCACCTCGCGCCTGGCGGCCACGGACATCCCGGTGCTCCTCGACGCAATGGAGCGCCGCTTCGACCCCGCCCACGACGCGGCGCGGCGGGCCCGGAACAGGGACGCGCCGGCCCGCCCGATCGACGTGCTGCTGGCCACGAGCATGATCTCGGTGGGCGTCGACGTGCAGCGCCTCGGCCTGATGGTGGTGGCCGGTCAGCCGAAGACCACGGCCGAGTACATCCAGGCGACCAGCCGCGTCGGCCGGCGCACGCCCGGCCTGGTGGTCACGGTCTACAACTGGGCCCGCCCGCGCGACCTGTCGCACTACACGCGCTTCGCGCACTACCACCGCAACTTCTACCGCCACGTCGAGCCCCTGTCGGTGACCCCGTTCGCGCCGCGGGCCCTCGATCGCGGCCTGTCGGCGCTGCTCGTCGCGCTGCTGCGCCTGTCCGGGCTGGAGCTCGCGCCCAACGCGGCAGCGGCGCTGCTGGAGCGCGACTCCGAGCAAACCCGGGCGGTCGTCGCGGCGATCGTCGAGCGCGCCGGTGCCGTGGTGCCGACCGGGCCGACGGCCGACGAAGTGAGTCGGCACCTCGCCCAGCGGCTCGACCGATGGCGGGCCGAGGCCGACCGGCTGGCACGCGAGGGCAGTCGGCTCGGCTACCGCGACGGAGGCGACTCCCGCATCGTGGGGCTGCTGAGCGCCCCCGGCCCGGGGCCGTGGACACGCTTCACCGCCCTCAACTCGCTGCGGGACGTCGAGCCGACCGCCGGCCTGGTGCTGCGCGACGAGAGCCTGTGGTCCGGGGGCGGACCCGGCAGCGACCGAGGGGCGGCGTCGTGAGCACCCGGTCACGAGCCGCCCGCGTAGGGGAGCTGCGTCCGTCCGCGCTGGTCCACACCTTCGGAGTCGGGGCGGTCGTCGACCTGCCACGCCTGTCGGTGATGGTGATGGGGCTTGACGAGTGGCGTCTGGACGGCCACGCCGTGACCATCGACGAGCCCCGTCTGGTGAGGACCCTGCGCGCCGAGCCCGGCCTGGAGCACCTGCAGCGGCTGGTGGCGCCACCGATCGTGGCCGAGACGGGCCCGCCGTCGCGCTCGGCCCTCGACGCCTCGCGGCGGGTCGGCGTGCCGGTGGCGGTGTTCCCGCGATGGCTCGTGTGCCCGGTCTGCCGCCGCCTGGCTCCCATCGAGGGAGGCCAGTTCGACCTCCGCACCAACCCCTTCCGGCCGGAGCGCAGCGAGTTCGTCCACCGCACCTGCCAGCCCGCGCGCGGGCGGCGCCCGCCCACCGCCCTGCCCGCCCGGTTCGTGGTGGCCTGCGAGGACGGGCACATGGACGACTTCCCCTGGGTCGCCTACGTCCACGGCACCGCCCATGCGGACGAGGTGGCATGCGCGTGGAGCCTTCGCCTGGAGGAGCGCGACCCCACCGGGGAGATCGCGGGCATCTACGTGCGCTGTGAGCAGTGCGAGAAGGCGAAGGCGATGGCCGCGGCCTTCGGCGAGGCGGGGCGCCAGGCGCTGCCTGCCTGCTCGGGCGGACATCCCCACCTGCGCGTCCGCGGCGAGTGCGAGTGGCGGATGCGGGCGATGCTGCTGGGCGCCTCGAACTCGTGGTTCGCGGTCACGCGCTCGGCGCTGTCGGTCCCCCAGCACGCCGATCCCCTGCTCGAGCGCGTCGCGGCCCGCTGGGACACCCTCCGCTCGGTGACCTCTGCGGAGGTGCTGGCCGCGTTCTGTGCCATCGGGCAGCTCGGCGACCTGGCGGGCGAGGACGACGATGACCTGCTGGCGGCCATCGAGCGCCAGCGGGCGGGCGAGGTCGGCAGCGAGCCGGGCGACCTGCGGGTGCGGGAGTGGGAGCTGTTGACCGCGTCGGACCGTCCCGAGAGCCCCGATTTCCGCGCCCGCGACACGGAGGTGCCGAGCGCGTACACCGATT
The DNA here is from genome assembly GCA_050249835.1 of Thermoleophilia bacterium. GTDB lineage: Bacteria > Actinomycetota > Thermoleophilia > Miltoncostaeales > Miltoncostaeaceae > Miltoncostaea. The sequence goes on from JBFWPT010000011.1 coordinate 10,174, forward strand.
CGATCGCGCGGGTGGTGCTGGTGGAGCGGCTGCGAGAGGTGCAGGCCCTCGTCGGCTTCACGCGCGTCGACCCCCCCGGCGAGGAGGACGGCCAGGTGGGCTGGACCTCGCTCGGCCGCGACGCCGCGACCTGGCTGCCCGCCGCCGAGGTGCACGGCGAGGGGATCTTCGTACAGCTCCAGGAGGACCGCGTCGCCGAGTGGATCGAGAGGGCCGGGGAGCGCGCGGCGGCCCTGGCCGAGGTGCACCGGCGCTGGTGTGCCCGGCGCGGCGTCGAGACCGGCGCATCGCCCTTCCCCGGCCTCCGCGCCGTGCTCGTCCATACCCTGAGCCACGCCCTGATGCGTCGCCTCACCCTGGAGAGCGGTTACGCCCAGGCGGCGATCCGGGAGCGGCTCTACGCGGTGGGACCGGAGCACGAGGGCGGGCCGATGGCGGGGTTCCTGCTCTACACGGCGGCGCCGGGGGCCGAGGGAACCCTCGGTGGACTGGTGGCCCTCGGGTCCGTCCGATCGCTCGGCCGGCTTATGGACGGGGCGCTGCGTGATGCCGGGCTCTGCGACTCGGATCCGCTCTGCGGCGAGAGCCTGTCCACCGACGAGGGCCTGACCCTGAACGGGGCCGCCTGCTACGCGTGCCTGTTCGCGCCCGAGACCTCGTGCGAGCGCGGTAACCGCTACCTCGACCGCGCCGTCCTGGTCGACGTGCCGGGGGTGACCCCCCTCGGCTTCTTCGCCGGCCGCAAACGGTGAGCGCGCCGGACCTGGTCGCGGCGGTCGGCCAGGCGGTCGCCGAGCTGTCGCCGGCGGCGCGGCGGGTGCTGGTGGAGCGCCTGCGCGCCGGAGCCGCACGTCCGGCGATCGAGGCGGCCATCCCCGCGCCGGGCTTCGCCGAGACCGTACGCACGCTTCTCGACGCATGGAACGACACGCTCCCGTCCGAGGCGCTCGCGCTCGCGATCGAATGCGCCGCCGCCCGCGACGAGGCCACCGGGCGGATCAGTCTCGTCTGGACCGGGCCGACCACGGCGGCCGTCGCACCGCGACGCACAGACCAGGCGCTGCTCCAGGTGATCAACGCCGCACAAGAGCGGCTGATCGTCGTCAGCTTCGCGGTGTACCGCGTGCCGGACGTGGCCGCCGCTCTCGTCCGGGCCGCCGAACGGGGCGCGCGCGTCGTCGTGATCCTGGAGTCCGAGGCCGCCAGCGGAGGCAAGGTCGTCTACGAGATGTCCGAGCAGCTCGGACGCGGCGTAGCGCAGGCGTGTGAGCTCTACACGTGGCGGCTGGACCGCCGGCCGCGCACCCCGGCCGGGACGGCGGGCTCCCTGCACGCGAAATGCGCCGTCGCAGACGGCCGCCACCTCCTTGTCTCCAGCGCGAACCTCACCGAGTACGCCCAGTGGTTCAACATCGAGCTCGGCCTGCTCGTCGAAGGGGGAGATGCCCCACGGCGCGTCCAGCGCCACTGGGAGGCGCTGATGGCGTCCAGCGAGCTCGAACGGGCGGACCGTTAGGGCTTTCGGCTACGCATCAGTCACGGGCGCAGGTGCCCCAGTCGAAGAGGTGAGGAAGGTTCTTCAGTCGCGCCCGGTTGTCCTGATAGTCGGGTTGCACATGCCGACCGATGACAAGGATCCCGATCGGGCCGGCATCCGCGAGCTCTAGCGCCGCCGCGGCGCTCTGCGCGTTCGCTCCGGTCGTCCATGTGTCGTCGATGAGCAGGACCGACGCGCCCTCAAGGTCGCGTGTCGGGTTGTACTTGCCGCTATCCACGGTACGTGGAGCCACCTCCGTCCCCGACCGCCGCAGCAGACGCTCGTGGCGATCGCGGGTGGGAGCTACCAGCGACCCCACGATGTGCCGGAGCGGGTGGGCGTCGTCGCGGGCGGGGTCGCCGGACGGGACGGTCGTAACGACGTCGAAGCGGGCCCCCGCCCCGGCGGAGCGAGCGAGGCAGGCCTCGTGGAGGCCGACGAATCGCCACAGGACGGCCGCGAGCTGGAGCGTGAACCGCTTCGCGGTCTCGTCGGTGCGTCGCTTGTAGCCGGCCAGCACCGTGTGGAGCTGCCCCCCGTGCGGGCTATACGAGATCGGAAGAACAGACCTCGTCACGACCTGGCTATGGCCGCAGGGGTAGCAGCGAGGGTAGCCCTCGGTGAACGTGAGGCAGATCTCGCAGACGTCGGGGTCCGTGGGCCGGAGCGGGTTCAGGAGAAAGTTGCTGTAGGGCTCCGTCAGCTCCTGGACAGTCGCCATCTGCGGGATCCGCCTACGCGGACAACGCGTCGAGCGACGTGAGGCGCTCTACGTGCTCAGCCACCTCTATGGCCGAACCGACCACGTGCGTTCCAGGGCGCTCTGCGTACGCACGGGCCCAGTCATGAGAGAGCAGTGACCGCATCAGGAAGACGGGTCGGCCATGCTCCAACGCAATCCGGGCCTGCATCCGCGCCCCGCTCGTGTGCGAGGCCTCGATGACCACGGTCGCGAGAGCGATGCCCGACATGACGATGTTGCGCATCGGGAAGCTTTGACGCCTCGGCGGGGCGTCCGGCCAGAACTGCGAGACAACGGCGCCCTCCGCAGCGATGCGCTCCTGAAGCTCGGCGTTCACCGCGGGATAGGAGCGCCGGATTCCAGTGCCGATAACGGCGACGGTACGTCGTCCGCTGTCGAGAGCAGCCCGATGAGCCGCGGTATCGACCCCCGCAGCTAGGCCGCTGACAATCGTGAACCCATGCGCTGAAAGGTCCTCGGCCATGGCTGTCGCCTGCCGCAGCCCGTCGGGCGACACTTGGCGGGTGCCGACGACTGCGATGGCTCGCGCGTCGCCGGCGAGGAGCGATCCACGCAGGAAGAGAAGGGGAGGACGGTTGTGGATCGCGCGCAGGTTCTGAGGGTAATCGTCATCGAGCACCGTGACGAGGCGGATTCCCTCGGCTTCCCACTCGCCGATCTCGGCGACGACTGCGTCGAGGTCCTCTTCGATCCGCTGGTCCGTCTGGGCGGGGAAGAGCGTGAGATCGGCAGACAGACTCGTCTCATCGAGAATCGCGATCGCGCTGCCCCGCTCCTCGATCTCGTCGGAGACCAGATGCCAAATGCGGCCACCGCGCCGGAGGAGTGCGACCAGCGCCGCCGCTTCGTATCGATCGCTCATTCTCGATCCTTACCGAACATATGTTCTTGGGTCAAGAAGGGGCGGCGTCAGAAAGATCTCCCATCCCTCCAGCGCCGGTGGGGGCTTGTTCCCGGGCACGGTACTTCAGACGCCGGACCACTTGTCCTGACGCCTGACCTCCCCCGATCGGCGGCTGGCAGGGCCTGTTGGTCTGCCCCGGCCCTCCCTCCATCAGGTCCGACATGATGGGAAAGCCACACGTCACAGACCCGGTGTCCTCACCGCTCTGAGCCCCCGTGGAGCTGGCGTTGAGGATGAGCTACCGCACATCCACGGACGACTCGCCCGTCTGCACTCTCCAAAGGGCGGCGTACAGGCCCCCTGCGTTCAGCAGGTCGTCGTGGGTGCCGGCTTCGCGGACCTGGCCGGCTTCCAGGACGTGGATGCGGTCGGCGTGGCGGATGGTGCTCAGACGGTGGGCGATGACCAGAGTGGTCCGGTTCCTCGCCACGATCTCCAGGCTTCGCTGGATGGCGGCCTCGGTCTCGTTGTCCACGGAGCTCGTCGCCTCGTCCAGGACCAGGATGGCGGGGTCGCGGACGATGGCCCTCGCGATGGAGAGGCGCTGGCGCTGGCCGCCGGAGAGCTTCTGGCCGCGTTCGCCGACCAGGGTGTCGTAGCCGTCCGGCAGGGCCTCGATGAACTCGTGGGCCTCGGCGAGGCGGGCGGCCTTCTCGATGGCCTCGTCGGGGGCGTCCGGGTCGCCGTAGGCGATGTTCTCCCTGACGGTGCCGTCGAAGAGGAAGACGTCCTGGCTGACGAGCCCGATGGCGCCGCGGAGGTCGTGGAAGGTGAGGTCGCGGACGTCGTGGCCGTCCACGGTGACGCGGCCCGCGGTGGGTTCGTAGAGCCGCAGGAGCAGCTTCACGATCGTGGACTTGCCGGCGCCGGTGAGGCCGACGACGGCGTGGGTCTCGCCGGCGGGGATGTCGAGCTCAAGGCCGCGGAGGACGTCGGGGCCCTGGGCGTAGGCGAAGCGCACATTGTCGAACCGGACGGCGCCGGCGACCGGGATGGGGAGGTGGTCTGGGCCCTCCACGATGGTCGGCTCGATGGCCAGGAGGTCGAGGATGCGCCGGGTGCTGGCCATGGCGCGCTGGTAGAGGTCGAAGGTCTCCCCGAGTCGGGTCAGCGGCCAGAGGAGGCGCTGGGTCATGAACACCAGGACCGAGAAGAAGCCGACGGCCAGCTCGCCCTCGATGGTCATGTGCCCGCCGACCAGCAGGGTGAGGGTGAAGCCCGCCAGGATGGCCATCCGGATGAGCGGGACGAAGGCGGACGAGAGGCGGATGGCGTTGGCGTTGGCGAGGCGGTAGGAGTCGGACTCGCCCTGGACGCGGGCGATCTCGCGGTCCTCGGCGGTGAACGCCTTGATCGTCGCGATGCCGCCGAGGTTGTTCGCGAGGGTGCCGTTCAGGTGGCCGACGCGGGCGCGGACGTCGCGGTACTTCGGCTCCAGCAGGCGCTGGTAGAGCAGGGAGCCGAAGACGATGACCGGGATCGGGGCGAAGGCCACCAGGAACAGCAAGGGGTCGGCGACCAGGAAGATCGCCCCCACGATCACGATGTTCAGGACGGTCTGGATGATCGCGATCGCGCCCTCGTCCAGGAACCGCTCCAGCTGGTTGACGTCGTCGTTCAGCACGGACATCAGCCCACCGGTGCTCTGGTCCTCGAAGAACCCGAGCTCGAGTTTCTGGACGTGCGCGTAGGCGTCCATGCGCGCCTCGTGCTCGACCGTCTGGGCCAGGTTGCGCCACTGGACGTCGGATCCGAACTCCGTGATCGACTCGCCGATCCAGACGACCACGTTGATCGCGGCGAGGATGACGAGCTGCCACCAGGTGCTCTCGACCCCGGTGATGTCGGCGACGAACGAGTCGTTGTCGTTCACGATCACGTCGATCGCGACGCCGATCAGGATCTCCGGGAAGACGTCGAAGATCTTGTTCAGCACGGTGAGCGTCGTCGCCCACCAGACGCGCCCGCGGTGGTTCGCCGTGTACTGCCAGAGCCCGCGCAGGGGGGCGCCGCCCGGGGGCGGGACGGTCACCGCGCCGCGCGTCACGGGTGGGACGGGCCCCGGCCGGCTCCGGTGGTCGCCACCGCCTCGGCGATCGCATGGAGGTCGGCGGCGGTGAGGGTGACGGCGCTCGCGCCGATCCAGCCCTCCACCTGCTCCGCGCTGCGGGCGCCGACGATCGCGCCGGTCACGCCCTCGTGGGCGAGGACCCAGGCGATCGCCGTCTCGCCGGCGGACGCGCCATGCGCGGCGCCGATGTCGTGGAGGGCGTCGCGCAGGGCGAGGTTGGCCGACAGGGCCGGCTCGCCGAACACGTTCGGCATCCCGTGGCGCCAGTCGGAGGAGTCGAGGGTCGCCATGCGCTCCTTCGAGAAGCGCTCGGTGAGGAGCCCGGACATCATCGGGCTGTAGGCGATCACCCCGGTGCCGTGCTCGCGGCACCACGGCAGCAGGTCGGCCGCGCGGCGCTCCACCGGGTTGAACATCGGCTGCAGGGAGTCGACGTGGTGGATGGGCTCGCAGCGCTCCAGGAGCTTGCGGTCGAAGTTGGAGACCCCCGCCCAGCGCACCTTGCCGGCCTGCACCAGCTCGGCCATGACGCCCCAGCTCTCCTCGACCGGCGTGCCCGTGCGCGTGTCGGGCCAGTGGAACTGGTAGAGGTCGATGCGCTCGACGCCGAGGCGCCGCAGGGAGTCGTCGCACTCGCGGCGGATCTCGTCCGGCCTCAGGTTGGGCCGGGGGACGCCGTCGTCCTGGTCCTGCCAGACCATCCCGCACTTGGTGAACACCAGCGGCGGGTCGGACATGCCCTTGAGGGCCCGGGCGACGAGCTCCTCGGAGTGGCCGAGACCGTAGACCGCAGCGGTGTCGATCCAGTTGACGCCCCCGTCGAGGGCGCGGTGGATGGCGGCGATGGAGTCGGCGTCGTCCTGGGGGCCCCAGCCGTAGGCCCAGTCGCCCCCGCCGATCGCCCACGCCCCGAACCCGATGCTCGTGATCTCGGGCCCGTCACGGCCGAGACGGCGCGTCGGATGGGGGGAATCGGTCACTTGGCGAGTGTACGCGCGTCCAATTGGGCCTGGCCCGGGCGTGACCGCCGGCCCCGCCGGTGAGAGGATCCCGGCCATGTCACGACGCCTCCTCGCCACCATCGTCATCGCCGCCGCGGGCCTCCTGGTCTGGAGCGCGACGGCCACCGCCATCACGCGCTTCGCGACGCCCACCCGCAACATCGCCTGCGCCGGCGACAAACGGGAGATGCGCTGCGACATCCGGGTGACGAACGCGACGCCGCCGCCGCGGCCGGCGAGCTGCAACTTCGACTGGGGGCAGGCCTACGTCATCACGCCGGGCAAGCGGAAGGGCCGCGGCCTCTGCGCGAGCGACACGGTGCTGCCGTCGCCGGGGCAGCGGATCCGCATCCTGCGATACGGCACCTCCATCCGGTTCGGCCCGGGCGGGCAGATCGTGTGCATCTCCCGGCGCACCGGCCTCACCTGCCGCAACAAGGCGGGCCACGGCTTCACCCTCTCCCGGCAGGCGATACGGCTCTTCTGACCCCCCGGTGCTGCTGCTCTAAGACTCGCCCGTCTCGGGCAACTGCTGGAAGGTCCGGCAGTTGCTCGCGCTGCGCGGCCTGGAGTACGAGCGGGTGACGCTCTCGGTGATCGACCGGTCGGACCGCGACGAGGTGATCGGCCGTGACGCCAACCCGGCGCTCCGCGTGCCGACCCTGCGCCTGGAGGACGGCCGCCACCTGGCCGAGTCCAACGCGATCATCTGGTACCTCACCGAGCAGGGAGGGCTCGGCTGATCCCGGACGACCCGCTCGACCGGGCGCGGATGCTCGGGTGGATGTTCTTCGAGCAGTACGAGCACGAGCCCAACATCGCCGTCGCGCGGTTCTGGCTGCACGTGCGCGGGGGCGTGCCCGACTCCGCGACCCTCGCGGAGAAGCAGGAGGGAGGCCGACGGGCGCTGGCCGCGATGGAGCACCGGCTGGCGGGGGCGGAGTGGCTCGTGGACGGCGGGTTCACGCTCGCCGACGTCGCGCTCTACGCCTACACGCACGTCGCGCACGAGGCCGGGATCGACCTGGCCCCCTACCCCGGGATCCGCGCCTGGATCGACCGGGTCGCCGCCCGGCCGGGGCACATCACGCTCGACGACTGAGGCAGGGCCCGCGGCCGTCCCGGCCGCGCGTCAGCTGTCGCCGTCCCTCTCCATCCCGCGCCAGGCGGCCTCGATGTGGGCAGCGAGGAGGTCCCGCGCCTGTTCGGGCTTGCCGGCGGCGATCGCGTCGACGATGTCGAGGTGCTCGTCCAGGAACCGCCGCGTGACCCCCGGGTCGCGGCGGACCGTCGCGCCGGTCATGCGGCGCTGGCGGTCGCTGAGGGAGTCGTGCAGGCGGGTGAGGATCGCGTTGCCGTCGCGGGCGACGATCGCGTGGTGCAGGGCGCGGTCCCACTCGACGAAGCCTGCGAGGTCCCCGCGGGCGAGCGCTTCCTCCTGGCGGTCGCAGAGGGTGCGGAGCTCGATGACCAGGTCGTCGTCCTCGGGGCCGCGCTCGGCGATCCGCGCGGCGGCGTGCGTCTCGACCATGAGGCGCGTCTCCATCACGTCGCGCACCTCGTCCGGCGAGACCGGCACCACGAGCGCGCCCCGCTTGGGGAACAGGCGCATGAGGCCCTCGGCCTCGAGCAGCAGGAACGCCTCGCGGACGGGGGTGCGCGACACCTCCAGCTCCGCCGCCACCTCGCCCTCGGAGAGCAGCTCTCCGCCCGGGTAGTCCCCGAGCAGGATCCCCTCCTTCACGTGGTCGTAGACCCGGTCCTTGGCCGCCCGGGGGACATCGCTGGTCATGCCCATATCTCTACCGGACCCCGACGCACGGGACTGTGCCGAACTGTGCCGATTCTGCTAGAACGCAACTTGCATCTAAGACGTACACAGATCGGAGATGGGCACGGTGCGCACGGCGTGGGGCGTCTGGGGGCTGGCGGCGGGCTTCTACCTGGTGGCGTTGTTCCACCGGATGAGCCTCGGCGTGGCGTCGCTGGACGCGCAGGAGCGTTTCGGCCTGGGGGCCGGCGATGTCGCCACGTTGTCGGCGCTGCAGCTGGGCCTCTACCTGGCGATGACGATCCCGGCGGGGCTCGCGGCCGACCGGATCGGGCCGCGGCGCGCGCTCGCGCTAGGGCTGGGGCTGATCGCCGTCGGGGAGGTCGCGTTCGGGCTGGCGACGCAGGCGCCGGTCGCCTTGGGGGGACGGGCGCTGGTGGGCGTGGGGGACGCGTTCATGTTCCTGTCGGTGCTGCGGATCGCGCAGAACTGGTTCCCGGCCCGGCGGTACGCGCTGCTGGCGACCCTGACCGGCATGGCCGGGGCGATCGGGCAGCTCGGGACCACGGTGCCGCTGGGCATGGCGCTGGACGGCGCCGGGTGGACGGCGACGTTCGTGAGCACGGGTGTCCTGACGGCGGGGCTGGCGCTGCTGTGCCTGCGTACGGTCCGGGATCGTCCGGCCGCTGCCGCGGCGGGCGCGGCGGCCGCGGCGGCGAGGCCGGGGCACGCGCCGGTGGTGGCGACGTTGGTGGGGGCCTGGCGGCGGCCGGGGACGCGGCTGGCGTTCTGGATCCACTTCGCGACGATGGGTCCATTCGTCGCGATCACGGCGCTCTGGGGGTACCCGTATCTCGTCACCGACCAGGGGGTCGCCCCGGCGACGGCGCGGATCTGGCTGGCGGTCTGCATCGCGGCCTACGGGGTCAGCGCGCCGCTGCTCGGGATGCTCGTCGGCCGGCGGCCGGGCGTCCGGCGCCCGCTGTTCCCGGCGACCGCGGCGGCGGCCGTCGCGGCGTGGCTCGTCACGCTCACCTGGCCGGGCGGGCACGCGCCGGCGGGGCTGATGCTGCTGACGCTGGTGGTCACGGGGATCGGGGCGTCGGTCTCGATGCTCGCCTTCGACGTCGCACGCGAGGGGAACCCGGCGTCGGTCGGCGGCAGCGCGACGGGGCTGGCGAACTGCGGGGGGTTCTCGATGGCGGTCGTCACGCAGCTCGTCGCGGGGCGGTTGCTGGACGCGGGGGTGGCCGGGTCGATCGGGGCGGCGCTGTTGCCCATGGTGGGCCTCATGGCGCTCGGGCTGGTGATGACCCTGCGGCTGGCGCCTCGCGCCGCCGCTGCCGCCGCGGCGCGCGCGTCGCAGGCCGCCCCGCTCCCGGCCGCGCTGCGCACGGAGGAGCCGGTGGCCGCGTAGCGGCGTCCGCGCGGGCCGGGGGCGGTCGTATCATCGGACCGCCCCCACCCACGGCACGGAGGACGAGATGGCCGAGCAGCAGACCCCGGCGACGAAGGGCGGGGACGGCCCCGGCCTGGGACGGATCATCGCCGCCGGCGCGATCGGCCTGTTCGTGGTGCTGTTCGCCCTGTTCAACCTGGAACGGGTCGAGGTCGACTGGATCCTCTTCGAGCGCCAGTCGCGGCTGATCTACGTGATCATCGGGTCGGCGGTGCTGGGGGCGGTCGCGGACCGCCTGCTGATCCACCGGCGCCGTCGCGCGAAGAAGAGCTGAAACGGGGATCGGGCGGGCGGTCCCGGCGGATTTGTGAGTTCTCTCACGAACGGGATCGGGGTGAGGTCCCCGAAACCGCCGGCTCGGTAGCTTCGACCGATGGGCGCGGGTGTCCTGGAGCTGCGCGAGGTGACCAAGCGGTACTCGCGTGAGGGGGCCCCGGCGGTTGACGGGCTCTCCCTCACCGTGCCCGCGGGCGAGGTGTGCGTCCTGATCGGCCCCTCGGGGTGCGGCAAGACCACCGCGCTCAAGATGATCAACCGCCTCATCGAGCCGACGGGCGGCGAGATCCTGATCGACGGGCGGGGCGTGCGCGACCGCAACCCGTCCGAGCTGCGGCGGGAGATCGGCTACGTCATCCAGCAGGTCGGCCTGCTGCCGCATCTGACGGTGTCCGCCAACGTCGCGACGGTCCCGAAGCTGCTCGGCTGGGACAAGGCGCGCACGAAGGCGCGGGTGCGCGAGCTGCTGGAGCTGATCGAGCTCGACCCGGACGAGTACGGCGACCGCTACCCGGCGCAGCTCTCCGGCGGCCAGCAGCAGCGGGTGGGCCTCGCCCGGGCGCTCGCCGCCGACCCCCCGGTGATGCTCATGGACGAGCCCTTCTCGGCGGTCGACCCGATCACGCGGGAGCGGCTGCAGAACGACTTCCTGCGCCTCCACCGGGCGGTGCCGAAGACCGTCGTGTTCGTGAGCCACGACATCGACGAGGCCGTGAAGATGGCCGACCGCGTCGCGGTCATGCGCAGCGGGAGGCTGGTGCAGTACGCGCCGCCGGCGGAGCTGCTGGCGAACCCGGTGGACGACTTCGTGGCCGACTTCGTGGGGGCCGACCGGGCGCTCAAGAGCCTCTCGCTCACGCGGGTGGAGGAGATCGAGCTGCTCCCGGCGCCGATCGTCCACGTGGGGGAGCCGGTCGCCGCGGTGCGGGAGCGGATCGCGTCGGGCGCGCTGGCGCCGGTCGACGGCCACCTGCTCGTCACGACCGAGGACGACCGCCCGCTCGACTGGCTGGCGGTGGAGCGGCTGGACGGGATCGAGCGCATCCCGGCGTCGGCGCCCGGGGGGACGCGCCCCGTGATCGACCACGTGACCACCCTGCGCGACGCGCTCTCGATGCTGTTCGCCGCGGGTGCCGCCTACGGGCCGGTGGTGGACGCCGACGACCGCTGCGTGGGCCTCATCACGGCCCCCGCGATCTCGGCCGGGTTCCGCAGCGCGGGCGGGATCACCGTGGCGGTCGGCGGCCCGCGGGCCGTGGACGAGGACGACGCCGATGGCTGAGCTCGTGCGCTGGAGCTGGGTGGAGAACAACGTCGACGACATCCAGGAGGCGACGGTCCGGCACCTGGAGCTGGTGGGCGCCTCCCTCGCCCTGGCCATCGCGGTCTCCATCCCGCTGGCGATCGCCGTGCGCCGCCGGCCGGTGCCGTACGCCGCGGTGAACACGCTGCTCGGCGCGCTCTACACGATCCCCTCGCTGGCGATGTTCGCCTTCCTGCTGTCGTTCGTGGGCATCGGGTTCGAGCCGGCCGTGATCGCGCTGGCGGTCTACTGCCTGCAGCTCATCGTGCGGAACGCCGTCGTGGGCTTCCGCGGGGTGTCCGCGCCGGTGCAGGAGGCCGCCCGCGGGATGGGCCTCACGAAACGCCAGACGCTGATGCGGGTGGAGCTGCCGCTCGCCATGCCGGCCATCTTCGCGGGCATCCGCCTGGCCGCGGTGAGCACCGTCGGCATCGCCACCATCGCGGTCTACATCGGGGCGGGCGGCCTCGGTGAGCTGATCGTCAACGACGGGATCCAGCGCGGCCTGTTCGTGACGCCGATCTTCGTGGGCGCGGTCATCGCGACCGTGATGGCGATCCTCATCGACCTCGCCCTGATCGGCCTGGAGCGGCTGCTCACCCCCTGGCAACGGGCGCGGGCGGCGGTGGGCTGATGGGCAACGTCTGGGACGCATTCGTCGACAACGACGGCTGGGGCCAGCTCTGGACCCACATCGAGCTGTCGGTGACCGCCCTCGTGATGGCCACCGTCGTCGGCCTCGTGCTCGGCGTCATCTGCGCCAAGATCGGGCGGGGCGCGGCGTTCCTCGTCGTGACCGTGTCGAACCTCGGCCGCACCGTGCCGACGTTCGCCATCATCGCGCTGATCCTCGCCCTCACGTCGCTCGGCTTCTGGCCGGCCGTGATCGGGCTGTTCCTGCTCGGCGTGCCGCCGATCCTGCTCAACTCCTTCACCGGGGTGAAGGAGGTGGACCGCGGCGTCACCGAGGCCTCGCGCGGCATGGGCCTGCGCCCGCTGCAGGTGCTCGGCCGCGTCGAGCTCCCCCTGGCGATGCCGCTCATCTTCGCCGGCATCCGTACCTCGTCCGTGCAGATCATCGCCACCGCCGCCCTCGCCGGGCTCGTCGGCGCGGGTGGCCTCGGCGTGATCGTGGCCAGCGGACTCTCCAACAACCAGGACGACGTGATCCTCGCGGGGGCGATCCCCATCACCCTGCTCGCCGCCTTCTCCGAGCTCGTGTTCGGCGGGGCGGAACGGGTCGCGACACCGCGCGGCCTGCGCATCGGCCGCGCGCCGACCATCCGATAGGAGGACGAAGTGATCCCAGCCAGACGACGACTGACCGCGGTGGTGCTCGCCGCGCTCGTCAGCGTCACCGTCCTCGCCGCCGCGGCCTGCGGCGACGACGACGACAGCGGTGACTCGGGTGGTGCCGGCGACGGCGTCGCGGTCCGGATCGCCGACAAGGGCTTCGCCGAGAGCTTCATCGTGGCCGAGGCGTACGCCCAGGCGCTCGACGCCCAGGGCTTCGACGCCGACGTCACCAGCCTCGCCAGCACCGAGATCGCCGACAAGGCGATCAGCGACGGCGAGATCGACATGTACCCCGAGTACGTCGGGACGGCCTTCCAGACCGTCCTCGGCCTCGACGCCGCCGACGCCCCCGAGACCCCGGAGGGCCAGTTCGAGCAGGTGAAGACGGCCTACGCCGAGCGCGGCCTGACGGCCCTCCCGCCGGCGCCGTTCAACAACGGCAACGCGGTCGCCTGCACCCAGGAGGCGGTCGACGAGTTCAACATCACCAACCTGACCGCCCTCGGCGCGGCGTCCGAGAACATCGTCTACTCCGCGAACGCCGAGCACCTGACGCGCCCGGACGGCCTGCCGCTGCTCAAGCGCGAGTACGGGTTCGACCCGAGCGACATCAAGACGGTCGACATCTCCCTCCGGTACACGCCCATCGAGGACGGGCAGGCGAACTGCGTCTACGCGTTCGGCACCGACCCGAAGCTGGGCCAGCTCGACCTCGTCCTGATCGAGGACGACAAGGGCACCTTCTCGGCCGGGCTCTCGTACCAGACCTTCCCGGTCGTCTCGACCGCGTTCTTCGACGGGCTCACCGAGGAGCAGCAGACCGCCTTCTCCGGGACGCTCGACCAGGTGAACGCCGCCTTCACGCAGGAGGCGATCATCCCGCTCATCTCGCGGGTGGAGTTCGACCAGGAGGACCCCGAGGACGTCGCGGCGGAGTTCCTCTCCACCGCCGGCATCACGGGCGACTGAACCCCTGACGGCACGCTCACGGCACCGGGCTGCGCGCCCGGTGCCGGGGCGTGTTGCAGGCTGGGCGTTGCGGGCGAGGGATCGCGCGGGGGGCGCCGAACACCCCGGCCATGACGACCGGCGCACCGAGCGACGCCCTGCGCGCGCAGATCGAGCTGGGCCTGGCCCAGGAGGCGCGCGAGCGGCGCACCCGCATGTGGCTGACGGCCGCGGGGGCGCTCATCGGCGTGTCGCTGCTGCTCAACCTGCTGGTGCTGGTCTTCCCGGGCGCGGTCGGCCTCTCGTCGGCGTCCCAATTGGACACCGTGCGCGACGACGTCCAGCGCGAGGTGGCCGCCGCGGGCGCCGCCCAGCGCGTGGAGGCCGAGGCGATCCTGGCCGAGACGCGCGCCGCCGCCGCGGCGGCCGCGCGCCCGGCGCCGGCCCTGGCCGCCGTGCCGGGCATCTGCGCCACCATCGCCCAGCTCGGGGACTGGTCGTTCGTGAACGGCACCGCCCCGGCCCTGCCCGAGGGCTGCCCGGCTCCGTAGGCGTGTCGGGCGCGGTCGTCCCGGGAAGGACGCACCCCATGGGCGGCGCGCCGTGGTGGCAGGGGGCGGTCATCTACCAGGTCTACCCCCGCTCCTTCGCCGACGGGGACGGCGACGGCGTGGGCGACCTGGACGGCATCGTCCGGCGCCTCGGCCACCTCGCCCGCCTCGGCGTCGACGCGATCTGGCTGTCGCCGTTCTACCCCTCGCCGATGGTGGACTTCGGCTACGACGTCGCCGACTATACGGACGTCGATCCCCTGTTCGGCGACCTCGCAGGCTTCGACCGGCTGGTCCGCGAGGCCCACGCGCTCGGCATCCGGGTGATCATCGACTGGGTCCCGAACCACTCCTCCGACCGCCACCCCTGGTTCGAGGCGTCCCGGTCGTCCCGCGACGACCCGCGCCGCGACTGGTACGTCTGGCGCGACGGGCGCCCCGGCGGCGGACCGCCGACGGACTGGGTCTCGGTGTTCGGCGGGGGGCCCGCATGGCGGCACGACCCGTCCACGGACCAGTGGTACCTCCACACCTTCGCCCCGGAGCAGCCGGACCTGAACTGGGCCAACCCGGACCTGGCCGAGGCGATGCTCGGCACGCTGCGGTTCTGGCTCGACCGCGGCGTCGACGGCTTCCGGATCGACGTCGTGCAGGAGCTGGGGAAGGTGGTCGACCCGCCGGCCGGCGCCACGGCATGGGCCCAGGGCCAGGACTGGCCCGACGGCCACGGGGTCATGCGCCGGGTGCGCGGCGTGCTCGAGGAGTACGACGACCGGATGGCCGTCGGGGAGGTCTACATCCTCGACCAGGCGCGCCTCGCGTCCTTCCTGGTGACCGGCGACGAGCTGCACCTGGCCCACAACTTCGTCTTCCTGCGGCTGCCCTGGGACGCCCGCCGCTTCCGGGAGGTGATCGACGAGTTCACCCGCCTCGCGCCCGACCCGGCCTGGCCCACCTGGTGCCTGGAGAACCACGACCACCCCCGGGTCGCGAGCCGCTGGGACGAGGACGGCCGCGGCGCCGACCGCGCCCGCGCCGCCGCCCTGCTGCTGCTGGGCCTGCGCGGCACCGCCTTCGTCTACCAAGGGCAGGAGCTCGGGCTCCCCGACGCCGAGGTGCCGCCGGAGCGGGTCGTCGACCTGGACGGCCGCGACCCCGAGCGCGCGCCCATCCCCTGGGAGCGCCCGTCCGTCGCCGGGCCGGGCGCCGGGTTCACCACCGGCGAGCCGTGGTTGCCCATCGTCGCGGAGGCCGAGCGCCTCGCCGTCGCGGCCCAGCGCTCCGACCCGCGCTCCGACCTCGCGCTCTGGCGCCGCCTGATCGACCTGCGGCGGACCTCCCCGGCCCTCGGCCCGGGCGGCGCCCAGCGGATGGTGGACGCCGGCGACGGGGTGCTCGCCTGGACCCGGGAGGCCGGCGGCGAGCGCCTGCTGGTCGCGATCAACATGTCGGCCGCCGCGGTGCGCTGCGACCTGGGGGACCTGGGCGACGAGCCGGCGCATCTGGTCCTCTCCACCGACCCGGACCGCCCCGAGGCGGACGACGCCGTGCGCGTGCTCGGCCTCGCCCGCGATGAGGGCGTGGTGGTGCGCCTGGCCTGACGGCCCGCGCGGGCGCCCGCCGCCCGGGTGGTGTACGAAGTGGGGGCCATGGCACCCGTGCCCCCGGTACGCCACCTGCTGCGCGCGCGTGACCTCATCGACGCGCGCTACGCCGAGCCGCTCGACGTGGCCGCGATAGCGCGGCGGGCGCACTGCTCGCAGGCCCACTTCGCCCGGGCCTTCCGCGCGGCGTTCGGCGAGACGCCCCACCGCTACCTGCTCACCCGGCGCCTGGAGCGGGCCGCGTCCCTGCTGCGCGGCACCGACCACTCGGTCGCGCGCATCTGCGCGGAGGTGGGCCTCGCGAGCGTCGGCTCCTTCACCACCAGCTTCGGCCGGGTGTACGGGATGACCCCGACGGCCTACCGGGACGCCCACCCACCCGCGGCGTCCAGCGTGCCGGTGCCCACCTGCGTCCGCATGGCCTGGGCGCGCCCGCGCGATGGAGCAGTCCTGGAGAAGACGCCCGCGGCGCCCGGGCCTACGGTGGCCGCAGACCGCTGAACCCCGTTCCCCGGAGGAACCGATGTCCCCCATCTCACTCGCCCACGTCGGACTGTGGGTGCACGACCAGGACGAGGCCCTCGTCTTCTACACCGAGAAGCTCGGCTTCGAGCTGCGCGCCGACGTGACGCTCGACGACTTCTCGTACCGCTGGCTGACCGTGGGACCGCCCGGGCAGCCCGAGGTCTCGTTCATCCTCAACGTGCCCGGCCCGCCGCTGTTCACCGACGACGTCGCCGCCTCGGTGGTGAAGGACGTCGCGACCGGCCAGGCGCCCGGCTTCATCCTCCACACCGACGACTGCCGGGCGACGGTGGAGGAGCTGCGCGCCCGCGGCGTCGAGTTCACGCAGGAGGCCGAGGAGCGTCCCTGGGGCATCGACGCCTCCTTCCGCGACCCCTCGGGCAACGAGGCGCGGCTCGTGCAGCCGTTCCACGCCACGTCCTGAGCGTGTGACGGATGGTGCGTGACGCCCCGGCCGGCCGGGTAGCCCTCGGTTCATGGCGACCATCGGGACGGCCGGGCGCACGCGCGCGGGGAGGGGCAGGCGGCCGGGGCTCCTCCTGCTCTGCGCCGCCGCGGTGGCCACCGCCGCGGTCGTAGGCGGGGTCGCCGCGCGGGCGGCCGAGCCCGGCTACTACGACCGCGTGGGACGCCCCTCCTGGAGCCCGCCGGGCGAGGTCTTCTCGCCGGTGTGGACGGCGCTCTACGTCCTCATGGCGGTCGCCGCCTGGCTCGTGGCGCGGGAGGGGCCCGGCCGGCCGGACGTGCGGCGCGCGCTCGTCCTCTTCGGGGTCCAGCTCGTCCTGAACGCGGCCTGGACGCCGCTGTTCTTCGGGCTCCAGCGGCCCGGATGGGCGCTCGCCGACATCGTGGCCCTGCTGATCGTGCTGGCCGCGACGGTCGCCGCCTTCGCGCGTGTCCGCCCGGCGGCCGCGGCGCTCATGGCGCCCTACCTGGCCTGGGTCGCCTTCGCGACGGCGCTCAACGCCGCGATCGTGGCCGGGTGAAGGCATGTCGCACGGGAACCGGGCGCCGTTCGGGCGACCGGCCCGGCGGGCACCACGTGGGTGCGGACATGAACGGCACCGACAGGGCGACACGACAGGACGCCGCCCGGAAGGAGCGCGGACATGAAGCGGTACCGCATCACCGAGCACGCCGGGAAGGCGCAGCACCGGCTGGGCCGGTGGCCGGACGAGGGAGACGGACCGGAGACCGGTCCGCCCTGAGAGGTGAGCCCGCGGCCCGCAGGATGCGGGCCACCGGGTGAAGGGTCCGAGGACCGGGGCCGGGGCGCCATGTGACGAGGGGCGCCCCGGCCCTCGGTGTCTCTAGGCGCCTTGGGGCAGGGAGCCCGGCGCGGCCGTCTCCGGCGCGCGCTCGTGCTCGAGCCGCGGGAGCCAGCCGAGCCAGCGCGGCAGGTACCAGTTGCGGTCGCCGAGCAGGGTCATCGAGGCGGGCAGCAGCACCGCCCGGACGATGGTGGCGTCGATCAGGATCGCCGTCGCCAGGCCGATCCCCATCTCCTTCATGTCGAGGATGGGGAGCATCGCGAAGACGCTGAACACCGCGATCATCACGACGGCCGCGCCGGTGACGACGCCGGCCGTGCTGCGGATGCCGTGCTCCACCGCGTCACGGGTGCTCATGCCGCGGTCGTACAGCTCGCGGACCTTGCTCAGGATGAACACGTGGTAGTCCATCGAGAGCCCGAACAGGATCACGAACAGGAACATCGGCAGCCACGAGGCGATGCCGCCGGTCGGGTTGAAGTCGAGGACGTCCTGGCCCCAGCCCCACTGGAACACGGCGACCATCACGCCGTAGGCGGCGGCGACGGACAGCAGGTTCAGGACGATCGCCTTGAGGGCGACGATGATCGAGCGGAACGCCGCCAGCAGCAGGAGGAACGCGAAGAGCATCACGAACCCGAAGACCAGGGGCGCCGAGTCCTTCATCGCGTCGGTGAAGTCGCGCGAGGAGGCGGTGCCGCCAGTCACGCCGTAGTCGGCGCCGGGGAGGGTCCCGATGGTGGCCGGGATGACCTCGGTGCGCAGGGTCGCCAGGGCGTGGTCGGAGACGGCGTCGGTGCCCTCGCCGGCCAGCGGGATGGAGACCTGCCAGGTGGTGCCGTCGTCGGAGCGCTCGGCGGTGATGGGCTCGACCATCTCGCCCGTGGCGAGCGCCCGCCGCTCCAGCTCGGCGATCTGCGCCTCGGCGGCCTCGGGGTCGTCGGAGCGGACCGCGACCACGGCCGCGTTGACGCCGCCCGGGAACGAGTCGTCGATGACGTGGAAGGCCTCGAGCGCCGGCAGCGACCGGGGCATCGCGTCCAGACCGCTCTCGGCCGGGTGGAGCTGCAGCGCCGGCAGCGCCATCACGACGAGCACGGCCGACGCGGCGATGGTCGAGACGACCGGGTGCCGCAGCACGGGCCGCAGGATCGCGCCCCAGAGGCGGCTCTCGCCGTCCCGGGCGGCCGCGCGCCGCGCGCGGCGGCGCAGGAGCGGGATGCGGGTGTGGTCGGTCCGGTCGCCGAGCACCGACAGGATCGCCGGGAGCACGGTGAGCGAGCCGATCATGGCGACGAACACGACCATCATGGCGCCGATCGCGAAGGACATGAACGTCGTGTCGCCGGAGAAGAACATCCCGGCCATCGCGATCATCACGGTGATCCCGGAGATGAGGACCGCCCGCCCGGACGTCGCGGCGGCGATCGCGAGCGCGTCGGGCTCCGTGCGCCCTGCGCGGCGCTCGTCGCGCTTGCGGCGCATGTAGAAGATCGCGTAGTCCACGCCGACCGCCAGGCCGACGAGGAGGATCACTTCATTGATCTGCGCGTCCATCGGGATGATCGCGCTCGGCAGCGAGACCAGGCCCATGGTGGCGAGCACGGAGGTGAGGCCGAGCAGCACGGGCACCATGGCGCCGTAGCCGGTGCCCATCACGATCAGCAGGATGAGGATCGTGAGCGGGATGGCGATGAGGCCGGCCCGTGAGAGCTGGCTCTTGACGATCTCCCCGAGCTCCTTCTCCGTGGAGACGCCGGCCTGCGCGACCACGAGGTCCGGGTGCGCGTCCTGGACGTCCTCCACGGCGGCGACGACGTCGTCGATGTAGGTGAACGCCTCGGCGGCGTCGCCCTCGGGCGTGAAGGTGATCATCGCGGCGTGGCGGTCCGGTGAGACCTGGCCGTCGTTGCCGGCCGCGAAGGGCGACTCGATGTCGCTGACCTGGTCGAAGCGGCCGACGGCGCGGATCACGTCGGTGACGGTGGCCCGGAACCCGGGGTCATCGACCGTGAGCGTGTCGGACCGCACGACGACGAACTCCCCGAGGCCGGCCTCGTCGAGGTCGAAGGCGGCGTCGAGGATCTTGTCGGCCCGGCCGCTCTCGCCGACGCCGCGGTCGGTGTCGGAGATCGTGGTCATCGGGCTGACGATGGACAGGGAGAAGGCCACGACCACGAAAACGAGCCATCCGAAGATGGCGGTCTTCCGGTGCGCGACGCTCCAACGACCCATGCGGGCCGCGAGGTTGCGGGAGGTGGTGACGGGGGACATGTGGTGCTCCTCTCGGTGTGCGGGGGACCCCGCGGACCGGGATCCCGTTGGCACGTCGAGCGTCCGCCCGCGGGCCCTCCCCACGGCACCGGGCGCACCCGTGGACCCGGGGGGCGGTTTTCCGGTGTGCCGCGGGGGGCCCGCCCGCCCCTGCGGCGGGGGCAGTCCCCGCACGCGCGGGAGCCCCGCGTGGCGGGGCTCCCGGGTCCTGCGATCGAGGTGCGGGGCGGGCTACACCGGGGCATCGCCGCCCCGGCGGGCGCGGCCCTTGACGCCGAGCGTGACGCCGGCGCCGAGCAGCGCGGTGCCGCCGACGAGGGCCCCCAGGCCCAGCCAGAGCACCACGTCGGTGCGGGCGGCCAGCTCGGTGCGCGCGGTGACGCCGGCGGAGCCGTCGGCGTTCATCACCACCGCCGACCAGTCGCCGCCCCGGATGGGCCACACGACGGCCTGGGCGCCCGGGCCGGAGGCCGACCGCTCCCAGAAGTCCTGCGCGGCGGGCGGGCCGGGGTCCGCGGATCCGGCGCGGTGGACCTGCGGCTCCGTGCCCTCGAAGTCCGTGAGCGTGACCGCGGCGTCGTCGAGGTAGTCCTCCACGTCCTCGCGGTGCGCGACCCCCACGAACACGGGGCCGTCGCGGGCCCCGGTCGCGGTGATCCTCACGTCGCCCATCCGGTCGACGAGCCAGCCGGGCCCCGACGGCCCGGTCTGGAGCTCCTCGGCCACCAGGGCGCGGTCGGGGGTGCTGAGCGCGCGGGCGTCGGCGGTGTACCAGCCGTCCGCGTCCGGCGCGGTGGCGTGGACGGCCACCAGCGCGGCGCCGCCCGCGAGGGCCGCGGCGCCCAGGGTGGCCGCCACCGCGCCGCCCACCAGGAGCCCCGTGCGGCGGGGCCGCGCGGGCCGGGGGGCCGGGGGCGCCGCCGCGACCGCCTCGGGTGCGACGGTGCCGTCCTGCATCACGCGTGTCTTCATCGGAATCACTCCTCGGGTCGTGTGCTCTGTCGATCCCCAGGCTCGCGCCGCCGGGCCGGATGGGCAGGTGGGGGCACCCGTGGACCGGGGGGGCGGTTTTCCGGTGGGTCCGCCCTAGGAGCGCATGTAGAGCAGCACCGCGAGCACGCGGCGCGAGTCGCTGCCCGTGGAGGGCAGGCCGAGCTTGGTGAAGATGCTCGACACGTACTTCTCCGCCGCGCGCAGCGTGATGACCAGGCGGTCGGCGATGCCCTGGTTGGAGCGGCCCTCGGCCATGAGGGCGAGCACCTCGCGCTCGCGCGGGGTGAGCTCGGCGATGGGGTCGTCGTCGCGGCGGCGCCCGAGGAGGGTGGAGACGATGGTCGGGTCGATGGCCGACCCGCCGTCCGCCACGCGCCGGACGGCGCCGACGAACTCCCCGACGTCGCTCACCCGGTCCTTGAGCAGGTACCCGGCGCCCTCGGCCGAGTCGGCGAGCAGCTTCATCGCGAGGCCGATCTCGACGTACTGCGACAGGACGAGGACGCCGATGCCGGGGTGCGCCGCGCGGATGGCGATCGCCGCGCGCAGCCCCTCGTCGGTGTGCGTCGGGGGCATGCGGATGTCCACGACGCAGACGTCCGGGGCGTAGGAGCGCACCTTCAGCATCAGGTCGTCGGCGTCCTCGCACAGCCCGACGACCTCCATGCCGGCCTCGGTGAGGATGCGGGCGACGCCCTCGCGCAGCAGCACGCTGTCCTCGGCGATCACGACGCGCACGGCAGCTCCGCGGTCACCCGGGTCCCGCCCCCGCGGGGGCTCCAGATCCTCAGCCGCCCGCCGAGCGCCTCCACCCGGTCGGCCAGCCCGCGCAGGCCCGAGCCGGCCTCGGTGTCGGCCCCGCCCACCCCGTCGTCGGCCACGACGACGGTCAGCATGCCCTCGGAACGGACCACCTCGACGGTCACCGCGGTGGCCCGGGCGTGCTTGCCGACGTTCGCGAGGCTCTCGGAGACGAGGTAGTAGGCCGCGACCTCCAGCCCCTCGGGCAGGCGGCCGTCCACATCGACGCGCAGGTCCACAGGCACGGGCGCGAGCACGGCGAGCTGCTCCAGGGCGACTGCCAGGCCGTGCGCGCTCACGACGGCCGGGTGCAGGCCGCGGGCGATCTCGCGCAGCTCGGCCAGCGACTGGGCGACCTCCCCGCGGGCGCGCTCCACGCGGGCGCGGGCGGGGGCGTCGTCGGGGAGCTGGTCGCCCAGCATCCCGAGCTCCATGGAGAGGGCGACGAGCCGCTGCTGGGCCCCGTCGTGCAGGTTCCGCTCCAGCCGCTTGCGCTCGTCCTGGGCCACCTCCACGATGCGCGCGCGAGATCTCCGCAGCTCCTCCAGCCGGGCGCGCAGCTCCACCTGCAGGCGGGCGTTCTCGATCGCGATGCCGGCGGCGGCGGTGACGGCGGCCAGCAGCTCGCGCTCGTCGGTGAGGCTCGGGTCGTGGACGAGCACGGCCACCCGCTCGCCGTCGCGGTCGATGGGCGTCACCGCCCGGCGCCCGTCGTCGGGCGGGAGGGTCGCCTCGTGGCCGTCCACGTCCGCGTAGGCGCCGAACTCGGGCAGCCAGTAGAGGAGCTCCAGCGACGGGTCGCGCAGCGCCTTGGCGACGGCGCTCCCGAGGGCGCCCGGTTCCGGGTTGCCCCGGAGCTCGATCACGAGGTCGCCCACCCCGCTCCGGGCGAGGCGCGCGTCCAGGAGTCCGATCAGGAACACCACCGGGCCGAAGCCGATGACCGCGAGGGCCGTGCGCTGGACCTCCCGGAAGCCGTCCCACTGGGCCGCCGCGAACACGTAGAGCATCGCGAGCAGCACCAGGCCGAACCCGAAGAAGACGAGCAGGATCGTGGACCAGACGCGCCGCGACGGGCCCTCGGTGCGGCGCCGCCCGATGAGCAGCCCGAGGGCGACGAGGCAGACGGCGGAGATGCCGTAGAGCTGGATCCGCTCCACGACGGTGTAGGCGTCGAGGTCGTCCGTGATCGCGTAGCCGTTCGTGGGGATGAACCCGGCGAAGGTCAGCTTGAGCACCTGCAGCCCGAGCGAGAGCGCGTACCCGATGCCGACCACCCACCGCTCCAGCGGCGAGCGGAGGCGGCCCGACGGGTAGGCGAGCGTCACGTGGACGAAGGCCGCCGCCGCGAAGAGGTCGGTGAGCATGCCGATGGACCACAGCACCGTGTCGTCCACGAACTGGCGTACATCGCGGCGGGGCTCATCGCCTGGTGGCGCCGCCCCGAGAGCCGGATGGGCGTCCTGATGATCGCGGTGGGGTTCTCCACCGGGATCCTGTGCCTCGCATGGAGATCCACTGGAGCAGGGCGACCTGGACGTCCGGGACGCCCTCGTTGGTCGCGACGTGGATCGAGAAGGCGCAGAGGGCGACGGCCGCGAGCGCGATCGCCACCAGCACCGGCACGCGCGGTGTGCGCTCGAACCAGGTGCGGGACCCGGTCAGGGAATGGGCGGCGGCCTCGACCATCCTGGGACCGACCCTATGCCCGGCTGCGCGCTCCCCACCAGCCGGTTTTCTCCCCGTTTCGCTCCCTCAGCCCGCCTCGCCGGGCTGGACGAAGCCGGTCTCGTAGGCCAGCACCACCACCTGGATGCGGTCGCGCAGGCCGAGCTTGGCGAGGATGCGGGCGACGTGGGTCTTGACGGTCGCCTCGCTCACCACCAGCTCGGTGGCGATCTCGGCGTTCGACCGGCCGCGCGCGACCAGGCGCACCACCTCCACCTCGCGCTCGGTGAGGTCGGCGAGCGCGCCCGGCGGGGCGGCGCCCGGGAGGGGGCGGCGCACGAAGTCCTCGATGAGCCGCCGGGTGAGGGCGGGCGCCAGCAGGGCGTCGCCGGCCGCCACGGTGCGCACCGCGCCCACCAGCTCCTCGCGGCGGACGTCCTTCAGGAGGAACCCGGAGGCGCCGGCCTTCATCGCGGCGTAGACGTACTCGTTCTCGTCGAAGGTGGTGAGCATGAGGACGCGCGGGCCGTCCGCGCCCTCGGCGCCGCAGAGCCGGCGGGTGGCCTCGATGCCGTCGATGCCCGGCATGCGGATGTCCATGAGGATGACGTCCGGGCGCAAGGCGCGGGCCTGCTCGAGGGCCTCGCCGCCGTCGGAGGCGTTGCCCACCACCTCGATGTCGTCCTGGGCATCCAGGATCATCCCGAAGCCGTCGCGCACCAGCGCCTGGTCGTCGGCGATCAGGACGCGGATCACGGCGCGGCGACCCCGGTCGGCAGGCGCGCCACCACCTCGAAGCCCCCCTGCGCGCGGCGGCCGGCGGACATCACGCCGCCGCACACGGCCACCCGCTCGCGCATCCCCGCCAGCCCGTGGCCGCCCCCGTCCGTGGCGGGGTCGAACCCGCGACCGTCGTCGGTCACCTCGATCACGACCTCGGCCGGCTCGTAGCGCAGGACGACCTCGGCCCGGGCCGGGCCGGCGTGCTTGAGGGCGTTGGTGAGGGCCTCCTGGACGATCCGGTACGCCTGGAGGTCCCCGGTCGGCGACAGCGGCCGCGGCTCGCCCTCCACGCGTACGGTGACCGGGAGGCCGGCGTCGCGCACGTGCTGCGCGAGCTCGTCGAGGCCCGCCAGGCCGGGCTGCGGCGCGAGGTCCGGCCCCTCCTCCGCCTCGCGGAGGACGCCGAGCATCCGGCGCAGCTCGGCGAGGGCGGTGCGGCCGGTCTCCTGGACGGCCGCCAGGGGCCGCGCGGCGCGCTCGGGGTCGCGCGCCAGCATCTCCTCGGCCGCCTCGGCCTGGATCACCATGACGCTGATGCTGTGGGCCACCACGTCGTGCATCTCGCGGGCGATGCGGGTGCGCTCCTCGGCCACGGCCGCCCGCGCCTCGGCGTCGCGCTCGCGCTCCAGGCGCTCGGCGCGCCCGCGCAGCTCGGCGTTGCGCTCGTTGTTGGCGCGCAGCACGTGGCCGATGAGCCAGGCGATCGCCGCGATGGGCAGCGAGCTGATGAGGTTCGTCCACGAGCCGTCCGGGTCCACGCCGACGACGATCAGGATCGAGGCGAGGACCAGCGCAGCCCCCGCGGCGCGGGAGCGCCACGTCGTCAGGTGATAGCCGTAGAGACCGCCGGCCATCATCACGATGACGAACGTGAAGAACGAGTAGGGCACCGAGTGCGGCCAGATGACGGCCTGCGTCGCGAAGCCCACGAAGACGGCCGTCGCGGCCACCACCGGGGCCCGCCGGCGCGCGAACAGCATCGGCAGGCCCCACGCGAGCGTGACGATCGTGAGGCCGAGGTCGGAGCCCTCGACCTCGTCGTTCCAGTAGATCTCGGCGAGGGCGCCGGCTAGGACGCCCACGATCAGGGCGTCCAGCCAGTGGCGCTCCACGACGCGCGGGATCCTCATGGGGCGACGGTACATCGGCCGGCGCCCGCGGGCGTCGCCCGCGCGGGCGGTCCGCGTCATCCCCGGGGATGACGCCGGGGGGCCGGGGGGCGGAGGGGCACCGCCGCAGGACCATCCGCGGGGACCCCCGCGGTTCGCCCGGCGGCCCGATGGCGGCGGCGGGGCCCGGTGGGAGGTTGGCCGCACGGTCACACCCCCTTCCGAAAGGACCCCGAAATGACCCGCACCATCCTCGACACCGCACCGCAGACGACCGGCCCGCGCGCCGCGCACCCGGTCGTCGTGGCTCGTGATCTCGTCCGCCGCTACGGCGAGGGCGACACCGCGGTGACCGCCCTCGACGGCGTGTCCCTCGCCGTCGAGCCCGGCGAGCTCGTCGCCGTGATGGGCCCCTCCGGCTCCGGCAAGAGCACGCTCATGCACATCCTCGCCGGCCTCGACCGCCCCACCGAGGGTGAGGCGTGGATCGGCGACCACGAGATCACCCGCATGGGCGACACCGCCCTCACCAAGCTCCGTCGTCGCCACATCGGCTTCGTGTTCCAGTTCTTCAACCTTCTCCCGACCCTCACCGCCGAGGAGAACATCGTGCTGCCCAGCCGGATCGCCGGCCGGCGGCCCGACCGCGAACGGGTGGACGAGGTGATCGCGGCGGTCGGCCTCTCCGAGCGCCGTCGCCACAAGCCGTCCCAGATGTCCGGCGGCCAGCAGCAGCGGGTGGCCATCGCCCGCGCGATGCTGTCCCGGCCCACCGTGATGTTCGCCGACGAGCCGACGGGCAACCTCGACTCCCGCTCCAGCGCGGAGATCCAGGAGCTGCTCCGCCGCTCCGCCGTCGAGTTCGGCCAGACCACCGTGATGGTCACCCACGACGCGCACGCGGCGACCATCGCCGACCGCGTCGTCTTCCTCGCCGACGGGCGCATCGTCCGCCAGCAGGGCCCGTCCACCGCGGCCGAGGTGCTCGACGCCCTCAGCGAGGTGACCCGATGACCTGGGCATCCCTCAAGAGCCTGATGGCGCGGCGCACCCGCGCCGTCCTCACCGCGCTGGCCATCGTGCTCGGCGTGGCCATGATCTCCGGAAGCCTGATCCTGACCGACACCGTCGACCGCTCGTTCACCAACATCTTCGGCAGCTCCTACGCCCAGACCGACCTCGTCGTCCACGGCTCGCAGGTGGTCGACGGCTCCTACGCCGGCGCCGCCAACGTGCCGGCCTCCCTGCTCCCCGAGATCCAGGCCGTCCCCGGCGTCGCCGAGGCCGGCGGGAACCTGGTGGACTTCCAGGGCAGCAGCAGCATCGCCAAGATCCTCGACCGCGACGGCGAGCCGATCGGCGGCAACATGCCGAGCTTCGGCCTCGGCATCGACCCCTCCCACCCCCGCTTCAACCCGCTGACGCTGGCGGAGGGCGCGTGGGCCTCCGGTCCCGGCCAGGTCGTGCTCGACCAGGCCACGGCCGAGGACAACGGGTTCGCCGTGGGCGACACCGTCCGCGTCGCCGCCGAGGGCCCCGTCTGCGAGTTCACCGTCACCGGCCTCGCGCGCTTC
The DNA here is from genome assembly GCA_050249835.1 of Thermoleophilia bacterium. GTDB lineage: Bacteria > Actinomycetota > Thermoleophilia > Miltoncostaeales > Miltoncostaeaceae > Miltoncostaea. The sequence goes on from JBFWPT010000011.1 coordinate 36,656, forward strand.
GGCGGCGTCGACAGCCTGGGTGGCGCCACCATGGCCATCTGGGACGTCCCCACCGCCCGGCAGATGCTGGGCCAGACCGGCTTCGACGCGATCCAGGTCGCGGCCGAGCCGGGCGTCTCCCCCGGGGAGCTCGAGTCCCGCATCGCGCCGCTCCTGCCGGCGTCCACCGAGATCTCGACCGGCGCCGAGCAGGCGGCGGCGGACAAGGCCGTCATCGACGAGGCGATCACCTTCATCCGGGGCCTGCTGCTGGCCTTCGGCGGCATCGCCCTCTTCGTCGGCGCCTTCGTCATCTTCAACACCCTGAGCATCACGGTGGCCCAGCGCTCCCGCGAGCTCGCCACCCTGCGCACTCTCGGCGCCTCCCGGCGCCAGGTGCTGCGCTCCGTCCTCGTCGAGGCCGGGATCATCGGCATCGTCGCCTCGCTCGCCGGCCTCGGGCTCGGCGTGCTGCTGGCCTCCGGCCTGAGCGAGCTGTTCCGGGTCATGGGCCTGGACATGCCGCAGGGCGACACCGTCTACGCCACGCGGACCGTCGTGGTCGCGCTGGTCGTCGGCACCGTCGTCACCGTGCTGGCGGGCCTCGTCCCGGCCATCCGCGCCACCCGCGTCCCGCCGATCGCCGCCGTCCGCGAGGGCGCGGCGACCGAGGGCGCGTCCTCGCGCCGCTCCGCCGTGGTCGCCGTCGTGGCGACCGCCCTCGCCGGCGTCGCCCTGGCCCGCGGCCTGATGGCCGACGGCCTCGCCACCGGCGACCGGATGATGATGATCGGCGCCGGCGTGCTGGCCCTGTTCATCGGCGTCGCGGTCGTCTCGTCGCGGCTCGTCCGCCCGATCGCCGCGGTCGTCGGCTGGCCCCTCGGCCGCACCGCCCCCGGCGCCCTCGCCCGCGAGAACGCCGTCCGCAACCCCGCCCGCACCGCCGCGACGTCCGCCGCGCTGATGATCGGCCTCGCGCTGGTCACCTTCGTGACGGTCCTCGGGACCGGCCTGGGCGACACCGCCCGCCAGGACGTCATCGACGAGGTCGCCGCCGGGCACGTCGTCTCCTCGTCCAACGGGTGGGACCCCATGCCCCTCGCCGCCGGGCGCAGCCTGTCGGCCGCCCTGCCGGACGCCGTGGTCTCCAGCGTCCGCGAGGACGAGGCCCTCGTGGCCCGCGTCCAGGCCCGGGTCAGCGGCATCGACCCGCAGACGATCGGCGCGAGCTACTCCTTCACCTGGACCGACGGCTCGGCGGGCTCGCTCGAGGGCCTGCGCGGCGACGGCGCCATCGTGGAGGAGGGCTTCGCGGAGGACCACGGCCTGGCCGTCGGATCGTCCGTCGAGGTCACCACGCCCGCCGGCGACACGATCACCCGCACCGTCACCGGCGTCTACGACGCGACCGAGCTCGCCCCGGTTCTGGGCGAGGCCCTGATCGGGCAGGCGGCGTTCGACGACGCCTTCCCGCGGGCGAAGGACCGCTTCACGTTCGTGACCGGCGCCGGCGAGCCCGCCATCGCGGCGGCCCTGGCCGACTTCCCGGACACGACGGTCATGGACCGGGCCGCGTTCGCGGACTGGGCCACCGAGGACATCTCCCTCGTCCTCAACATGCTCTACGTGCTGCTCGCCCTGTCCGTCGTGATCAGCGTGTTCGGCATGGTCAACACGCTGGTGCTGGCGGTCCACGAGCGGACGCGCGAGCTGGGGATGCTGCGGGCCGTCGGGATGACCCGGCGCCAGGCCCGCCGCATGGTCCGCGGCGAGAGCGTCATCACCGCCCTGATCGGCGCGGCCGTCGGCCTGCCGCTCGGGATCGGCATCGCCGCCCTGGCGATCCGGGCGCTGTCGGACTGGGGCGTCGCGATGACGATCCCCGTCGTCCCGCTCGCCGCCTTCGTGCTGGTGGCGGTCCTGGTCGGCGTCGTCGCCGCCGTCGCGCCGGCCCGGCGCGCCGCCCGGCTCGACGTCCTGCGGGCGCTGCAGTACGAGTAGCGCCCCCGGCTCACCCGGGAACGCCGGAGGCCGCCGTCATCGCGACGGCGGCCTCCGCGCGTTCAGGGGTGGCTAGTAGCGGTAGTGGTCGGGCTTGTAGGGGCCCTGGACCGGCACGCCGATGTAGTCGGCCTGGCTCTCGGAGAGGGTGGTGAGCCGCACCCCGAGGGCGTCGAGGTGCAGCCGGGCGACCTTCTCGTCGAGGTGCTTCGGCAGCACGTAGACCTGCTTCTCGTACTCGTCGTTCTTCGTGAACAGCTCGATCTGGGCGATCGTCTGGTTCGTGAAGGAGTTGGACATCACGAACGACGGGTGGCCGGTCGCGTTACCCAGGTTCAGCAGGCGGCCCTCGGAGAGCACGATGATCGCGTGCCCGTCGGGGAAGACCCACTCGTCGACCTGCGGCTTGATGTTGATCTTGCGGACGCCGTCGACCTGCTCGAGGCCGGCCATGTCGATCTCGTTGTCGAAGTGGCCGATGTTGCCCACGATGGCCTGGTGCTTCATCCGGGCCATGTCGCCGGCCGTGATGATGTCCTTGTTGCCGGTGCAGGTGATGAAGATGTCGGCCTGCTCGACGACGTCGTCGAGGGTCGCCACCTGGTAGCCCTGCATGGCGGCCTGGAGCGCGCAGATCGGGTCGATCTCGGTGACCACGACGCGGGCGCCCTGGGCGCGGAGCGACTCGGCGCAGCCCTTGCCGACGTCGCCGAAGCCGAGGATCACGGCGACCTTGCCGCCGATCATCACGTCGGTCGCGCGGTTGAGGCCGTCGATGAGCGAGTGGCGGCAGCCGTAGAGGTTGTCGAACTTCGACTTGGTGACCGAGTCGTTGACGTTGATCGCCGGGAACAGCAGCTCACCCTTCTCGGCGAGCTGGTAGAGGCGGTGGACGCCCGTGGTGGTCTCCTCGGTGACGCCCATGATGCCGTCGGCGATCGGGGTCCACCGGTTCGGGTCCTCGCGCAGCGAGCGGCGCAGCAGGCCGAGGATGATCTTGAACTCCTCGGAGCCGGCGGTCGCGTCGTCCGGGACGGCGCCCTTCGCCTCGTACTCCTTGCCCAGGTGCACGAGCAGGGTGGCGTCGCCGCCGTCGTCGAGGATCATGTTGGGGCCGCCGCCGTCCGGCCAGCGCAGCACCTGCTCGGTGCACCACCAGTACTCCTCGAGGGTCTCGCCCTTCCAGGCGTAGACCGGGACGCCGCTCGGGTTCTCCGGGGTCCCGTCGGGGCCCACGGCGATCGCGGCTGCGGCGTGGTCCTGGGTGGAGAAGATGTTGCAGGAGCACCAGCGCACCTCGGCGCCGAGCGCCGTGAGCGTCTCGATGAGGACCGCGGTCTGGATCGTCATGTGGAGCGATCCGGTGATCCGCGCGCCCTTCAGGGGCTGCTGCTCGGCGTACTCCTCGCGGACGGCCATGAGGCCGGGCATCTCGTGCTCGGCCAGGCGGATCTCCTTGCGGCCGAACTCGGCCAGCGAGAGGTCGGCGACCTTGAAGTCGGTCGCGGCGAGCGGGGCGGACGTCGTCATGCGGTCTCCGTCATGTCGTCAGTGGGTTCGCGGCGAGGCGGAGCAGGCGGGTGTGCTTCTCCTGCTCGTGCCGCAGCCAGTCGTCGGGCGTCACCTCGCGGGGCCGCTCCGGACGGGCCTCCAGCCACCCGTCCACGGCGTCCGCCAGGTCGCGCTCGTCGCGCAGGCGCAGGGCGAAGCCGACCTCCCCGAGGGCGAGGTCGTGGGCGTCGAGCAGCTCGCGCAGGGTGCGCAGCCGCTGCAGGTGGGCCGCGCCGTACAGCCGGTAACCGGCCGGCGAGCGCTCAGGGACCACCAGGCCGATGCTCTCGATGTACCGGAGCATGCGCGGCGACCACCCCGTGGTCTCCGCGGCCTCGTTGATCGTGAGGGTCTCCGGCGCCATCGGGGCGAAACCCTAGCACGGTCGTGTGAAGGTTCGGCCCCCTCGATCAGGGGGTCGCGAAGGCCTCCATCCCCCGCTGCCACGCGGCTCCCAGGTCGGCGTCCGGCGGGAAGCGCCCGTCGAGCTCCAGGATCGCCATGCCGTGGGCGAATGCCCAGGCGGCGCGGGCCCGGTCGCCGTCACCCCCGGTCGCCCTGAGGAGGGCGGCCGCCGCGCGTTCCTCGCTGCCGGGCGCGAGCCGGTCGCGGTCCAGCGGCCCGCCGGTCATGAGCCGGTACAGGTGCGGCCGCTCCCGGGCGAAGGCGCGGTAGGCGGCGCCGATCGCCGCCAGCTCCTCCCCGGGTGCGGCCTCGGCGGCGGCCCGGTCGAACCGCAGGGCGCACTCCTCGAAGGCCTCCGAGACGAGGGCCGCCTCGAGCGCCCCCTTGTCCGGGACGTGCTTGTAGAGCGAGGGCGCGCGGATGCCGAGCGCGTCGGCGATGCGGCGCATCGAGAGCGCCTCGGGGCCGCCCTCGTCCAGCAGGACGCGGGCGGCCGCGACGATCTCGGCGGTGCGGTCACGGGCCTCAGGCACGCTGCCGGCCGTCGGGCGCGCGCAGGCCGTAGCCGGCGGCCCGGTCGAGGGCGATGTGCGCGGCCCACGCGAGGGCGGCGGCGAGCCAGGCCGCCGGCAGCAGCCCGGCGAGCGCGACGGCGGCGAGCACCACCGGGCCCCACAGCCGGTGGAGGGCGTTGTAGAGCGGGACGGCCCGCGGGTGCAGCTGCCCGCGGTCGAGCCCGCGGCCGCCGCCCGCCGGCAGGGCGAGGTCGGGGGCGATCGCGAAGGCGAGGACGATCCAGCCCCCGGATCCGGCCAGGAGCCAGGTGGCGACCGCGCCGGCGGCGAGCAGCGCCGCGGCGGCGGCGTAGGCGGGACGGCGCGCGGAGGTGAGGAGTGGTGCGAGTGCGGCGGACACCGGGGTCCTCCCGAACGGTGGCTAACAGTGTTAGCCGATAGTAGGCTAACACTGTTAGCCGGTCAAGCCTCCACCGCTCCCTCCGGCGCGGGGGCGGGACGGCCGCCCGGCCAGAACCCTCCCCGCCCGAACACCGTGATGAGGGCGGGGAGCAGCAGCGGGCGCACCACGAAGGCGTCGAGCGCGACCCCGACGCCCATGACGAAGGCGAACTGGTGCAGGGCGTCCACCGGCACCAGGGCGAGCAGGCCGAACGAGCCGGCCAGGATGAGCCCGGCCACCGTGATCGTCGCCGACGCCGGGGGCATCGCCGTGCGGATGCCCTCCCGGATGCCGAGCCGCTGCGCGGCCCGCCAGATGCCGCCCACCAGGAAGATCGTGTAGTCGGAGCCGAGGGCGAGCAGCAGCACCGCGGTCGCGAAGGGGACGTAGTAGACGAGCTGCCCCTGGCCCAGGAGATCCTGGAAGAACCAGGTCGCCAGGCCGAGCGTGGCCGCCACGGTGAGCGCGTTGGCGGCCAGCAGGTACAGCGGGGCGACGAGCGCGCGCAGGAAGACGGCGAGCAGCAGGAGGTTCACGACCAGGGCTGCGAGGCCCACCCGCAGCAGCTCGGTGCCCATGGCGTCGATCGACGCCCGCGCGATGGCCGTGTCCCCGGCGAGGGACGCGGTCGCCCCCGGTGCCCCCGCGGCCGCGAGCATCGCGGGCAGGGCCGTGGCGATGCGGTCGAGGTCGGCGATCGCCGCGCTCTCGGTGGGCGGGTCCTCCAGGATCACCGCGAACCGGGACGCCCCCGCCTCCGGAGACGTCGCGAGACCGGGCGCCAGGGAGGGGAGCGGGTCGGCGGGGCCCACCACGTCGGCGACCCCCGGCGCGGCGCGCAGCGCGTCCCCCAGCCGGGCCAGCACCGCCGGATCCGTCGCGCCCGGTCCCTGCACCAGCACCTCCGTCGGCGCCGTCACGCCGGCGGCGAAGCCCGCGTCCGTGACGTCGGCGCCCGGGGCGAGGCCGCTCGTGAGCCCCAGCCCCATCTCCAGGTGACGGTGCTGGCCGGCGCAGGCGCCCAAGCCGGCCATCACGACGAGGGCGGTGACCGCCGCGACGGCCCGCGTCGTGAGCAGGCGGGCGGCGAGCGGGGCGCGGTGCCCGGGCTCCGTCTCCCGCGGGGCGCCCGGGCCGCGCGGCCAGAAGGCGCCCCGGCCCAGCACGGCGAGCAGCGCCGGCACCAGCGTCACGGACACGAGGGCGGCGAGCAGGGCCGTGACCACGAGGGAGGGCGCGAACGCCCGGAAGAAGTCGATGTCCCCCACCAGGAGGGTCGCGGTCCCCAGGGCGACGGTGAGCCCGGCGACGGTGACGATGCCCAGCAGGTGGGCGCCCGCCGCGGCGGTGGCGCGGCGGGGGTCGTCGCCGGCGCGCAGCCGGGCGCGGGTGCGGAACAGGTAGAAGAGGGCGTAGTCGGTGACGATCCCGATGAGCAGCGCCGAGACGACGGGCTCGATGTCCTGGCTGGCCGTGATGTCGGTGCCCTCGCCGATCCAGCCGATGAGGCGCAGGTCGATGACGTAGGCCACGCCCACCGTCGCCAGCACGACGAGCGGCGCGACCGGCGAGCCCATCACCGCGCCCACCACGAGCACGATGAGCGCCAGGGTCACCAGGACCACCCACGGCAGCCGGTCGGAGATCGTGGCCATCTGGGCGTCCCGCGCCGCGCTCGACCCGGTGAGGGTCGCCGCGGCCCCCGCCGGGACCGGGGCCGCGGCGATGTAGGCCTCGCCCAGCTCCACCTGGCGCGCGATCGACCGCTGCTCGCGGAACAGCAGGTACGTGAGGACCGAGGCGGGCCCCCCGTCGCGCGCGCCCGGCGCCACGCCGCCGGCGCTGGGGAGCGGCACCGCGGCGGCGACCTCCTCCAGGCCCGGCACCCGCCCGCGCCCCACCTGCACGGCGAAGTCGGCCAGCGCGACCTGCTCGGCGGCGGACAGCCCGCCCGGGCGCGTGACGAGCACCTGGGTGCGCGCCGTGAGCGGGGCGCCGAAGATGGCGGCGCTCCGGGCCTCGGCCTCCAACGGCGCCGCGTCGGCGGGCAGGGGAAGGTCCAGCTCGCCCGAACCCGCGAGCGGCGGCAGGTACACGACCGCGGCGACCGCGGCGGCGATCCACCCCAGGATGACGACGTGCCGCAGGGCCACGATCGCGCGGCTCAGCCCGGCTGCGACACCGCCCCGTCGGTCCTCGTCGTGCTGCACCCGCGCCCTCCGCCGTGTCCGGCCCGGCGCAGGGGCGGTACCCGGGCTCGCGCGGCCTCAACCCCGGGCGGGCGGGCGGGGGCGGCGCGGCCTCCGCGCGTCGCGGGCGCGCTCGGCCGCCGCGAGGGCCCCGCGGGCCCAGGGCCCGAGGGCGTCCCAGTCACCGATCGGCTCCGGGGCCCGCCGGAAGGACATCTCGGTGCGCCCCCGGCGGCTCTCGATGACGAACGGCTCGAGGCCCGCATCGTCGAAGGCGGCCACGTTGTGGCCGTCCACCTTCAGGTAGAGCACCCCGCCGGCCACGACGCCGAGCATCGCGCCGTCCAGGAAGGCCCCGAAACCGCCGAACATGTGGCGGCACTCCACCGGGCCGAGGGGGCTGAGCGCGTCCTCGATCGCGTCGATGTGGGCGTCGCGGCGGGCCATCAGGCGTCCAGTGCCCGGCGCACGTCGCGCGTGAACCCGCCCAGGTCGCGCGGGTCGGTGCCCGCGGGCGGGTCGACGAGGAGGTGGCCGACACCCATGGTGCGGAGAGCCGGCGCCAGCACCGCCACCCGGTCGGCCCCCGCCCGCACGCGCACCGACACGGTGAACCCGTCGCGGCCGCGCCCCTCCGCCGCCAGCGCGCCGTCGAGGGCGGCGAGCCGCTCCCGCAGGCGCTCCGGGTCGGAGACCGTCGTGTGCCAGGCGCCGCCGGCGCGGGCGGCGCGGCGGACGCCCGCGTCCCCGTCGCCGCCCACCCACACCGGCGGGCCGCCCGGACGGGCGGGGGCCGGGAGCAGGCGGTTGCCGTCCACGACGTCGCCGCGCCACAGCGCCCGGCAGGCCGCGATGGCGGCGTCGGTGCGCCGGCCGCGTTCGCGGAACGGGACCCCGAGGGCGGCGAACTCGCTCTCCATCCACCCCGACGCGAGGCCCGCGATGACCCGCCCGCCCGAGAGCGCGTCGAGGGAGGCCAGCGACTTCGCCAGCACGACGGGGTGGCGATAGGGGGCGACGAGGACGCTGGTGCCGAGCCCCGCCGCGCGCGTGTGCGCCGCGGCCCATGTGAGCACCGTCAGCGGATCGTGGAAGGAGGCCGGCGGCCGTGCGCTGCCCACGGGCAGCAGCAGGTGGTCGGAGACCCAGAGGTCGTCGGCGCCCGCCTCCTCGGCGTCGCGGGCCGCGGCGGCGAGCACCTCGCCGGGCACCGGGTCGCGGAACTGGGGGAGGTGGATGCCGAGCCGCACGTCCCGAGGCTACGCCGCCCGGCCCCACCCGGGACCGGGGCGCGCGGGCCGGTTTCGCGCAACCATGGGAATGTGGCCGGCCGCCGGGCTCATGCTCCGGCGCCGCGCGGCCGAGGGGGAGGAAGAGGACGTGACGAGGACGGAGGGGCGGAGATGATCAAGCACGTGTACGACGCGCACGAGACCGCGACCCGGGCGCTGGTGGCCCGGCAACTCCACGCGCTGGCCGACGAGCTGGCCGCGGGCTCGGTGGACCTCGGCAACGACGACACGCAGGCGGCGACCGCGGTGGTCGACCCGCTCGACGTGACCGTCGATCTGCGGCGGAACCGCAACCACGCCGAGTTCACCCTGAAGATGCGCTGGAACACCACCGAGACGGGCGCCGTCGCCTGACCGCGGGCGGGCGCCCCGCGCGCCCGCGCGCGACGCCTGCCGGGGCACTACCCTGCCCGGGATGAACCGGCAGCGTGTCGAGTCCTGGCTGATGGACATGGACGGGGTCCTCGTGCGCGAGGAGAGCCCCGTCCCCGGCGCCGAGGCCTTCGTCGGGCGCCTGCGTGAGCGCGGGATCCCGTTCCTGGTGCTGACGAACAACTCGATCTACACGCCGCGCGACCTGGCCGCGCGGCTGCGCCTGAGCGGCATCGACGTGCCCGAGGAGGCCATCTGGACCTCCGCCCTCGCCACGGCGCGGTTCCTCTCCACCCAGCGGCCCGGCGGGTCGGCGTTCGTGCTCGGCGAGGCGGGCCTCACCACCGCCCTCCACGACGTGGGCTACACGCTCACCGAGCGCGACCCGGACTACGTCGTGCTCGGGGAGACGCGCGCCTACAGCTTCCAGCGCATCACCCAGGCCATCCGCCTCATCGACGCCGGGGCCCGCTTCATCGCGACGAACCCCGACGCCACCGGCCCGTCCCTGGAGGGCAACCTGCCCGCGACCGGGGCCGTGGCCGCGCTGGTCACCCGGGCGACCGGGGTGGAGCCCTACTACGTGGGCAAGCCCAACCCGCTCATGATGCGCTCGGCGCTCAACCGCATCGACGCCCACTCCGAGAGCACCGCCATGGTGGGGGACCGGATGGACACCGACGTCATCGCCGGGATCGAGGCGGGGCTGGAGACGGTCCTCGTGCTCACCGGCCACACGGCCCGCGACCAGGTGGGCCGGTTCCCGTTCCTGCCGTCGCGGGTGGTCGACTCGATCGCCGACCTGCTCGAGGAGCTCGGCTGACCCCGGCGCTGCTCGGGCGCGACCCGGACCTCGCGGCCGCCGCCGCGGTGCTCGACGCCGCGCGCGACCAGCGCGGCGGGGCCCTCGTGATCCGCGGCGAGGGCGGCGTCGGCAAGACCGCCCTGCTCGCCGCCGTGGAGGAGACGGCCGGCGACATGACCGTCCTGCGGGCGGTGGGGGTGGAGTCCGAGGCCGAGCTGCCGTTCGCGAGCCTCCACCAGATCCTCGCCCCCGGCCTCGACCGCCTCGGCGACCTCCCCGCCCCCCAGGCCGCGGCCCTGCGGGGCGCGTTCGGTCTGTCGGCGGAGGGCGCCGACGACCGCTTCCTCATCTCCCTCGGGGCGCTGGGCCTGCTGGCCGGGATGGCCGACGAGCGCCCGCTGCTGCTGGTGGTCGACGACGCCCAGTGGCTCGACCGCCCCTCCGCGGAGGCCCTCGGCTTCATCGCCCGGCGCCTGGCGGCAGAGCCGATCGCCGCGCTCATCGCGGCCCGGGAGGGCGAGGCCCGCCGGTTCGAGGGGCCCGGCCTGCCGGACCGCCGCCTGGGCGGCCTCGACCGCCCCGCGGCGCGCGCGCTGCTGGAGGAGCGCGTCGGCCGCGGCCTCGCGCCGCACGTGGCCGAGCGGCTCGTGAGCCTGACCGGCGGCAACGCCCTGGCGCTGGTGGAGCTGCCGGTGCTGCTCGACGAGGCCCAGCTCGCCGGGCGCGCGCCGCTCCCCGACCACCTGCCGCTCACCGGGCGCCTGGAGCGGGCGTTCGTCGACCGCGCCCGCGACCTGGGCGACGGGGCCCGGGCGGTGCTCGCCGTCGCCGTCGCGGAGGACACCGGCGACCTCGGCGTGGTGCTGGCGGCGGCCGCGCGGATGGGCGCCACCCGCAGCGACCTGGACGAGGCCGAGCGGTCCGGCCTGGTGCGCGTGACCGGCACCCGCCTGGAGCTGCGGCACCCGATGGCGCGCTCCGCCCTGCACCGCGGCCTGTCCTTCGCCCTCCGCCAGGAGGCGCACGCGGCGCTCGCCGCCACGCTCGAGGGGGCGGACGACGCGGACCGCCGCGCGTGGCACCGCGCCGCGGCCAGCATGGCCGCCGACGAGGAGATCGCCGCCGAGCTGGAGCGTACGGCCGCCCGCGCCCGCGCCCGCAGCGGTCACGCGGCCGCCGCCGCGGCCCTGGAGCGGGCGGCCCGCCTGAGCGCCGACGACCCGTCCCGGGCGCGCCGGCTGGTGGCTGCGGCGGAGTCCGCGTGGCAGGCCGGGCGGGCCCCGCTCGCCCAGGCGCTCGCCGACGAGGCCGAGTCCCGGGGGGCGGGCGAGGACGTGCGCACCCGGATCCTGTCCGTGCGGGCCGCGATCGCGGTGGTCCGCGGCCGCCCCTCCGACGCGCACGCGCTGCTGATGGAGGCCGCCGGGGGCACCGCCGATCCGGCCGAGAGCGGCGACCTGCTGCTGCGCGCCGGGGAGGCGGCGGCGATGGCCGGCGACGCGGCGGGCCTGGCCGCCGCCGACGACCGGGCCCGGGGGCTCCCGGACGACGTGATCCCGGAGGCCCGGTCGTGGTTGTCCGGCGTGCGCCTGGCCGTCGAAGGTCGCATGGAGGACGCCGTGGGGCCCCTGCGCGTCGCCGCCCAGGTGGACGACGGAGGCGATCCGCGCACCCTGGTCTGGAGCGCGAACGCGGACACCTGGCTGGGCGACCACGACCGCACCCTGCTGCGCCAGTCCCGCGCCATCGACGCCGCCCGGGCCCGCGGGGCCTTCGCGACCCTCGCCATGGCCCTCACCCGGCGGGGCGCGCTGCTCGCGTGGCTCGGCCGCGTCAACGACGCCTGGGCCGACGGCGACGAGGCCCTGCGCCTCACGGAGGAGGCGGGGCTCGAGAACAGCGCGGGACAGGCCCGTGCCGTGCTGGCGGTCGTGTCCGCCCTGCGCGGCGAGGACGACCTCTGCCAGTCGTACGCCGAGCGCGCCCTGGCCGTCGCGGCGCGCGGGGGCGTGGTCCCGATCATCGAGACCGTGACCTACGCCCTGGGCGAGCTGGAGATCGGCCGGGGGGAGTACGAGGCCGCGTTCTCCCGCCTCGCCGCCGTCGCCGCGGACCCGGCCGCCGAGACCCTCAGCCCCCTCACCACCTACGCGCTGGTCCCGCCGCTCGCGCTGGCGGCCGGCCGCGCCGGCCACCCGGCCGAGGGCGGGAGGGCCGTCGACCGCCTGGAGCGCTGGGGCGCCGCGACCGGGGCGCTCTGGGTGCGCCCGCTGCTGCTGCGGTGCCGAGGGCTGCTGGCCGACGGGGAGGAGGCCATCGCGCTGCTGGAGCACTCGCTCGCGACCCTGGGCTGGGGCATGGCGGCGCCCGGGGCCGATGCCCGCACGCGCCTCGCGCTGGGGGAGTCGCTGCGCCGGGCGGGCCGCCGCAGCGACGCGCGCGTGCACCTGCGCTCGGCGGGCACGACCTTCGCGAGCCTGGGCGCCACGCTCTGGGAGGAGCGCGCCCGCGACGAGCTGCGCGCGACGGGGGAGTCGATCCGCCGCCGGGACGCGGCCGGCGCCGATTCGCTCACCCCCCAGGAGCGCCGCATCGCCCGCTTCGTGAGCGAGGGCGCCTCCAACAAGGAGGTCGCCTCCCACCTCTTCCTGAGCCCGAAGACGGTGGAGTACCACCTGGGGAAGGTCTTCCAGAAGCTCGGCGTCGGGTCCCGGTCGGACCTGGTGGCCCTGGGCACGGAGGCCTTCGCCTGAGGGCCGTCCCTAGGGAACGGACCGGGGACTCCCCCGAGGAGCCGGGGGCCCCGGTGGAGGGATCGTGCACCCAGCACCCGATCCCCTCACCAGGAGCCTCACCGTGACCACCACCCTCGACCCCGTCTCCGCCGGCCTCGACGCCCTGCGCGGCGCCATCGACGGCGAGCTCTACGTTCCCGGCGACTCCGGCTACGACGCGGCGCGGATGCCGTGGAACGTCGCCGTCGAGCAGCGCCCGGCCGCCGTGGCCATGCCGACGAGCGCCCGCGACGTGACGGAGATCGTCGCCCATGCCCGCGCGATCGGGCTCCGGGTCACCCCTCAGGGCACGGGTCACAACCCGGGGCCGATCACGGACCTGTCGGACACGATCCTCGTGCGGACCACCGCGATGGACGAGGTCGCGATCGACCCGGAGGCCCGCATCGCCCGGGTCGGCTCCGGGGCGATCTGGGAGCAGGTGGTGGTGCCGGCGGCGGCCCACGGCCTGGTGGCGCTGCACGGCTCGTCCCCCGATGTCGGCGTCGCCGGCTACACCCTGGGCGGCGGCATCTCCTGGCTCGCGCGCCGCCACGGCCTCGCGTGCTCGCACGTGACGGCCATCGAGATCGTCCTGCCGGACGGCCGCCTGACGCGGACCGACGCGCAGAACGAGGCGGACCTCTTCTGGGCCCTGCGCGGCGGTGGCGGCAACTTCGGCGTGGTGACGGCGATCGAGATGCGCCTCTTCCCGCTGGAGGAGGTCGTCGGCGGCTGGCTCATCTGGCCGTGGGAGGAGTCGGAGCGCGTGCTGAACGCCTGGACCGCCTGGGCGGACGAGGCGCCGGACGCCGTGACGTCCGTGGCGCGGATCCTGCAGCTCCCGCCGATCCCGCAGATCCCGGAGCCCCTGCGCGGCCGCAGCCTGGTGGTGGTGGAGGTCGCGATCCTCCCGGAGGAGGCCGACCCGGACGCCCTGCTGGCCCCCCTGCGCGCCCTCGGCCCGGAGATCGACACGGTCGCCCCGATGCCGGCCGCCGGCCTGGTGCGGCTGCACCAGGACCCGGAGGGCCCCACGCCCGGCCTGAGCGGCGCCGCGGTGCTCGACGGCCTGACTCCCGAGGGCGTCGCCGAGCTCGTGCGCCTCTCCGGCCCCGGCTCGGGCTCGCCGCTGCTCGCGATGGAGCTGCGCCAGACCGGCGGCGCGCTCGCCCGCCCGGCGGAGGGCGGCGGGGCGCTCGACCGCATCGACGGGGGCTACCTCCTGTTCCTCGTCGGCATCCCGATGGACGCCGCCATGGGGCGGGCCGTCATCGAGCAGGCCGACCGGATCGTGCAGGCGATGCGGCCCTGGGGGCGCGGGCGCAGCTTCCTGAACTTCAGCGAGCGCCCGACGGCGTCGTCCACGGCCTTCGACGAGGACGCGCACGCGCGCCTGCTCGACATCCGCGCCCGCTACGACGCGCGCGGCCTGATGCGCGCGAACCACCCGATCGCCGGCTGACCCCGGCACGCGATCGCCGGGCGGGTCCCACGGGCCCGCCCGGCCGCCCCGGGGTCAGGTGAAGCGCAGCAGCTCCGGGAAGCCGTCGCCCTCGGGGCACGGGACGTCCCAGGCGACGTAGAAGGCGTAGCCGTCGGCGACGGGGACCTCCGCGAGCACGTCGCCGACGCGCAGGACCGCCACCCGGGTCCCCTCGGGGGCGTCGTCCCACCAGGTGAGGACGCCGAGGTCCTCCTCCTCGCCCGCCTCGATCGAGGTCCACCCGGGGACGTTGCCGCTCATCCCCTCCATCCAGCCGCCGCGCTCCATGTGGCAGACCACCTGGTAGGGGTAGCCGCCGGAGTCCGGGGCGGTGTCGAGCAGCACGACGGCCGCCCGCCCGTGCGGCGCGATGTCGGCGGCGATGACCTCGGTGAAGGCCGCCGGGATGTCGCCGCGCGCGGCGGCGATGAGCTGGGGGTCGATCTCGTCCACGGGCGCCACGGTAGCCGAACCCCGTCGCACCGCGCGACGCCGGATCAGTGGGGCGGGCGGCCCTTGTCGCGCTTGGTGTCGCGGAGGGTGCCGGCGTGGGCCTTGGCGGTCGGGTCGCGGCGGCTCTTCGCGAGGCTGGCGACCGTCGTGACCAGGAGGATCACGCCGATCACGGCGAGGGAGACGGCGGTCGTGATCTCGGGCACCTGGTCCCAGTGCAGGTGGCCCCAGTGCAGGACCAGCTTCAGCCCGATGAAGGCCAGGATCACCGACAGGCCGGTCGACAGGTAGACGAGGCGGTCGAGGAGGCCGGCGACCAGGAAGTAGAGGGCGCGCAGGCCGAGCAGGGCGAACGCGTTCGCCACGAAGACGATGTACGCCTCCTGGGTCACGCCGAAGACCGCCGGGATGGAGTCGAGGGCGAAGAGGAGATCGGTCGTGCCGATCGTCAGCAGCACCAGGAACATCGGCGTGAGCATCTTGCGCCCGCCGACGCGGGTGATGATCTTCCCGCCGTCGTACTCGTCCGTCAGCGGGAAGCGCCGCCGCGCGAACGCGACGAGCTTGTTGTCCTCGATCGTCGGGTCCTCGTCGCGGTGGCGGAAGAGCTGGACCGCGGTGGCCAGCAGCAGGAGCCCGAACAGCAGGAAGGCGAAGGAGAACGCGGCGAGCAGCGCCGCGCCGAGGGCGATGAACACCGCCCGCATCAGCAGGGCGAGGATGATGCCGAAGGTGAGCACCCGCTGCTGGTGCTCCGCGGGCACCGCGAACGTGCTCATGATGATCACGAACACGAACAGGTTGTCGACGGAGAGGCTCTTCTCGACGATGTAGCCCGCGAAGTACTCGGTGCCGTAGTCCCAGCCGGCGACGAAGCCGAAGACCACGCCGAACGCGACGGCGACGCCGATGTAGAACAGCGACCAGACGACCGCCTCGCGGAAGCCGACGGCATGCGCGCGCTTCCCGCCCGTGGCGAAGAGGTCCACGGCGAGCAGCGCGACGATGAGGGCGATCGTCGCCGTCCAGGCGACGAGGGTCACGTCGAGCACCCCCACATGATGAGGGATCGGCGCGCCGTCTGCTGGGAACCGGACCGGACGAACCTCATCCGGCCGGTGCGTCAGCCGTCCCCGACCCTCCGGACGCCGTCCGCGTCGATCACGAAGTCGCCGGTCGAACCGGTGAGCGCCATGACGCCCTCCCCGAGGTCGGCCCGGAGGCCCTCCGGGTTCCCGGCCCGGATCCAGACGCCCTTCGCGCCGAGCGGGAAGGACCGCGGGTCGTTTCCGGTGACGAAGCCGCTGAACAGCAGGCGCCCCTCCCGCGTCCCCCCGGCGTGGACCTCGATCCACGAGCCGGCGCCGTCGGCGGTGAGCGCGAGCTTCAGGGGTGCCGGCGCCGCGGACGGCGCCGCGGCGAAGGCGCTCGACGCCGGGACGGTGTTCTCCGGCGGGGCGCCGAGGTAGAGGGGGAGGCCGACCG
This sequence comes from Thermoleophilia bacterium, assembly GCA_050249835.1. Classification (GTDB taxonomy): domain Bacteria; phylum Actinomycetota; class Thermoleophilia; order Miltoncostaeales; family Miltoncostaeaceae; genus Miltoncostaea. The sequence continues at coordinate 52,405 of JBFWPT010000011.1, forward strand.
CGAGCGTGACGGCGCACCCGAGGGCGAGCGCGACTCCCAGCACGAGCCGTGGCCGCAGGCCGGGCGCGTGCGCGGGGGCCGCGGGCGTCGCGGCGGCGGGCGCGGGGGCCCCGGCCGGGCGCGCGGCGAACCGGGCCGCGCGGAGGTCGGCCTCCCCCATGTCCGCGTCGTCCAGGCGGGCGCCGTCGAGCAGCGCGCCTTCCAGCCGGGCGCGGAAGAGGCGGGCCCCGCGCAGGTCGGCCCGGCGGAGGTCGGCGCCCGTGAGGTCGGCGTCGGTGAGGTCGGCGGCGCGCAGGTCGTACCCGGAGAGCACGGCGCCGCGCAGGTCGGCGCCCGCCATCGAGAAGGGGACGGGCCCCTCGGCGTCGTCCTCGGCCGCGGGCCGCTCGCCCCATGTGGTGGAGAGCAGGTTGGCGCGGGCGAGGTCGG
>JBFWPT010000011.1:52933-82360 GCA_050249835.1 Thermoleophilia bacterium
CCGGAGAGCACGGCGCCGCGCAGGTCGGCGCCCGCCATCGAGAAGGGGACGGGCCCCTCGGCGTCGTCCTCGGCCGCGGGCCGCTCGCCCCATGTGGTGGAGAGCAGGTTGGCGCGGGCGAGGTCGGCGCCCGCCATCCGCGCGCCGGAGAGGTGGGCGCCGCTCAGGTCGGCGTCGCGCAGCACCGCGCGCCGCAGGTCGGCGTCGGCGAGGTTCGCGTCGTCCAGGCGCGCGCCGGTCAGGCGGGCGCCGCCCAGGTCGGCGCCGGCCAGCGCGGCGCTGCGAAGGTCGGCCCCGGCGAGGTCCGCCCCGGACAGGACGGCACCGGCCAGGCGGGCGCCGCGCAGGTCGGCGCCGCGCAGGTTCTCGCCCGTGAGGTCCGCGCGCCGCAGGTCGGCGCCGCGCAGGTCGGCGGCCTCGAGGTCCACGCCCGCGCGGTTCGCGCGGCGGCCGCCGCGCCCGCCGAGCCACCGCCCGTGCGCGCGCACCATCGCCGTGGGGCTGCCGCCCCGTCCCGGCCGTCCTGCGAACCCTGCCATCCCCCCGCCGGCCTCCCTCGTGCCCACCCCTCCCGCATCGTCGGCGGGAGGGGGCGTCTTGAGCGGCCGGCGGGGAGGCGGGCGATCAGCCGAAGGCGGCCCACCCCCGCGGCGCCAGGGTGCCGAGGTCGCTGCCCATGATCCCGGCGTCGGAGACCGTGTAGAGGGTGGTCCCCACGACCAGGGAGCGGCGGACCGGCGCCCAGTCGACGTCCGGGTCGCCCGGATGCGCGACGCGGGCGATCGGCGTGATGCCGGTGGCGCGGTCGACGTTCAGGCCCACCGCGCCGAGGAACGCGCTTCGTCCCGGCCCGCCGTAGGCCTGCACCGGCAGCACCAGGAGCTTCGACTGCGGCCACCACAGGAACGCGTGGTGGTCCGACTCGGCCTCGCTCCAGTCGGTGTCCAGCGACCGCTGGGCGATCCGCGCCGGCCGCGACGGGTCCGAGACGTCGAACAGGGAGACCTGGGTCCCCTGGGTCCGCCCCTGCGCGTCCGCGGCCTGGCCAACGCCGATCAGGGTCGTGTCGTCCACCGGGTGCAGGTACGAGGAGAAGCCCGGGATCTTGAGCTCGCCGCGCAGGACCGGGGCGGCCGGGTCGGAGAGGTCGAGGGCGTAGAGCGGATCGGTCTGGCGGAATGTCACGACGTACCCGCGGTCGCCGAGGAAGCGCACCGAGTAGATCCGCTCGCCGCGGCCCAGGCCGCGCACCTCGCCGGTGCGGACCAGGCGCCCGCCGGACTGCGCGAGGACGGTCACCCGGCTCTCGCTGGGCTCGGCCGCGTCCTGCGGCTCCCACCACTCGGGCTCCTCGGTCGTCGCGACGCGCAGGTGGCCCTCGTGCTCGGACAGGGAGAACTGGTTGAGCGGATAGCCGGCCACGACGCCGCTCGCCCGGTAGTCGGTGCGCGCTGGGTCCGACGTGTCGAGCTTGTGGATCTGGGTCGCGCCCCGCGGCGGGGCCGCCGCCCCGTCCACCTGGGGCGCCCATCGCGGCGTGGCGACGTAGAGGGCGGACGGCGAGGCGTACACGACCTCGCCGTCGGTCAGGATCGTGTCGGTGTCGGTGAGCGAGAGGCCCGCGCCGACGCCGACCGTGAGGACGGTGATCGTCCCGAGGCCCGCGTTCTGCGTGGGCCGGCTCACGGCGCCGCACGGCACGCCGCGCCGGACCGTCCTCCCGGAGGCCGCGTCGCGCACCGTCACCCGCGGCAGCCACGCCGCCGCCGGGGCCGTCGTCACCGCCCGCCGGTTGGCGCGCCGGGCGGCGCGCCGCGCCGCCGTCGTGTCGCCGGCGGGCGAGGTCTGGGGGATGCGCGGGGCGGCGGAGCCGCTCACCACGAGGCGCACCGCGCCGCCGGCGGCGCGGGCGGCGACCAGGCCGCCGTCGGCGCGCAGGCGCGACACCTCGCGCGGCTGCGCGGGGTCGGTCACGTCCAGCGCCACCACGACCGTCACGGGGGGCGCGAACACGGGGACCGTCGTCTGAGCGATCCGCGAGGTGGCGGGCAGCGGGACGGCGCCGCCGGGGGCGTCGCCGATCACCACGAGCCGATTCCCCATGAGCAGCAGGCCGGTGGGGGAGACGCCCCTCAGCGTCGTCGTGCCGATGCGCCGGGGCGCCCCGCCGGTGACGTCCACCGCCTCCACGCCGCCCGCGGCGATGGCGAACACGGTGCGGCCGTCGGTCTCGACGAGGTCCGGCTCGTCGACGCCGGCCTCCTGCACGTTGGTGCCCGAGAAGTCGACGCCCGCGGCCGGCGTGGCGGCGCGCAGCGGGGTCGACGCGACGGGGGAGTCCTCCGCCCCGGGGGCGGCGGGCGGCAGCGGCCGGACGTTGCCGAGGCCCCAGGGCCCGGTCTGCGCCAGGGCCCGGCGGCGCACGTGGGTCAGGAACCGCTCGCAGGAGGCGAAGCGGGCCAGGGCGGGCTTGGCGGCCTTCCTCGCCTGCTCGGCGGCCGGGTGGGCCGGGTAGGCGGGTGGCCCCCCGGAGCCGCCCCCCGCGCCGAACGCCACGGCGATCGCCGTCGCGCCGACGGCCGCCGCGGTCCCCACGATCACGAGCCGCCTCATCCGCCACCTCCGCCGGGCCGCGGGCCCCCGGGTGGGCCCCTCGGGGATCATCCGCCGCCGCGCCCCGTCGCGTCACGGGCCGGGGGGATCAGATGGCCGGGGCGGCCTCCCCGGCCGGCGCCGGGTCGAGCGCCATCGCGTCCGCGATGAGCTCGTAGGAGCGCCGGCGGGCCTCGTGCGAGTGGACGATCGTGACCACGAGCAGCTCCTCGGCGCCGTACTCCTCGGCGACGGCCCGCAGGCCGTCGGCGACCGTCGCCGGGCCGCCCACCACCATCCGGCGCGAGCCGCGCCGCAGGGGCTCGCCGGGCGCCGGGCGGCGGCGGGCGCCGTCCTCGCGCAGCCACTCCTGCGCCCGCTCCGGCGTGGGGACGGCGATGAGCTGTCCGCGGCGCAGCAGGCGCATCGCCATCGTCACGCTTGCGGCCAGGTGCTCCGCCTCCTCGTCGGTGTCGGCGCAGATGGCCGACACGCCGGCGATGACGCGCGGGGCCTCCAGCTCCGCCGACGGCTCGAAGCGGTCGCGGTAGTCGGCGGCGATCAGCGCGCCGAGCGGGTTGATGAAGTCCGCGAAGGCGTAGGGCAGGCCCGCCTCGGCGGCCCACAGGGCGCTCTGCGGTGACGAGCCGAGCAGCCACAGCGCGGGGGCGGCGGGCAGCCCCGGCAGGGCGGCGAGCCGGGCGAACGGGTGGTCCCGGGGCAGCTCGTCGCGCAGGTACGCCATCAGCTCGCCGAGCTGCTGGGGGAAGTCGTCCGGCGACGCCTCGCGGCGGTCTCGCTGGAGCGCGTAGGTCGTGGTGGGGTCGGTGCCGGCGGCGCGGCCGATGCCGAGGTCGATGCGCCCCGGGAACAGCCCGGACAGGACGCTGAACGACTCGGCGACCTTGAGGGGGCTGTAGTGCGGCAGCATCACCCCGCCGCTGCCCACCCGCATCGTGCGCGTGGCCGAGGCGATCGGGCCGATGAGGGCCTCGGGGCTCGCGCCGGCGAGCATCGGCCCGCCGTGGTGCTCGGCCACCCAGTACCGCCCGAAGCCCAGCGCCTCGGTGTGCCGGGCCAGGTCGATGGTGTTGCGGAGCGCCTGGGACCCGTCGGATCCCTCGGGCACGGGGGACTGGTCGAGGACCCCGAGCCGGATGGGTGCGCCGCCGCTCACCACCCCATCGTAGGAGGCGTGGGCGGCGGCGCGCCCCGGCCGCGGGGCCCGGTGGCCCGGGCGCCGCGGCGGACGATCAGTTGATCGGGCCGGAGTCGGGGCTCTTCCACCAGTCGAACAGCCGCTGCACGTTGCCCGACGGGTCGATGGCGACCGCGACCAGGTTGTGCTTGGTGGAGTTCCAGACGATCCACGCCCCACCGTCGCCGCGGAAGCAGACGACCCGGTTGTCGGGGCCGTCCCAGGTGCCCTCGGCGGGGACGCCCTCCTCGCAGGTCTGGCCCTCGCCGCGCTCGATGTCGTTCGCGGTGAGGTAGCCCTGGTAGGTCGTCCGCATGTCCTCGGCGCTGCCGAACTCCTCGTAGTACACGCGGTGGTCGCCGGTCTCGCAGCGCACGCTGGCGGTGGCGAGGCTCGCGCGAGCGGCCTCCGAGGTGCGGACGCAGTTGTCCGCGGTGGCGGCCGGGACGTGGGTGAGCAGGGAGATCTCCTCCGCGTTCGGGAACGGGTCGGAGGCCGTGGTGTCCGTGCCCGGGGCCGTGGTCACCGGGGCGGTGGTGGTGCCGGGCGTCGTGGTCGTCTCCGCGGCCGCGGGGGCGCCGGCGACGCGGCCGTGCCAGGCGATGGCGGCGTTGCGGACGTCGTCGGTCACCGACTCGTTGCCGGTGCTGGCCATCTGGAGCCCGTACACGTAGGCGCCGTCGGCGAAGAGCACCTGGGCGCCGGAGACGGGGATGCCGCCCTCGGCCGTCCCCGAGATCTCGACGCCCTTGGCACCGGGGATCTCGTCGATGGTGAACTGCGTGGCCGTCAGGCCCGGCTCGTCGGAGAGGTCGGACACCTTCGCGACCACCTGGTCCACGACGCCCTGCGCGGAGCCCGCGTCGACCTCGGCCACGAAGGCGAGCGCGTACGAGTTCAGGTCCTCGGTCTTGAAGCTGGTCGTGAGGCCGCGCGTGAAGCCGGCGGAGGTCAGGATCGCGCGGTCCGACTCGGCGTCGTCGCTCTCGCTGACCGCGTCGACGAACCCGGTCAGGTCGGTGACCTCGCTCGCCTCGATCGGGAGCGCCGTGAACTCGGACGCGGTGAGCGCGCGCTGCTCGAGGGTGAGCGGCGAGGCCGTCGGCGTCGCCGTCGTCGTGCCCCCGGAGGTCACCACGACGGTGGTCGTCCCCCCGCTGGAGCTCTCGCCGCCGCAGCCCGCGACGACGGCGCCCGCGACGACCAGCGCCGCGCAGGTCGCGGCGAGGCGCCTGATGGTCTGTGTGGTCACTGCCCCTCGTTCCCCTGTGGTTTCCCTGGACGCGCACACGATCGGCACCGGGCGCCCCGATCTGAGGACCGGGGCGGTGGCGGGGACGTTACGAACCGGCAGGGCCCGATTGCACCCACCCGGAGGGTCAGGCTGCGCCGACGGAGGGACAGGCCGCGCCCCCCGGCCGGGGGCGTCCGGGTCAGGCCCTCCCGTAGACCGGGATCGCGGCGCCGGTCACCGCGGACGCCTCCCGCGAGCAGAGGAAGGCCACGACCTCGCCGATCTCGCGCGGCCGCACCCAGGAGCCGTGGTCGGCGTCCGGGTTGGCGGCCCGGTTCGCCGGGGTGTCGATGACCGACGGGAGGACGCAGTTGACGGCCACCCCGTCGCGGCGGACCTCCTCGCTGGCGGCCTCCACCAGGGCGATGACCGCGGCCTTCGACGCCGCGTAGGCGCTCGCGCCGGGGAACGGCCGCCAGGCGGCGCGACTGCCGACGGCGACGACCCGCCCCGCGCCGCGCGCGGCCATGCCCGGCAGCACGGCGCCGAGGGCGATCGCCACCGAGCGGGCGTTGAGCGCGAACTGGCGGTCCCAGTCCTCCGTGCTCTGGTCGCCGAGGGGGTGGCCGTCGAGGTAGCCGCCGACGAGCGGCACCATGCCCCACACGGGGCCCGACGCCTCCACCAGGCGGCCGAAGTCGTCCGCGTCGAGCACGTCGCAGCGCTCCAGGCGGCAGCGCCCCCGGAGGTCGGACGGGAAGTTCTCCAGCTCCCGCTCCACGATCCAGGTGACGATGATGTCGTGGCCCGCGTCCGCGAGGGCGCCCACCACGCCGACCCCCAGCCCGCCGGTGCCCCCGGTCACGATCGTCACGCCCTCGCCCCGGCTCATCCGCGTCCTCCGTCGTGTGTGGTCCGCGGCCGAGCCTCGCAGGGCGCGGGCGGGTTCGCCAGGGCTCCTACGCCTCCGCGACCAGCGGCTCGGGGACCGGGCCGCCGCGGCCCAGCAGGCGCGGGCCGAGCCAGGCGAGCGCGGCCGCCCCGAGGGCGAGCGACGTGATGAGCGCGGTGGCCTGGACGGCCACGCTGAACGCGAGCGCGGTGCTGGCGGGCAGCCCGTAGGCGAGGGCCAGGGCGGGCACGAGCACCACCTCGCGGGCGCCCGCGCCGCCCGGGGCGATCGGCAGCGCGCCCGCGAGGGCGATGAGGCAGAAGGCGAGGGCGGCGGCGGCGGCCGGGGCGCCGAGGGCCATGAGCAGGGCGGCCAGGCTCAGCATGCGGGCGACGACGAGCACGAGGCCGAGGGCGGCGGCGGTGCGGGCCGCCGGGCCGTCGGTGACCACGGCCGCGCCCTCCCCGACCCGCCGGGCCGAGGCGCGGGTCCGCCGCGGGATGAGGCGGGCGAGCCGCCGGCCGGCGCCGAGCCTCCAGGCGATCGCCGCGACCACGATCGCCACGACCGCCGCCGCGGCCGTCCAGCGCAGGCCGGCCGCCGGCCCGGGCAGCGGGACCACGAGGGTCAGCGCGACGACCGCGACGGCGGTGACGACGCCCTCCACGAGCTTGTAGCCGGCGATGCCGCCCACGATGCGCAGGGTCCCCGCCTCGGCACCCCCGGGGTGGCGGCGGACGAGCGCGGCGCGGGCCGTCTCGCCGAGGCAGGCGGGCAGGATCTCGCAGGCGGCGCGGGCCATCCAGTGCATGCCGAGCGCCGTGCCGAGCGGGACGCCGCGGACGCCGCCGGAGGTCTGGCAGACCGCCCACATCGCCCCGCCGGCCGTCTGGGCGACGGCGTACAGGGCGAGCGCCGCGGCGAGCATCTGCGGGTCGGCGCCTCCGAGGGCCGACGCCGCGGCGCCCAGGTCCAGGCGGCTCGCCCCGTACACGGCCACGGCGACGAGCGCCGTCGCGAGGGTCACGGCGCCGATCGTGCGCACGGAGGGGCGCCGCCGGCGGGGGACGGCCTGGATGTCGGGGCGGAGGGGGTCCAGGAGGAGGGGGGTCGCGGAGGGCTCGCGGCCGGCGGGCACGGTAGCAGCGCGACGGGCCGCGACGCGAGCCCGAGGTTCGCCGGGGCCCTCGTCCGGCGTGCGATCAATTGATCGCAGGGGTACCGATCAGCCGAACAGGACCGATGAGATCGGCCCCGGCACGGTGTCGAAACGGGTGACCCCCGTTCGTCGCACGGTCGACGGCGGTCCGACGCAGGAGGAGAGAGGGATGCGAAGGCTGGTGGTGCAGGAGTTCGTGACGCTGGACGGCGTCATCCAGGCGCCGGGGGCGCCCGACGAGGACCGCGACGGCGGGTTCGCGCGCGGTGGATGGCTCGTGCCGCTGCTCGACGAGGCCTTCATGGAGCGGATCGTGGCCTGGGTGGCCGACGCCGGCGCGCTGATGCTCGGCCGCGGCACCTACGAGACGTTCGTGCAGCACTGGCCGCTCACCGAGCCGGACGACCCCGTGGGGAGCGTCTTCAACCGCATCCCGAAGTACGTCGCCTCGCGGACGCTGGCGGGGGCGGACTGGGAGGGCACGACCGTCATCGCGGACGTCCCCGACGAGGTGCGGGCACTGAAGGAGCAGGACGGCGGCGACATCCAGGTGCACGGCAGCGCCGGGCTCCTCCAGACCCTCCTGCGCGAGGACCTCGTGGACGAGCTGCGGCTCATGCTCACGCCGGTCGTCGTCGGGCCCGGCAAGCGGCTGTTCGGCGAGGGCACCGCGCCCGGCGCCTTCGAGCTGGTGGACCTGGAGCGCCTGCCCACCGGCATCGTCCTGCAGACCTACCGCCGCGACGGCGCCCTCACCATGGGCTCGTTCGGCCTGGAGGCGGAGTGATGGCGGTCTTCGCGCAGCTCTCGCAGTCCATGGACGGCTTCGTCGCCGGCCCGGACGACGGCGTGGACAACCCCATCGGCACCGGCGGGGAGCAGGTGCACGAGTGGGTGTTCCCGCTGCGGTCGTGGAGGGAGCCCCACGGGCTGGACGGCGGAACCGGGGGCCCGAGCGACGACCTCATGGCCGCCCTCGTCGCCCGCCCCGGCGCTGCGGTCATGGGCCGGCGCATGTACGACCACGGCGAGGCGCCCTGGGGGGCGGACCCGCCGTTCCACCACCCCGTGTTCGTCGTGACGCACCGGGAGCGCCCGCCGCGCGAGTGCGAGGGCGGCACCTCGTTCCACTTCGTCACCGACGGCGTGGCCGCCGCCATCGCGCGGGCGACGGAGGCGGCCGGCGGCCGGGACGTCCAGATCACGGGCGGCGCCGACGTGCTGCAGCAGGCGCTGGTGGAGGGGCTCGTGGACGAGCTGATCGTCCACGTCACGCCGGTCCTGCTGGGGGGCGGCGTGCGCCTGCTCGACCGGCCGGAGCTGGCCGGCGTCACCCTGGAGCAGCAGAGCGTGGTGGCGGGCGACGGCGTCGTCCACATCCACCACCGCGTGGCGCGGTAGCCCCGGGCGGGGAGGGGAGGGGTCTACACGACCCCCTCCTCGCGCAGCCGCTCGGCCTCGAGCCGCTCGGCCGCCCACTCTCTCGCCCACGCCTCGCGGCGGTCGGTGGCCTCCTGGGCCTCGCGCACCTCGTCGGCCCAGCCCTCCTCGGCCCACTGGTCCAGCAGCGTCCGCACATAGCGGGCGTGGTGGCTCTCGTCGGCGATGATCTCGGCGATCCGCTCCGCGACGACCGGGTCGGCCTCCTCGAACGTGCGCCGGTGGGCCTCGAAGGAGACCAGCGCCCGGGACTCGACCGCCTGGAAGAGCGTGAGGATCGGGATGACGCGGTCGAGGCCGACCGTCTCGCCCCGCTGGGGGAGGATCTCCTCGATGTCGTTGAGGGTGTCCACGATCAGGCGGCCGCCGATCGTGATGTGGTCGGGCTCGTCGGGCGGGTCGAAGGGCTCGGCGCCCAGCCGGCGCATGATCTCGGCGAAGTAGGCGCCGTGCTTCTCCTCGTCCGCGGCGTGGCGCGCGAACTTCCGCGCCAGGTCGGGGTCGTCGGTGGTCTCGGAGAGCACGCGGAGCTCCTCGGCCCCCTGGAGCTCGGCGCAGCGGAAGCTGTTGAGCATCTCGATGCGCTTCTCGGACGACATGCCGGTGAGGAAGTCCGCGTACTCCTCGGGCGTCTGCATCACGTGCGCGGCGTCGGTCGGGTCCATTCGGTCCTCCTCAGGTGGGTGACGGGGCGGCGAGCCGCGCCTCCGCGGCCCGGCGGAAGCGGGCGGGCGAGAACGTGCCCCCGAGAAGGGGGTCGAGCCCGGCGGGGCCCAGCTCGGCGAGCCGGCCGGCGCGGCCGCGCTCGACGTCGATCGCCGGGTCGTGGGCGATCGCCCCGAGCAGCGGCAGCGGCGTCAGGCGGGCGAGGGTCGCGGGGTTGGTGAGTGCGTCGAGGCCCGGCGCGTCGGGGTAGCCGCTCAGCACCACGCCGAGCACGGTGAGGCCGCGGCGGTGCAGCGCCTCCAGCGTCAGCAGGGTGTGGTTGAGCGTCCCGAGGCCCGGGTGGGCGGCCACGACCACCGGCAGCCGGAGCATCGCCGCGAGCCCCGCCATGTCGACGCCGTCGGAGAAGGGCACGAGCGCGCCGCCCGCCGCCTCGACGACGACCAGGTCGTAGCGGGCGGAGAGCGCGTCGTACGCCTCCACGACGACGCCCGGGTCGAGGCGGACCCCTTCGAGCGACGCCGCCACCATCGGCGCGAGCGGTGCGTCCAGCGCGTACGGGCGGATCGCCTCGACCGGCTCGTCCAGGCCGAGCAGCGCGGCCGCGAACTCGGCGTCGCCCACCGGCGGCGCCCCGGTCTGGGCGGGCTTCAGGGGCGCCGCGGTCCGGCCGCGGGTTCGCGCCGCGAGCGCGATGGACGTCGCCACCACCGTCTTGCCGACGCCGGTGCCCGTGCCCATCACGAAGATCCCGGGGACGTCGATCACGCCGCAACCGCCGCCCGGGCTCGCTCCAGCGCGCCGAGCGCCCAGTCGATGTGGCGGTCCTCGTGGGTCGCCATCACGGTCAGGCGCATCCGGGCGGTCCCCACGGGGACCGACGGCGGGCGGATCGCCGGCGCCCACACCCGGTCGGCGCGCAACGACGCGCCCACGGCCAGCGCGTCGGCGGCCTCGCCGATCAGCACGCCGACCACCGCCGAGTCGGTGGGCAGCACGGTGTAGCCGAGGGCCTCGGCCCCGTCCACGAGGCGCCGGACCAGCCCGTGGAGGCGGTCCCGCCGCTCCGGCTCGTCCCGGACGATGTCCAGGGCGGCCATCGCCGCCCCGGCGGCCGCCGGGGCGAGCGCGGTGGTGAACACGAAGCCGCGGTCGCGGGTGCGCAGGTAGTCGCAGAGCGCCCGGTCACCGGCCACGTAGCCGCCCTGCGCGCCGAGGGCCTTCGAGAGGGTCCCCATCACCACCGGCACCCGCCCCTCCAGGCCGAAGTGCTCCAGGGCGCCCGCCCCGGTCGCGCCGAGCACGCCGGTCGCGTGGGCCTCGTCGACCATCACCATCACCCCGTGGCGCTCGCCGATCTCCACGATCGCGGGGAGGGGCGCGAGGTCGCCGTCCATCGAGAAGACCGTGTCGGTGACGATCAGGCGGCGCCGCCCCGGGTGGGCGCGGACGGCCGCCTCCAGCGCATCGGCGTCCCCGTGCGGGTAGCGGACCACCTCGGCGCCCGAGAGGCGGCATCCGTCGATGAGGCTCGCGTGGTTGAGCTCGTCGCTGAACACCACGTCGCCGCGCCCGACCAGCGCCGGGATGGTGCCGACGTTGGCCTGGAAGCCGGTCGGGAAGACGAGCGCGTCCTCGCAGCGCTTGAGGGCGGCGATCCGCTCCTCCAGGCGCCGGTGCAGGTCGAGGCTGCCGGTGACCAGGCGCGAGGCGCCCGCCCCGGCCCCGTAGGCCTCCAGCGCCGCGCGCGCGCCGGCGACCACGCGCGGGTCGTTCGCCAGGCCGAGGTAGTTGTTCGAGGCGAGCAGCAGGTGGGGCTCGCCGTCGACCGGCACCTCCGGGTCGGGGGCTCCCGCGCAGTAGGTGAGCACCCGCAGCAGGTCGCGGTCCCGCAGGTCGGCGAGCGCGTCGGGGAGCCACCCCAGGCCCGTGGCGCTCACGCGGGCACCCCGCACGAGGCGCGGGCGGCGGCGACCACCGCGTCGGCGATGCGGGCGACGTCCTCGTCGCCGGTCACGTAGGGCGGCATCGTGTAGACGAGGTCGCGGAACGGCCGCAGCCAGACGCCGCGCGCGACGGCGGCGCGGGTGGCCGCCTCCATGTCCACCTCGTGGTCCAATTGGACGACGCCGATCGCGCCGAGCACGCGCACGTCGCGCACCCCCGGCACCCCGGCGGCGGGCGCGAGACCGTCGCGCAGCCCCGCCTCGATCCGCGCGACGTCGGCCGGCCAGCGCCCCTCGGCCAGCAGGTCGATGGACGCGTTGGCGACGGCGGCCGCCAGCGGGTTGCCCATGAAGGTGGGGCCGTGCATCAGCGCCGGCACCTCGCCGCGGCCGATGCCCTCGGCCACCGCCGGGGTGCAGAGGGTCGCGGCCATGGTGAGGTAGCCGCCGGTCAGCGCCTTGCCGACGCACATCACGTCCGGCGCCACCCCGGCGTGCTCCGCCGCGAACAGCGCCCCGGTGCGGCCGAACCCGGTCGCGATCTCGTCGAACACCAGCAGCACCCCGTGGCGGTCGGCGATTGCGCGGAGCGCCCGCAGGTGGGCGGGGCTGTGGAAGCGCATGCCGCCCGCGCCCTGGACGACCGGCTCCACCACGATGGCGGCGAGCTCGTGGGCGTGGGCCGCCACGAGGTCGTCGAGGTGCCCGGCGTAGGCCGGGTCGGGGGGCGCCGTGAACCCGTCGGGCGGCGCGTCGGCGAACACGTGCCGCGGCAGCAGCCCGGTCCAGAGGTGGTGCATGCCGCCGTCCGGGTCGCAGAGCGACATGGGGCTGAACGTGTCGCCGTAGTAGCCGCCGCGCCACGTGAGCAGCCGCGTCCGACCGGGGCCCCGGGTCGCCCGGGCGTGCTGGAGGCACATCTTCACCGCGACCTCGACGGCGATCGAGCCCGAGTCGGCCAGGAACACGTGCTGCAGCGGCGCCGGCGTGATCGCCACCAGGCGCTCCGCCAGGCCCACGGCGGGTGCGTGCGTGAGCCCGCCGAACATGACGTGGCTCATCCGGCCGAGCTGGTCCTCGACGGCCGCGTCGAGTGCCGGGTGGCGGTAGCCGTGGATGGCCGACCACCACGACGACATGCCGTCGACCAGCTCGTCGACGCCGTCCACCGGCTCCGCCAGGCGCAGGCGCACCCCCTCCGCCGATTCGACGACGAGCGGCTCCTGCCGCCCGGGCATGGCCGCGTAGGGGTGCCAGACGTGCCGGCGGTCGAGCGCGAGGAGCTCGCGCGCGGTCACCGTGCCGGCGCGCCCGCGCGGTTGGGGGGCACGACGTCCATCCCGAGGTCGGCGGCCAGGCGCACGTCCTCGGCGGCCGGGCGGCCGGCGGTGGTGAGGTAGTTGCCGACGATCATCCCGTTGACCCCGCCCACCAGGCCGAGCGCCTGCGCGTCGCGCAGCACCAGCTCGCGGCCGCCGGCGTAGCGGATGATGCGGTCCGGGAAGACGAGGCGGAAGATCGCGATCGCCCGCAGGGCGTCGTGGGCGCCGAGCGGCGTGCGGCCGGCGAGCGGGGTGCCCGGCCGGGGGTTGAGGAAGTTGAGCGGGATCTCGTCGGGACCGAGCTCGCGCAGCTCGAATGCGAGCTCCAGGCGCTGCTCCCAGGTCTCCCCCATGCCGAGGATGCCGCCGCTGCACAGCTTCATGCCGAGCTCGGTGACCAGCCGGCAGGTCTCGGCGCGCTCCTCCCAGGTGTGGGTGGTGACGATCTCCGGGAAGAAGCTGCGGCTGGTCTCGAGGTTGTGGTTGTAGTGGTGGATGCCCGCGTCGCGGAGGGCCTCCGCCTGCGGGCGCGTGAGGATGCCCAGCGAGCAGTCCACGTCCAGGGCCGTCTCGGCGTGGATCGCCTCCACCGCCCGGAGCACCTGGTCCATCAGCCGCCGGTCCGGGCCCCGGACCGCGACGACGATGCAGAACGCGCTCGCCCCCGACGCCTCCGTCGCCCGCGCCGCCGCCATCACCTGGTCGAGCGGCAGGAACGCGTGGCGCGCGGCCGGGGCGTCGTAGTGCATCGACTGCGAGCAGAAGGAGCAGTCCTCCTGGCAGCCGCCGGTCTGGGCGCTGATGAGCGACTCCAGCTCGACGCCGTCGCCCCACCAGCGGCGCCGTACCTCGTGGGCCAGGTTGAGCAGGCGGGGGAGCTCCGCCGGCGGGAGGTCGAGGAGCAGGCGCGCCTCGTCGGGCTCGATCGAGCGCTTGGCGGCCAGCAGGGAGCCTTCCAGCGCGTCGAGGATCGGAGTCGTCACGGCACGAACCTATCAGCCGTGACGACCCCCCGCGATCGCCCATGGACACCGGGACCCCGCGCTGCATACGATCGCGCGCGACAAGGCGAACCCGGCCCGGCGGAGAAGAGGCCACACGGAATGTCGCTGGACGACTGGATCCTCGCGCTCCACCTGCTCGCCGCCTTCGTGCTGGTCGGAGCCGTCGTGGCCGCCTGGGTCGTCGTCGCCGCCGCGCGGTCGGCCGACGGCGCCGCCGGGGTCGAGGCCCCGCTGCGGCTCGTGCCCGTCATCCAGCCGATGACGGCGATCGGCGGGACCGGCACCCTGATCTTCGGGATCTGGCTCGCCCTGTCCCTGGAGGCGTACGAGCTCTGGGACGCCTGGATCATCGTGTCGCTCGTGCTCTGGGTCATCGCGGCCGCCACGGGCGAGACGTCGGGGGCGCGGTACAAGAAGGCCGGTCAGCGGGCGAGCGAGCTGGTGCGCGCCGGATCGGGCGGCCCGGACGCCGAGCTGGACGCGATGGTGCGCGACGGGCGCGCCTTCGCCTTCCACGTCGTCGCGACTGTGGCGGCCCTCGTGATCCTCATCCTCATGATCTGGAAGCCCGGTGCCTGAGCTCCTGCTCGTCATCCGGCCGGACGAGTGGAACCTGCCGCTGTTCGTCCACGTGCTCGGCGCGATGATCCTGGTGGGCGGCCTGATCGCCTGCGCCGCGGCGATCACGCGCGCCCGCGGCGACGCGGGGCTCCTGCGCCTCGGGTGGCTGTCGCTGCTGGCCGTCGCGCTCCCCGGCTGGATCATCATGCGCGTCGGCGCCGAGTGGATCTACTCCGAGGAGGGCTGGGGCGACGCCTCCGACGAGCCCGCCTGGCTCGGCATCGGCTACATCACCGCCGACGCCGGCGGGGTGCTCCTGATCGCCGGGCTCATCTGCGGCTGGATCGGCGTCCGCAAGCTCAAGGCCGGCGGCGGCGCGGGGCTGCTGAAGGCCACCAACATTCTGAGCCTGGTCTCCCTGGTCGTCTACGTGATCGCCGTCTGGGCGATGGGGGGCAAGCCCTCCTAGTGCTCCGCCCCGGAAGTCCCGTGGGGTTTCGCGGCTGCATCGCATCGCGAGGCTGCGTCCTCGACCTCGGCGATAGGACACCACTATCGCCGAGGATCTGCGTCCTTGCCTCGCGGGCGATTCGCTCGCGAAACCCATACGGCACTTCCGGGACGGAGCACTAGCGCCGGCGGGAGGGCGGCGCCGAGCGCGTGGCCTCGCGCGCGGACGCCTGGTCCTGGTCGTTGAACTCGGCGCCCGGCGGGGGCGGCACGGGGCCGTCCAGCAGCGGGTCGCCGGTCTCGCGCATCCAGGCGGCGAGGCGCGCGCGCATGTCGGCCAGCACGGTGGCGTGCTCGGCGCTGTCCACGAGGTTCGACGCCTCGTTGGGATCGAAGACGAGGTCGAAGAGGGCCTCCGGGGCGTGGGCGTGGGTCTCCCAGCCGTAGCGGAGCCAGAGGTCCTTGCTCGGCCCGTCGTCGACGTTCGGCAGCACCGGCCCGCGACGGTCGTCGAAGCGGCGGATGTACTTCCAGCGCGCCGTGCGGACCGCGCGCTGCGGCTCGTAGGCGGCGTGGTAGGTGCCCTCGGCGAAGACCTGGTCGCGCACCGCGTCCGCCCCCGCCATGAGGGGCAGGAGGGAGACCCCCTGCGCGAAGTCCGGGGTGGGGATCCCCGCCAGCTCGCAGAGGGTGGGGTAGATGTCGATCTGGGACACGAGCGCGTCCGACACCTGGCCGCCCCAGAAGCCGCCCGGGCCGCGGAGGATGAGCATCACCCCGATGCCGCGGTCGGTGAGGGTGGCCTTCGCGCCCGGGAAGGGGAGGCCGTGGTCGGTGGTGCAGACCACGAGGGTGTCGTCGCGCAGCCCGAGCCGGTCGACCTCGTCCAGCACGGCCCCGATCCCCGCGTCCAGCGAGCGGGCGCTGGCGTCGAAGGCGGCCTGGTCGCGGCGCGTCTCGGGCGTGTCGGGCAGGTTGGCGGGCGGGCGGACGTACCGGTCGGCCCCGGGCTCCGGCTTCACGAAGTCCCGGTGCGTCTCGAAGAAGCCCACCGAGAGGAAGAACGGGCGGTCCCGGGGCGCGTCGCGCAGGACGTCGATCGCGACGGGGGCGACGTCGGTCGCGCGGGTGGTCGCGAGCTTCACGACCTCGTCGTAGCCGATCGCCGCCGGGTCCTTGGAGATGTGCTGCTCGCCGATCAGGACCGAGTGGTAGTCGGCCTCGCGGAGCGTGTGGACGATGTGCGAGCCGTAGTCGTCGAGCGACCAGCCGCGGTGGGCGAGGCCGAGCATCCCGTTGGCGTGCGCGTACCGGCCGGTGAGCAGGCACGCGCGGCTCGCCGAGCAGGTGGAGGCGGCGCAGAAGGCCGCCCGGAACAGGACGCCCTCCTCGGCGAGGCGCTGGATCGCCGGGGTCGCGACGGCGTGGCCGTAGGGCTGGACGGTGCGCCCGGTGTCGTGCGAGTGGAGGTAGAGGATGTTCGGCGGGCGGCGCCTCACGCGGCCTCCCCCGCGGTCGTGGCGGCGTCCTCGAAGTAGCGGTCGGTCCAGTCCTTCGAGAGCGTGTCCGACTGGCGCCGCATGGTGGGCCGCGGCAGGTCCCACGTGTCGTCGAACGGGATCTCCAGGTGGCGCAGCACCGCGCGCACGGCCTGATCGGGGGTCTCGGCGAAGTCCTCGTAGGCGATCGTGAGCGGGGTGATGCCGGCCTTCGTGAAGTAGGCGTCCCAGCGCGCCTCCTCGGCCTCCAGCCCGCGCCGGAGGTGGTCGAGGGCCGCGAAGCTGTAGCGGAGCCCCGCGCCGTCGCGGGCCGCGACGGCGCCCGGCGCCGCGTCCTCCCGCCACTGCCAGGTCTGGATCGCCTTCCAGAGCGAGACGGCCTGGCGCACCTTGTCGGCCCGCACCAGCCGGACGTAGCGCAGCCGCGGGAAGGCGGCGGCCAGGACGCCGTGGGTGGTGTCCGGGGCCCCGGGGCCGAGGGCCTCCCGCAGCCCGGCGGCGAGCCCGTCCACGTAGGCGCCCATGATCTTCGCCCCGAAGACCCCGTTGCTGGTGGTCGCGGTCCCGATGACCCAGGTGGCGTAGTCCCCGAACCCCCGGAAACGGCGCGGGTCGAACATGAGCTCCACCCGGAAGTCCCCGTCGGGCGCGCTGAACGCCGGGGGGAGCTCGCCGGCCGCCAGCGCCGGGCCGAGGTAGTCGACCGGGCAGCGCTGCAGGCCGGTGTCCACGAGCTGCTGGAAGTACTCCTCGGGACGCCCGGCGACCCCGGTCGAGGCGAGCGCCTCGGAGAGGAACGTGCTCCCGCTGCGCGGGGTGGTGCAGATGAGGTACGACGACGTGGGGGAGCCGTACAGGTAGCGGATACCGGTCACCGCGCAGCCTTTCTCGTTATCGGGGCGATAACGAGAGCTTATATATCCGCCGGGCCGCCGGAGGCGCGATCACTTCCGTTTCCCCCGGCGATCACTTGATCGGCCGGGCGGAAATCGAGTGAAAGGTGACCCCGAGCCGGGGGTCAGCGGCCGATCATCACCTCGGTCGCCTTGATGATGGCGACGACCTCTTCCCCCACCGACAGGCCCAGGCTCTCGGCACTGCTGCGCGTGATCGCCGCAACCACCTCGACGTCGCCGACGGCGACGGTGACCTCCGCCATCACGGCGCCCAGGGTGATCGCCGTGATGGTGCCCGGCAGCTGGTTCCGTGCGCTGATCTCCATCGGTCGCTCCCTCCTCCGGTGACCACGGGAGCGACCGATGCTACCCCCGGCCTGCTCACCGGAACGCGGCGGCGAGACCGGGGTCACCTAACCGGCGTCGAGGGGCACGAGGCGGACCGCCTCCGGCGCGAACGTCGCGCTGAGCACGGCGCCGGGGGACAGGTCGAGGCCGGCCGCGACGGCGCCGGGGACGTCGGCCACCAGGGGGCCGAGCCGCACGCGCAGGCCGTCGCCGCGCGGGATGACGGATGCGACGGGCGCCGTGAGCCGGTTGACCCCGCCGCCGCCGTCGCCCTCGGGTCCCACCGTCACGTCCCAGGGGTGGACGACCGCGCCCACCGGGCCCTCGGGACCCTCGGCCGCCCGGATCGCGACGCCGTGCTCCAGCACCACCTCCACCCCGCCCCCGGCGAGCCGCCGGGCGGTGCCGGGCATCAGGTTGCTGCCGGTGAAGCTCGCGACAAACGCGTCGCCGGGGCGGGCGAGCAGCTCCGCCGGGGTCCCCGTCTGCAGCAGGCGCCCCTCCGCGATCACGCCCACGCGGTCCGCCAGCGCCGCGGCGTCGTCGAAGTCGTGGGTCACGAGCAGCGCCGGCAGGCCGAGCTCGCCCAGCAGGTCGTGCAACTCGCCGCGCACGCGGTCACGCGTGTGGGCGTCGAGCGCGGACAACGGCTCGTCGAGCAGCAGCACGTGCGGGTCGGCCGCGATCGCGCGGGCCAGGCCGACGCGCTGGCGCTCCCCGCCGGAGAGCGCCTTCGGCCGGGCGCCCGCGAGGTGCGCGATGCCGAAGCGGTCGAGCAGCTCGTCCACCCGGCCGCCCCCCGCGAAGCCGACGTTCTGGCGCACGGTCATGTGCGGGAAGAGCGCGTACTCCTGGAAGACGTACCCCACCCGCCGCTCCTCCGGCGGCAGGTCGATCCGCGCGTCCCGGTCGAACAGCGCGCGGTCGCCGAGCGCGATGCGCCCCTCCGACGGGCGCACGGCGCCCGCGATGGCCCGCAGCACCGTCGTCTTGCCGGCGCCGGACGGGCCCACGAGCGCCACGGTCTCGCCGTCGGCCGCCTCGAGCGCTACCCGGAGCTCGAAGTGGCGGAGCGGAACGGCGATGTCGAGTCGGAGGTGCGCCAGAGGAGGAGCAGCTTGAGGGACAGCAGGACGACCGCGCTGATGATCACGAGCAGCACGCCGATCGCGAGCGCCGCGTCCAGGTCCACGGCCAGGAAGTCGTAGATCGCGAGCGTGACCGTCTGCGTGACGCCCTGGAGGCTACCCGCGAACATGATCGTCGCCCCGAACTCCCCGATGCCGCGCGCGAGGCACAGGGCCGCCCCCGCCCCGAGACCCCCGGTGCTGAGCGGGAGCGCGACCCGCCAGAAGGTCCGGCCCGGCCGGGCGCCGAGCGTGCGGGCCGCCAGGATCATGTCCCCGTCGAGCGCCTCGAACGCCGCGATGGCCTGCCGCACGTAGAAGGGCCCGGCCACGAACAGGATCGCCAGCACCACGGCGGTCTGGGTGAAGCCGATCTCGATGCCCAGGGCGCTGAAGCTCTCCCCGAGCAGGCCGAACCGCCCGAACGCCACCAGCAGCCCGATGCCCGCGACGGCGGGCGGCAGCACCAGGGGCAGCTCGATGAGCGTGACCACGAGGCTGCGGCCCGGGAAGCGCCGCCGGCCGATGAGGTAGGCCGCGGGCGTGCCCACGAGCAGGGTGATGCCGAACGCGATCGCGTTGGTCCTCAGCGTGACCAGCAGGGCGTCGGTCACGGCGGGGTCGTCGAGGCGCGCCCAGGTCTGCGACGGCGGGCTCTCCACGAAGAGGGCCACGATGGGGATGACCAGGAACGCGAGCGTGGCCGCCACCGCCAGCCAGAGGACGACGGTGAACGGCCGCACGCGGTGCATCAGGAGCGCCGCGCGGACCGGGCGGGCGGGGCGGGCTTCGGGAACCGGAAGCCGGCCGCCGCGAGGACCCTCCGGCCGGCCGGGCCGGTCGCGCGCCTCACGAAGGCGCGGGCCCCGGCGCGGTCGTCGCTCGACCTCACCACGGCGATCTCGTAACGCACCTTGGGCTGGGCGAAGACCGGCACCTGGATCGTGCGCAGCCGCGAGGCGGCCACCCGGGCGTCGGTGACGTAGACGAACCCGGCGTCGGCCTGGCCGAGCGCGACCTTCCCGAGCACGTCCTTCACGTCGGCCTCCTGGCTCACCACGTTGCGCAGGGCGCTCGACAGGCCGAGGTTCCGGAGGACGGTGCGGGTGTACGAGCCCACCGGCACGCGGGAGTTCGCCACGACCAGCTTGATGCCGTCCCGGTCGAGGTCGTAGACGGAGTCGATGCCCGCCGGGTTCGCGCGCGGCACGATCAGGGAGAGGCGGTTGAAGCCCAGCAGGACCGGCTTCTCCACGAGCCCGTCGCGGTACAGCTCCCGGGTCCAGTTGGGCGCCGCCGAGGCGAACACGTCGGCGGGCGCGCCCTGGCGGATCTGCAGCGCGAGCGTGTTGGAGCCGGCGAACGAGTATCGCGCCGACGGGTTGATCTTCGGGAACGCCTCGGTGAGCGACGCCGCCGCGAACACGGTGGGCGGGTCCGCGGCGCGCGCCTGGCCGGTGGCAGCCGCGAGGAGGAGGGCCAGCGCGGTCAGCAGGGTGGCGGCCGCGCCGCGGACGGTCATGGCAGCCATGTCGCGAGCGCCTCCGATGCGGTCTCGATGCCGTGGACGGGCGGGAACGGGTCGGTCAGCGCCCGCCCGCCGAGGCCCGTCAGGTAGGCGAGCTGCTGCGCCTCCGCGGCGCACACCTGGGCGAACAGGCGGCGTAGGTCCGGGTCGGCGATGCCGGACACCGCGCCGAGGTAGGCGGACTGGGTGAGCGACTCGAGGCGCCGCCCCAGCGTGATCGTCGCGGTCCGCGAGGCGAACGCCGCGTCGGGCAGCTCGATCTCGATGTCCTCGGGCTCGATGGCGGGCTCGCCGAGGGCGAGGAGCTTCGCCCGGAACGCGTTGCGGTGGGCCACCTCGGCGGCCGTCGCCCGTTCCAGGGCGCGCCGCTCGCGGTCCGTCCAGCCCCCCGCCCTCCGCGCCCGCAGGTAGTACGCGGCCGAGACGTACTCGACCGTGATCCCGAAGCGCAGCCAGGCCAGGTCGCGCTCGCCGGGCGCCGCCGAGGCCGTCCCGGCGCCGACGGCGAGCGCGGCGCCGCCCACGAGGACGCCCTTGAGCAGGCCGGACCGGGTGACCGCCCCTCCGGCGGTCACGCGGCCCGCACGAGCGAGCCCGCGCCCTCCAGGTCGTAGCCGCCGACGAGCCCGGCCCGGCGGCGGAAGCCGTCGCTGCCGAGCAGGTCGACCAGGGCGAGCGCGCCGGGGTGGTCGGCCCGGCGCCCCGCGATCCAGAGCTCCACGACGTGCTCCTCGAGCGGGATGAACGGCAGGCCCATCGTCAGCGCCGCGGGCTCGAAGGTGACGGCGGCGCAGCCGGTGAGCGCCGCCCGCCGGGCGGCCTCGACGTGTCCCCGCGCGCGCCACGCCGCGGGCGGCACGAGCCCGCCGGCGGCCCGCACCAGCGCCTGCTGGCTCGCGGCCCCCTCGTCGCGCTGCACCAGGGGGACGCCGCCGGCCAGGACCTCCTCCAGCGACCCCCCGGAGCCCGCGACCCCCACCCGCCAGCGGGCGAGGTGAACGCGCACGACGCCCTCCGGCGGCACGGGCAGGCCATCCGGCGGGCCGTGGACGATGCCGGCGTGGGCGCGGGCGGCGCCCAGCGCCTCCACCGCCGCGGCGGTCGTCCCCGCCACCGCCGCCAGCCGCCGGGACCCGCCGTGCGCCAGCAGGGTCGCGCACAGGCCGAGGACCGGGTCGCAGCCCACCACGATCAGCGCGTCCTCGCCCGCCCCGGGCATGAGCCGCACCGTCCCGCCCTCGACGACGCCGTCGGGGACCGCCCACGCCGCGTCCCCCGCGACGAGGTCGCCGAGCGGGTGTGCGACCAGCCCGTCGCCGACGCGGCCGACGACGACCGGCGTGCCCTCGGGCAGCCCGCCGGGGGGCATCGCGACCTCGGGCTCGGCGCCGCCGAACAGGCTCTCCACCGAGCGCCCGAGGGCCGCGGCGAGACGGAGCGCCGTGTCCACCGAGGGCGCGTGGCGGCCCTGCTCCGCGCCGCTCACGAGCTGCCGGCTCACGCCCGCGCGGGCGGCCAGCTCGCCCTGGGTGAGGCCGGCCGTCTCCCGCGCCCGCCGGAGCTCCTGGTTGCCCATGCCGGATTTTCTACCTCGCGCCAGGATCCTGGCGCAAGGTCAGGTGCCGGCTGGTGGCCCCTCCCGCCCCGGGTCCAGGTCGAGCTGGAGCCAGCGCACGTCCCGCCAGGCGCCGAGCTTCCAGCCCGCGGCGCGGAGCAGGCCGGCCTCCGTGAAGCCCATCCGCTCGTGGAGCCGGTCGCTCCCGGGTTGGGCTGCGCGATGGCGGCGAACGCCATCCGCAGCCCGCGGGCGCGCATGGCGTCGAGCAGGGGCCCGTAGAGCGCGCGCCCGATCCCGGAGCCCCGGTGGCCCGGCCCGATGTAGACGTGGACGTCCGCGGACCAGGCGTACGCGCGACGGGCGTGGTGGGCGGCGGCGTACGCGAAGCCGACCACCCGGCCGCCGGCTTCCGCGACGAACCAGGCGTGGGCGGACTCCATGCGCCGGGCCATCTCGTCCGCGTCCGGCGGATCCGTCTCGAAGGTCGTCGCCGTGCCCGTGACGTAGGGCGCGTAGATCGCCGCGCAGGCCGCCGCGTCGGCGGGCACGGCGGGACGGACGGTCACGGGGCCCCGGCGGCCGTGTCGAACGCCTCCCGGGCGGCGCCGATCGCCTCCCGGTTGGCGCGCGACCACTCCACGAGCGGGCCGATCGCGGCGAACAACGTGTGGCCGAGCGGCGTGAGCGAGTACTCCACCCGCGGCGGCACCACGGGGTGGACCGTGCGCGTCACGAGGCCGTCGCGCTCCAGCCCGCGGAGGGTGCGGGTGAGCATGCGCTGGCTGATGCCGTCGATCTCGCGCCGCAGTTCGCTGAAGCGCCGCGTGCCGGGGCCGAGCAGTTCGATGACGAGCACGGACCACTTGTCGCCCACCCGGTCGAGCACCTCCCGGACGCGGCAGGTCGTGGTATCCGCGGTGTGCCCCGGTGACATCCGTGTGCCGTCTTCCATCGCCGCCGATCATCCCTCACCATGGACTCGGTATCAAACGAGAACCGAGGCACCGTCCGTAACCGGTGGCGCCTCTCGCCGCGTCAGGAGACCGCCATGCCGCTCCCCGCCGTCGGGGCCTTCCTCCCCACCCTCGCGGTGGATGCCGGCGAGCCGGTCGGCGACGTCGTCGCCGCCGCGCGCCACGCCGAGGCCGTCGGGCTGGAGTCCGCGTGGGTCATCGACCAGCTCGTGACCGGCGGGGGGATGCCGGTCGTCGAGAGCGTCGTGGCCCTGTCGGCCGCGGCCGCCGTGACCACCCGCCTGCGCCTCGGCCTCGGCGTCCTCGTGGTCCCGCTGCGCCCGGTGGCCTGGATCGCCAAGCAGGTCGGCTCCCTGCAGCACCTGTCGGGCGACCGCCTCATCCTGGGCGTCGGGGTGGGCGGGGAGCGCCACGACACCTCCTGGGCGGCGGCCGGCGTCTCGCCGCGGGGGCGCGGGGCGCGCACGGACGCCGCGCTCGACGCCCTCCCGGCCCTGCTGCGCGGCGAACCGGCCACGACGCCGGACGGCGACCCGGGGCAGCGGCCGGTGCGGCTACTGCCCGCGGGCCCGGTCCCCCCGATCGTCGTGGGCGGCGGGGAGCCCGCGATGCGCCGGGCCGTGCGGATCGGGGCCGGATGGTTCCCCACGGTCCTCACCCCGGAGCAGCTTGCCGCCGCGGTCGCCGGCCTCGGGGCGATGGCGGCCGCCGCGGGCCGGCCCCGGCCGCCGGTCACCGTCGGCACGATCGTCGCGATGACCGAGGACCCGGAGCTGCCCGGGCGGGAGGCCCTGGTCACGCGGCTGGGAGGACCGGCCTTCGGCCTTTCACGCTCCCTCGCCGAGGAGGCCCTGGTCACGGGGACGCGCGCGGAGGTGGAGGCGTCGCTCGCCGCCTACGCCGAGGCCGGCGCGGACCGGGTGGTGGCGAGCTTCGTCGCCGGCGACTGGGAGCGCCAGGCGGGCCTGCTCGCCGAGGCCGCTCAGGTCTCCTCGGTCGCGAGCTCCGTGCCCGCCTGACGCACGCGGGTCGCCGCCGGGATCCCCCGGGCCTGCCCGGGGTCGTCCTCCCGCTCGGCCATCTCCCGCCCGATCATGTACCGCAGGGCCGCGTACAGCAGCAGGTTGATGACGAGGCCGTAGAGCGCCGCGAACTGGTCGTGGAAGAAGGCGAAGACGTCGCAGACGAACAGGCCGACGAGCACGCCGCGCAGAAGCCAGCGGTACGCCTGGAGTCGCGACCGGTGCAGCAGCAGCAGGCCGATCAGGATGAACAGGCCGGACACCGCGTAGGAGATCGCCTGGAACACGTGGGCGGTCGCCTCGCGGGTGTCGTCCTGCGAGATGCCGGTGTCGTCCAGCAGCAGGCCGGCCGTCGAGGCGGTGCGCACCAGCAGGTAGACGGAGAACACGATCACGAGGACGGAGCCGAAGCGCGGGCGCGTGCAGAGGCGGTGGTAGAAGGCCGCGAGCCGGTCGCGCAGGGTCGTGAACGGGTCGGCGTGGCCCTCGCGCCCGACGGGGGCGCCGGCGACGTGGTCGCGCAGCACCGGGACGAGCGGGTCCTCCTGGTCGGCACGGCCGAGGTGGCCGAGGATGCGGCGCCGCAGGATGGGGGTGAGGGCCTCGCTCTGCATCAGGTGCATCGCGTTCGCCAGCTCGTCCTGCGGCGACATCGTCGCGCTCCAGCGCCGGATGCCCGAGAGCACGAGGAACAGGAGCACGAACAGCACGTACATCACGGCCACGGCGGGCTGGAAGAAGTAACTCGTGTCGGCCGAGATGAGCTTGCCGACCTCGTCGATGAAGAACCCGAAGCCGACGCCCCCCAGCAGCGCGACGACGTGGAGCGCGACCGGGTTGAGCAGCGTGAAGACGATGATGAGGGCGCCGAGCATGATGAGCCCGCCCCAGAGGGCGTGGGCGATGTGCAGCCCGGACCCGCCGATCTTCGGGTAGCCGCTCAGCTCCAGGATGAGCCGGATGACGAGGATCGTCGCGATGGCGGCGACGAGCATGAGCTCGATGAGGTCCGAGCCGTTGACGTTGCGCCGGAAACGCCGATGCACCATGCGGGTCAGCCTACGAGAGCGCGCGGCGCGTGTCGTGCGCCTTCACGCGGGACCCCCTCGTGGTTCATCATCGCGCCGGGGTGGCCGCGCCGCGGCCCTGAGAGGAAGGGACCGGACCGTGAGACGCATACGCGCCGGGTGGGCGCTCACCAAGACGAGCTGGGGCGTGCTGAGGTCCGACAAGTCGCTGGGGGCGTTCCCGGTGCTGGCGGGCATCGTCACGATCCTGCTCGCCATGGCGTTCGCGTTGCCGTCGATCCTCCTCTGGGACGACGACCAGAACGTGGTCGCCGTCATCCTGGCGGCGATCGGCATCTACCTCGTGACGTTCGCGGGGGTGTTCTTCAACGTCGCCCTCGCGGCGGCGGCGGCGCAGGTGCTCGACGGCGAGGACGCGACGGTCGCGAGCGGCGTGGCGGTCGCGAAGACGCGCCTGTCGGCCATCTCCGGGTGGGCCGCGATGGTGGCGAGCGTCAACATCGTCATCCGGGGCCTCCAGGAGCGCGCCGGCCCCCTCGGCGACCTGCTCCTCGGCGGCATCGCCGTCGCGTGGAACCTCGTGACCTTCCTCGCCGTCCCGGTCATCGCGCTGGAGGGCACCGGCCCCATCGAGACCCTCAAGCGGTCGGCCGGCATCTTCCGCGAGCGCTGGGGCGAGCAGATCACCGGCCAGTTCTCGATCGGCGCGATCATCGGCCTGCTCGCGATCCTGCCGGGCGCACTGCTCATCGGCCTCGGCGTCGTGATCGACGAGATCGCCATCCGCTCGGTCCTCATCGCGCTCGGCGTGATCATCATCATCGTCGCCGGGATCATCTCCACGGCGCTCAGCCAGATCTTCGCCGTCGCGCTCTACCGCTTCGCGACGGGGCAGGGCGCCACGGGCGCGTTCACCGAGCAGGAGCTCGAGAGCGCCGTCGCCCGGCGGCGCTTCCGGGGCGGCACGATCTGACCGTCGACCGCGCGGCCGCCCAGGGCGGCCGCGCGGGGCTCATCCGGTGACGGCCGGGACCACCAGGTTCTGCACCCTCACCCGGGGGGCGGCGACGGAGTGGACCAGGCGGGCGTTCTCGGCGAGCGCGGCGACGGTGTTGCGCGCGACGCCGGCGTGGCCCGCCCGGATGCGGACGCTGCCGCGCACGGTCTTCGACTGCCCGGGCTGCAGGGTCCCGATCCTCCAGACCGCGTTGCCCCGCACGACGCGGGCGTTGCCGGAGCGCAGGCCGGCGAGCCGGAGGGTGGCGGGCGGGACGTCGACCAGCATCACGTTCTCGGCGGGGACCGCGCCGGTGTTGGTGACCCGGAGCGTGAACCGGACGCGGTCACCCACCCATGCCTGCTTCGGCGCGACCTTCGTCACGCGCAGCGTCGCGTTCGCGTTGCCCGCCGGCCCGACCGGCGGGACGGGTGGGGTGGGCGGCGTCGGCGGGGTGGGCGGCGTCGGCGGGGTCGGCGGCTGGGGCGGGACCGGGGGCTCGGGCTTCTCGTCGCGGTAGGTGCAGACGACCGACCCGCCCGGGGTGAGCGTGATCGTCACCTGGGCGCCCGCGATCTGCACCGACGGGTCGCTGCAGGTGACCCCGCTCAGTTCCCAGTCCTGGGGGACCACCTCGGAGACGGTGTAGGTCCCCGGCGCGAGGCCGGTGAAGGTGCGGGAGGAGTCCTCACCCGTCCCGTCGTCCACCAGGATGAAGGGGCCGATGCCCGCGGAGCCCGTGAACGGGAAGCGCGTCGAGCCCGTCGGCGTCGCCTGCTTCTCGATCTCGATGGTCCCCGGGATGATCCGGTTGCGCACGACGCAGCGCGCGTACTCGTCGGAGTCCAGCGGCGGCACGGTGATCGGGAGCGTGGTGCCGGTGGTGCGGGCGAAGGCCCGCGATCCCGGGACGTTCGCCTCGCAGGCCCAGTCGACGAGCTGGTATCCCGGCTGGATCGCCTCGGTCAGCGAGACGGTGCTCGTCGCCTGGGCGTTCGTGGGTCTCCACTGGAAGGTCGCCGTCCCGTTGTTGTTCGTCGTCTCGGTGCGTGGCCCGGTGGCCGGCGGCGGGGCGGGCTGCTGCCAGACGTAGGTGCCGGGCTTCGTCGCGACCGTGGCCGTGAAGTCCCAGCCCGGGTCCGGCGTGAAGGTCCCGGTCCCCTCGTCCACCAGCTTGGTGACGGTGACCGACCCGGAGCAGAGCTCCACCGCGATCTTCCGGAGTGCCTCGGCCAGGTCGTCGAAGTCCTGCACCAGGGTGTAGTCGGCGGAGGCGAACGGCGTCCCCGGGTACTGGTCGAAGCCCGATATGGCCGTGAGCCGCGTGGCGCTGGCCGGCTGGGTGACCGCGGCGCCGACGCCGATCGCGAAGACGTGCGAGCCCTGGGCCTTCACCTGGTCGGCCTCCAGCGCCGCGCGCTGCAGGGCGACCGCGTCCCCGTTCTGCAGGCCGGTGATCGGCTGCCCGGGCGGGTTGTTCCGCGCCGTCGGATCCCCGTCGGTGATGAACACGACCAGGTCGGCGAGCTGGGTGGAGGCGTTCGCGTGCTTGACCGCGACGAACGCGTCCTCCCAGTTCGTCCAGCCGCTCGGCTTGTAGACGTTGGTGAGGTACGGGTCGAACGTGGACGCGATCGTCTCGGTGGTGACGGTCGTGTACCCCACGCGGACCGTGGCGGTGGTCGAGAAGTCGGTGATCGAGACCTGGGCGCCGGTGCCGGCGAGGCTGTCGAGGAAGGCGCGGGCCGCGTCGCGCACGGTCTGGGTGGCGCCCGAGGTCTCGATGGAGCCGGAGCGGTCGAGCACCAGCATCACGTCGATGCCGCACCGCGGGGGCAGGGCCGGGTTGGGGCCCGGCGTCGTCACCCGGATCGCATCCTCCAGCACCAGCTCCGGGCTGCTGGAGCCGGTGCAGTTGCTCCCCCCGCGGGCGGTGAAGCCGGCGTCGTAGGTGCCCGGCGTCCCCGGCGCGGTCATCGGGAAGCTCTGCTTGCCCGAGGAGATGCCGGAGCTGAGGCAGGCTGCGGTGCTGCCGGCCCGGGCCCTCGTCGAGCGCCATGTGTCCTGGCCGGTCGCCGTGGCGGTCACCTTGGCGGTCACGACGCCGCCGGGCGGGGTGGTGATGCTCGTCGCCCCGTCGAGCGTGGCGCTCGTCACGGTGAGGGCGCCCAGGGCCGTGGTGGACCCCGCCGCCAGCGCCACGAGCAGGGCGATGGCGACGATCAGACCTCGTACGGTCCGGCCACGCGGGCACATCCTGGTCGCGACGCTATCCCATCGGTGGGATTCCGTCACCCGGTTCTTCGCGACCCCGCTGCGGGATAGGGTTCCGCGCCGTGGGGACCCTCGCCCGCTTCGACGGCGCCACGAAGCGCTACGGCTCGCGCACGGTCGTTGACGACCTGACCTTCGACGTCGCCGAGGGCTCCGTCACGGGCCTCCTGGGCCCCAACGGGGCGGGCAAGAGCACGGCCATCCGGCTCCTGCTGGGCATCGCGGGGCTGACCGGCGGCTCCTGCGAGCTGCTCGGCGCGGAGCCGGGCGGCCGCGGTTTCCGGGCCGCCGTGCGCGGCACGGGGTCGCTCATCGAGGCGCCGTCCCTCTACGCCAACGCGACGGCGCGCGGGAACCTGGAGATCTGGGCAGTGAGCCGCGGGATGCGCCGCACCGATCCGCGCATCGGGCGGGTCCTGGAGCAGGTCGGGCTGGCCGGGCGCGGCGACGACCGGGCCAAGAACTTCTCCCTCGGCATGCGCCAGCGGCTCGGCATCGCGATGGCGATCGTCCACGAGCCGCAGCTCGTGATCCTGGACGAGCCGACGAACGGGCTCGATCCGGCCGGGACCGTCGAGATCCGCGAGCTCATCCGCTCGCTGCCGTCGCGCGGGGCGACCGTGCTGGTGTCGTCGCACGTGCTCGGCGAGGTCCAGAAGACGGTGGACCACGTCGTGATCATCGCGGCGGGCCGGCTGCGCACCTCGCGGCCCATGAGCGACTTCCTCGCGGAGATGTCCGGCGACGAGTTCACCGTCGTCCTCGCCCCGGACGCTTGGGAGCGCGGACGCGCGGCCCTCGCGGCGGCGGGCCTGCAGGTGGAGGAGGCCGGGCAGGGGACCCTGCACGTCACCGGCGAGCCGCGGGGATCGGCGATCGCGAAGGCGCTCGCGGACGCGGGCGTCTACCCCGATGAGCTGCACCACCGGGAGAGCAGCCTGGAGGAGGCGTTCCTGGCGCTGACCGGCACGGAGCCGGCCGGCGCGGAGGAGGTGCCCGCATGAGGGCCGAGCTCCTCAAGATCCGCCGCCTGCCGACCCCGGCCCTGCTGCTGGCGCTCGTGTTGCTCGCTCCCGCGGTCGCCGCGGCGATCGTCTACATCGTGAAGCCCGACGACCCGGCCTGGTACCACGTGGCCCCGATGACGACGGCCGCGACGACCTGCCAGATCGCCGCGGTGGTGTTCGGCGTGTGGCTCATCGGCATCGAGTTCGCCCAGGGGACCTTGCGCCGGGCCCTGACCGCCGAGCCCCGGCGCGTCCACCTCGTGCTGAACAAGCTCGTGGTGGTCACCCTCGTCACCCTCGGCGCAGCCGCGCTATCAGCACTCATCGCGTACTGGCTCGGCGCCTTGGCCGCGGACCTCCGGAGCGTCGACTACGACGCCGGGACGGCGGCCAAGCTGGGCGTGGTGCTCGTGATCGGGACCGTGCTCGTCGCCCTGCTCTCGTTCGCCCTCGGCCTGCTGTCGGAGAGCCTCACCGGCGGCATCGTCCTGGCCTTCGCCGTGCTCTTCGTGCTCAACGGCGTCCTGAGCTTCGTCCGCGCGATCCGCGACTACACGTTCGGGGCGGCGCTCGACAGTATCTCCGACGCCGTCGACCCGGACACGGCCTCGGCCCTCGGCCTCTGGGGCGGCATCGGAGTCGCGCTGGCCTGGGTGGCCGTCCTGATGGTGCCCGCGCTGTACCGCTTCAGCCGCTCCGACTTCA
>JBFWPT010000012.1:0-75376 GCA_050249835.1 Thermoleophilia bacterium
GACATCGTGCGCGTCGGCGGCGCCACCGGCGAGCCCGTGGAGCCGATCGCCGCGAGCGAGGACATCGAGGAGCAGGCCAACGCCTCCTTCTCCACGCCCCTGATCGCGTACCGCCGCGGCCCCGAGGGCTCGGTGAAGGGCGTAGCGCCCTCCGCGCAGATCTGGGCCATCGACCCCAACGACCCGCGCTCGGCCCGGCCGCTCACCGACTCCGGCTTCGACGACCGCCGCCCGGCCATCTCGCCCGACGGCAACGTCGTCGCCTTCGTCTCCAACCGGGGCAGCAACCCCGAGGACTACGACGTCTGCTTCGCGCGCACCGACGCGAGCAACGCGGTGCCCAAGTGCATCTCGGACCGCGACGTCAACGTCAGCCGGCCCGCCTGGTCGCCGGACGGCCGCTCCCTCATCGTCACCGCCTCGGACGGCCCGCAGACCGAGCTGCTGCTGCTCACCTCCGTCGTGCCCTCCTCCCCGAACCCGGCGGACTGGACCCCGCAGGGCTTCGTGACCGACGGGATGCACAAGGACCGCAAGACGGACCAGGTGCTCTCGTCCGCGTTCTCCCCCGACGGCACCAGCCTCGCGTTCTCGGCCAACTGGAAGAGCACCACCTTCACCCTCTGGACCGTCCCGGTGGAGGGCGGGGTCATCGGGACCGAGCCCGAGCAGCAGCCGTTCATCGCGGCCTGCGAGCTGTCGTGGCGTCCCGACGGCGCCGAGCTCGCCATCGCCCAGCGCAACTCCACGTGCGACGAGGTCGGGCGCATCGTGCGCGTCCAGCTCTCGGCGCCCAACGAGCAGACGCTGCTGAGCCGCCTGGACGCCGCGTCGGGCAGCCCGGTCTGGGCTCCGCCCGCGGGCTAGGTCGCCCGTGCTCTGCCGGACCTGCCGGCGCCAGGTGGGCCGGGGTGACGCCTTCTGCCACTCCTGCGGCGCCTCGGTGGACGGGCGCGCCGCCGCCTACGACCTCGTCCTCCCCGGGGGCCAGCGCGTGCCCCTTGCGGAGACCACCCTCATCGGGCGCTCCCCGGAGAGCACCGTGCGCCTGGAGGACCGGACCGTCTCCCGCTCCCATGCCCGCCTGACGCTCGCCGGCGGCGGTGCCCCGACCGTGGAGGACGCCGGGTCGAGCCACGGGACCTTCGTGGACGGGGTGGCGGTGACCGGGCCGACCGCCCTGCGCGACGGCGCCGTCGTGGGCGTGGGCGACGTCGACCTGCGGGTCGAGCGCCACCGCGACGCCGCCGAGGCCGGCCGCACGGTGGTGGTAGCCGCCAACGCGAGCGTGGTCATCGCCGCCGCCGGGGACGTCCACGTCTCGCAGGCCGGCACCCAGGCCGGTTTCCGCCCGCAGATGAAGCCCGGCTGGAAGCTCAAGCGGCTCGCGGAGGGGCAGGAGCGCCTGCGCTACGTCCTCTCCAGCGAGCACATGCCGGACCTGCTGCGCCTCGGGGAGGGCGACGCGGCCCTGGTGCAGATGCTCGACGGCGAGACCTCCCTGCCGGAGCTGATGGCCGAGGCCGAGCGCCTCTACGGCGACGGCGGCGTCGGCCGGCTGGCCCGCCTGCTGGCCGACCTGGGCGAGCGCGGCCTGCTGGTGGGCGTCGACGCGCCGGAGCACCAGGCCCGCGGCGGGTTCCTGGGCCGCCTGGTGACGCCCAAGGAGCGGATCATCCCCGGCGCGGGGGCCTTCTTCGCCCGCCTCTACCGGCGCGGCGGCTGGACCATCTTCACCCGCCCCGGGCTCATCGCGATCACGCTCGTGGCGGTCGCCGGCATCGCCGCCTTCATCGGCCTCATCGTGAGCCGCGGCGGCACCCCGTTCGTGGTCGCGAACCGCATCGGAATCGGCGGCCTCGTCTTCCTGGCCGGCCGCTTCCTGGTGGTGGCGATCCACGAGGTGGCGCACGGGCTGACGATGGCCTCCTACGGCCGCACGGTGCCCCGCGCCGGGGTGAAGTCGATCATCGGCATCCCCTTCGCGTTCGTGGACACCACCGAGGCCTGGTTCGAGCCCCGGCGGCGGCGCCTGGCGATCAGCGCGGCCGGCCCGGTGAGCGACCTGGCCGTGGGCGGCGCGGCGGCGCTGATCGCGCTGGCGCTGCCGGCCGGGAACACCCGGGACATCGTCTACCAGGTGGCCCTCGCCGCGTACGTCGGGGCCTTCTACAACCTCAACCCGTTCCTCGACCGCGACGGCTACCACATGCTCGTGGACTGGCTCGGGGAGCCCGGGCTCCGGCGCCGCGCCCGCGAGCGCCTCAACCGGCGCATCTCCGGGACCGGCGCGCCGGAGGAGGAGAGCAGCCGCGCGCTGACGATCTACGGGGTGGCGAGCCTGGGGTGGATGATCGCGGCGATCGGCTTCGTCATAATCCTCACCCTCCTGTACTTCGACCGGCTCACGGCCATCGCGTCGCCGGAGGTGGTGTGGACGGTGCTCGGCGCCTTCTACCTTCTGCTGTTCGTCCCCGTGGCCGTGACCGTGGGCAAGCCGCTGCTCGCGCGGCGGAAGGCCGCGGGAGGGGAGGCCGCCGATGCCGTCGGATAGCGCCGCCGCGGAGATGCTCGCCCGGCTCCTGACAGACGACCGCTTCCGGTCGCAGTTCCGCAGGGACCCGGCGGGCGCCTGCCGCGCGATGGACCTCGGCGAGGTCGCCGACGAGCTCGCGGCCGACAGCGGGAAGGCGTTCCAGACGCTCGAGGTGCGCGAGTCGCGGTCGAGCCTGGCCGGCGTCCTGCTCGCGGCGGCGGCCGAAGGCGTCGGCATCGCGGAGCTCGTGCAGCACATGCGCGCCGACGAGGGCCCCGACAGGTGGGCCGCCGCGGGCGCCCTGTCCCGGGCGATGCCGGCGGTGCAGGACTCGGTCGAGGCGCCCCCGATGGCCGACCTGACGGACCGCGACGACGTGCCGTCCTGCCCGGTCTGCCTCCTGAAGGATCCGGACAAGCCGGCGGCGATCACGCGCTGCAGCGTGTGCGGGGATCCCGCCCCGATCGGGTCGGCCATCTGCCCCATCTGCCGGTCCGAGGGCCGCCAGGTGCCCGTGCGGCGCGAGTTCGCCCCCCGCGACGCGGCCGACGAGCAGGCGTTCGGCCAGGCCTTCGCCCCGGAGACCGACGACGCCCCCCAGCGCTTCGCCTCCTCGCCGGAGTTCGGCGCGAACGGCGGGGACGCGGGCGAGGACCGCATCGAGGCCTTCGCCGACGCCCCCGTCGCCGCATCGGCGGTGCCCACGGTCCAGCCGGTCGATCCGTCGCTCATGAACAACACCAACGCCGGCGGCAAGCTGCACTCGTCGGAGTTCCGCGTGCCCGACGCGGAGGGCGCCCCCGGGCCGGGCGGCAACTACCACGCCGCCTACGACTTCTTCACCGAGGAGAACGCCCCGATCCGCGCCCCGATGTCGGGGACGATCGTGGAGGTGCGGGCCTCGCGCGGCACCTCCGGCCAGATCTTCGGCGGCACCGTGAAGCTGCAGGGCGCCGACGGCAAGGTGTGGGTCTTCCGCCACGTCACGCCGGGCTCGGTGACCGTGGGCCAGCAGGTGACGGCGGGCACCCAGATCGCCGCGACCAGCCCCTGGAGCGACGGGCCCGAGCACGCCCACATCGAGGTCTGGAAGACGCTCTCGGGCGGCTACAACCTCTCGAACATGGAGGACCCGCTCCCCTACCTGCAGCAGCTCTACCAGGGGGGCGGGGCGCAGCCCGTGCCGGTCGCGGGCGTGCCGCCGGCCGGCGCGCCGGCGCCCGTGCCCGGCGCGGTCCCCGGCGCGGTGGTGCCGGCCGTGCCCGTGGCCCCGGCGCCGGTCCCCGTGGCGCTGCGCCCGGAGGACGTGGTCGCCGACCCCAACGTCGTCGCGGCGCCCGCCGTCGAGTCGGAGCTGCTGTCGAAGGACGTGGACCCGCGCGCCATCCCGATGCTCGCGAACGTCTCCGACCGCTACGAGATCGGCATCACGAGCGTCGAGCACGGCGACGGCATCACCCGCATCGTCATCACAAGCGTCAACGGCAAGCCGGTCGGCCCGAACAACGTCGACGCCCGCGACCTGGCCGAGGAGCTCGCGGCCCTCGACCCCTCCGCCCGGCCCTCCGAGGTCGGCACGCCGTGGCGCATCAAGGGCGAGGGCTTCTTCACCGAGCGCGACCTGCGCAACCGCATCGAGGTGGGCTTCCGGGAGGGCGACGTACCGACCACCCCGGCCGCCGCGCCGGGTGCGGCGCCGGTCGCCCCCGTTCCCGGCGCGGCCCCCGTCGCCCCGGTCCCCGGCGCGGCGCCCGTGGCCCCGGCTCCGGTCGCCCCCGCCCCGGTGCCCGTCGCCCCCGCACCGGCACCCGTCGCGCCCGCCCCTGCGCCGGTCGCCCCCGCCCCGGCACCCGCCGTCGCGCCCGCCCCGGTCGTCCCGGTCGCCCCGGCACCCGCCGCGACGCCGGGGCTCCCGCCCGCCCCGATCCCCGCCGGCGGCGGCGCCGCGCCGATCGACCCGAACGTCCCGGTCCAGGTGCCCGCCCCGTCGCCGGACGGCAGCCCCCTCTCCCCGGCCGAGGCCCTGGCGACGCTGAGCCCCCAGGACCAGCAGCTCGCCGCCCAGCTCAACGCCTGGATGGCGTCGAAGCACCCCGACGCGCCGCTCAAGGACTACGGGGCCGTGTTCGTGCGCGAGGGGCGCCTCAACGGCATCGACCCCCGGGCCCTCGTCGCGATCGCCCGCGCCGAGAGCTCCCTCGGCTCCGACCCCGGCGCCATCTCGATCAACAACGCCTTCGGCTGGGGCCCCCACCGGCCCTTCCCGAGCTGGGAGGAGAACATCTCGACCGTCGCCGAGGGCCTCAAGACGGGCTACATCGACGACGGGCTCGACACGCTGCCCGAGATCCAGGCGCGGTACGCCCCCCTCGGCGTCTCCAACGACCCGACCAACCTGAACTCGAACTGGCTGAAGAACGTCCGCATCTTCTACGCGGACCTCGGCGGCAACCCGGACGGGTCGATCGCGGTCCCCGCCGGTCAGGCCGCCCCGCCCCCCGGAACGGCCGTCCCCGTGCCCCCCGTCGCCCCCGCGCCCGCCCCGGTGGCCCCGGTCGCGCCCGCCCCCGCGCCGGCGCCCGCCCCGGCGCCGGACCCGGTGCCCGCCGGCCCCCCGAGCGCCGGTCGCGCGAGCGCGGTGTTCGGGGCCGTCCCGGGGCCCGCGCCGGACGCCGACGCGGACGCCGATCCGGACGGCCCGGCCATCGAGCGGCCCAACACCGCCCGGGTGCTCCCCGCCGTGCCGGACCCCGCCGATCAGGCCGCCCCGCCCACGACCCCCCCACCCGGTCAGTAGGTGCCCCGGAACCCCATCCCCGGCCGGGTTGCGACGGCACAGAGCGTGGTGGAGAGTGGCCCTCCCAGCGTCCCGACGACCCGGAGTCACCGCATGAAGCGCGCCCTTGCCGGGGTGATCGCCGCAACGAGCCTGGTGGCGCTCGCGGGAACAGCCTCGGCGACCCCGCCTGGGATCAACGGAGGGATCGCGTACACGAGCGACCGCGACAACTCGCTTGGGAACGTGTTCTCGCAGACGAGTCCCGCCACGACCCCATTCAAGGTCACAACTCGTCCGGAACAGGAGGGCGACCCTGCATGGTCGCCCGACGGGACCAGAATCGCCTACGCCAGCACCCGTTCCGGCAACTGGGACATCTGGGTCGCTGACGCGAACGGCCAGAACGCGGTGCAGTTCACGACCGACATGTCGACTGACCGGGAACCGGCCTGGTCCCCCGACGGGACCCGGATCGCCTGGACCTCGGACCGCGTCGGTTCGAACACGAACATCTTCTCCGCTCGGCTCGATCGGTCAGGCGTGATTCAGCACACCGTGGACGGAGGCACCGACGAGCAGCCGGATTGGTCCCCGGACGGAACCCGGATCGCTTTCCGAGGCGGCCGGACGATGGGCGACATCTACACCGTGTCCGCCTCGGGCACGGAGGTCGATCTCCGGCAGATTACGACGGACCCGGGAAACGAGCCGACCTGGTCACCCGACGGTTCGCGGATCGCCTTCAGCGCGCAACGCGGCAACACCGTCACTGACATCTGGTCCCTCTCGTCGGGAGGGACGGAGCTCGACCCGCGCCGGCACACCACCGAGGTGGCGGGTGGAAGCGCAAAGCAACCGGCTTGGTCGCCTGATGGGAGCCGTATCGCTTTCGCGAGCTTCCGGGGAAACAGCGATTGGGACATCTATTCGGTCCTGAGCACCGGCGGGCCTGAGAACCAGCTGCAGGCCTGGACCACCACCGCCAACCCGATCGACGAAACCGAACCTCACTGGCAGACGGTCGCGCCGCTGCCCGCCCTCACGGCGATCAGCCCGAACTCGGCGACCGCCGGCTCCGCCGGGATCACCTTGACGCTCACCGGCACCGGGTTCACGAACCGCTCCCGGGTGCGCTGGAACGGCCAGGACCGGTCGACGACCTTCGTGTCGTCCACCCACGTCACCGCGGCGATCCCGGCGAGCGACCTCGCCGCGGCCGGCACGGCCCGCGTAGAGGTCGTCACCGGCCCGGTCGGCGGCGGCACCTCGGGCATCCAGACCTTCACGATCCACGCGGTCACGCAGCCGCCCCCGCCGGGGCTGCAGATCGCGGGCGCGACGGTGCAGAACAAGTGGAAGGCGAGCCGCCTGCGCGGGCGGCTGGTGGTGAGCGTCAACACCTCCCGGGCCGCGCGCCTGCGCGTCAGCGTCCTGCGCGCGAACGGGCGCGGCAAGGCGCTCGTGACCCGCACGATCGCCGCCGCCGGCGCGGGCACCCTCACGCGGAGGCTGCTCCTGAAGCCCACGATGGTCCCCGGCCCGTACCTCATGCGCGTCACCGAGATCGGATCGGGCCCCGGCCTGCTGCCGCGGGTCGACCGGCGCATCACGGTAGCGGCGCCGCGCGAGGGCGTCGTGTCCCGCGCCTTCTTCTCCACCAAGATCGGCGGGCGCGCCTTCACCCGCATCGGCGGCCGCTCGATCATCTTCGCCCACTTCCGCTTCGCCGCCCGCGCGAAGCCGGGCAAGCGGCTCACGGTGAGCTGGTACGCACCGGGCGTGCGCCGGCCCGTGGCGGTCGACCGCAAGGGGCGCACCTCGGTCGTGATCGCCTTCATCAAGGGCCCGCGGTCGCTCCCGAAGGGCCGCTGGCGCGCCGAGCTACGCTACGGCGGGACGCTCGTGGCGACCGCGCGGGTGCGCGTTGCGTAGACGCCCGGCGCTCGCGGCCCTCGCCCTCGCGGCGGGCATGCTCGGCGCCGCCGCGGCACCCGGGTGGGCCGTGACGGGGGCCGACCCGATCGTGGTCATCGCAGGCCAGAACACCCAGAACGCCGCCAACACGGCCGGTGACGGCGGCCCCGCGACGGCGGCCGTGCTGGTGCGGCCGCGGGCGGCGGCAGCCGACGCCGCCGGCCGGGTGTACGTCGTCCAGCGCTCGGAGCCCGGTGTGCGCCAGGTGGGCACCGACGGGATCATCCGCCGGTTCGCGGGCAACTACCAGAACATCTCGTCCGGGGACGGCGGGCCGGCGCTGTCGGCCCAGACGACCATCCTCAGCGGGGTCGCCGTCGACCCCGCCGGCAACGTCTTCATCGCCGAGGAGGGCGGCACCGGCAGGATCCGGAGGATCGACACCTCCGGGATCATCCGCACCGTCGCCGACGGATTCCCGGGCCTCTTCGGGCTGACCACCGACGCCGCCGGGAACGTCTTCGGCGCGGTCGGCAGCGGGCGCGTGATCGCCGTCACCCCCGGCGGGTCGGTGCTCACCGTGGCCGGCACCGGCACCGGGGGGTACAACGGCGACGGTATCCCCGCGACGCAGGCCCAGCTCCAGGGCCCCGGTGGCGTGGCCGTCGACGCGGCCGGCAACCTCTTCATCGCCGACGCCGGGCGCGTGCGCCGGGTGGACGCCGCGACCGGGCTGATCTCGACGATCGCGGGCGACGGCACCGCCGGTACCACCGGCGACGGCGGGCCCGCGACGGCGGCCCGCATCGCCGCGACCGGGATCGCGGTCGACCGGGCCGGCAACGTCTACGTCGCCGAGGGCGCGACGGGCCACCGCATCCGGCGGATCGACGCGGCGACGGGCGTCATCACGACCATCGCGGGCAACGGCACCGCAGGCTTCGCCGGCAACGGGGGGCCGGCGAGCGGCTCCGTGCTGAACACGCCGTTCGGCATCTCGATCGACTCGACAGGGAGCCTCCTGATCGGCGACGAGGGCTCATCGACCGTGCGGCGGATCGTCAACGCGCCGCCGGTGGCGACCCTCGGCGCCAGCCCGGCGTCCGGCCTCGCCCCCCTCGCGGTCGCGTTCGACGGCTCGGCCTCGAGCGGCGTCAACGACGGCATCATCTCCCACTCCTGGGACTTCGGGGACGGCACCGCGGCGTCCGGTGCCGCCGTGAGCCACACCTACGCGGCGGCGGGCACGTACACGGCCCGGCTGACCGTGATGGACGCGAGCGGGGCGACGGCGACCGCGACGCGCACGGTGGCGGTCGCGGCTCCCGCGCTCCGCCTCGGGTCGGTCCGGATGGCGGCCACCTGGAAGGCGAGCCGGGTGGGTGGGCGGATCATCGTGACGGCGTCGGCCGACCGGGCGACCCGCTACCGCCTGAGCGTTCTGCCCGCCTCCGGCCGGGGCAAGGCCCTCCTGACCCGCACCTTCCGGGTGGCCGCGGCGGGCTCCTTCACACGCCGGCTGCCACTGGCGGGCCGGCTGGTGCCGGGGCCGTATCTGGTCCGCGTCGCCGACATCGGACCCGGCGCGCAGCTCGCTCCGCAGGAGGTGCGCGCCTCGGTGCCCGCGCCACGCGAGGGCGTCGTCGCCCGCGCGGGCATCGCCACCGCGGTCGGTGGCCGGGCGCGGACGTCGATCAAGCGCGGGCCGGGCATCCTGTTCGCCGACTTCCGCTTCGCGGCCCTCCCGCGTAAGGGCCGGGCACTCACCGTCACCTGGTTCTGGTCGGGCCGCTCGGGCGCGATCGCCACATTGTCGAAGACGCGCACGCGGCGGGTGTCCGCCTTCGTGCGCTCTCGTTCCGGTGCGCTCGCCGCGGGTCGCTACCGGGCCGAGCTGAGGGCCGGCGGCACGCTGGTCGCCGTGACCCGCACGCGCATCCGCTGAGCCCCCTCAGCCGGTCTCGAAGTCCGGCGGGTCCGGGGTCGGCGTGGGCGTCGGGGTCGGCGTCGGCGTGGGGGTCGGCGTGGGCGTGGGGGTCGGCGTCGGGGTCGTGGGCGTCTCGGGCGTCTCGGGCTCCGGCGGGCGCTCCAGCAGCACGATGGCCACGGCCGAGCCGCCCCGGGCGACGCGCGCCGACATGCTCTGGAAGCGGCGCGCCTCGGCCTGCAGCGCCACGACCAGGCGGCCGGCCCGCGGGGCCACCGAGACGCGCACGCCGGCGACCGTCTGCCGCGTCACGGACGAGGTGATGCCGCCCTGCCACAGCTCCACGGCCGCGCGGCCGTCGGCGATCGAGGCGTCCGGGATCCTCAGCCCGGAGGTGGGCAGGGAGCCCTCGCCCAGGTCGAGCGTGAGGGTGATGCGGCGGCCGGAGGTGGACGAGGTGATGCGGGTGAGGTCGGCCGGGGCGGTCGCCTCCGCCCCGAAGCCCTCGACGGCGACGGGGGCCGCGGCGGTCCCCGCGGAGACGTCGATCGCCACCAGCTCGCCCTCGGTGGTGAGGGCCTGGACGCCGCTCGCGGACGCCGCGAGCGCCGCGGGCTGGCCGCCGACCTCCACGAACCGCGGCTCGGGGGCCGCCTGGGTGGTGTCGATGAGGGCCACGGCCCCGCTGCCGGGCAGCGCCGCGACGAGCACGCCGGACGGGGTCACGGCGAGGTCGGCCGCCGTGGTCGGCGTGGCGAAGGTCCCGACGGTCTGGCCGCTCGCGATGTCGACCGCCGCGACCCCGCGCTCGACGGCCACGTAGGCCCGTCCGCGGTCCTCGACGATGCGGCCGTGCGGCTCGGTGCCGACGGGGATCGGCGTGCCCGGGGTCAGCGTGCCGCCGCCCCCGGCGAGGAGGGTCACGGTGCCGCCCTCCAGGTTCGCCACCGCCACGGTCGTCGCGCCCGCGCCCAGACCGCTCGGCGCGAAGTCCAGCGACGCGCAGGGCCCCGGGTCGGCGCCGCCGACGCGGCAGACGCGCCCGCGCCCCTCGCCGGGGGCCGCCGCCGCGACGATGTCGGCGCCGGACCCCGCCAGCAACGAGGCACCGGGGAACGCGATCGCGGTCATTGGGCGCAGGTCGCGGGCCCGCAGGGTCGTGAGGCTGTCGCCGCCGGCGACCACCACGCGCCCGCCGCCGGTCGCCACCGACCGCGGGCCGGCGGGGTCGTCCAGGGAGACCGTCTCGCCGCCGTCGACGCGCAGCACCCGGCCCGACGGGTCGGCCACGAACACCGCGCCGCCGCCGGCGACCGCGTCCGGCCGGTCCACGCCGAGGTCGACGTCCGGCACGACGGGGGCGGTCTGGACCGCTTCCGTCGTCGCCTCCTCGCCGCCCCCGCCTCCCCCGCCGCCCATGGCGAGGACCACGGCCGCGATGATCGCGCCCACGACCACGACGCCGCCGCCGATGAGCAGGCCCTTGCGCGGGCCGCCCCCGCCCGTAGCGCCGTCACCGTCGCCGGGGGGTGTCGCGGGCGGCGCGCCGGACGGCGCCGGGGTGCGGCCGGTGGGCGGGATGGTCGCGTCGAGCCCGGGCGTCTCATCATCCGCAACCGGGGGCGCCGCCGTTCCCGCCCCGGTCGGCGGGATCGTGGCCTCGGGCGGCGCGGCCGCCTCGGGGGCGATGGTGTGGGCGGGCTCCGGCTCAGGCGGCGGCGCCGCGGCGGCGGGCGGCGCCGGCGGGGGCGGGGTGGGCGGCGGGGGGGCCGCGGGCGGGGCGTCCGCGGCGGCCGCCGCGGCGGGAGCGGCGGCCACGGGCCGCGGTTCGAAGGTCTGGAAGCCGTCGTCGCCCGCGGGCGCCGCCGGCGCGGGGGTGGCGGGGGTCGCGGGCCCGGCCGGGTCGGCGGCCGGTGGCGGTGCGCCCCGGGCGAACGTCTCGAAGCCGGTCGGCGCGGGCGCGGGATCCGGGGCGGCCGCCGGGGCCGGCGCGGCCGGGGCGGCGGGCTCCGCGCCCCGCGCGAAGGTCTCGAAGCCGGTGGGCGCGGGTGCGGGCGGCGGCCCCGGGGCGGCCGGCGCCGGGGCCTCGGCGGGCGGCGGCTCCACCGGGCGGCTCTCCGGCGCGGGGGTCGCGGGGGCCTGGATGCTCTCGAACGGGGCGGGCGTCAGGGGTTGGGCGGCCCCGGCGGACGCCCCCTCCAGCAGGCGCGCCTCGCGGCGCCAGCGCGGCCCGAGGATGCCGATGACGATCCCTTCGAGCTGGTCCCAGGCCTCGGCGGCGTCGGCCGGCCGGTCCGCGGGGGCCTTCTCCAGCATCGCCTCGAGCCAGGCGGCGAGCTCCGGGTGGATGTCGGGCTTCACATCGGCCGGGCGCGGCAGCGGGTCGTTGACGTGCTGGAGCAGGACGGCGATCGGTGTGTCGGCCGAGTACGGGACCCGGCCGACGAGCATCTCGTAGGCCATGACGCCGACCGCGTAGAGGTCGGTCGAGGGGCCCACCCCCTTCGCCATCGCCTGCTCGGGCGACATGTAGGCGGGGGTGCCGACGGTGGTGCCGGTGGCCGTCGCGAAGCTCGTCTGGACCTCGTTGACCGCCTTGGCGATGCCGAAGTCCGCCACCTTCACGGTGCCGGCCCGCGTGAGCATGAGGTTCTCGGGCTTCAGGTCCCGGTGGACGATGCCCTGCTCGGACGCGTGGGCGAGGGCGGCCAGCACGCCCTCCAGCACTCCGGTCACCTGCGCGAGCCCCAGAGAGCGGACGTACGGCCGGAGCGACCCGCGCTCGAGGTACTCCATCGCGATGTAGGGCGTGCCGTCGTGCTGCAGGTACTCGTGGACGGTCACGATGTTGGGGTGCCCGAGCGATCCCGTGATGCGGGACTCGTGCAGGAAGCGGG
Organism: Thermoleophilia bacterium; assembly: GCA_050249835.1. Taxonomy (GTDB): domain Bacteria; phylum Actinomycetota; class Thermoleophilia; order Miltoncostaeales; family Miltoncostaeaceae; genus Miltoncostaea. The sequence continues at coordinate 12,054 of JBFWPT010000012.1, forward strand.
CGGCCGCGGCGGGGTCGGTGGCGTGGAACGCCCCGAGCTGCTTGAGGGCGACGTCCCGGTCGAGGTCGGCCTGCCGGGCGAGGTACACGGCCGCCATGCCGCCCCGCCCGATCTCCCGGACGATCCGGTACCGCCCCACCATCTCGCCCTCGCGGGGCACTACGCCGCCGCCCGAGCCGTGAAAGTCACGCCTGGACCGTCGTCTGGCCCGGGGAGACCACCATGACGGTGCCGGGGGGGACCCCGTCGGTCATGCCGCTCAGCGTCTGCAGGTGCACCGGCATGCCCCCGGCGGAGACCGTCGGCGCGCTGCCGCCGGGCAGGACCGAGACGACCGTGGTGCAGGGCTTCGACGACACCGTCGGGGGCTGCGCGCACCCGATGATCGGCGCGCCCATGATGTCCGTCTCCCGGATGACCGGGGCGCCGCCCACCTGCACGGTCGTCTGCTTCGGGATGAGCGTGACCTGACCCCCGTGAGCGCAGATGATTTTGGCGTTGCTGTTCACGACGAGCGGCATGACGCTCCAGGGGTCTGTTCAGCGCCGACCTCCCGGAACTATATTTCGTTCCACCTGGACGGGCACGCCGGACGCGCGCCCCGGAACGAGGGCGTCTCGGTGAAGGTCTTCGTGCTCGACCCCCATACGATCTACCGCAGGGGTCTCACCTCGTGCCTGGGCGACGCGCCCGGCATCACCGGCGTGGCCGAGGCGGGCAGCGTCGGTGAGGCGTGGACGCACCCGGAGCTGCAGGAGGCGAGCGTCGTGGTGCTCGACCACGGCGTCACCGGCGGCATCGAGTTCATCCGCCAGGTGCGCGAGACGACCGGCGCCCGCGTGCTCGTCTGCTCGTCGCGCAGCGAGGAGGGCGAGGTCGTCGCCGCCGTCGCCGCCGGGTCGATGGGCTACATCTGCAAGGACACCCTCACCCCCGACTCGCTGGTCGCCGCCGTGCGCGCCGCGGCCACCGGGGCCGGCGTGATGGAGCCGGAGATGCTCGGCACCCTCCTGCGCGGCATCTCCCGCGCCTCGGAGGAGGTGCTCGAGCCGCGCGGGCTGTCCCTGACCCGCCTCAACCCGCGCGAGCAGCAGGTGCTGCGCCTGGTCGCCGAGGGCCACCCGATCCGCGAGGTCGCCGCGCAGCTCTCCTACAGCGAGCGGACGATCAAGAACGTCATCCACGACGTCGTGACCAAGCTCAACGTGCGCACCCGGTCCCAGGCCGTGGCCCGCGCGGTCCGCGAGGGCCTGATCTGACCCTGAGGCGCACGGCGGCCCTGGCCGCCGCCACCCTCCTGGCCGTCCCCGCGGTGGCCCAGGCTGCATGGCCCGGGCTCAACGGCAAGGTGGCCTGGGAGCGGGCCGGCGAGATCTGGATCGCCGACCCGGGCGGGGGGAACGAGGACCAGCTCACGTTCGCCGGCGGCACGCACCCCTCGTGGTCGCCGGACGGCACGAAGATCGCGTTCATCGCCAACCGCAACGCGTCGGGCGACGACGTATGGGTGATGAACGCCGACGGCTCGGACCAGCGCCGCCTCTACGACGGGCCGTCGAACGAGCGGGACCCGGCCTGGTCACCGGACGGCACCCGCATCGTGTTCGGCGGCTTCGGCGACGCGACCCCGCAGCTCATGACGATGAACGCCAACGGCAGCGCTCCCGCCGTCCTGGCGCCGCCGAACGACAACATCAATGGCGCTCCCGCCTGGTCCCCCGACGGGTCGCGCATCGCCTGGCGCAAGTTCTCCGGGGGCACGGGCGTCTCGCTCCGCGCCCTCGTGGGCGACGGCGGCACCCAGATCGTCCCCGACGCCAGCAACCCCAACTGGTTCCCCGACGGCTCCCGCCTGGTCGTCGACCGGGGGCTCAGCGCGGAGGTCTGGAGCCTGCGCCCCGACGGCTCCGACCTGCGGCAGCTCACCGACTCGGCGGGGTCGGACTTCGCGCCCGCCGTCTCGCCGGACGGCCGGCGGATCGTCTTCGCCAGCAGCCGCGACGGCCAGGGCTTCGAGATCTACGTGATGGAGGCGGACGGCTCGATCGAGGTCCGCAGCACCTTCACCCCGATGGCCACGGTCGACTGGCACCCGGACTGGCAGCCGGTCGGCCCGCCGCCCGACGTGACCGGCATCTCCCGGCCGGTGGCGAGGTCGCCCGGCGCGACCCTCACGGTGGACGGCACCGGCTTCGTGCTGCGGTCCGTGGTGCGGTGGAACGGATCGGACCGGCCGACGACGTGGGTCTCGCCGACGCGCCTCCAGGCCACGCTGTCGCCCGGCGACGTGGCCGCGCCCGGCACCGCCCAGGTGACCGTGTTCACCTCCCCCGTGGGCGGCGGGCTCTCGCTCCCGCGCACGGCCACCATCGACGCGCCCCCGCCGCCGCCCCCGCCGCCGGCCCTCAATGTGAGCCGCGCGACGGTGACCGCCAAGTGGACGCGCAGCCGGGTGCGCGGGACGCTGCGCCTGACGGGGTCGGCCGAGCGCGGCGGCCGCGTCGAGGTGGCCCTGCTCCGCGGGTCCCGGGTGCTCCAGCGGCGGCGGGTGACGCTGGCCGCCGGCGCCTTCACCCGCCGGCTGGCGCTCGCCCGCACGCTCACCCCGGGCACGCTGCGGGTGCGCCTCACCGAGGTCGGCCCCGTGGCCGGCGCGCGGCTCACCGAGGCGAACGCCCGCGTGCGGCTCCCCGCGCCCCCGGAGGGCGTCGTCGCGAAGGCCGATGTCAGCGCCCTGCAGCGGGGACCGGCGGCCAAGAGCCTGCGCCGGCCCTCCCGCGTCTTCGCCCGCTTCGCGTTCGCGGCCCGGCCGAAGGCCGGCCGCCGCATCACCGTCGCCTGGACCCGCAACGGCGCCCCGGCCGGCGGCGCCGCCCAGAAGGCGCGCACCGGCACGGTCGTCGCGTTCATCGGGTCGCCCGGGGGCCTGCCCCGCGGGCTCTACCGCTGCACGCTGCGCGCGGGCCGCACGGTCGTCGCCGTCGCGACGGTGCGGATCACCTGATCGAGCGGGCCGCGCCGATCAGTCGGCGACGGTCGCCACGCACGCCGCGCCGCCGCGGGCGCGGCTCTCGCCCTCGCTGAGGGTCGCGTCGGGGGCGAAGGCGGCGAGGATCCCCCGCCAGATGGCCCGGTCGAGGCCGCAGATGCGGTCCGGGTCGTGGAAGGCGAGCTCCTCGAAGGGGCACGCGCAGGCGCGCAGCCCCGAGCCGCCCTCGGCCCGCGCCGCGAAGCCGTACCGGGAGAGCAGCCGCACGACCGCCTCGACGGCCTCCGCGGGCTTCGCCCCGGGCGCGGTGGCCCCGGTCGCGACCTCGGCCAGGCCCAGCTCGAAGCCGAACTCCCAGCCGACGCGCTCCAGGACCTCCTGCGGCTCGTCGTCGGAGCGGTCGCTGGTGGCGCGCAGCAGGAGGGTCGCGAGCAGGTCGTAATGGCGCTCCGGCAGGGCCACGAGCACCTCGGCGTCGGCGGTGCGGTAGCGCTTCGGCGGGCGCCCCGCGCCCGGGCCGGAGCGGCCCGCGTCACGCCGGAACTCGGCCTCCAGGAAGCCGTGCTCGACGAGCTTGTCCAGGTGGAACCCCGCGAGGCGGCGGTCGATGCCGACCTCGGCGGCGACGTCGTCCTTCGACAGGTCGTGCCCCGCGCCGCGCACGGCGAAGAACACCCTCCGGCGGGTCGCGTCGCCCAGCGCGGCGGCCAGCCGGCCGATGTCCCGCTCGGCGCGCTCCTCCTCACCCGTCCCCACAACGCCCCCCTCGCGACCACCAGGCGCCCGGTCTTCGCCCAGGATACACCGGACCGATGTACCTTCCGTCCCATGAGGCCCGGTCGCATGCTGCTCGTCTCCGTCGCCGTGACGACGCTGGCATCCGCGCCCACGGCCCTCGGGGCCTTCGAGTCGCCTCAGCGCGCGTCGGTGGGCCCGCTGCCGGCCCGCTCGCCCGACGTGGCCGTCAACGACCGTGGCGACGCCGCCGCGGTCTGGGTCCGGGGGGCCCGGCGCGAGGCGATGATCGTGGTCTCGATGCGGCCCGCCGGGGGGCAGTGGAGCCGCCCGGAGGGGATCAGCCGCCGCGGCCGACCGGCGATCGACCCCCAGGTGGCGGTCGACGCCCAGGGGCAGGTCATCGTCACCTGGCGCCAGGTCGACCGGGTGCGGCGGGTCCGCACCCCCGACGGCCTCCGCCGCCAGGCGGTCTACGTCGCCCGGGCGCGCACCCGCGCCGCCGCCGACAGCCGCTGGAGCCCCATCACCACCCTCTCCAGCACGCGCCAGAAGGTCGGGCCGCCGCGCCTGGGCGTGGACGACGCCGGCGCGGCCGTCGTGGCGTGGCACTGGGGCACCGGCACCTCGCCGCGGGTGCCCGGCTTCGTGGGCGAGGTGCAGGTCACCACCCGCGGCACCGACGGCACCTGGGCCGCCCCGCGGCGCGTGTCCCGCTCCACCCTCTGCTCCGAGGTCCGGCTGCCCCGGGTCGCCGTGGGCGGCCGCGGCCACGCCGTCGTCTGGTGGCAGTGCGACCTGCCCGGCGGCCGCGCCACGGCGCTCGCCATCTCGCGCGGCGCGGGCGAGGAGTTCGGCGCGGAGGCCGAGCTGCCGTTCCGCTCCCTCGTGGACGTCTCGGCGAACCTGGTGGTCTCGGACGCCGGCCGGGCCACGGCCGTGAGCGCCGACGCCGAGGGCTCCCTGCGCTGGTGGCGGGGGGACGTCACGACGCGCCTCGCCCTGCAGTCGCTGCCGTCGCTCGGCCCCGCCGAGCGCGCCGAGCTGGAGGCCGGCGCGCCGCGCATCGCGGTCGGCGCATCGGGCGACGCGCTCACGGCCTGGAGCGACCGCGCGGGACGCCCGCGAGCCGCGGCCATCGCGTCCGAGCTCGGCGTGGGCGCACCGGCCACCCTGGGCCCGGCGTCCGACGCGACCAGCGGGATCCGCGTCGGGATGGCCGAGACGGCCCGGCGCGGCGCCGTGGCCTGGGTGTCGTCCGGCCGTGTCATGGGCGCCTCCCGCGGCGCCGACGGCGCGATCGGGCCGACCGAGGTCCTGTCCGGCCGCGGCGTGCCGCAGACCGGTCCGCCGGCGCTCGCGGTGGACGCCGCGGGCAACACGATCGTCCTCTGGACACGGGTGCTCGGCCGCCGCACGGTGGTGGAGCGGGCGGAGGGCGCCGCCTCGTAGCGGACGACCGGAGCGCGACAGGCTAGGCTGGGGCCCGTCGGCCCCGGGTCCCGCCGCGGCCGGAGCGACGGGGGGCGTCCGTCCCCGACGTCATTCCGGCGATGCGCGTATCCTTTAGAGCCGACACCGAGTTCCACACGCGACCGGGGAGGGCCCGTGTCCACAGTGAAGCCGCCCGACATCGATCTCGGCCAGTACAAGTTCGGCTGGCACGACCCGGCGAACTACGTGTTCGAGCCCAAGCGCGGGCTCAACGCCGACGTCGTCCGCGAGATCTCGTTCCTGAAGGGCGAGCCCGAGTGGATGCTCAAGTTCCGGCTGCGCGCGCTGGAGATCTTCGAGCGCAAGCCCATGCCCGACTGGGGCGGGGACATGAGCGGCATCGACTTCCAGAACATCTTCTACTTCATCCGCTCGTCGGAGAAGCAGAGCACGGACTGGAACGACGTCCCGGCCGACATCAAGAACACGTTCGACCGCCTGGGCATCCCGGAGGCCGAGCAGAAGTACCTCTCCGGCGTCTCCGCGCAGTACGAGAGCGAGGTCGTCTACCACTCGATCCGCGAGGACCTCGAGAAGAAGGGCGTCATCTTCTGCGACACGGACACCGCGCTCCGTGAGCACGAGGAGCTCTTCAAGGAGCACTGGGCGACGGTCATCCCGCCCGGCGACAACAAGCTCGCCGCGCTCAACTCGGCCGTGTGGTCCGGCGGGTCGTTCATCTGGGTGCCGCCGGGCGTCGAGGTCGAGATCCCGCTGCAGGCCTACTTCCGCATCAACGCGGAGAACATGGGCCAGTTCGAGCGGACGCTCATCATCTGCGAGCCCGGCTCGTTCGTGCACTACGTCGAGGGCTGCACCGCCCCCATCTACACCAGCGACTCCCTCCACTCGGCCGTGGTCGAGATCATCGTCAAGGAGGGCGCGCGCTGCCGGTACACGACCATCCAGAACTGGTCGACGAACGTCTACAACCTCGTCACCAAGCGGGCGGTCGCGCAGGAGAACGCCACGATGGAGTGGGTCGACGGCAACCTCGGCTCCAAGCTGACGATGAAGTACCCGGCCGTCTGGATGACCGGCCGCGGCGCCCGCGGCGAGGTGCTGTCGGTGGCGATGGCCTCCGAGGGGATGCACCAGGACGCCGGCGCGAAGATGGTGCACGTCGCCCCGGACACGTCCTCGACGATCGTCTCCAAGTCGATCTCGCGCGGCGGTGGGCGCACGAGCTACCGCGGCCTCGTCCAGGTGGAGCCGGGCGCCAAGCGCGCCAAGGCGTCGGTCGTCTGCGACGCGCTGCTCCTCGACGAGGACAGCCGCTCGGACACCTACCCCTACATGGACATCCGCGAGGAGGACACCTCGATCGGCCACGAGGCCACGGTGTCCAAGGTCGCCGACGACCAGATCTTCTACCTCATGAGCCGCGGGCTCTCCGAGGAGGAGGCCATGGCCATGATCGTGCGCGGGTTCATCGAGCCGATCGCGAAGGAGCTGCCGATGGAGTACGCGGTCGAGCTGAACCGGCTCATCGAGCTGCAGATGGAGGGCTCGATTGGCTAGCGCGACCTGGGCGGAGGACGCCCGCAACGCGGCCGGGGAGAACCTGGCCTCACTCCCCGACCTGACCGGCCGCGAGGAGGACTGGCGGTTCACGCCGCCGGCCGACCTCGGCCTGGGCGGTCCGGAGCCCGAGGCCCCGGGCGCCGCCGCGGTGCCGGCGACCTCCGGGGGCGCCCGCGCGGCGCGGCTCACCCTCACCGACGGCGCGCCCTCCGCGCCGGCGCTGGAGGCGCTGCCCGAGGGCGTCATCGTCGCGGAGCTGGGCTCCGCGCTCGCCGAGCACGACGCGCTCGTGCGCGACCGGCTCTACGGGCTGATCGGCTTCGAGGAGCGCCCCGGCGCCCTCAACGCCGCCCGCTGGGACGGCGGCCTGTTCGTCTACGTCCCCCGGGGCGTCGAGGTGGAGCTGCCGGTCGAGGCCGTGCTGGCCGCCACCGGCGCCAGCGGCCGCGTCTTCGGCCGCTCGCTGGTCGTGGTCGAGGACGGCGCCAAGGCGACGGTCATCGAGCGCTACACCTCCGGCGACCTCGGCGCGCCGCTCACGGCCTCCTCGGTCGTGGAGCTGTACGTCGGCCAGGGCGCCGAGCTGGAGCACGTCTCCGTGATCGACTGGGGCGCCGGCGTGCGCCACCACGCGCTGCTGCGCGCCGACGTGGGCCGCGACGCGCGGGCCCGGTCGGTGGTGGTGACCCTCGGCGGCGACGTCGTGCGCGTGGAGCCCACGATGGTCGTCACCGGCCCGGGCGCCGACGCCCGCGCCCTCGGCCTCTACTTCGCGGGCGACGACCAGCACTTCGAGCACCGGGTGGTCGCGCGGCACGAGGCCCCGCAGTCCTACTCGAACCTGCTCTACAAGGGCGCGATCCAGGACAAGGCCCACACGGTGTTCTTCGGGAACCTCGTGGTGCCGCCCGGCGCGCCGGGCACCGACGCGTACCAGACCAACCGCAACCTCGTCCTCAACGACGGGGCGCGCGCGGACACGATCCCGTTCCTGGAGATCGAGACCGCCGAGGTGAAGTGCTCCCACGCCGGCGCGGTCGGCCGCGTGGACGACGAGCACCTCTTCTACCTCCAGTCGCGCGGCGTCCCGACGCCGCAGGCCAAGCGCCTCATCGTGATGGGCTTCCTCCAGGAGGTGCTCGAGCACGTGAGCCTGGAGGAGCTGCGCGAGGAGCTCGAGGCGGCGGTCCAGGCCAAGCTGGCGTGATCGACGTCGCCGCCCTCGACGAGCTCGCCCCCGGCGAGCCCGTGCTCGTCCGCGCGGGCGAGATCCCGGTGTGCCTGGTGAACGTCGACGGCACGGTCCACGCCGTGCACGACGTCTGCACCCACGCGCTGGAGTCCCTGTCCGGCGGATGGGTCGAGGGCGACACGATCGAGTGCCCGCGCCACGGCGCCGCCTTCTCCCTCGTGACGGGCGAGGTCCTCAGCCCGCCCGCCACCCGCCCCCTTCCCACCTTCCCCGTGGAGGTCCGCGACGGCCGCGTGCTGCTCGACCCCACGCCCAGCCGCGACCATCCACTGTTCCGCTAGCCAGCTTCGAGGAGTGACGTGAGCGATCCCATCCTGCAGATCAGCGGCCTCGAGGTCGCCGTGGACGGAACCCCGATCCTGAAGGGGGTCGACCTGACGGTCCCCCAGGGCGAGGTCCACGCGCTGATGGGCCCGAACGGCTCCGGCAAGAGCACGCTGGCCTACGCGCTGGCGGGGCACCCGCGCTACGAGATCACCGGCGGCACGGCGAAGTTCGCCGGCGAGGACATCGCCGAGATGGAGCCGGACGAGCGCGCCAAGCTCGGCCTCTTCCTCGCCATGCAGTACCCGGTCGAGGTCCCCGGTGTGTCGGTCATGAACTTCCTGCGGACCTCGCTCAACGCGATCCGCGGCGAGGAGATCTCCCCGCGCGACTTCATCAAGCTCTTCGACGAGAAGTCGAAGCTGCTCGGCTTCGACCGCGCCTTCGCGGACCGCTACCTCAACGAGGGCTTCTCGGGCGGCGAGAAGAAGCGCCACGAGATCCTCCAGATGGCGATGATCGAGCCGAAGTTCGCCGTGCTCGACGAGACCGACTCCGGCCTCGACGTGGACGCCCTGAAGGTCGTGTCCGAGGGCGTCAACACGATGCGCGGCCCGGAGCTCGGCGTCCTCATCATCACGCACTACACGCGGATCCTGCGCTACATCACGCCGGACGTCGTCCACGTGATGTTCGAGGGCCGCATCGCCCGCACCGGCGGCCCGGAGCTGGCGGACCACCTCGAGGAGAACGGGTACGTCGAGTTCGGCGCGGCCGAGGAGGCCGCGGCGCCCACCGCCGGATAACCCATGGGCACCGCCGCGACCACCGACTGGGGGGCGGTCAGGGCCGACTTCCCCATCATGGGGCGGCAGGTGCACGGCGCCCCGCTGGTCTACCTCGACTCGGCGGCGACCTCGCAGAAGCCGCTGCCCGTGCTCGCGGCGATGGACGCCTACTACCGCGAGACGAACGCCAACGTGCACCGGGGCGTCTACGAGCTGGCGGCCGAGGCCACTGCGCGCTTCGAGGCCGGGCGCGACAGCGTCGCCCGGCTGGTCGGCAGCCCGCGCGAGGGCGTCGTGCTCACGAAGAACGCCTCGGAGGCGATCAACCTGGTCGCGTGGGCCTGGGGGGTGCGGAACCTCCGGGCCGGCGACACGGTCGTGGTCACGGAGATGGAGCACCACTCCGGGATCGTCCCGTGGCAGATCGTCGCGGAGATCACGGGGGCGAGCGTCGAGTTCATCCCCGTCACGCCCGAGGGCGTGCTCGACCTGGAGGCCGCCCGGCGCATCATCGGCGGCGGCCGGGTGCGGATGGTCGGCGTCGTCCACGCGAGCAACGTCCTCGGCACGATCAACCCGGTCGCCGAGATCGCCGCGATGGCCCACGAGGCCGGCGCCCTCTGCCTGGTGGACGCCTCGCAGAGCGTCCCCCACATGCCGGTGGACTTCGGCGCCCTCGGCTGCGACTTCATGGCCTTCACCGGCCACAAGATGCTCGGGCCGACCGGGATCGGGGTGCTGGTGGGCCGCGTGCCCGTGCTGGAGGCGATGGAGCCGTTCCTGGGCGGCGGCGAGATGATCTCCGACGTCACGACGGCCGGCTCCACCTGGGCCGACCTGCCCTGGAAGTTCGAGGCGGGGACGCCGCCGATCGCCGAGGCCGTCGGCATCGGCGCGGCGGCCGAGTACCTGATGGGCGTCGGCCTGGACGCGGTCCGGGAGCACGAGCGGGATCTCACGGCCCGCACCCTGGACGCGCTCGGCGAGATCGAGGGGCTCACGATCTACGGGCCCCGGGACCCGCAGATCCGCGGGTGCGCCGTCTCGTTCTCCATGGACGACCTGCATCCGCACGACATCGCGCAGCTCATCGACCAGCACGGGGTCTGCGTCCGGGCCGGCCACCACTGCGCGAAGCCGCTGATGCGGGTGCTCGGCGTGGGGGCCACGGCCCGCGCGAGCACCTATCTCTACAATTCCCATGACGACATCGACGCGCTCGTGCGTGCACTCCACGCCGCGCGGGCCGCGTTCCGCTAGCCGGGGGAGCACGTGGGCGGCCTCGACGACCTGTACCAGGAGCTGATCCTCGACCACTACCGCCGCAAGCGCGGCGAGGGGACGCTGGAGCACCCGACCGTGTCGGTCGACCAGCACAACCCGTTGTGCGGCGACGAGGTGCACCTGGAGCTCGTGATCGAGGACGGCGTCGTGACCGAGCTGGCCCACATGGGCCAGGGCTGCTCCATCTCGCAGGCGTCGGTGTCGATGATGAGCGAGGCCGTGACCGGCCTCAGCCTGGAGGACGCGCTCGCCCTGGTGGAGCACTTCCGCCTGGTGATGCACGGCGACGAGGCGGCCGACGAGGAGCGCCTCGGCGACGCCATCGCCCTGGAGGGCGTGGCGAGGTACCCGGTGCGCATCAAGTGCGCCCTGCTCGGCTGGATGGCGGTGAAGGACGCGATCCAGACGTACCGGCACGAGACCCAGGAGGTCGGGTGATGGTCGGCGAGGACGAGATCCGCAGCGCGATGAAGCAGGTGGAGGACCCGGAGCTCGGCGTGAACGTCGTCGACCTCGGCCTCCTCTACGGCGTGAACATCGACGAGGAGGGCCACGTCGTCCTCGACATGACGCTCACGTCGATGGGCTGCCCCCTCACCGAGCAGATCCTCGGGGACTCACGCGCCGCGCTGGAGGGCCTCGACGGCGTCACCACCGTCGACGTCAACTGGGTGTGGGACCCGCCGTGGTCGCCCGATTCGATGACCGAGGAGGGGCGGTTCCTGATGAAGGTGATGGGCTATGGCTGAGACCGCCGCGGCCGCCGCAGCCGCGCCGCCGGAGGCCCCGGACCGGCCGCTCACCCTGGAGGAGAAGAAGGCCGCCGCGCGCGCCCGCGCGAAGGCCGCCCGCGCCGCCGAGGCCGGCGGGCAGGCGTTCGTGACCATCTCCCCCGCCGCCGCCGACTACATCCGCTCCTCGGCCCGCGACGCCGGCCGCCCGGAAGGGGTGCGCCTGCGCATCCTCGCCGGCGGCTGCTCCGGCCTGGAGTACAAGCTCGACCTGCTGGAGCCCGGCGAGACCGCCTCCGCGGGCGACCGCGCGGTGGAGTCCAACGGCGTCACGATGCTCATGGACCTGAAGTCCGCGATCCACGTCACCGGCTCGGTGATCGACTACGAGCAGGGCCTCCTGCGCCGCGGTTTCCGGATCAACAACCCGAACGCCACCTCCACCTGCTCCTGCGGTGACTCCTTCGGGGCGTAAGCTCCGAAGGCCCTGAGAACCACTTCCTGAGCAGGGATTCTCTGCCCGGGTTCCACTTGGGCCACGGGGCGAGGGCCGGCTGGCGCGCCACTCCCGGATGCCCCCCGGTTCCACTTGGACCCCCGCCGGAGCCCCGAGTGACGTGCGACGGCCCCCGCGCGCCAGACGGCACCGAGACGACACACACGGGCTGAGCCGCGTCGCACGCGCCAGTCCCGGCGCCCTCGGAGTGCCACTTGGATCCCCGCCGGAGCCCCGAGTGACGTGTGACGGCCACCGCGCGAAAGACGGCACGACGTCGGCACCCCTCGGCCCAGCCCTACGTATCGCCCAGGAACCTCTCAAGGAGGGCGCTGAAGGCCGCGGGGCGGTCGAGCATCGGGACGTGGCCGGCGCCGGCGATGACGCGGAGGTCGGCCTCGGGGAGCGCCCGCTCCACCCAGGCGGCGCGCTCCAGGGGCACCAGGACGTCCCGCTCCCCCCACACCACCATCGTCGGCACGGCCGCCGCGCCGCCGGCCGGCTCGCCGTGGGACAGGATCTCGCCCGCCGCGCGCAGCAGGGCCAGGGGGGACCGGGTGGCGGCATCGCCGAGCACCGTCAGGACCGCGGACGGGGGGAGGCCGAGGACCGTGCGGGCGACGGGCAGGACGTTCCCCACCAGCCCGGGGGACGCGGTCGTCACCGGCGGCCCCACGAGGACGAGGCGGGACACCCGGTCCGGCTGGGCGGCCGCGGTCGCCATGCAGGCGAGCGCCCCGAAGGAGTGGCCCACGAGGGCCGCCTCGCGGGCGCCGAGGGCGTCGAGCAGCGCGTCCAGCAGCGGCGGCGCGTCGCGCAGGGAGAACGGGGCCCCGCTCCCGTAGCCGAACCCCGGGAGGTCGGGCACGATCACCCGATGCGAGCGCGCCAGCGACGCCGCCGTCCCGCGCCACCACCGGGCGGAGCCGCCGAGGCCGTGCACCAGCACCACCGCCGGCCCCGCGCCCGACACCTCGTAGCGCACCGGCTGGCCGCCGAGCACCACCCGCGCGCGCTGAGCACCTGGACGCCGGTGATGGGCGTCCGGATGCACGCCCGCATCCTGCGGCCGCCCGGGCGCTCCGCGGGGCCGGTCGTCATGGTCCACGGCCTCGGGGTCTCCGCCGCCAGCCTCGGGCCGCTGGCGGAGCGGCTCTCCGAGCGCCGCCTCGTGGTCGTCTGCGACCTCCCGGGGTTCGGGCTCACCGAGGCGGATCGGGTCTGGAGCACCCCCGACGCGGCCGCCGCCCTCGACGCCTTCCTCGCCGCCCGCGGCCTGGGGCCGGTGGCCCTCGTCGGCCACTCCTGGGGCTGCCACGTCGCCTGCCTCGCCGCGGCCCGCCGCCCCGAGGCCGCGGCGGCCGTCGCCCTGCTGTCCCCCGCCTTCGACGACCTGCCCGGGGGCGCCCTCGGCCAGGTGCTGCGCCTCACCGCCGACGCCCCCATGGAGCGGCCGTCCCTCGTCGCCGGCGGCGCCCGCGACTACCTGCGGGCGGGTCCCCGCCGCGTGCTCTCCACGCTGCGCGAGGCCTCCGGCCTGCCCCTCGGCGACCTCGTCGCGGGCGTCCCGGCCCCGGTGCTCATCGTGCGGGGCCGCCGCGACCCGCTCACCACCGCCCGCTGGGCCTCCGCGCTCGCGGAGCGGGCCGGTGGCGCCCACGTGGCCGAGATCCCGCGCGCGGCGCACGGCCTCGGGCACGACGCCCCGACGGCGGTCGCGGGGGCCCTGGAGGCCTTCCTCGCGGCGATCGGGCGCCAGAGGCTCTAGGAGGCCGGCGTCGCGAGCCCGTCGGCGGGCGCGGGGGCGACGTCCACCTCGGGGATTCCGTCGACCAGCACGGCGCCGGATGCCGGCGCGGGGGCCGGCGAGACGGTGGCCTGGGCGAACGCGCGCGGGATGTCCGAGCCCCGCTGCCAGGCGACCAGATAGGGGTACGGGTTGACGCTGTCGCCCGCCCCCGGGTGGATCTCGAAGTGCAGGTGCGGGGGCGTCGTGATCGCCTGGCCCGTGTTGCCCACGAAGCCGATCACCTGGCCGCGGCTCACGCGGGCGCCCTCCACCGCCGCGGGGGCGTACGCCGACAGGTGGGCGTAGTAGAAGGCGTTGCCGGCGCCGTCCGTCAGCCACAGACGGTTGCCGCCGAGGGTGTTGACGCCGACCTTGGACAGCGTCCCGTCGGCGACGGCCACGATCGGCGTCCCGGTGGCGGCGAAGAGGTCGTTGCCGTGGTGCCAGCCGGTGCCGGCCCGCGGGGCGCCGTAGTCGTCCACGAACGAGACGTCGCCGAGCACCGGGAAGACGTAGCCGTCGCCCGGGCTGATCGTCGTCGCGGGCGCCGCGCGGCGCGGCAGGCCGAGGCCCTGGGTGGGCGTGAAGGGGGAGGTGACGCGGGGATCCGGGGTCGCCGGGCCCTCATCGCCGCCGTCGTCCCGGGCGTCGCGCTCGCGCGGCGCCGGCTCGCGGGGCGCGGTCGTCGTCCCCGGGGCCGTCGTGGCGGGCGCCGGGGCGGTGCCCTCCGCGGCGGTCAGCTCGAGGTGCCCGATCACGAAGGGCCGCCCGATGATCGCGGCCGCCGCCGGGTCGCTCACCTCCACCCGCAGCGCGTTCGCCCGCAGGGAACCGGAGCCGTCGGCGACGCTCTCGAAGAAGATCAGGGCCCCGATGCCCGGCACCTCCACCCGCGAGCCCGGGCCGGCGGAGACGGCGGTGCCGTCCACCGTCACCCCCGAGGCGGACGCCTCCACGACGCCGGTCGCGCCCGCGTCCGGCCCGGCCCCGGCGCGGGCGGACATGACGAGCGACCCCACCGACACACGGCCGTCCAGGAGCGTGATGCCGGAGGCGCGCACGGTCCCCTCCGCGCGGGCCCCGGTGCCCGCGGTGACCGCCTTCACGTGGACGTCCACCGAGCCGATCGACCCGCCGCCCGACGGGCGCAGGCCGCCGGCGCCGCCGGTCCGCTCGGAGGGCCCCGCCGACAGGGCCGTCACACCCCCCTGGGTGCCGCCAGGCAGCAGGGCCGCGTAGCCCGTCGCCTCCGATGACGGCGGGGATCCGGGGTCCTGGGCGGACGCGACGGGGAGCGCGACGACCGCCAGCGCCAGGACAGCCGCCACGAAGGCGTGGAATGGCCTCACAGCGGGCATTCTCACCCTTTTACCGGACGGCCTCAACGAACCGGGTGTCACCCTCATGCGACGCCCGCTGACGGACGATGGGTTTGTGCAACGGCGTCGCGAGGTGGTAGCGTGGCCCCGCGACGGACGGCAGCCCACCGCTCCGGCGACCCCTGGCACCGCACAGGAGACCGCTTTCTGAGACCCCGGCGTAACCTCATGGCCCTCGGGCTTGCCGCTCTGGCCGCCACCGCACTGGCGTTCGGAGCGGGCATCGCGACGACCGAGCCGGCGGCCATCGAGGCACAGCGGGCCGAGGTCGCGCAGATCCAGTCGGAGCTGGACAGCATCAACGTCCAGGTCGAGGTCGCAGCCGAGGCGTACAACGGCGCCCGCTACGAGCTGGGCCAGGTCAACGCGCGGATCGACGAGAACACCGCGAAGACCAAGCAGACCGAGAAGGACCTGAAGGTCTCCCGCACGGCCCTCGCCGAGCGCCTCCGCGGTCTCTACGCCACGCCCCAGCCCACGCTGGCCGAGGTGCTCATCACGAGCGGCTCCATCGCCGAGGCGTCCGACCAGATGGACCTGCTCGACCGCGTCGGCCAGCAGGACGCCGACGTCGTCGTGGGTCTCCGCGAGCACAAGGCCACGCTGGCCGAGCTCCGGGCCCAGCTCGTCAAGGACCGGGCGACCGCCGAGGAGGCCGTCGCCACCCGCGCCCGCGAGCAGGAGCGGGTCGAGTCCCTCCTCGCCCAGCGCCAGGCCGTCCTCGACAACGCCAGCGCGGAGCTGCGGAACCTCATCGCGGCGGAGGAGGAGCGCAAGCGCCGCGAGGCCGAGGCCCAGCGCCTCCTGGCCGAGCAGCGCGCCGCCGCGGCCGCCGCGGCGACCACCAGCAGCGCGCCCAGCGCGGGCGGCGGCGAGACGCCCGCCGCGGACCCCGCGACGCCGGCCGCCGACCCGGCCGCCGCGCCGTCCACCCCGCTCCCGTCCGGCAGCGGCAACGCGGCCGCCGCGAGCGCCGCGATGTCCCAGCTCGGCGTCCCCTACGTCTGGGGCGGCGCCTCGCCGTCCGGCTTCGACTGCAGCGGGCTCGCGTCCTGGGCCTACGCCCAGATCGGCAAGAGCGTCCCGCACTACACGGTCGCGATCTACAACGCGTTCCCGAAGGTGCCCTCCGACCAGCTGCAGGCCGGCGACCTCGTGTTCTGGCGCGGCCTCGGCCACATGGGCATCTACATCGGCGGCGGCCAGTACGTGCACGCCCCGCAGACCGGCGACGTCGTCAAGGTCTCCAGCATGGGCGACCGCAGCGACTACGTGGGGGCCGTCAGGCCCTAATGGGACGCCCGGCGCGCCTCAAGCGCGCCCGGGGCTGTGTCGATGCCATGGGTGATGCCCGGACCTCCCCGTCCGCGTCGCGCGCTCGTCGCGGCCCTCTCCATCGCCCTCCTGGCCGTCCCGGCGGCGCCGGCCGTCGCGGCCACGGCCGCCGAGATCGCCGTCGCGCGGGACCGGGTGGACCGCCTGAGCGCCGAGCTGCTGCAGGCGCGTAGCGCGGCGGAGGGCCTCGGGGGCGCCGAGCGCGCCGAGCTGGAGCGCCTGGAGCGCCGGCTGCAGAAGCAGAAGGCCGAGCTGGTGCGGCTGGAGTCGGGCCTCGAGGCCCGTCACGCCGCCGAGAGCGCCGCGGCCGCCGAGGAGGACGACGCGGCCGGGGACGAGGGCGAGCTGACCGAATCCCCCGGCGCGGGCGAGGACGACGGCCCCGTGGTCGTGCTGGGCGACCCGCCCGCCGACGACACGGACGACGCGGCCACGCAGGCGGTGACGCCCGGGACGCCCGGCGTGATCCCCCTCCCCGACGAGCGCCGCCCGGCCGTCGTCGGCGACGACGCCACCCTGGCCCGGCAGATCGACGGCTACCTCGCCTCCAAGGCCAGCCCCCTCACCGGCCTCGGCGCGGTGTTCGTCACCGAGTCGCGCGCGGTCGGGCTGGACCCCCGCTTCCTGGTCGCCATCGCGGGCTCGGAGACGTCCTTCGGCACCTACGGGCCGTCGCAGACGATCCACAACCCGTTCGGCATGGGCCCGCACATCGTCTACGCCTCGTGGTCCGACGGCATCCGGGCGGCGGCGCAGAACCTGGGCGGGAACCTCTACAAGGGCTCCGGCCTCGTCACGATCCCCGCCATCCAGGCCCGCTGGGCGCCCCACGGGGCGTCGAACGACCCGACGAACCTCAACTCCAACTGGACGCGGAACGTCGGCATCTACTACGCCGAGCAGGGCGGCGACCCGAACAGCGCGGTGTTCACCTCGGTGGCCGCGGCACCGGTCGCCGGCACCGCGCCGGCGGATACGCCGCAGGCCGGCCTGCCGGTGATCGCCACGACGATCCCGGTCATCACGCCGGAGCCCGAGCTCGGCGCGTCCGGCACGGGCCCCGAGGCCGCCGAGAGCGCCCTCGCGCAGCTCGGCGCGCGCACCGTCCGCGCGGGCGCCTCGCCCTCCGCGGGCTTCGACGCCGGCGGCCTCGTCTCGTGGGCCTACCGGAAGCAGGGCGTCACCATCCCTCGCGACCCCGTGGCCCAGTCGCGCGTCGGCACGGAGGTGGAGCCGGCGGACCTGGAGGCCGGCGACGCGGTCTTCTTCTCGGACCCGTCCGGGATGATCGACCACGTCGGCCTGTACCTCGGCGACGGCCAGTTCGTGCACGCCGCCGGCCCCGGCGAGACGGTCACCATCGGCTCCCTCTACGAGGCGTACCACGCCGAGTCGTACGCGGGGGCCCGCCGCTACTAGGCGCGAGGGGCCGCGCCTCCGTGACCCGGGGCGCCGCGGCCGCTAGCGTGCCCGCGATGACCCGCCGCCCCGCCCGGGGGGCCCTGGCCGCCCTCGCGGCCGTGGGCGCCGCCCTGCTCGCCGTGCCCGCGGGCGCGACCGGCGCCGATCCCCCCTACCGCGCCGTGGTCCGCGTGCTCACGGCCGAGGAGCGGAGCGCGATGACCCCGTCGGTCTGGCGCCCCGGCTGCCCGGTCGGCCTCGCGCGGCTGCGCCACGTGAGCGTCCCGTTCGTCGGCTTCGACGGCCGGGTGAAGCGGGGCGGCATCGTCGTCCACTACGCCGTCGCCCGCGACGTCGTCGAGGTGTTCCGCGCGCTCTACCGGGCCCGGTTCCCCATCCGCCGCATCCAGCCCATCCAGCGCTACGGAGGCGACGACTTCGCCTCCATCGAGGCCGATAACACCTCGGCCTTCAACTGCCGCTCGGCCACGGGCTCCGGCAACTGGTCGCAGCACGCCTACGGCCGGGCGATCGACCTCAACCCGCTGGAGAACCCGTACGTGTCCGGCGGGACCACGTCGCACCGGCGCAGCGTCCCCTACCTCGACCGGCGGCCCCGGAAGGGCGTGATCGTGGAGGGCGGGGTCGTGACCCGCGCCTTCGACGCCCGCGGCTGGGAGTGGGGCGGCCGCTGGAGCGGCATCAAGGACTACCAGCACTTCAGCTCCGAGGGCGGGTAGGCACCTCGTGGCGACCGCACCGGTGCGGCTCCGGGCCCCGGCGGCGGACCTGGCGCCCCATTTCGCCGCGATCCGCCGGGAGCAGGGCCTCCCCGAGTCGTTCCCGCGGGAGGTGGAGGAGGCCGCCGCGGCGGCCGCGGCGGCCGGTCCCGCGCCGGCGGACCGCCGCGACCTGCCGCTCCTGACGATCGACCCGCCCGGGTCGATGGACCTGGATCAGGCGCTCGCCATCACCGCGCGGGGGTCCGGGACCCTCGTGCACTACGCCATCGCCGACGTGGCGGCCGTGGTGCCGGTGGGCGGCCCGGTGGACGCGGAGGCGCGCCGCCGCGGGATCACGACGTACATGCCCGACCGCCGCGTGCCCCTGCACCCGCCGGCCATCGGCGAGGGGGTCGCCAGCCTGCTGCCGGGCCAGGACCGGCGCGCCCTGCTCTGGACGATCGCCCTGGACGCCGACGGGACGCCGGGCGAGGTGTCCCTGGAGCGGGCGGTGGTGCGCAGCCGCGAGCGCCTGACCTACGCGGAGGCCCAGCGCGCCATCGACGGCGGGGACGCCCCGGAGACCCTCGCCCTGTTGCGCGAGGTCGGCGTGCTGCGCCTGGCGGTCGAGGCGGCCCGCGGCGGCGTCAGCCTGAGCGTTCCGGTGCAGGAGGTGGTCCCCGCGGACGGCGGGTACGCGCTCGCCTACGAGGTCACCCTGCCGGTGGAGGACTGGAACGCGCAGGTCTCGCTGCTCACGGGCATGTGCGCGGCGGACATGATGATCGCGGCCGGGATCGGCCTGTTCCGCACCCTCGCCCCCGCCGAGCCGCGGGAGCTGGAGTCGCTGCGCCGCAGCGCCCTCGCCCTGGGCGTGCCCTGGCCGGAGGGCGCCCGCTACGGCGACGTGGTGCGCGGCCTGGACCCCGCGGACCCGCTGCACGCCGCCTTCGCCGCCCGCGCCACCCGCCTGTTCGGCGGCGCCGCGTACACGCCCTGGCGACGCGGGGACGGCGAGCCCCCCGTGCACGCGGCGATCGCCGCGCCGTACGCGCACGTCACGGCGCCCCTGCGGCGCCTCGCGGACCGCGTGGCCAACGAGATCGTCCTGGCCGCCGGCGCGGGCCGGGAGCCGCCCGCCTGGGCCCTGGAGGCGCTGGAGCCGGTGGCGGCGACGATGGCCGATGCCGGGCGGCGGGCCCGCGGCGCCGAGCGCGCGGCGGTGGACGTCGTGGAGGCGGCCGTGCTGGCGGGGCGGGTCGGGGAGGTCTTCGACGTGACCGTCGTGGACGTGCGCGACGACCGCGCCACCGTGCAGGTGACCGACCCGGCGGTGGTGGCGCCGCTGGACGGCGGCGCGGAGCCGGGCACCCGGCTGCGGGCGCGCCTCGTGGTGGCCGACCCGGCGGAGCGCCGGGTGCGGTTCGCCCCCGCGGGTTAGCCGGGCCGGTCCTCGCCGCCGCCCGGGCGCCAGAGCACGTCGCCCCCGGCGTCGCGGTTGGCGGCGCGGGCCAGCACGAACAGCAGGTCCGAGAGGCGGTTGAGGTAGGCGACCGCGGCCGGCGTCACGTCCTCAATGTCGGCGAGGGCCACGGCCGCGCGCTCGGCGCGCCGGCAGACGGTCCGCGCGAGGTGCAGCGCCGCCGCCGCCCGGGTGCCGGCGGGCAGCACGAAGCTCGTGAGGTCGGGGAGCCCGTCGTTGACCTCGTCGCACCACGTCTCGAGGCGCTCCACCTGCGAGGGCAGGGTGCGCAGGCGCTCGCGGCCGTCGTCGGAGGGCGGCACGCAGAGGTCCGCGCCCAGGTCGAACAGGTCGTTCTGGATGCGGGCGAGCCAGGCATCGACGCCCTCCGGCAGCCCCTCCGCGCGCGCGACGCCGATGACCGCGTTGAGCTCGTCCACCTCGCCGTAGGCGACGACCCGCGCGTCGGTCTTGCGCACCCGGCTCATGTCGCCGAGGTGCGTGTCCCCGGCGTCGCCGAGGCGGGTGTAGATGCGCGTCAGCCGGACCACGGCTCGACCCTACACCCGCGCCGCGCGCGGGCTCAGCGGGGCGCCGGCCCCAGGAAGTTGAGCGTGAAGAACACCTGGCCGCCGCAGGAGCGCGCCGCGCCGACCGCCACGAAGCGGAAGCTCGTGGAGAGGATGTTCGCGCGATGGCCGGAGCTGCCGAGCATGGCCGTGAAGGCCGTCGCCGCGTCCGGCGCCATCGCGATGTTCTGGCCCGCGGCGCGGCCCTTCGCCCAGGGCAGCGAGCCGGAGTGGGCGAACCGGCCGCCCTTCGCCATGTTCAGGCTCTTGGAGCGTCCGGCCTTGAGGATCCTCGCGTTGCCCTTGAGCTTCGGGACGGCCTCGCTGCGGCGCTGGGCCGCGATCATCGCGTTCATCGCGGACTCCTCCGCCCGTGCGGGGGTCGCGACGCAGGACCCCGCGGGTCCCGCCGCGCCCGCCGATGCGGGCAGTGCTGCTCCTGCGATCACGGCCAGGACGGCCGCGCCGGTTCCCGCGCGCAGGGCTCCGCGCATCCGGTACTCCTCGGTCGGGGGCAGAGCTCTCCGCCAGGGCAATGGGCGCGACCTTACGCAGGCCCGGCGGCCGTCACAAGCCGACTTGCGTTTTCCTCACATTTCGGTGGAGGTTCCGTCGGTTGGATGTCACGAGGGGGCGTCGGCCATCCGCCGGACGAGCCGGAGGGCCTGGGCCCGCGTGCTCACCGCGCCCACGGCCTGCCCCTCGCGCAGCGCGTCCACGACGGGGGCGAGCCAGGGGCCCGGGGCGCGGCCCAGCTCGCGCGCGATCTCGTCGCCCACCAGCAGGGGCCGGACCGGCCCGCGATCGGCCATCGCGAAGTGGGCGTCGGCCATCTCCCGGGCCAGCACCAGGTGGCGGCGGATGGCCGAGTCGGAGGTCCGCGGGCCCCGGGTGGCGAGACGGTCGGCGACCGAGAGCACGATGATCTCGACCTCCGAGGGCGCCGTCAGCCGCAGGTAGCGGTCGATCTCCCGCAGGGACAGCGGCGTGCGGTGGACCATGAAGCCGAGGGGCAGGTGCCAGCGGACGCAGCGCACCGTGAACTCGCGCAGCCGGGCCGAGGCGCGCAGCCGGCGCATCAGCGCGTCGGCCATCTCGGCGCCGAGGATGTCGTGGCGCATGAAGGTGACGCGCCCCTCGGGGGTCACGGCACGGGTGGCGGGCTTCGCCATGTCGTGCAGCAGCGCCGGGAACATGAGGGCGTCGCGGGCCGAGAGGTCGTCGGCGAGCGACCGGCCCATCACCTCGGCCACCCGGTCCGCGCGGCCGCGGAACACCGGCTCCGGGTCGTTGCAGACCTCGGCCGCGTGGCGGACCACCTCGATCGTGTGCCCGAGCACGTCCTTGTGGTGGTAGCCGCTCTGGTCGAGGCCGCGCGACTCCTCGAGCTGCGGCACCAGCGCGCCCAGCACCCCGACCGCGTCGAGCCGCTCGTAGGCCCGGTCCGGGCGCGGCAGGCGCACCAGGCGCCGCAGCTCCTCGGAGAGCCGCTCGCCGGGCGCCTCCCAGATGCGACCGGCGTCGGCCCGCGCCCGGGCGGCCGTGCGGGCCTCCACCGTGAAGCCCAGCTCCTCGCCGATGCGCGCGAGGCGCAGCAGGCGGGCCGGGTCGGCGGCGAACGCGCCGGGGCGCACCACCCGCAGGCGCCGGGCCGCCAGGTCGTCCAGGCCGCCGTGGCGGTCGATGACCCGCGGCTCGGGGTCGTCGCCGGCCGCGACGGCGAGGGCGTTGACCGTCAGGTCCCGCCGGGCGAGGTCCTCGGCCAGGCCCGGCCCCTGGAGCGGGGTGATGTCCACCTCGGCGGGCAGCGTGCCGCCGTGGACCCGCCAGGCGCCGAAGTCGCGCGACAGGCGGAAGCGGCGGGCGCGGTGGGCGCGGGCCAGGGCGGCCGACGCGGCCCCCGCGTCGCCGTCGACCGCGACGTCGATGTCCTTGACCGGGCGGCCCGAGAGGGCGTCCCGGACGCACCCGCCCACGGCCCACGCCGGCATCCCGACCGGCGCGAGGGGCGCCACCAGCGCGCGCAGCGCGTCGGCGCTCACCCGTGGATGCGGGGCACCCGCGGGCCGACCGCGCAGGTGACCTCGTAGTTGATCGTCTCCCGCCAGCCGGCGACGTCCTCGGCCAGGATCCGCTCCGCGCCCTGGGCCCCGATCAGCACGACCTCGTCCCCCACCCGCTCGGTGCCCTCGGGGCCGAGGTCCACGGTGATCTGGTCCATCGAGACCGTCCCGACCACGGGCACCCGCCGCCCGCCCACGAGCACCTCGGCCCGGCCGGACAGCGCGCGGGCGTAGCCGTCCGCGTAGCCGACGGGCACCAGGGCCACCCGGGTCCCCCGCGCGGCGCGCCAGCGCCGCCCGTACCCCGCGCTCTCGCGCGAGTGGAGCGTCTTCACCGACGCGACGTGCGAGGCGAGCGTCATCACGGGCCGCAGGTCGTGATCCGCCGGGTCCCCGCCGAAGGGCGAGCAGCCGTAGAGGGCGATGCCGCAGCGCACCATGTCGAGGTGGGTGGACGGGTCGCGGAGGGTCGCCGCCGAGTTGGCGATGTGGGCGGCGGCCTCGGGGAACAGCGGGCGCAGGTCGGCGAGCAGCGAGCGGAAGCGGACGAGCTGCTCGCGCATGAAGCCCGCGTTCTCCCCCGTCGTCTCGTCGGCGGTGGCGAAGTGACTCATGAGGCCCCCGACGACGAGCGCGCCGGTCTCCTGCGCCTCCCCCGCGGCGTGGGCCAGGGCCGGGACGTCCTCGGGGCGGGCGCCCAGCCGGCCCATCCCGGTGTCCAGCTTGAGGTGCGCCCGGCGGCACCCCGCGGCGACGGCGGCCGCCACGCCCTCCGGGGTCCAGACGGTCACGTCGGCGTCGGTGGCCGCCGCGCGCGCCCACTCGTCGCCGGTGAGGGGGCCCATGACGAGCAGCGGCGCGCCGATCCCCGCCGCGCGCAGCGTCTCGGCCTCCGTGGCGGTCGCCACCCCGAGGGCGTCGGCGCCCGCGGCGAGGGCGGCCTCGGCCACCGGGACGGCGCCGTGGCCGTAGCCGTCGGCCTTCACGACCACCATCAGCCGGGCGCCGCCGGACGCCTCGGCGAGGGTGGCGGTGTTGTGGGCGACGGCGCCGAGGTCGATGCGCGCCTCGGCGCGACGGGCGGCGCTCACCCGGGGGTCCCGGCCAGGGCGCGCGGGAGGGCCTCGACGACGTCGGACGCGACGGTCCCGTCGCCGTTGCCCGCGAGCGCCCCGGCGCGGCCGTGGGCGACGACGGCGACGGCGGCCGCGTCGCGAGCGGGCATCCCGGCCGCGAGGAACGCGGCGATCACGCCGGTGAGGACGTCGCCGGTGCCCGCGGTCGCCAGGGCGGGGGTGGCGACCCGGTCCACGATCGGCGCCACCCCGGGCGCGGCGACGATGGTGCCCGCGCCCTTCAGCACGACGACGGCGCCGGTGGCCTCGACCAGGTCCGCCGCCGCGGCGAGGCGGTCGGCCTCCACCCGGGCCCGCTCCCGCCCGAGCAGGCGGCCGGCCTCCCCGGCGTGCGGCGTGAGGACGGTCGGCGCGGGGCGGGAGGCGAGGGCGGCGCCGGGGTCGTCCCCGAGGTGCCAGAGGCCGTCGGCGTCGAGCACGACAGGCAGCTCCAGGCGGGCGAGCAGCTCGTGGACGGCGGCCGACGTCGCCGCGGCGCGCCCCAGGCCCGGCCCGATGGCGACGGCCCCGGCGCGGCCCGCCTGGCGCAGCGCGGGGCCGACGGAGGCGGGGGCCAGATGGCCGTCCTCATCGGGCAGGCCGGCGCTCATCACCTCCAGCAGGTGGGCGGCGACGGCGGGCTGGACGGCCTCGGGGACCGCGACGACGGCGAGGCCGGCGCCGGCCCGCAGCGTCGCCCGCGCGGAGAGGCAGGGCGCCCCGGTGAGGCCGGGCGAGCCGCCGATGACGAGGACCGCCCCGGACCCGTACTTGTCGGACGCCGCGGCCTTGTGCGGGGCCGCGGCCAGGGTCCCGGCCGACGAGGCCCACGCGGCCGCCGGCGTCGCCACCGCGGACGGGATCCCGATGTCCGCCACCACCACGCGGCCCGCCCGCGCGGCGCCCGGCGCGACCCGCAGCCCCGGCATGTCCCCGTGGAAGGTGACGGTGAGGGCGGCGCGGACCGCGGCGCCCTCGACGCGGCCGGTGTCCGCGTCGACCCCGGACGGGACGTCCAGCGCGACCACGGGGCCGCCGGCCTCCGCGATGCGCGCGATGAGCCCGGCCTCGGCCTCACGCGGCGCGCCGGTCGCGCCGGTGCCGAGGAGGGCGTCCACGAGCACGGCGTCGTCCCAGGGCACCCCGGGATCGTCCGGCACGGTGACGCCGATGCCGATGGTCGCGGCGATCCCGGTCATCAGGGCCGCGTCCGGGGTGGCGGGACCCTCCCCGGTCGCCGAGACACAGGCGACGACCCACCCGGCCTCGGCCAGGTGGCGGGCCACGACCATCCCGTCGCCGCCGTTGTTGCCCCTCCCCACGGCGATCACGGCCCGCCCCCGGGACGGGTACGCCGCCAGGATCTCCCGCGAAGCGGCGAGCCCGGCCCGCTCCATCAGGACGATCGAGGGGATGTGGTGGTCCTCCGACGCCCGCCGGTCGGCCTCCCTCATGGCGGCCGCCGCGAAGAGCGGGTCGCAGCCGGGCAGCGGCGGGGGGTCTGAGCAGCGGGCGGTCGGCACCGTCCCCAATCCTCCCAGATGGCGCCCTTGGACCCTCAGGCGGCCGCGGGGCCGTGCTCCACGCACCGCAGGCGCGTCTCGTCGTCGCGCAACGGCTCGTCGGTGAGCCCGCACCGGTACCGGCCGGATGCCCCGCGCAGGTGGCGGCACGTGCCGCACTCGCCGAACGTCCGCCCGCCCCGGGCGCGCTGCACGGACCGGAGCACCTGCTCGAGAAGGGGGCCCAGCTCGCGGGCGTCCTCGCCCAGGGTGGCGACCGCCGGCCCGAGGTCGTCCGGCGGGAGCGACGACAGCAGCGCACGCCCGGCGTCGGTCGGCCGCAGGTGTGACACGCGACGGTCCTCGCGGTCGGACTCCCGCACGATGAGGCCCTTGCGCTCGAGGGCGATGAGGCTCTGGGACGTGGTCCCGCGGGTCGCGTCCAGGTAGAGCGCCACGGCGGCCGGCGTGTCCGAGAACCGGTTGCAGGCGGCCAGGTACGCGAGGGCGTCGAGCTGGGCCGGCGACAACCCGGCGGCAGCGGCGGCGCGTCGCCGGGACGCGCGCGTCACCACCCCCAGGCGGTCGATCAACTCTGCGACGTCGCGCTCCATCCCGCTGATCCTAGCGACTCGCCACCTTGTTCCTGGCCGCAACGCGTGGATAGTATCGAGCCGCTATTACTTTTCCGACGAAGGGGACCTCATGAGCACGACCGCCACGTTCTTCCACGCCGGCTGCCCGGTCTGCGTGAGCGCCGAGCAGGGCCTCGCCGGCGCGCTGGACCCGTCGCGCTACGCGATCGAGGTGGTCCACCTGGGTGAGCAGCCCGACGAGATCGCCCGCGCCGAGCAGGCCGGCGTCGTCTCGGTACCCGCGTTGCTCGTCGAGGGGCAGGTGTTCCACATCAACCACGGCGCCGACATCGCCGATCTGAAGGCCGCCTGAGGTGGGGATCCGCCGATCTCGCGCGCGGATGCGCGAGATCGGCGGATCACGGCCGGTATGCGCTCACGCCGTCCCGGACTCCACGACGGCGAACGCGATCGCGGACTGCTCCCCGTGCGTGAGGGAGATGTGGATCCGCTCGACTCCGAGCTGGCGGCCGCGCTCCGCGTAGCGGCCGTGGAGGGCGATGGTGGGCGCGCCGCGGCCGCGGATGACCTCGACCTCCCGCCAGCGGGTCATCCCGATGCCGAGGGCCTTGCCGACGGCCTCCTTCGCCGCGAACCGGGCCGCGAAGTGCTGCGGGGGGAAGGGCTTGGCCGCGCAGTAGGCCGCCTCGGCCTCGGTGAAGCACCGCTCCGCGAGGCGCGGGCGCCGGGCGAGGGCGGTCGCGAAGCGCTCGATCTCCATCACGTCAACGCCGACGCCGATCACGGCCATCGCGGACCCCCCTCCGGGCTGAGTCTAAGCCTCTACTCGACGGTTACGGTCTTCGCCAGATTGCGCGGCTGGTCCACGTTCAGGCCCCGGGCGCGGGCGATGCCGTAGGCGAAGATCTGCAGGGGGATCACCGCGGTCATCGCGGTCAGCAGGGCCGGGGTGCGGGGCGCCCAGAGCACGTCGTCGGCGTGCCGCGCGATCTCCTCGTTGCCCTCGGTGGCCACGGCGATCACCCGGGCGCCGCGGGCGCGGACCTCCTGGATGTTCGACACGACCTTGTCGAAGACGTGGCCGTCGGTCGCCACCACGACCACCGGCGACCCCTCCTCGAGCAGCGCGATCGGCCCGTGCTTCATCTCCCCCGCCGGGTACGCCTCGGTGGGGATGTAGCTGATCTCCTTCAGCTTGAGCGCGCCCTCGAAGCAGACCGGCACGCCCACATGGCGGCCCAGGTAGAGGAAGAACGGCTTGTCGGCGTACGTCTCGGCCACCTTCACCACGTCGGCGGGGGCCGGGGAGGCGAGGTAGGCCTCGACCACGTCGGGGATCCGCCGCAGCTCGTCGGCCAGGTCGAGGGCGCCGGCGGCGGTGAGGGCCCACTTCAGGCGGCCCAGCTTGAGCGCCAGGAGCGACAGCGCCATGACCTGGGCCGTGTTCGTCTTCGTGGCGGCCACGCCGATCTCGAGCCCGGCGCGGGTGTAGAGCACCCCGTCGGCGTCGCGGGTGGCCTGCGAGCCCATGATGTTGGTGAGCGCGACGACGTGGGCACCGCGCTCGCGCGCGACCCGCATCGCGGCCAGGGTGTCGGCCGTCTCGCCGCTCTGCGTGATGCCGATGACGAGGTCACCGGGGCCCGCGAGGCAGGTGCGGTACCGGTACTCGGAGGCGACCTCGACGTGGACGGGCACGCGCGCCCAGTCCTCGATGAGGTACCGGCCGACGAGGCCGGCGTGGTACGAGGTGCCGCAGGCGACGATGTGGATGCGCTCCACGCGGGCGAGGGCGGCGTCGTCCAGCCCGAGCCCGGCGAGCTCCACCGAGCCCTCCGACGTCATCCGGTCGCCGATCGTGTCCCAGAGTGCGGCGGGCTGCTCGTGGATCTCCTTGAGCATGAACGTCTCGTAGCCGCCCTTCTCGGCGGCGTCTTCGTCCCAGTCCACGCGCTCGGCGGGCCGCGGGGGCAGCTCGACCCCGCCACTCCAGAGGGTGTGGCCGCCGGCCTCCAGGACGATGACCTCGCCGTCCTCGATCAGCATCACGTCGCGGGTC
Source organism: Thermoleophilia bacterium (assembly GCA_050249835.1). GTDB lineage: Bacteria > Actinomycetota > Thermoleophilia > Miltoncostaeales > Miltoncostaeaceae > Miltoncostaea. The sequence continues at coordinate 39,603 of JBFWPT010000012.1, forward strand.
TCGGCGAGGAAGGCCGGGATGGCGGAGGCCACGAAGCGCTCCCCCTCCCCCACCCCGAGCACCAGCGGGCACTCCCGGCGGGTGGCGACGAGGCGCTCGGGCTCGTCCACGTGGGCGGTGACGAAGGCGAAGTGGCCGCCGAGGCGCGGCAGCACCTCGCGGACGGCCGCCGCCAGGTCGCCGGCGTAGGCGCGGGCGATCAGGTTGGGGATCACCTCGGTGTCGGTCTCGGAGCTGAACACCACCCCGGCCTCCTGCAGCTCGCGCCGCAGCTCCATGTAGTTCTCGATGATCCCGTTCATCGCGACGATCACGGTGCCGTCGGCGCTGGTGTGCGGGTGGGCGTTGGCCGTGGTGACCTTGCCGTGCGTCGCCCAGCGGGTGTGGCCGATGCCGGACGTGGCGACCGAGTCGCCGTCGTCGCCGGCCGCGGCCCGCAGCTGCGAGAGGTTGCCCACCGCCCTCACCGACTCGACCACGCCGTCATCGCCGTCCAGCAGCGCGAAGCCCGCCGAGTCGTAGCCGCGGTATTCCAGCCGCTCGAGCCCCTGGAGGATCAGCTCGCGGCACGGGCGGCCGCCGACGTAACCGATGATGCCGCACATGTCGGGTCTCCTCTATCGGGGTCCGCGTGCCGGGCGGATCAGGGTAGCGAGCCGCCCAGCTCGACCCGGGCCACGTCGGCGATCCGGGCGCACCACTCCTCGCACTGCTCCTCCGTCGGCGCCTCGACCATCACCCGCACCAGGGGCTCGGTGCCGGACGCCCGCACGACCACCCTGCCGTCCTCGCCGAGCGCGGCCTCGCAGGCCCGCACGGCCTCCCACACCGCGTCGGCCGCGGCGAGCTCGGACTTGCGCTCGGCCACGACGTTCACCAGGCGCTGCGGCAGCCGCTGCATAACGGCGGCGGCCTCGGCCAGGTCGCGCCCCGTGGCGCGCAGGGCGGCGAGCAGGTGCAGCGCCGCCGCCAGCCCGTCGCCCGAGGGCCCGTGCAGCAGGTTGATGAGGTGCCCGCTCTGCTCGCCGCCGAGGACGTAGCCGCCGCGCCGCATCTCCTCCAGCACGTAGCGGTCGCCCACGTCGGTCCAGCGCACCTCGACGCCCTCGGCCGCCATGGCGCGGCGGAAGCCGAGGTTGGTCATGGTCGTGGTCACGACGGCCTCGCCGGCCAGCAGGCCGCGCCGCCGCAGGTCGAGCGCGCAGATCGCGAGGATGCGATCCCCGTCCACCACGGCGCCGGTGCGGTCGACGGCCAGGGCGCGGTCGCCGTCGCCGTCGAACGCGATGCCGAGGTCCGCGCCCTCCTCCACCACTGTCGCCGCGAGCAGGTCGAGGTGCGTGGAGCCGCAGCCGTCGTTGATGTTCACCCCGTCCGGGGCGACGCCGATCGCCGTGATCCGGGCGCCCCGCTCCGCGAGCACCTCGGGCGCCGTCACGTGGGTGGCTCCGTGGGCGCAGTCGACCACGATGTGCAGGCCGGACAGGTCGACCGGGCACCGCTCGTGCAGGGAGGCGACGTACGCGTCGCGGCCCTCCGGCCACTCCTCGATCGCCCCGAGCGCGGCCCCCTCGGGCCGCTCGCCCTCGTCGCCGAGGGAGACCTCGACGGCCGCCTCCGCGGCGTCGTCCAGCTTGAAGCCGTCCGGGCCGAAGAGCTTGATGCCGTTGTCGGCGAACGGGTTGTGGGAGGCGCTGATGACCGCCCCGGCGGCCGCGCCGGAGGCCGCGGTCAGCTCGGCCACCGCCGGCGTCGGCAGCACGCCGAGCAGGGCGACGTCGGCGCCGGCGCTCGCGATGCCCGCGGCGAGCGCGCCCTCCAGCATCGGGCCGCTGCGCCGGGTGTCCCGGCCGATCATCACGCGCGCGCCCTGCTCCAGCCGGCCCCCGAGGGCACGGCCGAGCGCGAGCGCGAGCTCCGGGGTCAGCTCACGGTTGGCGACTCCCCGGACGCCGTCGGTGCCGAAGAGGCTCCGCGACGACGCTGGCGACGATCCGGCCGTTGGGCGACTACCGCTTCGAGAACTGCGGGCGCTTGCGGGCGCCCTTGAGGCCGGCCTTCTTGCGCTCCTTGATGCGGGCGTCCCGGGTGAGGAAGCCCTCGCGCTTGAGGTCGGGCCGCAGGTTCTCGTCGGCGACGGTGAGGGCCTTCGCGATGCCGTGGCGGAGGGCGCCGGCCTGCCCGGAGACGCCGCCGCCGTGGAGCAGCGCGACCACGTCGAAGCGGCCCTCGGTGCCCGTGGCGGCCAGCGGCATGCGGGCCTGCGTCACGAGGACGGCGCGGCCGAAGAACTCGTCGACCGGGCGGCCGTTGCAGGTGATGGCGCCGGTGCCCGGGACGAGGGTGACGCGGGCGACGGCGTTCTTGCGCTTGCCGGTGGCCCGGTAGCGCTCGGGGGTGACGGCGGTGCTCACGCGGGGACCTCCGCGACTCGGGTGAGGCGCAGGGGCTCAGGCTGCTGGGCGGCGTGCGGGTGCTCGGGACCCGCGTAGATCTTGAGCTTGGTCAGCTGGGCGCGGCCCAGGCTGTTCTTCGGGAGCATGCCGCGCACGGCCATCCGGAGGACCTCCTCCGGCCGGCGCTCGAGCTGCTCGCCGAGGGTGCGGCTGCGGATGCCGCCCGGGTACCCCGAGTGGCGCCAGTAACGCTTGTCGCGGAGCTTGTTACCGGTGACGGCGACCTTCTCCGCGTTCACGACCACGACGAAGTCGCCGGTGTCGGTGTGGCGCGTGTACCAGGGGGAGCGCTTGCCGGCGAGCGTCTCCGCGATGATCGAGGCGAGACGCCCGAGGTTCTGACCTTCGGCATCGACCACCCACCAGCGGCGATCGACGGTTCCGGGCTTTGCGCTGACGGTGCTCACGGGCGGTCCAGTACCTCCACCAGCATGACGACGCGGCGCACCGGGCGCCGCGAGAACGACCGCGGAGTCTAGGAAAGGCCGGTGCCTCTCGCAAGTTCGGCGGCCCCCGCCCGCTGGACTTCGCCGCCGATGCCGGTTACAAATGGTACACCGGGTAACAAGAACGGCGGCACGAAGATGGAGTCTCGTTCGGTCAGCCGGTGCGTGGCGATCGCGGCGCACGGCAAGAGGTGTCAGCAGAGCCCGTTCCGCGGGAGCCCGTATTGCTGGCACCACACGCAGAGCCGGAAGATCTGGGCGCCCAGCCGCCCGCTCGGCACCGGCGCCGCCCGCGCCTCCGAGACGCCCTCCGCCGGCGAGGCCGCCGACCGCCGCCTGGGCGACCGCCGCTCGGGCTCCGACCGGCGCGCCGGATGGGCCGCCGAGGAGGCCGCCGCCCGCCGCCTGTCCGACCTGCTCGGCCCCGAGAAGATGGGCGAACTGCTCGAGTTCCTGGAGAGCCCCGCCGACGGCGCGTTCCTCCTGGTGCGGGACGAGGGCGGGCTGCTGAGCGAGCGCTCGATCTCCGAGCGCCCCGCCCGGCGCCGCTCCGCCTAGCGCCCTACTCCCGCCCGGGACCCTCGCCGCGCTCGCGCCGCCGCGCGCCCGCGCGCTGCGCCTCGATGCGCCGCCGGTCGCGCTTGCCGGGCCGCCCCCGCAGGTCCGCGCCGGGCGGAGGGGCCATGCGCCGCAGGTCGCGGGCGCGCTCGCGGCGCTCCCGGCTGTCCTCGGTCTCGTCGTAGAGCAGGGCCGCCTGTGACGCCGGCCCGCGCTTGTCGGCCAGGTCGCGCACGATGACGGTGATGGTCGTCTCGCCGACGGTGACCCGGACCTCCTCGCCCAGGCGGACGTCCCGGGCGGGCTTCACCCGCTGGCCCTCCACGTGCACCCGGCCGCCGGCGACGGCCTCCGTGGCGAGGGAGCGCGTCTTGTAGAAGCGCGCCGCCCAGAGCCACTTGTCGATGCGGACCTTCCCGTCGGCCATGCGGGGATCATCGCAGGGCCGTCCCCGGGATCCCCGTCAACTGGACCGGCGGGGGACGCCGTCCCCCCGGGCCGCCGTTGTGGTCGCGGACGCGACGTGTGAGAACCCGTCGTCCACGGAACCGAGGCGGGGGTGCGGCGTGACGGAGGGGAACGGGGGCCGACGGGGCGGGAGGATGGTGCGCGGGCTGCTCGCGCTCGCCTGTGCCACCGTCGGGACGATGCTGCTGGCCCTCGCCGGGCCGGCATCCGGTGCCGCGGGCGACGTCACGGAGTTCAGCGCCGGCATCACGGCGGGGAGCGCCCCGCTCGGCATCACCGCCGGGCCCGACGGCAACCTCTGGTTCACGGAGCAGGCGGGCCGCATCGGCCGCATCACCCCTCAGGGTTCCGTGACCGAGTTCACGTCCGGCATCGGCCCCGGCGCGAGCCCGTACCGCATCGCGGCGGGCGCGGACGGCGGCCTCTGGTTCACGGACTTCAACGGGAACCGCGTCAGCCGCATCGACCCGGGCACCGGCGCGGTCGTCCAGCACGCCCTGCCGAGCGGCGGCAGCGGGGCGTACGACATCGCCGCGGGTCCCGGCGGCATGTGGTTCACCCAGCTCTACGGGCACCGCATCGGGCACATCACCCCGGGCGGCACCATCACCGAGTTCCCCCTTCCCGGCGGCAGCGCCCCGACCGGCATCACGCTCGGCCCTGACGGCAACATGTGGTTCACCGAGTACTCCGGCAACAAGATCGGCCGCATCACGCCCGCCGGGAACATCGACGAGTTCCCGCTGCCGGCCGGGGGCAACCCGAACTTCATCGTCGCCGGCGCCGACGGCAACCTGTGGTTCACCGAGCAGACCGGGAACCGCATCGGCCGGATCACCACATCCGGCGTCATCACCGAGTTCAGCGCCGGCCTCACGCCCGGGAGCGGTCCGACCGCGATCACCCGCGGCCCGGACGGCACCGTCTGGTTCACCCGGCCGGGCCGCGACGGCCTCGGCCGGATCACGCCCGCGGGCGTCATCACCGAGTTCTCGGCGGGCATCACGCCCGGCGGGAGGCCGGCGGGCATCGCGACCGGCCCCGACGGCAACCTCTGGTTCACGGAGGTCGGCGGCCACCGGATCGGCCGTGCCCTCGGCGCGGACCCGATCCCGCCGCCGCCCGTCGTCCCGGCCCCGGCGCTCCCCGCCGCGCCCGTAGCGGCGCCGAAGCCCGCCGGCGCGGCGTCCAAGCCGTGCGACCCCAAGGAGCGCTTCGGCGGCACCGGCTGCCCGCTGCGCGGCGTCGGCAAGGCGACGGTCACGAAGCCGCCGAACGGCAAGGTCGTGCAGAAGCTCAAGCTGAAGGACGCCGGCCGCTACACCTTCATCTACCTCAACAGGAAGACCGGCAAGCGGCTGACACTGCGGCCCGGCAGCACGATCCGCACCCCCGCCGGCCTGCGGCGCCTGCCCAGGAAGTTCACCGCCCCGGTGGTGCGGAACGCCCGGCCGGGCACCCTCGTGACGCTCACCACGCTGTTCACCCGCCTCAACTTCCCGGCGCGGCCCGCGCACATCGTGCTGCGTGTGGTCCACAAGCACCCCGACGGCTCGCTGAGCGAGGCCCGCCTGGGCGCGGACGGGCGGATCATCGGCTGAGGCTCAGCCGCCGGGGGGCGGGCCCACGCCCCCCGGCGGATCCACCTGAGGTCCGGCGGGAACTCGACGCCCACGCAGAGGTCCGCCTCCGCTGCCAGGGTGGTGCCAGCCGACGGGGAGCAGCGCCGATGGATGACGAGATCGAACTCATCAGCGACGGTGACGGGTTGGCCGTCGTCGGGCCGCCATCGGCGGTGGAACGTTTCATCGCGTCCGTCGGGTTGTCCGACGCCGCCGGGCCCCTCCCTTCGTCTGCCCTGCAGACCGGAGCGGCTGTCGCGCACGCGGGTTCCACGGTCGCCGCCAACTCCGGGCGCTGGCTGAAGCTGACGGAGGAATCCGCGCAGAAGGTCAAGGCCTTCGGCCTCACTCCCACCGGGAAGTCAGGCATCGACTACGCGATGGTCGGTGAGCGAGGGAACATCAAGTCCTGGGACCAGGTCGTGCAGACGCCGGCATCGATGGTGACCAACCCCGCGGTGCTCGCGAGTGTCGGCGGGGTCATGGCTCAGATGGCGATGCAGCAACAGATGGCGGCGATCATGGACTACCTCGCTGTCATCGATGCGAAGTTGGACAGCGTCCTCCGGGCCCAGACGAACCAGGTGCTCGCACGCCTCGACGGAGTCGACCTCGCTGTGAGGGAGGCGATGGCCGTCCGTGATGCCGTCGGCCGGGTCTCCGAGGTCACATGGTCCAAGGTCCAGAGCTCCGCGCAGGCCATCCATGAGACGCAGGGATACGCACTGCGCCAGCTCGGCGACCTCGCGGACGAACTCGCGGCGAACGCCAGGATCGATGGGCTCGTCGACGTGGCGAAGGACGCGGAGACGGAGGTCCAGAAGTGGTTGCTCGTCCTCGCGCGTTGCTTCGAACTGCATGACGCCGTCGGTGTGCTCGAGCTCGATCGGGTCCTGGACGCGTCTCCGGACGAGCTCGACCGGCATCGCGTGGGACTGAGATCCGCGCGTGCCGACCGGCTGGACCTCATCTCGGAGCGGACCGGGCATCTGCTGGACCGCATGCGCGCCGCCGTCGAGCTCGCCAACTCGAAGGTGCTGTTCAATCCGAAGCAGTCGCCGGCCGTCGTCAGGTCGAGCAACCACGTCGCCGGCGAGGTCCGTGAGTTCCACGAGATCCTCGGCATCGACTCCGGTCACCAGGCGTCGGAAACGAGAGCCTGGGCGGACGCAGCCGCCGAGGGCTGGGATAAGGCGCTCTCGACCGGTGCACAGGGCATCGACGGCGTCAGACGGTTCGGCGGTGGCGCCCGCGGCCTGGCCAATTCGGCGAAGGGGAGGCTCTCGGACCGGATCGCGTCACGGAAGGCCCGGCCGAGCGAGGACGACGAGCGGGAGTAGCGCTCAGCCGCCCGGGGGCGGGCCCACGTAGCGGGAGCGCGGCCGGATGAGGCGGTCGTCGTCCACCGTCTCCAGGGCGTGGGCCACCCACCCGGCGCAGCGGCCGAGGGCGAAGAGGTGGAACGCGGCCCCCGGCGGCATCCCGCGCCCCCGCGCCAGGGCGGCGAGGCCCAGATCGAGCGTCGGCTCCTCGCCCAATTGATCGTGGGCGATCCGCACCAGCGCGCTGACCGGGTCGTCCTCCGGCAGGGCCGCCCGCCGCAGCAGCTCGGCGCCGCGGGGGTCGCCATCCGGGTAGAGCGGATGGCCGAACCCCGGCAGGGCCCCGTCGCCGCCCCGCCAGCGCGCCGCGGTGGCCGCGGCCCCGTCGCGGTCGGCGTCGGCGGCCATCGACTCGACGCGCGCCGTGAGCCCGCCGTGCCGCCGCCCGCGCAGCGCGCACAGGGCGGCGAGGACGACGTCCTCCAGGGAGGCGTCCGCCGAGGCCACGCAGCGGGCCGTGAACGACGAGACGTTGAGCTCGTGGTCGGCGCACAGCACCAGGGCCGCGTCGATGTCCCCCGCCGCGTCCGGGACACCCCATCCACGGGCGAGCCGCGCCGCGAGCGTCCCCTCCCCCGCCGCGCCGGCCGCCGCGAAGGCGCCGGCCGTGACGCGCACCGCGCCGCGCAGCAGGGCCGCGTCGCCCGATGAGGGGCTCACGACCGAGCCGGCCGCGGCGGCCGCCAGGTGGGCGGCGAGGGCGGTGGGCTCCGGCCCGCCCGGCGCGCCGGTCGACGCCGGGAGCGCGGCGAAGAGGTCCGCGGCCGCCGCCGGGTCGCCCGTCCACAGCAGGGCGGCGACGCGCTCGAAGGGCTCCTCCCGGGAGAGCGCGACGACCTCGTGGCCGCGGTAGTGGCAGCGGCCGCCCTCGATGAGGGTGAGGGCCGAGTCGAGCACCGGCAGGCCCCAGTGGAGGGCGCCGTGGGCGGCGAGCCCCCGGTCGCGGGAGCGCGCGCGGCGGTCGCGGAACGCCTCCAGGGCGGCGCGCGGGTAGCGGCGGGCCCGGCTCGGGCCGGGGCCGGGCTCCGAGGCGACCAGGCCCCGCGAGACGTAGGCGTACAGCGTCGCCCGGGAGACACCGAGCAGGTCGGCCGCCTCGCCGGCGGAGAGCGTGTCGGGCGCGGTCATGGGGTTGATGATAGCGATCAATATTGACGACCGTGGGCGGGCGCTCCTACCGTGCCGGGCATGGACATCGACACGATCACCGACCCCGAGGCCCCCGAGCTCTTCCCGGGCGCCTTCCCCCGCGACGGCTTCCCAGCCTGGGAGTGGACCGGCGGCCCGCCCGCGACCGCCCCGGCCCAGGCCTGGACCACCGAGACGACCCACCGCGACGGCCAGCAGGGCGGCCTGCCCCTGACCGTCGAGGCCGGCGAGCGCATCTACGACCTCATGTGCGCGTTCACCGGCGACAGCGGCGCGATCCGCCAGGCCGAGTTCTTCGTGTACCGCCCGGCCGACCGCCGCGTGCTCGAGTACGCGCTCGCGCGCCACGCCGGCGGCGCGCCGGTGGAGCCCACCACCTGGATCCGCGCCAGCCGCCGCGACGCGGAGCTGGTGGGTGACCTGGGCGTCCGCGAGACGGGGATGCTGGCGTCCGCCAGCGACTACCACACGTTCCACAAGTTCACCCCCGGCGGGCGGCGCCAGGCGGCCGGGACCTACCTCGACGCGGTGCGGGCGGTGCTCGACGCCGGCCTGCGCCCGCGGCTGCACCTGGAGGACGCGACGCGTGCGCCGGAGGAGTTCGTGCTCCCCTTCGCCGAGGCGGCGATCGCCGTCGCCGCGCCCTACGGGCCGGAGCTGCGGCCGAAGTTCCGGGTGTGCGACACGATGGGCCTCGGCCTGCCCCTGGAGGGCGTGGCCGCGCCGCGGTCGGTGCCGCGCTGGATCCGGCGCCTGCGTGAGCTCGGGGTCGCCCCGCACGACCTGGAGTTCCACCCGCACAACGACACCCACCTGGTGGTGGCGAACTGCCTCGCCGCGATCATGGCCGGCTGCTGCGTCGTGAACGGGACGCTCCTGGCCACCGGCGAGCGCACCGGCAACGCGCCGCTGGAGGCGGTCGTGATGCACGCGATCGGGATGGGGCTCATGAGCGGCCCGCCGCCGGACTTCCACGCCCTCAACGACCTCGCCGACCTCTACGCCGAGCTCGGCCGCCCCGTCCCGCCGACCTACCCGCTCTACGGCAGGGACGCCCACCGCACGCGCGCCGGCATCCACGCCGACGGGCTGAACAAGTTCTGGTGGATGTATGCGCCGTTCGACGTGCCGCGCCTCATCGGCCGCCCCCTGGAGGTGAGCCTGACGAAGGACTCGGGGGTCGCCGGCCTGGTGTTCCTCATCCGCCAGCACACCGGCCGGGATCTCGCGAAGGACGACCCGGACCTGCGCCGGGTCCACCACGCCCTCACCGAGCAGTTCGACGCCGGCCGCCAGACGGCCGTCGAGTGGGAGGAGGTCGAGGCCCTGCTCGGGGACGATCGACGAATCATCGGCCGCCCGCTCGACACTTCATCCGTTTCCTAGCCGTTCTCCTGGGGCGGGCTCGGGCCCGCCCCAACCGGTTAGGATCGGTCGCATGATGAAGACCGTGATCGTCGGCGGGGGGATGGTCGGGATGACCCTCGCGCACCTGCTCCGGCGGCGCGGGTTCGAGCCCACCGTGCTCGAGCGCGCCCCTGCCGGCCACTACATCCCGCGTGGCTACATGCTCGGCTTCCAGGGCTACGAGCCGCTGGAGGAGGTCGGGGTCTACGACGAGGTGAAGGCCGCGGGCCGGCCGATCGCCCCGCGCCCCGACCAGCCCCCCGTCGCGGTGGCGGTGCGCTTCGGCGCCCTCATCGAGGCGCTGCAGCGCGACCTGCCGATCACGAACGAGCACACGGTCACCGAGCTGGTCCGCGCCGGCGCGGACGGGCGGGTGGTCGGGGTGATCGCCGACGGCCCCGACGGGCCGGCCGAGTTCGAGGCGGACCTCGTGATCGCCTGCGACGGCATGCGCTCCCCCACCCGGTCGATGGCCGGGCTGGAGGCGGAGTTCGACGCGCTCCCCGAGGCCGAGCTGGCCTTCATGAGCCCCATCCCCGCCGAGACGTCGTTCGCGATGGCCTACCAGTCGGACGGCGGGCACATCGGGATGCTCTCCTGGTTCGAGGGCGCCGCGGGCTGGCGCTCGTCGGAGCGGGTCGGCCGCGAGGCGGCCGTCGACGAGCCGGGCCTCGACGCCATCAAGGAGATGTGGGCGCGCCTGCTCCCGGCGGCCGCGACGGCCATCGAGGGCGTCACCTCCACCGACCAGATCCGCTACTCCGAGCCCGAGCTGCTGCGGTGCCCGCAGTGGTGGACGCCGGGCGTGGTCATCATCGGCGACGCCGCCCACTTCTTCGGCCCCGAGACCGGCATCTCGTCCGGCATCGGGCTGGGCGACGCCCACGCGCTCGCGCAGGCCGTGATGATGAACCCGGACGACCCGGACGCGGCGTGCCGGTCGTACGAGATCTGGCGCGCCCCCGCCGTGCGCCCCTACGAGGCGAACGACCCGGGGCGCCAGCGGATGCTGGTCGCCGGCCAGGTCACGGCGCGGCCCGAGGAGGCCTGGCCCCCCGCGAAGGTCTGATCGTGGGATCCCCGGCGGCGCGGCCGCCGGGGGTCACTCCCACTCGATGGTGCCGGGCGGCTTGCTCGTGAGGTCGAGGGCCACCCTGTTGACCCCGTCGACCTCGTTGATGATGCGGCTGGAGATGCGCTCCAGCAGGTCGTACGGCAGGCGCGCCCAGTCGGCGGTCATCGCGTCGTCGCTGGTGACGGCGCGGATGACGATGGGGTACGCGTAGGTGCGCTCGTCGCCCTGCACGCCGACGCTCTTGATGGCCGGGAGCACGGCGAAGGACTGCCAGAGGTCGCGGTAGAGGCCGGCGCGCCGGACCTCCTCCTGCAGCACGAAGTCGGCCTGGCGGAGGATGTCGAGCCGCTCCTGGGTGACCTCGCCGATGATGCGGATCGCCAGGCCGGGGCCGGGGAAGGGCTGGCGCCAGACCATGTTCTCGGGGAGCCCGAGCTCCTCGCCGACGACGCGCACCTCGTCCTTGAAGAGCTGGCGCAGCGGCTCGATGAGCTCCACGGCCATGTCCTCGGGGAGGCCGCCGACGTTGTGGTGGCTCTTGATCTTGGCCGCGTCGCGCGAGCCGGACTCGATGACGTCGGAGTAGAGCGTGCCCTGCACCAGGAACCTCGCATCGCGCAGCTTCTCGGCCTCGCGCTCGAAGATGCGGATGAACTCGCGCCCGATGACCTTCCGCTTCTGCTCCGGCTCGGTGACGCCGGCGAGCTGGGAGATGAAGTGCTCCTGCGCGCGGACGTGGACGAGGGGGACGCCGAAGTGGTGGCCGAAGGCGCTCTCCACCTGCTCGCCCTCGTTGAGGCGCATGAGGCCGTGGTCGACGAAGACGCAGGTGAGCCGGTCGCCGATCGCCCGGTGCACGATGAGCGCCGCCACCGCGCTGTCGACGCCGCCGGACAGGGCGCAGATCGCCCGGGCGTCGCCCACCATGGCGCGGACGCGCTCCACCTGCTCCTCGATGACGTGGGTCGCCGTCCAGGTGGGCGAGCAGTCGCACGCCTCGAACAGGAACCACTTGAGCAGGTCGGTCCCGAACGGCGTGTGGACCACCTCGGGGTGGAACTGGACGCCGTACATCCGCCGCGCCGGGCTCTCCATCGCCGCCACCGGCGACGAGGTGGTGGACGCCGTGACCGCGAAGCCCTCGGGCGGGCGGGCGACCGCGTCGCGGTGGCTCATCCAGCACGTCTCGGCGGGGAGCTGGGCGAACATGCCCTCCCGCGAGGCGACCGTCAGCGGGGTCTTGCCGTACTCGCCGGCGCCGGTGCGCGCGACCTCGCCGCCCAGCGCGACGGTCATGGCCTGCAGGCCGTAGCAGATGCCGAGGACCGGGATCCCCAGCTCCAGCAGCCGCGGGTTGAGAGCCGGGGCGCCGGGCGCGTAGACGGACGCGGGGCCGCCGGACAGGACGAGCCCGGCGGGCTTGAGGGCGAGGATCTCGTCGGGCGGCGCGTCGTGCGGGATGACCGCCGAGAACACGCGGCACTCGCGGATGCGGCGCGCGATGAGCTGGCTGTACTGCGCCCCGAAGTCCACCACGAGGACCCCGCCCGGGGCGGCGGCCGCGAGGGCCGGGTCGAGTGCCGGGGTGGGAGCGCTCGTCGTCAAGGCCGTCATCCTACCCGCGCCGCCCGGACGGAGCCGCCCCTACTCACCCGCCTCCTCGCGGTGGCCCTTGCCCTCCGGCAGCTCCACCTCGCTCGGCTGCAGCGTCGCCGTGATCCCCTCGCCGCCCAGCCGCTCGCGCAGGGACTCCAGCGCCCGCGGCTCGCCGTGCACCAGGCGCACGTGCCCCTCGCCCCCCACCGGGCGCACCCAGTCGACCAGCTCGGCGCGGTCGGCGTGCGCGGAGAGGCCGCCGACGGTGACCGTGCGCGCCCGCACGGTCACCTCGCGCCCCATGATGCGCACCCGGTCCGCCCCCTCGATGAGCTCGCGGCCCAGGCCGCCCGAGGGCTGGAAGCCGACGATCATCACGGTCGTGGTCGGGTCGCCGAGCCGCGACATGAGGTGGTGCAGGATGCGCCCGCCGCTCAGCATCCCCGAGCCGGCGATGACGATGGCGGGCTCCCGCGAAGCCGTGATCGCCCGCGAGTCGGACACCGAGCGCGTGTAGGCGAGCCGCTTGGGCTGGAACGGGTCCTTGCCGGTGGCCCGCAGGGTGCGCAGCTCCGGCGACAGCTCCTCCGGGAAGCGGTCGTAGACCTCGTCCACCTTCGTCGCGAGCGGCGAGTCGACGTACACCGGCAGCGGGGCGATCTCGTGGTCCCGCTCCAGGTGGGCGATCGTGTAGAGCACCTCGTGGGTGCGCTCCAGCGCGAACGAGGGGACCAGGATCGCCCCGCCGCGGTCCTCGGCGTCGCGCAGCAGCCCGGCCAGCTCCTCGACGGTCTGGTCGTAGGGGCGGTGGTCGCGGTCGCCGTAGGTGCCCTCCATCACCACGAGGTCGGCCGCGGGGCACGGCGGCGGGTCGGGGAGGATCTCCTTGCGGATGTTCCCCACGTCGCCGCTGAACGCCAGCCGCTGCCCGCCGGCCTCCACCAGGAAGCAGGCCGACCCGGGGATGTGGCCGGCCGGCTGCGCCGTCACCCGCAGGCCGGCGGCCTCGAAGGGCTCCCCGTACTCGAACGGCTCCATCAGCGACAGCGCGCGGTGGACGTCGTCCTCGTCGAACAGCGGCGGGTCGGGCCGCCGGCCGTGGCGCCGGTCGCGCTCGGCGTCCTCGTGCTGGATCTTGGCCGCGTCGAGCAGCAGGTGCTCGCACAGCTCGGCCGTCGCGGGGCGCGCGTGGATGCGCCCGCGGAAGCCGCCCTTGACCAGCACCGGCAGGCGGCCGGAGTGGTCCAGATGCGCGTGGGTGAGCAGCACCGCGCCGACCGCCGCCGGGTCGAAGCCGAAGGGCTCGCGGTTGATGGCGAAGAGGGCCCGCGACCCCTGGAAGGCGCCGCAGTCGACCAGCACGCGGGTGTCCCCGGCCTCGAGCAGGTGGCACGAGCCCGTGACGGTCATCGCGGCCCCGTACGACCGCACCTCCGGGGCGGCGCTCATCGGCGCGCCTCGCAGGCGATCCGCGTCTCGGCGCGGCAGACGTCCCAGCCGGTGCCGCCCGTGGCCCGGTCGCGCCCGGCGCCGCCCACGAGGCGGTCGGGGCCCGGGCCGCCGAGCAGCCGGTCGCGGCCTGCGCCGCCCTGCAGGAGGTCGCGCCCGGTGCCGCCGACGAGGCGGTCGGCCCCGGGGCCGCCGAGGAGGGTGTCGGAGCCCATGCCGCCGAACGCGGTGTCCTGCCCCGCCCCCAGGCAGATGAGGTCGCCGCCGCCCATCCCGCGCACCAGGTCGTCGCCGCCCATGGCCGCGATCACGTCACGCCGGGGGGTCCCGCGGATGACGTCGCGCCGTGCGGTGCCCACGATCGTCGCCGGGACCCCCGCGCAGCGCACCACGGCCGCCGCGCCCGCGCCCGGGGGCGCCGGGGGAGCGGGGCCGGGCGCCGCGGGGCCCGGGCCGGCGGGCGGCGGCGGGGGCGGCGCCGGGGTGCCCAGCACGTCGCGCAGCACCACGTCCGTCACGAAGGGGGCGGCGCCCACGGCCAGGTTGTCGGCCTCGGTCGCGAAGGCCACGAGGGCGCCGTCGGCCGAGACGGCGGGCATGCGCGACCCGGCGTCGGCGGGCGCGCCGCCGGCTCCCGGGGCGCGGCTCACGAGGATCGTCTCCCCGGTCGCGAGGTCGCGCAGGAACACGTCCTGGTACGCGTCGGCGTCGGCGCCCGACAGGTCCGGGGCCGTGGAGGAGAACGCCACCCGCGTGCCGTCGGCCGAGATCGCGGCGTCGTCGGAGGTCCCTGCGGCCGGTGTGCCCGCGACGCCCGTGGCGCGGCTGACCAGCGTCGTCGTCGCCGACGGGAGGTCGCGCACGAACACGTCCATGGTGAGGTCGCGGTCGTCCGGGGACAGGTCGTCGGCGAGCGACTCGAAGGCGACCCGGCGGCCGTCAGCCGAGATCGCCGGGTTCTGGGCCGTGCGCTCGGCGGGGTCGCCGGCCGCGCCAGTGGCCCGGCTCACGAGCACCGTGGTCTGGGCGTCGAGGTCGCGCACGAGCACCCGGGAGCCCGCGGCGACGTCGTCGTCCGTGAGGTTGCCCGCCCCGGACGTGAAGGCCACGACGCGGCCGTCGGCCGAGAGCGACGCCTCGAGCGACGGCCCGTCGCCCGCCTCGCCGTCGGCGCCGTCCGCCCGGCTCACCAGGGTCGTCGTCCCGGCCACGACGTCGCGCACGAACACGTCGAAACCCGCCGTGTCGTCGTCCGAGAGGTTCGCGGCGAGCGAGTGGAACGCCACGTACCGCCCGTCCGCCGACACCGAGGGCGCGAACGACGGGCCGTCCCCCTTGTCCCCGTCCGCGCCGGCGGCCCGGCTCACGAGGGTCACGGCTCCGGTCTCCAGGTTCCGGACGTAGACGTCCGACAGGGTGTCGTCGTCATCGCCCGAGAGGTTCGCCGCCCGGCTGGCGAACGCCACCACGCGGCCGTCGGCGGAGATGGCGGGCGTCCCCGATCCCCCGTCGGCGCCGGGCCCGGCGCCCGTCGCCCGGCTGACGAGCGTCGTGGTGCCCGCGACGGTGTCGCGCACGAAGACGTCGTCCGTGAGCAGGAATCCGCCCGGCGCGAGGGTCGTCGCCGACGAGGTGAAGGCGATCCGCGTGCCGTCGGCCGAGACCGACGGCTGGGACGAGGGGCCGTCGCCCGCGACGCCCGCGGTCGACCGCGAGACGAGCACGACGTCGTCGCGGAAGGCCGAGGCCGGGAGGGCGAGGGCGAGGACGGCCACGGCCGCACCCAGGGCCACGGCCGCCGCGCGCGCCCGTCGGGAGGGACGCCGCATCGGCGGCGAGCCTACGCCGCGGAGCCCGGCCGCGGGAGCGGGCCGGGCCCCGCGGGTGGCTCACCCCATCCCGACCGCCTGCGCCTGCTGCAGCTTCTTGCCCTCGGACTTGAGGGCCGGGGCGACCATCACCTCGCACTTCTGGAAGCTCTGGATCGACTCGTAGCCACAGGTGGCGAGGGCGCTGCGGAGCCCGCCGACCAGGTTGAGCGTGCCGTCGTTCTCGTGGGCCGGGCCCGTGAGGATCTCCTCCAGCGAGCCGATCGTGGTCGTCTTGACCCGCGTGCCGCGCGGCAGGCTGGGGTGGAACGTCGCCATGCCCCAGTGGTAGCCGCGGCCGGGCGCCTCGGCCGCCTTCGCGAACGGGGAGCCGATCATGCAGGCGTCCGCGCCGCAGGCGATCGCCTTGGCCAGGTCGCCGGCGTAGGCCATGCCGCCGTCGGCGATGACGTTGACGTACTGGCCGGTCTCCAGCAGGTGCTGCATCCGGGCGCCCGCCGCGTCGGCGATCGCCGTGGCCTGCGGCACCCCCACCCCGATCACCTGGCGCGTCGTGCAGGCCGCGCCGGGGCCGACGCCCACGAGCACGCCCACCGCGCCGGTGCGCATGAGGTGCAGCGCCGCGTGGTACGAGGCGCATCCGCCGACGATCACCGGGATCGGCAGCTCCGCGATGAACCGCTTCAGGTTGAGCGGCTCGGTGACCGACGACACGTGCTCGGCCGAGACGACGGTGCCCTGGATGACCAGGATGTCGAGGCCCGCCTCCAGCACGACATCGATGAACTCGGTGACGCGCTGCGGGGTGAGCGACCCGGCCGCGAGCACGCCCTGCGCCTTGATCTCCTTGATGCGGTGCGCGATCAGCTCCGCCTTGACCGGCTCGCGGTACACCTCCTGCAGGCCCCGCGTCGCCTCCGGGACCGGGAGCCCCGCGATGCGCTCCAGCTCCGCGTCGGCCTCCTCGTACCGGGTCTGGATCCCCTCGAGGTTGAGCACCCCGAGGCCCCCGATCCGCCCGATGATCCCCGCCGTGCGGGTGTCCACCACGCCGTCCATGGCCGACGCCAGGATCGGCAGCTCCAGCTCGTGCCCGTCGAGCCGCCACGAGAGGTCGACGTCCTCCGGGTCGCGCGTGCGCCGGCTGGGCACGATCGCGATCTCATCCAGCCCGTAGGCCCGCCGCCCCTTCTTGCCACGCCCGATCTCGATCTCCACTCAGCCCCCCCTGCGACATCCGGCCGACCGCGCCCAGAGACGACTCGACCCAGGCCGGACTGTGCCGGGACCTGGGTCGGGGTCCATCGCATGGTGCGTCGATCGGTGCTTCACGTAGACGATCGGCCGAGTGTAGCGTCGGCGTCGGCCTGCGGTCTCCTGCCGCGCCGCGTTGCAGGTTGCGTTCAGGGGTCGGCGACGACCTCCACCCGGCGCATCAGCGACTCGACGTCGGCGGGGTCGAAGACGCCGGCCCCGAAGCGCTGCGTGTTGGCCGCGCCGCAGGCCACCGCGAGCGCCAGCGCGCGCTCGGGCGTCTCGTCGGCGTAGCGCCCGGAGAGGTAGCCGGCCAGGAGGGCGTCCCCGGATCCGACGGTGGACACGACGTCCTGCCGCCGCGGCAGCCGCGCCCGGTAGGTGCGCCCCCGCTTGCCCTGCTCGGTCCGCACCCGGGCCACGCACCCGTCCTCGTGGTGGATGATCGCGGTCTCGGCGCCCATGTGGGTGAGCGTCTCCACCGCAGCGGCCATGTCGTCCTCGTCGGCGAACTCGTGGCCCACGATCTCCTCGGCCTCGCGGACGTTCGGGCTCACCACCCCCGGCTCGGCCTGCAGCGCCGCGCGCAGCGCGGGCCCCGAGGTGTCCACCGCGGTGATGATGTCGTGGCGCCGCAGCTCGCGCAGCAGGGACTCGTAGAAGTCGTGCGGCACGTCGCGCGGCAGGGACCCCGCCAGCACGAAGATGTCGGCGCCCTTCGACAGGTAGCGGATCTTGTCGAGCAGCACGTCCAGCTCGGCGGCCTGCACCGAGGGGCCCCACTCGTTGATCTCCGTCTGCTGGTTGTTGGTGGGGTCGATGACCGCCGTGCTCGTCCGCGACTCGTCGGCGATCCGCACGAAGTCGTTGAGGATGCCCTCGCTGGTGAGCTCCTCGATGAGGTAGGTGCCGACGCGCCCGCCGGCGAGGCCGGTCGCGATGACCGGCTGGCCCAGCCGCTTCAGCGCCCGCGCCACGTTGACGCCCTTGCCGCCCGGCAGGCGCAGCGAGGCGTCGGCGCGGTGGCGCGCGCCCACCTGCAGGTTCGGGACCCGCACGGTGCGGTCCAGGGCGGCGTTGAGGGTGACCGTGACGATCACAGCAGGGATCCGATCCCCGCCCGGAAGCGGTCCCACACCGACGGCGCCGAGGCGCCGCTCGTGGCGATCAGGGCGCGCCTGCCCAGCACCCGGTCGCCCTGCCGCACGGTGATCGTGCCGACCTCCTGTCCCGCGGTGACGGGGCCGCTCAGCTCCACGGGCGCCTCGATCGTCTCGGTCACCGGAGCGCCGTCGAGGCGCAGCGCCGCGACCAGGGGGCGCTCGGCGCGGTAGGGGATCTCCGTGCCCGGCTTGTCGTCCACGGGCACCCGCCCAACCACCTCGTCCCGCCCGATCAGGGTCGCGCGGCCGTACTGGCGGAAGCCGTAGGTGAGGAGCGCGTCCGCGTCCAGCGCCCGGCGGTCGGACGAGGGCGAGCCGATGATCGCCGCGTAGAGCGCCACGCCCCCGAGGCCCTCCCGCCGCGAGTGGGCGACGAGGGAGAACCCCGCGTCGTCGGTCATGCCGGTCTTGACGCCGTCGGCCTCCGGGTCGAGGTCGAGCAGCAGGTTCTCGGACTCGTAGGTCCGCGTGCCCCGCCCGCCGGGCCCGGGGATGCTGGCCTGCCGCTGCGCGACGATCTCGCGGAACACCGGGTCCTTCATGGCCTCCTGCGCGATCGTCACCAGGTCGCGGACGCTCGCGTGGTGGCCGGGGGCGTCGAGGCCGTGCGGGTTGGCGAACCGGGTGTGCTCCAGCCCGAGGGCCTCGGCGCGCTGGTTCATGAGCTCGACGAAGCCCTCCTCCGAGCCGGCGACGCCGACCGCCAGGGTGAGGGCGGCGTCGTTGCCGCTCGCGACGAGCAGCGCGGTGAGCAGGTCGCGGACCGTCAGGGTCTCCCCCGCCACGAGGCTGCCGCTCGACTCCCCCACCTCGGTCGCCTCCGGCGGGACGGTCATCACCTCGTCCGGCTCCGCCGCCTCCAGCGCCACCAGCGCGGTCATGATCTTGGTCGTGCTCGCCATCGGAAGCTCCCGGTCGGGCGCGCGCTGGGCCAGCGTCTCCCCCGTCGCCGGGTCGATGACGATGTAGGCCGCGGCATCGACCGGCGGCGGGGTCCCCACCCCGGCGGCCCACGGTGCGCCGACCAGGAGGCTCGCGAGGGCGGCCAGGATGGCGAGCCGGCGCAGCACGCTCGGGATCCTAGCGTCGGGAGGGGCGCTTTTCGCACGTCTCCGGTGAACGCGGTGATCCGGATCGGGGGCTCGTCCGTAGACCCCTGGAGCACCACCCGTTCCGGACCCGGAGGTGGACTCCCGTGATCGCGACGGCACCGCTCGACCCCGACCGCACCGCCCTGCTCCTCATCGCCTCGCCGCAGGAGGACCCGCCCGGCCCGCCGGCCGCGGGGCTGGCGGGCGCGGCCGCCCTCGTGCGGCGGGCCCGCGCCGTCGGCGTCCACGTCGTGCATGTGCATCATCTGCCTCCGGCGGGTAACGAGGGGGGAGGAACCTCCGCGGCGGTCCCCGCGGGGTGGGAGGCCGTGGTGGAGACCCGCGCCGCCGACCCCTTCGCAGGGACGCGGTTGCAGGAGGAGCTCTCGGCTCGGGGGGTGGACGCGGTGGTGATGGCGGGACCCATGACGCTCGACTGCTGCGAGGCCGCCGCCCTGCAGTCGATGGCCCGCCGCTACCGCACCCTCGTCGCGGACGACGCCCTCGGCGCGGACGAGCGGGGCGCCGCCGAGCGCGCCCGGGTGCTGCGGGAGCGCAACCGCGCCGGGGCCGAGGTGCTCTCGGCCGGCGCCATCGCCGGCCTCTGGGACGCGGAGGACGCCCCGCCCCTGTAGCCCGTCACCCGTCGCCACCCCGCCCGCGAGCGGGGTGGAGAACGATCCCCGCGGGCGCCGGAGGTCCGGCCGGCGCTCGTGGGGATCGGCTACACCTCCGTCAGACGGCCTCCGGAGGCTCCCCGGGGTCCCCGCCCTCGTACGCCGCCCAGAGCCGGGACCGCAGGTCCTCCGCGGCCCGCCGGGGGCTCTCGGCGAAGATGATCGACCGGCTCGCGGAGACCAGGGCGCCGGCGGGGCGGCCGCCGAAGGCCGGGCCGAGGTCCTCGGGGCGTCCGCCCTGGGCGCCGACGCCGGGGATGAGGAAGGGCTGGTCCGGCATGAGGGCGCGCAGGGCGACCATCCGCTCGGGCACGGTCGCGCCCACCACGGCGCCGACGTTCGAGATGCCCGAGGCGTCGACCCCGGGCGCCCCCCAATCCGCCACCTTGCGGGCCACGGCCTCGTGCCAGAGGCCGCCGCCGGCGAGCGGCAGGTCCTGCAGCTCCGCGGCGCCCGGGTTGGAGGTGCGCACGAGGGCGAACAGGCCGCGCCCGCCGGCGCCGGCGGCCTCCACGAACGGGGCCATCGCGTCGCCGCCGAGCATCGGGTTCACCGTGAGCGCGTCGATGGGGGTGCGCAGGAAGGCGTCGGCGTAGGCCTGGCTCGTGACCCCCACGTCGCCGCGCTTCGCGTCGGCGATCACCAGCAGGCCGGCCTCGGAGGCCGCCGCGGCGACGCGCTCGAAGGCGTCCCACCCGGCCGTCCCGAAGCGCTCGAAGGTGGCGAGCTGCAGCTTGGCCGCGACGCAGGCGGGGCCGGCGGCGGCGATGGCCCGGCGGCAGAACGCGCGGGCGCCCTCCGCCCCGCCCGGGACGCGCGCGGGGTCGGGGTCGAGGCCGAGCACGACCTGGCTGCCGCGCGCCTCGACGGCGGCGGTCAGGCGCGCGCCGAAGCCCTCGCCCGCGGTCACAGGAGCAGCGCCCGCCACGCGGGCAGGGTGACGGTGGACAGCAGCGTCGTCACGACGACGGCGCTGGCGAGGACGTCCGATCTGAGTCCGGAGCGGGTGCCGATCACGAGCGACATCATGGCGGTCGGCATGGCCGCCATGATGACGACCGTGTTGCGGACGTCCCCCTCGAGGCGCAGGAGGGCCGCGATCGCGACCCCCAGGAGGGTCGCCAGGCCGAGCTTCACCACGACCACGTAGCCCAGCTCGCGCCAGAGCCGCTCCACCCCGCGCAGGTCCAGCATCAGCCCCGCGTAGATCATCGTCAGCGGCAGGGTGGCGGCGCCCAGGATCTCGAAGGGGCGCTCGACCAGCGCCGGCAGGTCCTCCACCCCGGCCAGGTTCACCGCGAGCCCCGCCACGAGCGCCCACGTCGGCGGCAGCAGCAGGGAGCGCCCCAGGTCGCCCAGCGACACCCGCGGCCCGTCGTCGGGGCGGCCGTACGCCGTGGCGACCGCGACGGTCGACGTCCAGGTGATGATCCCCGTCGCCAGGGCGTCGTACATGACCGCCGCCGGCAGCGAGAAGCCGTCGCCGGACGCCGCGATCAGGGGGAGCCCGAAGAAGCCGGTGTTGCCGACGGCCGTCGCGACGATGAGCGCCCCTGCCCGCGGGCGCTCCATGCCCCAGACGCGGGTGGACAGGCCGACGATGCCGAGCAGGATGAGGTGGATCGCGAAGCCCGCGACCGGCACCAGCACGAGCGTCCCGTCCAGGTCGGCGTTGACCAGGATCAGGAAGATCAGGGGCGGCAGCGCGAGGTGGATGACCACCCGCACCAGCAGCGGGCCGTCCTCGCGCCGGATCACCCCCGCGCGGCGCGCGACGGCCCCCGCGAGGATGATGAGGAGCGCGCCGAAGGCGGTCTCGGTCACGCCGGGATCACGCCGCCGAGGGTACCAGCGCCCCGGCGGCGGACCCGAGCGGATCCGGGCCAGGAGCCAGTCGTGAAACCAAGGTCGTGCGATCCGCCGAGCGAAAACCGAGTGATCCGGATGGCCGCGGCCACCGCCGATGCCCGGAGGGCCTCGGTGGTGACGCGGGCGCCGGAGCGCGAAGGTTTGCAGCCGGCGGGCGTGCGACCGACTTTCGCGACAGGCTCCTAGACGGGCGGGCGCACCTCGCGCCAGTAGAAGGTCTCCCAGGAGCCCTCGAGCACCGGGTAGAGCGGCGGCCGCAGGCGGGCGAGCGTCTCGTCCCACTGGTACTCGCGGTTCTCGAACATCGACGCGTACCCGCCGCCGAAGGTCGTCTGCGAGCCGATGTAGAGCATCGAGTCGTGGTTGCCCGTCTGCGAGGAGCGGTTCGTGCGCCACTGCCCCGACTGCGCGAGCGTGGCGGCGCGCCACGTCAGCACCGACGGCGTGTACTCGGTGATGATGACCTCGCCGGCGGCGATCAGGCCGAGGATGTCGTTGCCCGGCGAGGCGTAGGCGATGTTCCCGCCGATGTAGACGTTGCCCTTGGTCGCGACGCTCACGAAGCCGTTGACCACCGAGGGGCGCGGGCCGTTGGTCGCGCCGCAGTTGTCGCGGCGGGTGCTGCCGTCGGAGACGATCACCGACTGCTCGAAGTACATGTACGCGAGCGCCGTGCCCGAGGGCAGGGTGACCGTGGGCCTGCAGATGTAGCCGTTGGAGCCGATCGAGGCGCCCGGGTTGGTGGTGTTGTCGATCATCCACACCCGCACCCGGCCGTCGGCCAGGAACTGGATCATCCACGCGTCCGCCGAGGGGTCGTTGAACTCGAGGTTCTGCGCGCGCGCGGCGTCGCGGATGTCCAGCCGGGTCTTGGTGAACTGGCCGAAGTCGATCGGCGTCGGGAACTGGTCGCTGAACGACGGCACGGTCGCCGACGTGTAGGCGCCCTCCTGGTAGACCGACGACGGCACCGAGTTGCTCGTGCAGGCCGCGCTGGAGTTCCCGTGCGAGCACGTGAAGTGGGCGGCGTAGGCCGGGGCCCGGGCGACGCCCTGGTGGTTGATGTCCACCGCCGAGTAGAGCTTGCCGGTCGTCGTCGCCGCGGAGCCGTACCGGATGGTCGCGTTGGAGATCATCTGGAAGTCGGCGAGGGACGACGGGCGCACCTGGCTCTGGATCGTCCGCGTCACCGGAGCCGACGAGGCGCGGTCGGACTGCGCCGTCGAGAGGACCGTGACGATGTCGGAGCCCGGCGGCGGCGGCGTCACGCGCAGCGAGTAGGCCGCGTTCCCGAACCGGCCCTCCTGCAGGGGGCGCCAGGTCTGCGGCGGGCCCGCGTAGGTCCAGGTGACCCCGGGGGTCCAGTCGGAGCCCGGCGGGAACACCCGGCCGGTGGGGTCGATGCGCGGGTCCTCGGCGGGGTCCACGTAGTGCTCGTAGTAGCGGGGGTCCTCCACGAGGCGCGACACGTACTGGTTGACGCCCGCGTCGGCGACCTGGATGGCGATGTCGGCGCGCGCCTGGCGGGCGGTCTGGTGGGTGCTGCTGCGGGCGAACGAGAGGCTCGCGAGGACCAGCAGCGCGAGGATGCCCGTCAGCGCGATCGTGGTGATGAGGCTGGAGCCGCGCTGGCGGCCCAGCCGGCCCCGCCCGTCAGAACCGGACGGCATTGCGGAGTGCGACATCGGTGCTCAGCTCCAGCGTCGTTGCGGCGTTGCCCGTCCTCTGGCTCACCAGGAACCGGACGGAGATCTGCGCGATGTTGCGCATCTGATTGCTGGGAGGCGTTGCGGCGAGCGCGAGGCCCGTCCGGGTGAAGGCGCGGAACGCGGGCGCCGCGGTCGTGTTGCCGACGGAGGCGATGAGCACCTCCCGCCGGGTGTACGAGCCGTAGGTGAAGGGGAAGGTGGCGCCGACCGGCGCGGCGGCCTCGCGGATGAGCTGGCCGGACACGATCGAGTACCGGACCTTCTCGGGCCGCGGGACCATGGCCGCGGTGGTGCGCAGCGGGTCGACGTACATCTCGACGACCGTCGGGCTCAGGGAGATGACCGGGGAGGTGAGCCCGTCGTCGGGGGAGATCGCCTGGCGGGCCTCGCGGGCGAACCGGTCGATCGCCGTCCGGCCGTCGCCCTGTGCCCGCGCCTGCGACTCGTGGGTCCGCGCCGAGTCCGCCCCGGCGAAGAAGAACCCGAAGAGCGCGATGGCGAAGACGCTCGCCAGGATGATCCCCATCAGCAGCTCGATGAGGGTGAACCCGCCGCCGGAGCGGCGGCGGCCCATGACCGCGCGCGCCCGCCTCATGGCACCGTGTAGGTCACGGTCTGGCCGCCGAGGGCCTGGACCACCTTGCCGGCGCTCCAGGTCGGGTTGCCGCCCGAGAAGCCGACCGCGATGTACGCGTTGTAGTCGCCGGCGGCGAGGCCCGTGAAGTCGGCGCGGCCGAAGTTGTTCGTCGCCTGCGACGCGTCGTAGGTGCCGGAGATGGCCTGCAGCCGCACCAGGCGGTTGGAGGCGCCGGCGTTGAGGCGGATGGTGCCGGTGTTGCTCGACGGCACCAGGTACATCGTGAGCGGCGTGGTCTGGTTCTGGTTGATCGTCGCCAGGATCGAGCCGGCGCCGTACCCCGGCTGCGCGGCCGACACGACGTAGCTCGCGGTGCCGGAGGGCGGCAGGCAGAAGCGGACGAAGCCGGAGGCGTTCGCCGTGCGCACCCGCGGGGCCGTGAGGGTGCCGCCGGACACCTGCACCTGCGCGCCCGGGATGGGCGGGTTGCCGCCGGCCGTGCTCCGGATCGTGACGTCCAGGTAGCCGCTCGGCTGGCGCGTCAGGGAGAAGTTGAACGCCTCGGTGGTGTTGTTCGGGTACCCCGTCGGCACCGGCCGGGTGATCGTCGCGTTCGCGTAGCAGTCCGCCTCGGCGGTGACCGTGAAGTTGGAGGCGCTCGGCTGGATCGGCTTGCCGCCGAGCGTCGTGAAGGTGAACAGGCCCGTCGTCCCGCTCTGCGACTCGCTGACCACGTTCGGGCCGGGGGTGGTCACCAGGACCTCCGAGCGCTCGGTGATGAGCTGCCCGGTGGCGGAGTCGCGCAAGGTGACGTTGACCGTCGCCCGCTTGAAGACCTTGAGGGTCGTCGTCCAGGTCTGGGAGGCGGCGAGGTGCTGCTGGGCCACCGCCGGCGCGCTGTCGGGGTGGATGACCCACGGGTCCGAGACCCCGACCGTCAGCCGGTACTTGTACTTCGGGTCGTTGACCGGGATCGCGCTGGGCTCCAGGCCCGCGAAGACCACCTTGCCCTCGTTCCCCGTCGAGCGCGTCTGCGTGGGCGAGGTGCTCAGGTCCGCCGTGACCGGGATCCCGACGAGCGGCTGGTCGGTCACCGCGTCGATGACCGTCGCGATGATCGTGGACTTGCCGGCGATCGAGCCGATGGCGGGCGGCGCGACGAGGGTCGTGACGGTCACGGGGCGCACGAGCTGCGCCTGGGGCGTGACGGTGACCGTGACCTTCTTGTAGTTGACGTAGGTCTGCGGCTGGCCGAGGGCCGGGTCGTCCACGTAGTCGACCTCGGTCGCCGTGCGGTACGTGACCGAGCCGACGACGGTGTTGACCGTCGCGGCGATCTCGCCCGGCGGGCTGCCGCCGACGATGCCGACGTCGTCGTAGGGCATCCGGTGGGCGCGCTCCAGGGCGGCCGCGGCGATCTTGTTCGCCGTCGTCTCGAGCTTCGACGTGCCGAGCGAGCGGCTCGTCTGGGCGAGCCCCTGGGCGATCCCGCCGGCGACGATCGCGAGGATGATGATCCCCACGAGGACCTCGATGTACGAGAAACCGGCCTGCCGGTCCCTCGCCCGCCCCCTCATCCGTGAGCCCACGCGGAACTCCTGTCATCCATGCGTCGACGCGCTCCCGCAATCGGGCGGTCCGCCGACGCGTTACGGGAGGGCACGCGCTGTATCGGCCGGTCGGAGCGATGCCTTGATCCCCCGGCGGGTCTAGGATCCCGGCCGATGGCGATCAACGAGGCGCCGGCCCCGCCCGGCACCCCGGGCGAGGGCGCCTGGGGGCACCCCCACGAGCCCCGGTACAAGCCGGTCGAGGGCTACGGCCTGATCGGCGACCTGCACACGGCGGCGCTCGTCGGCCGCGACGGCTCGATCGACTGGTTCTGCCCGGGCCGCTTCGACGCGCCGAGCATGTTCGCGGCGCTGCTCGACGCGGACCGCGGCGGGTGCTTCCGGATCGCGCCGGAGGTCCCCTGCTCCTCCAAGCACCTCTACCGGCCGGACACCGCCATCCTGACGACCCGGTTCCTCAGCCCGGCGGGCGTCGCCGAGGTCACGGACCTCATGCCCGTGGGGATGGAGCAGTGCGCCATCGTGCGGCGCGTCGAGGTCGTGCGGGGCGCGGTCGACTTCCGCATGGCGTGCACGCCGGGCTTCGACTACGCCCGCGCCGGCCACCGCGTGACCCTCACCGACGGCCGCACCGCCCGCTTCACCTCGGAGCGCGGGCACGTGTCCGAGCTGACGGCGGGCACCCCCCTGGCGGTGGACGGCCCCTCCGCCACCGCCCGCGTCCACCTCGAGGCCGGCGAGGGCACCTGGTTCGTGCTGCACCCCGCCGGGGCGGGCCACATGTGGACCGGCGCGACGGTGGAGCGCGCCTTCACGGAGACGCGGGCCTTCTGGCGCGGCTGGCTCTCCCAGTCGATCTACGACGGCCGCTGGCGCGAGATGGTGCACCGCTCGGCGATCACCCTGAAGCTCTGCACCTACGCCCCCACGGGGGCGATGGTGGCCGCGCCCACCTGCAGCCTGCCGGAGACGATCGGGGGCGCCCGCAACTGGGACTACCGCTACGCCTGGCTGCGCGACTCGGCGTTCACGGCGTTCGCCTTCCAGCGGCTCGGCTTCCACACGGAGGCCCGCCACTTCGCCGACTGGCTGGAGGAGCGCTGCCGGGCGACCGACCCGGCCGATCCCCAGCTCCAGATCGTCTACGCCATCGACGGCGGCACGCAGCTGGACGAGGTCGAGCTGGGCCACCTGGAGGGCTACCGCGGCTCGCGCCCGGTGCGCATCGGCAACGGCGCCCACGACCAGCTCCAGCTGGACGTGTACGGCGAGCTGATGGACGCCGTCTACCTGTCGGACAAGATCGAGCCCATCTCCTGGGAGCTCTGGAAGAGCCTGAGGCGGCTGCTCGACTGGCTGGCGGACAACTGGGGGCAGCCGGACGAGGGCATCTGGGAGGTCCGCGGCGGCCGGCGCGACTTCGTCTACTCGCGCCTCATGTGCTGGGTCGCCTTCGACCGCGCCATCCGCATGCAGAACGCGCGCGGCCTGCCCGCCGACACCCGCCGCTGGCGCCAGGTGCGCGACGCGATCTACGAGGAGATCATGGACCGCGGCTGGAGCGAGGCCCGCGGCGCCTTCGTCCAGTACTACGGCGGCGACGTCCTCGACGCGAGCGCCCTGCTGATGCCGCTCGTGAAGTTCATCGGGCCCCGCGACCCGCGGATGCTGTCCACCCTCGACGCCATCCAGCGGGACCTCGTCTCCGACAGCCTCGTGTACCGCTACGACCCCGCGACGGCCTCCGACGACGGCCTCGGCGGGTCCGAGGAGGGATCGTTCTCCCTCTGCTCCTTCTGGCTGGTCGAGTGCCTCACCCGCGCGGGGCGCATCGACGAGGCGCGGCTCGTGTTCGAGAAGATGCTCAGCTACGCCAACGGGCTCGGCCTGTTCGCGGAGGAGGTCGGCGACACCGGGGAGGCGCTCGGCAACTTCCCCCAGGCGTTCACCCACCTCGGCCTCATCTCCGCCGCGTGGGACCTCAACAAGGCCCTGGACCGCCGCCGCAACGCACGTGTGGAGCCGCCCCCGGGGGCCGGGGCGTGACTATCCTGCGCCCATGATCCGGCGCATGATCGTCCTGGGCGCGGGCGGGGATCTCGCGGCGCGCCTCCTGCTCCCCGCCCTGGCGGGCCTGCTCGCGCGGAAGCGCCTTCCGGCGGACCTGGAGGTGGTGTGCGTCGACCGCGCCCCCCTCGACGACGCGACCTTCCGGGCCCACGTGCGGACCGCCGTGGGGGTGTGTGGCGACGCCGAGGCGCGCGCCTCCGCCGACGCCCTCGCCGCGGCCTGCGCCTACCACCAGGGCGACGCCGGCGACCCGGAGGCCCTGCGCGCCGCGCTGGGCGACGACGGCGAGCCGGTCGTGCTCTACCTCGCCCTGCCGCCGGTGGTGTTCGCGCCCGCCATCACGGCCGCCGCCGAGGTGGGCCTGCCCGAGGGCAGCCGCATGGTCGTGGAGAAGCCCTTCGGGACCGGCCTGGAGTCGGCCCGCGAGCTCAACGCGCTGCTGCGGACCGCCCTCCCGGAGGCGGCGATCCACCGGATGGACCACTTCCTCGGCAAGCAGACCGTCCAGAACATCCTCGGCCTGCGCTTCGCCAACCGCGTCGTGGAGCCGATCCTGAACCGCGAGCACGTCGAGCGCGTGGACGTCATCTGGGACGAGACGCTCGCCCTCGAGGGCCGCGCCGGGTACTACGACCGCGCCGGGGCCCTGCGGGACATGATCCAGAACCACCTGCTCCAGATCATGACCCTGCTCGCGATGGAGCCCCCGCCCACCCTGCACGAGCGCGACCTGCGCGACCGCAAGGTCGACCTGCTGCGCTCGGTGCGGACGCCGGACCGGGCGGCCCTGGCCACGGAGAGCGTCCGCGCCCGCTACACGTCAGGGGACGCCGTGGAGGGCCCCGTGCCGGACTACGCGGCCGAGGAGGGCGTGGACCCGGCGCACGGCACCGAGACCTTCGCCGCGCTCACGCTCTGGGTCGACTCGTGGCGCTGGTCCGGGGTGCCGTTCACGCTCCGCAGCGGCAAGGCCCTCGGCGTCCTGCGCCAGCAGGCCGAGGTCCACTTCCGCCCGGTCCCCCACCTCGCCTTCGGCCAGGACCAGCACCCGCAGGCGAACGTCCTGACGTTCGGCCTCGCGCCGGACCGGCTCACCCTGTCGGTCAACGTCAACGGCGAGGGCGAGCCGTTCACGCTGGAGCAGGCGCTGCTCGAGGCCGACTTCCCCGACCAGGACATCTCGGCCTACGGGCGGGTGATCCTCGACATCCTCGACGGCGACGCGACCCTCTCCATCCGCGGCGACGAGGCCGAGGAGGCCTGGCGCATCATCGAGCCGGTCCTGGACGCCTGGGGCGCCGGGGTGCCGGGGCTCACGGAGTACCCGGCGGGCTCGGAGGGCCCCCCGGTGCCCGTCCCTCCGCCAGGGCGATGAGCCGTCCGAGGGACCGGTCCACCTCGTCCCTCTGCGCGTCCAGCTTCTCCGCCTGGTCGTCCGGCAGCTCCACCCGGGCGCTCACCTCGCAGCCGTCGGGGTGGGGCGCGAGGCGCCACTCGTAGACGATGTCCGAGACGAGGCACGAGATCGTCACCGCGCCGTCGCCCCCGGAGACGCCGAGCGGGTAGGGGAAGTCGGGCCACGCGGCGGCGTAGCGCGTCACCCCGCCGTCGGGGCCGGTCTCGACCCGCGCGGTGTCCGCCCACCACTCCTCCATCCGCGTCGGGTCGTGGAGGATCGCGAAGACGTCGAGCGCGGGCGCGCGGCACACCCCCGTCGCGCGGAAACCGGGCATCAGGCCACCCCCTCCGGGATCGCGGACCGCCGGTCCTCCGCCACCCGTGCCGCCTCGCGGGCCGGGTCGACGAGCCCGGCCACCGGCGGGCGGCCGAGGTCGACGAGCACGGCGGCGTACCCCTCCCCTCCGCGTGGCTGCGCGGCCATGCGCCCCCAGGCGGCCGCGGCCTCGTCCAGGCGGCGCGTCGCCTCGTCGGGGTCGCCGAGCGCCACCGCGACCAGCCCCCGCACGTGCGCGATGCGCGGGACGAGCGCCTCGGGCATGTCGGCCGGCCCGACGGGCTCGAACGGCACCCGGTCGAGCTCGGCCCGCGCCGCGGCGCCGTCGCCCGCCCGTGCGAGCGCCTCCGCGAGCCGCAGCCTGGCGAGCGCCCGCGGGATGCCCACGGGGTCGGCGAGCGCGCCCTGCAGCGCCGCCGCGGCGCCGGCCGGGTCGCCGCCCTCGAGCAGCACGAGGCCCAGGTCGAACCCGGCCAGGGCGCGGTCGGCGGGGCCGCCCCGCCGGGCGGCCGCCTCGGCCGCCGCGCGGGCGTCGGCGGCGGCCTCGTCGTGGCGCCCGAGCCGCGCCAGGGCGTGCGCGCGCGCCGCCCGGATCTGCCCCTCCAGGCCCACTCCGGGCCAGGCCCACCCGCCGAGGCGGTCCGCGATCTCCACCACGTGCGGCACATCGCCGGCGCAGGCCGCGGCCGTCGCGGCGGTGAGCAGGCAGAGCGCCGCCATGTCGGGGCGGCCCGCGGCGCGCGCCAGCCCGGCCGCCCGCTCGCACGCGGCGCCCGCCGCCACCGGGTCGCCGGCGCGCAGCAGCGCCGTGCCGCGCGCGTGCTCCAGGTCGGCCTCCAGCCCGGCGTCCCCCTCGGCGCCGGGCGCCGCGCGGGCGGCGTCGGCGAGGCGCGCCGCCTCGGCCGGGTCGCCCGCGACGGCCTCGCTCCAGGCCGCCCCGGCCAGCGCCAGCAGGCGGGCCTCCGGCACCGGCAGGGCGCCGGAGTCGATCAGCGCCAGGGCCCGCCGGCTCGCCGCCAGGGCCTCGGCCGGATGGCAGAGGGTCGTGTGCAGCCAGCGACCCCGGGACGCGTGCGCCAGCGCCAGGCCGCGGGCGTCGCCCGCCTCGCGCAGGAGGTCCTCGGCGCGCCCGAACGCCTCGTCCATCGCCCCGCGGTCCGCCCGCCAGGCGTGCACCTCGGCCAGCGCCAGCAGCAACTCCGCGCGCGTGGCGCCGTCGTCCCCGGCGATCCGCGCCGCCTCCTCCAGGTACGACGCCGCCTCGTCCAGCGCCCCCAGCGCCCGGGCGTCGCGGGCGGCCTCGGCGAGGTAGGCGGTGGCGGCCCGCGGGTCGCCGCCGAGCAGGTGGTGGCGGGCGACCTCGCCCGCCCGCCGGACGCCGCCCCCGGCGAGCGCCGCCGCCAGGGCGCGGTGTGCCCGGGCCCGGCGCGCCTCGCCGATCTCGGCGTACACGGCGGCCCGCACCAGGTCGTGGGAGAACGCGAGCCGTCCGGCGCCGTCGCGCTCCAGCAGGCCCGCGCGGGCGGCCTCCGCGGCGGCCTCGGCCGCGCCGCCCGGGAGCAGGGTGGCCGCCTCGGCCGTGGCCAGGGGGCGCCCCGCGGCGGCGGCCGCGTCGACCAGCGGGCGCGCGA
Organism: Thermoleophilia bacterium; assembly: GCA_050249835.1. Classification (GTDB taxonomy): domain Bacteria; phylum Actinomycetota; class Thermoleophilia; order Miltoncostaeales; family Miltoncostaeaceae; genus Miltoncostaea. The sequence continues at coordinate 70,387 of JBFWPT010000012.1, forward strand.
CCTCCGGCAGCCCCGCGAGGGGGCCCCGCACCGCCGCGCGCAGGCCCTCCGCCGGGTCGCGGCCCGCGGCGGCCGCCCGCGCCGCCTCCAACGCCAGGAGCGGGTTGCCGTCCGCGGCCCGGCCCACCGACGCGGCCGCGCGCTCCCCGATGCCGGGCGCGGCCTGGGCCACGATGCGCGCAACCGCGTCGTCCCCCAGCGGGCCGAGCACCGTCTCGTCCACCCGGCCGCGGGCGCGGGCGGCGTCGAGGGCCGCGCCGAGCGCGCCCGGGCCGTCCGCGGGCCGCCGGGTGACGACGACGAGGGCGCGGACGCCGTCCAGGCGCCCCGCCAGGTGCGCGAGCGCCGCGCAGGTGGCCGGGTCGGCCGCGTGCAGGTCCTCCAGCACCAGGAGGACGGGGGCCGCGCGGGCCGCCCAGGCGACCTCCTCCGCGGCCGCCTCGAACACCAGGATCCGCTCCGTCTCCGGGGAGGCCGCCGGCGGCCGCGCGGCCTCGGCGGGCAGGGCGGCGGGACACAGGCGGGCGAGGCCGCCGGCCCAGGTCGCGTCGTCCGGCGGCGGGGCCGCGGCCACGAGCCCCGCGACGGCCTCAGCCCACGGGGCGAGGGGCGGCGCGCCCTCCAGGCCGAGCGTGGCGCCCCGCACGACGGTCGCGCCGGCCGCGGCGGCCCCGCCGGCGAGCGCCGCGACGAGGCGGGTCTTGCCGATGCCGGCGGGCCCCGTCACGACGACGATGCCGCCCGCGCCCGACGCCGCCGTGTCCCACGCCTCCACCAGCGCCGCCAGCTCGCGGTCGCGGCCGACGAGGGGGGTGGGGCGCGCCGCCCGCGCGGCCGGCGCCGGGGCGGGGGCCGGGGCCGCCGCGCCCGCGCGCAGGGAGCGCGCCAGCTCGCGGGTGGCGGGCGACGGGACCATGCCCAGCTCGGAGGCCAGCAGCGCCCGGAACCGCTCGTAGCCCGCGACCGCCTGCGCGCGCTCGCCGCACGCGTCGAGCAGGCGCATCAGGTCGCGGTGGGCGGCCTCGTCGAACCGCTCCTCGGCGATCGCGGCCCGGGTCCAGCGCACCGCGCCCGGCAGGTCGCCGCCGGCCTCGGCGAGCGCCGCGAGGCGGCGGAGCGCCCCGACGAGCTCCGCGCGGTGGGCGTCCTGCGCCTCCAGCGCCCACTCGTCGGCGAGGTCGGCCAGGAGGGGCCCCGCCGACGCCAGGCCGACGGCCTCCTCCAGCGCCTCCGGGTCGTCGCGGCGCGCCACGAGCCCCGCGAACCGCTCGGCGTCCACGTCCCGCGGCAGGTCCGCCGCGAGGCCCACGTGCGTGCGCCCCGCGTCCAGGTAGGCGGCGCCGCCCGCGGACTCCAGGGTCTCGCGCACGGCCCACAGCGCGCTGCGCAGCGAGGCGCGCGCGCTCGTGTCGAGCACGTCCGGCCAGAACAGGCCCGCGAGCCGGGCGCGCGGCCACGGCGCGGGGTGCAGCAGCAGGTGGGCGAGCACGGCCCGGGGCCGCAGACCCGGGGGCGGCGGCACCGGGCGGCCGTCGATCCACAGGCTCAGCCCTCCGAAGAGGCGGGCCGTCAGCATGGCGCCAATCAGACACCCCTGCGGACGGCGGATCAACGCCCTGACGCGGGATCGACGCGGCTTTGACGCTGGCATGACGGTGGGCGGTCACCCTTGCCCCATCGCACGCCCCAGGACCCGAGGAGGAGCCGTGACCGATCCCGTCGCCCGTCTCATCGAGGCCATCGACCGCAAGGACGCCGCCGCCATCCCGGCCGTCTACGCGCCGGACGCGCGCTTCGTGGGCATGACCCCGAACACGTTCCAGGTCGCCGAGGGCCGCGACGCGGTCGCCGCCAAGGTGGCCGAGTGGTTCACGTCGTGGGGGGAGGACCCGGCCTACGCGTTCCTCGGCACGGTGCGCGAGGGCGAGCGCGCCGTGGTGGAGTTCGAGCGCACGAGCACCTACGAGGGCGCCGCGTGGGTGACCCGTCAGGCGCACGTGATGCGCGTGACGCCCGCCGGCATCGCCGACCACCGGGTCTACTGCTGCGGGCCGCGCGAGGGCACGCCCGACCTGGCGGCCCTCTACGCCGGGGTGGCGTCGTGAGCGGCCCCCTGGAGGGCGTCCGGGTGGTGGACCTCACCCACCACCTGGGCGGGCCCCTCGCCACGATGGCGCTGGGCCAGCTCGGGGCGGACGTCGTGAAGGTGGAGCCCCCCGAGGGCGACGGCTGGCGCGGCGTCGACGACGTCCGGGGCGAGAGCCGCGTCTTCCACGCGGTCAACCGCGCCAAGCGCGGGATCGTGATCGACCTCTCGACGGCCGAGGGCCGCGAGGCGCTGCACCGCCTGACCGACGACGCCGACGTCGTTGTCCACTCGTTCAGCCCGGGCGTGGCCGAGCGCATCGGCGCCGGCGCGGAGGAGCTCTGCGCCCGCAACCCACGGCTCGTCCACTGCTCGCTGTCGGCGTTCGGGCCCGCCGGGCGGCGCGGCACGGACGTCGCCCTCCAGTCCGAGTCCGGGCTCGTGTCGGCGAACGGCGGGCGGCCGATGCCCGTCCCGGCGCACGACACCCTGGTCCCCTGGATCATGGTCGCGGGCATCCTCGCCGCGCTGCTGGAGCGCGAGCGCAGCGGCCGCGGGCAGGTCGTCGAGACGTCCCTTCTGGAGGCGTCGGCGGCCCTCGCCGCCCACCGCCTCATCCGCGAGGGGTCCGGCGAGCCGCTCTTCAACCGCTTCGTCGGCGCCCTCTACCGGCCCTACGCGACCGCGGACGGGGCGATCGCGCTGGCCTGCTACGCGCCGCGCCTGCACGAGCGGTGCATCACGGCCCTCGGCCTGGGCGCCCTGCTCGACGACCCGCGCTTCGCCGACGCGCCGTCACGGGCCGCCAACTCCGGCGCGCTGGCCGAGGAGATCGGCGCGGTCCTGGCCGGCCGCACCACCGCCGAGTGGGCGGCGACGCTGCGCGAGGCCGGCCTGCCCCACGGCGAGGTCGCGGCGCCGTTCGCGCTGCTCGACCACCCGGACGCGCGGGCGATCGGCCTGGTGGCCGAGGTCGAGGACCCCGTGCTCGGCACGGAGGTCGTGACCGGCCCGCCGCTGCGGCTCTCGCGCACCCCGGCGGCCGTCGGCGGGCCCGCGCCCCGGCTGGGCGAGCACACCGCCCAGGTGCTCGGCGCGGTCGAGGGGGCGGCACGATGAGCGGCCCCTTCACGGTCGCCGTGGTGCAGGCGACGCCGGTCGTGCTCGACGCCGAGGCGACGGTCGCGAAGGCGTGCGACCTGGTGGCGGAGGCCGCGCGCTCGGGCGCCCGCCTGATCGTGCTGCCCGAGGCGTTCGTGAGCCTCTACCCCAGCTCCCGCTGGGCCCACGCCTGCGCGCGCTTCTCGCCCCTCGCCACCGAGCTGCACCGGCGGATGTGGGAGAGCGCGGTCGAGATCCCCGGCCCGCTCACCGCGCGGCTGGCCGCGGCGGCGCGCCGTGCGCGGGCCTGGGTCGCGGTCGGCGTCAACGAGCGCGACCCCGTCCGCCCCGGGACCCTCTGGAACACGCTGCTGTGGCTGTCCCCCGACGGCGAGGTGGCCCACCGGCACCGCAAGCTCATCCCGACGATGCACGAGCGCGTCTTCTGGGGGCAGGGCCCGGGGGACGACCTGGACCCGATCGCGACCGACCTGGGCCGCCTCGGCGGGCTGATTTGCTGGGAGGCGTTCATGCCCGCGGCACGGAGCCGCCTGCACCGCGGCGGCTGCGACGTGATGGTGATGCCGACGGCCGACGACCGCGAGATCTGGCTGGCGGCGATGCGCGCCTACGGGTTCGAGGCCGGCGCGTACGTCCTGTCGCCCGTGCAGCACCTGCGCCGCGAGCACTTCCCGGCCGACTTCCCGCTCGCCGACGAGCTGGCGTCCTGCCCGGACGAGCTGCTGGCGGGCAACAGCGTCATCGTGGACCCGTCGGGCGCCGTGATCGCGGGGCCCGTGGCCGGCCGCGAGGAGATCCTGCTCGCCGAGTGCGACCCCGCGGCGATCCTGGCGGCCCGGCGGGTGTTCGACGTCGCCGGGCACTACTCGCGCCCGGACCTGGCTCCCCTGTGACCTAGCGAACCCTGCGGAAGCGCAGGTGCGTCACGCCGCCGGCGAACTCCCGCCGCCCGGCGAGCTCCAGCGCGGTCTGGGGGACGCCGGGCGCGAAGAACGGCGTCCCGCCGCCCACGATCACCGGGTAGATGAACGGGTGGTATTCGTCGATCAGGTCCTCGCGGGCGAGCGCCGCGGCCAGCGTGGCCCCGCCCACGCCCACCACCCCGTCCTCGATCGCGCGCACCTCGTCGGCGACCGAGGCCGTCGCCATCCGCGCGTTCGGCCCGAGACCGCCGGGGGGCGGCGCGCTCGCGAAGACGACCTTCGGCAGCGCCCGCCACACCTCGGCGAAGTCCCGCTCGACCGGGCCCCGGCCCTCGTCCTCGGCGTCCCAGTAGCGCATGACCTCGTGGAGGCGGCGGCCGCTGAGCTGCACGTCCTGCTCGCGGACGCGGTCGTTGTGGAACTGGTGCAGCTCCTCGTCGGGGGCGCCCCAGTCGAACGAGCCGTCGGGCCCGTTGACGTAGCCGTCCAGCGACATGGCCATGGAGAAGATGACGGTGCGCACGCTGGCGCGAGCGTAGCCGCGGCCCGCCTCCCGGGTCCACGGCCCGCGGTCCCGAGTCGCGCGCCGACGACGACGGGCGGCCCACCGGGCCGCCCGTCGCGTGGTGCTTCGCGCGCCCCCGAGGGGGCGGGCGACTACATCATCCCGCCGCCCATGCCCATGCCGCCCATGTTCGGCGACATCGACATGCCGCCGGCGGCCGGGCCCGGCTCCTCGGGCTTGTCGGCGACGACGGCCTCGGTGGTGATGATGTTCTTCGCGATCGACGCGGCGTTCTGCAGCGCCGACCGGGTCACCATCGCCGGGTCGATGATCCCCGCCTTCACCAGGTCCACG
>JBFWPT010000013.1:0-71638 GCA_050249835.1 Thermoleophilia bacterium
GCCGTCGGCGGCGCGGCCCCCCAGCCGTCACAATGGCCGCGGGCCGTTAGCTCAGCTGGTCAGAGCAGGGGACTTTTAATCCCAAGGTCCTGGGTTCGAATCCCAGACGGCCCATCGGCCAGATAGCTTTTAAATACTGGCATCTGCGCTAGTCCCTCCCACTCGTAGGAGCCTGGCAAGTTGCCGGGTGACAACGAAAGTGACAACATCGGCCGACCGTGGCCGCCCCGCTTGAACGCACTTCGACCCCCGGCATCTACCGGCGGGGAAGTCGGTACGTAGTCGTCTTCCGGGATCCGTCGGGGCGGCAGCGCAGGCGCTCCGCCGCAACCTTTGCAGAGGCCCGGCTCCTGAGGAGCTCCCTGCTCGCCGACGTCGCGCGGGGCGAGTTTCGAGAGTCCTCCCGGGCCCGGCTCGAGGACTACGCGCGCGACTGGGTGCGCACGTATCAGGGGCGAACCAGTCGAGGCATCCGAGCCGAGACCATCCACGAATACGAGCGCGACCTCGAGCTGCACATCCTCCCGGTCCTGGGGCGGCGCCGACTGTCCGAGATCGAGCAGCGCGAGCTCAAGGCGCTGGCGCGTGATCTTGCGGGCAAGGGTCTCTCGCCAGCGACGGTTCGCATCGTGATGGCGCCGCTGAGAGCGCTGTTCGCCACGGCGGTCGAAGAGGGCCTCCTCCGGACCAACCCGGCCGCTGGGCTGCGACTCGGCGGCGGGCGTACCGCGGACCCGACCGCCAAGCGACGCGCCCTCGATGAGGACCAGCTCCAGAAGCTGATCTCCAAGACGCCCGAGCGCTGGCGCCTGCTGATCCGGTTCCTCGCTCAGACAGGCCTCCGGGTCGGAGAGCTGATCGCGCTCCGCTGGGAGGACGTGGATCTCGAAGGTCGGCGGGTGAGCGTGCATCGACGCCTCTATCGGGGCCGGCTCTATGCACCCAAGAGTGACTACGGCGTGCGGCAGATCCCGATCTCCAGGCGGCTCGCAGCCGATCTCGCGCTGCATCGAGACGGTGCCTCTGATGAGCACCCTGTTTTCGCAGGACCGGAAGGACGGGCCCTGCGCTCGGAGTTTGTGCTCCGTTCCATCGTGAAGCCGGCGGCGTCGGCGGCTGGAGTGCCGTGGGCGGGTGTGCACACGCTGCGGCACACCTGCGCGTCGATCCTGTTCCGCTCGGGGTGGAACGCTAAGCAGGTTCAGGTCGTGCTCGGTCACCACTCTCCTGCGTTCACCCTAGCCACCTACGTCCACCTCATCCCAGATGACCTGCCCGAACCGCAGTTCCTCCATGACGAGCCGGTCGCGGCTCACGCCGCGGAGCCCCACCTCACGGCCGAGGCATCGTCAGCGCCGCGCCGGAGGTAGGCCTCGAGTTCGGCCCGAGAGACCAGCGTGCGGGCGCCGTCCTTGATCCTGCTGAGGCGGCGCTGGGACAGCAGGTCGTCGATGCGCTGGCGCCGGCAGCGGAGATAGAGAGCTGCCTCCTCGACCGTCATGTACGGCGAGGGAGGAGGCGCGACGTGACCTTCGCCCCGAAGGATCGCAGCAGTGCGCTCGGCGATGCGACGCACGTCGAGCTCACTCAACTCAACGGCGATCTTGACCACCCCCTGGTCGGGGCGACCGTGAAGCGGCGTCTGGCTCATGGCGCGTACCCGACCCGGCGCGCGCCGATGTGGATGTGGTCCCAGTGGTTGCCGCCGACGTTGGTGCGCCAGAGCAGCTGGTAGCGGATGCCGCAGCGCTCGACGTTGAGGACGCCCCCCGTGTTGCCCCAGTCGGCGTGGCCGGGGCCGGCGATGGCGCTCGCGATCCGCGAGGCGGGCGCGTCTCCCGCCGGGGGCGTGGCGCCGAGGTCGATCGCGTAGCACTGCGCACATCCCAGCCAGTGATCCGACGTGCCGCCGCTCGCTGTGCTCTGGCGCCCGCGCTTGACGCTCGTCACCGGCAGCCCGGCGAGCCGCGCCAGCGCCTCAATCGGTCGCCTGGTCCCGCCCCAGGGCCCGACGGGACACAGGTCGACCTCACCGGCGACTGCCGGCACGTAGGCGATCGAGCCGGCTGGGTCGCCGCCGAGGTCCTCGTAGTAGCGGCCGACGGCGCCGGTCCAGGCCGAGTTGAGGCCGGTGGGGTCGTTGGCCGCCCCGACCGGCGCCCACACCGGCTGGATCTCGGCGAGGGTGTCGCGCCCGCGAGCGAGGTACCCCTGCCGGAGGCCCCGGGCAACGGTGGCGATGTTCTCCTGCCAGCTGGTGAATGGGATCGCCGGGCCCCAGCCGAAGGCGTTGTGGATTGCCGCGCCCGATCCGGCGGTGCCGAGCACCGACTCGTGCATCGCGATCGCCACCAGGGCGCGGGGGTCGATGCCGTTGCGCTCCCCTTCAGCGACGAACACCTGCCCGAGTCCGACGAGCGGCGAGCCCGGTACTTGATCCGCCATCCAGGCATCCAGGGCGGCGGCATCGGCGGGCGAGGCGGTCGCCGATCCCGCGGGCCCCGCGAGGCCGACCAGCGCGATCACGGGTAGCCCGACCGCCAGCGACACCAGCGCGGCCAGGCCGACGCCGGCGATCGCGAGGGGGCGCTGCAGGCCGTGGCCGGCGGCGCTCACCGCGCCGTGCCCTTCTTGGCGCGCGGCCGACGGCGAGCGGGTTTCGTCGTCGCCGTATCGGTCGCACCGGCCGGCTGCACCTCGAGCGGCGGCTCCAGCACCGCCTGCACCTCGACCACCGGCTGCCAGGCGGGCAGGTGCTCGAGCGCCCCGGCGCCGAGGCGTGCCGACACCGCCTGGGCGGCCTCAACGACCGCGGCGGCGATCTCCGCGATCGCCTCGTCGGCGATCCGGCTCACGGGGGCGCCGACCCCGACGGCCGCCACGACCCGTCCTGAGTGGTCGCGCACCGCCGCCCCGATCGAGCGGCGGGCGAGGTGGAACTCGGCGTCCTCGATCGCGTAGCCGCGCTCCCGGGCCACATCGAGGTCCTCGGTGAGGCGGGTCGGGTCGGTGATCGTGTGCGCGGTCCAGGCGTCGAGGACGAGCTCGGCCAGCGCGGCCTGCCGCTCGGCGTCGGTCAGCCCGGCGAGGATCGCCTTGCCGAGCGCCGTCGCGTGGGCGGGGAAGGCGCGGCCGAGGGCGCGCTCGGGGCCGCGGAAGTGGTCGACGTAGACCGCCCGGCCTCCTGAGAGAACCGCGATCAGGCCGCCGAGCCCGGTCGCCTCCTGCAAGGCCGTGAGCGGCGGCCGGAACTCGTCCCAGGGGTTGAGGGAACGGATCGCATATCCACCGAGCGTGGCGAGGCGGATCCCGAGGCGCCAGCCCCCCGACACCGGGCCGCGCTCCACCACCCCGGCGGCCTCCAGGTGACGGAGGAGCTTGAAGGCGTACTCCTCCGAGAGGCCGAGCTCCTCGGCGACCTCGGACAGCGACAGCTCGGTCCGCTCGGGCGGCGAGAACAGGTCGAGCACCGACAGGGCGTGCTCGAGCTGGCGCACCCGGTTGGCGCGCGGGAAGCGTCCCTCAGCCATCGACGCGCCTCCGAACGCCGCGCCCCTGGGCTAGGAGGAGCTGCGGGCCCGCCGGTCGTAGCGGGCCCGGTCCGCGGGAGCGTCGGCACGCATGTGCTCGATCAGCTCCTGGCGCGAGAAGCGCCAGCGCTGACCCTCCCGCCAACCCGGTAGGCGCCCCTGGTTGGCCTCGCTGCGCACCGTCCACTCCTTCACCCGAAGCAGCGCCGCCGCCTCGGCGGCGCCCATCCCCGCCGCACCCGCCGTCCCGTCCTCGGAGGAAAAGGGCGAGCGCGGGAACAAATCCTCGTCCGGATCCCCGGCGCGCCAGGCGCGGATCGCGATCCCCCGCGCCTCTGCGACATCGTCGCGCAGGAAGCGCCACTCCTTGCCGATCCGCCGCGCCGGGATCCGCCCCGCCTTGGCGCCGCGCTGGATCGTCTCGAGGTTCTGGCCGAGCCACTCGGCGACCTCGGCGGCGGTCAGGATCTCGTGGGCGGGCGTGCGCGCCATCGGCGCCATTGTGATCGAACGTGTCCGGTTGCGATGAGACGCTGATGAAGGTTTTCATAGGTTGCACGTATCGCCTCCGGATGGCACCATCAGTTTGCCGCGTACAGTCAACCGATCGTAGGGAGACGGCCGCGCGATGGCAACCGACGATGGCACACCCACCGGCGACGAGGCGACCCCGCCCGAGCGGACCGATCGGGTGAGCGGCCACCCCGACCGCGCCGCCGAGCCGACCGAGCTGCCCGCCGACTGGCCGGGCCCTGTCAGCTGGGGGGAGGCGCTCGGAGCCGGGGGCGAGGTGATCACCGATCCGAGCGAGCTCGTGCCGTTGGCCGGCGGCGGCGGTGATGGGCCCTCGGAGGAGGCCGCGGGTACCGGCACACGCCGGCGGCGGGCGCCGCGCCGAGGACGAATCGGCTCGGTGGGGGGTGATTCTCATCGCCGCCGTGCCTCTATGGGTATGCCGAGCGCGAACGCGCTCGTTGCCGCCGGGGGTGCGGTGGGCCTCGCCGGGCTTGCCGGGCTGCTGGTGGCGGTGTTGTTCTTCGGGGGCGGGATCCCCGCCCCCTCGCCCGACGACAGAGGTGACGGCGTGGCAGCAGTAGTGGAGGCGAAGACCGATCCGGGGTCCGCGGCGGCCGTTCCGGCACCGCGCGCCTCGACGAACGCGAAGGCCGCGGAGCGGCGAGCGAGGGCGGCGCGGCGCGCCAGGCAGCGCGACCGCGCCCCACAGCGCCGGGCGGCCCCCGAGTCTGCGAGAACCACACGGGTCGCGGTTTCCCCGCCGCCCGCCCCGAGTCCGGCGCCGGCCCCCGCCCCCGCTGCGGCTCCGACGGTGTCGCCGGCCGAGCGTGAGTTCACCCCCGGCCCCTGGAACCTCAGCTGATGCGCCGCGCGAGGAGACTGGTCCTCGCCAGCGGGGCCGCGCTGCTTGCCGTGACCTCCGCGCCGGCGGTGGCGACCGAGGGGAGCCTCTACCGGTTCGGCGTCGAAGCGCTTGCCGCACAGGCGGTCCCCGACGGGCAATGCTCGGTCTCTCAGACCGGCGCGAGCTTCGGCGTGACCTGCCCGCCGATCGGGACGTCGTTCACCGGCACCAAGTGGCAGATCGACCTGCGCACGCCCGTCCCCGGGTCGGTGATCGAGGCATTCGACTGGCGGGCGGTGCGCTTCCACCAGACCGCCACCTCGATCGCTCAGCAGGTGCTGGCCGACGGAGCGCTCGCCTGGCAGGTGGCAGAGGCGGACATCCCCCGCAGCCCCGCTCAGCCGAAGGCCTACCGGGTCGGGATGCGGGCGCTGACGGCCTCGCTCCGGCTCTGGCAGACAGAAGCCCGCCAGCAGCCGAACCGGGTCTGGACCTTCCTTGAGCCGATGATCTTCGTCCGCGACATCGAGCGACCGCTCGCGCGCTGGACGGCCGTCCCCGCCGAGTGGGTGACCGGCGACCAGGTACGGGTCGAATGGGAGGCCGCCGACAACTTCGGCGCCGACGGCATCGGCCAACAGCGAATCAGTGTCGCCGGCCGCGGGCTGTATGCAGGAGCGCCCGGGCATGGCGTCCACGGGACGACTCTGAATCTTGCGGGCATGCCGGATGGTGTGCAGCCGCTCCGGCTCGAGGTCGATGGAGATGGAACGCCGGGCGCCGCCCTCCAAGACGCGTCCCTTCGCATCGACCGCACGCCCCCTTCGGCATCGGTGAGCCTCCTCGGCCTTCCCGCGAACGGCGTGCGGGTGACCGTCCACGTCGCCGATGCGACCAGCGGCGTTCGCGGCTGGACGCTGCGCGCTCGGGGCCCGGATGGGGTCACGGTGGCCTCATCGTCGACCGGAGGCGATGTCATCGACGTCGACCTGGCAAACCATGCGGCGCCCGGTGAGACGATTCGCTTCCACCTTGCCGCGACCGACAACGCAGGCCTCGTCCGGCAGGTCACCTCGGCGCTCGTGACCCGGCCCGCACCGTCCGCCTCGGGGGCGCAGACCACCACGATCGTGGGCGGGGACGGACCGCTCGGAGAGCCCGGGCGGATCGAGTCGAGCGGCGCGGCGCTCCCGAACTTCTCTCGGATCGAGACGCGCGGGGTTCGCACGACCCACGCCCGCAGCTACAGCCGCAACGGCCGGCTGCTCGTGCCGCTGATCGTCGCGACCCACTCACGACCGGTGAAGGTCAGCGGCCGGTTCCTCCACCCGCGCGGCTCAGGCCTGCGGGGAGCGACGGTCTACTTGGTGGATCCGAAGGGGTTCACGCGCGCGACAACATTGACCGATCGACGCGGACGCTTCGCGTTCCGTGTGCGCCCCCGCGTGACGGGGACGTGGCGGGCGATCGCCCTCGGACGTCCGCTTGTCGTCGCCCCGGCGGTGATCCAGCTCCGGCCGCGCGTCACGATCCGGATCAGCGCGCGATCGATCCGACCCGGTGGCCGCCTCGTCATCACGGGGAGGATCTCGCCGCTCGGTGTCGGCCGGGCGAAGCTGGTCAAGCTCGAATGGCGGCAGGGTCAGACCTGGCGGCCGCTCGCCCTGACCACCGCCGACCGGCGAGGGCGGTTCACGCTGCGATACCGGTTCAGCGCGGCACCCGGAGCCTTCACGGTGCCAGTGAGGGTCGTGGTCCCCAGAGAGAAGGGGTCGCCTTACCTGCCCGTCGTCGCCAGACGCTTCAGCGTGCGCGTCGGTTGAGCACACGGACGACCGAGCGGGCTCAGTGGTCGCGTGACATGAACGAACGGGGGCTCCCGGGGCCCGCTAGGTAGACAACAAGCCGATCGCCTTGAGGCGGGGCTGCAGGAGTGCGTCGGCGATGCCGCTTCGGTCCCTGGTGAGGAAATACACGGCCGACTCCTCGAGCAGTGATCCGGCACGCTGGGCGATGACGGCTTCGAAGAGGCCCATTGTCGCGGTAGTCCAAGCGCGCACGGCCGCCGCGTAGGCGCGGGAGCGGTCGCCCGTGAGCGTGCCAACGTGGAACATGCCTGGATCACCGTAATTTGAGCGGGTCCGCATGCGCCAGGCGAAGTCGAAGACGGTCGTCGCCGCCATACGTTCATCTTGACGCTGGCGCTCGCCTGCGCGCGCGCGGCCGCGCTTCTGCTTCCGCTTCGCCTCTTCCACCTTCGCCTTGACGCCCCTATTGCGGGTCGTCCTCAAAAGCATGGCGCTTCGGTCGTACACATCAACCCGGGCCGACAGGTTGCTGCAGGGTTCAGGTGGTACCGGGAAGCCACCGTAGGCGGGCGTTGGAATCAGCGCGTCGCAGGTGAGATCCCAGGGCTTAGGGAATAGCTTCTGGCCCGTGACAAGAGCCGAGACCGCCCTAAGAAGGCCGGCGTGGGTCTCGGGCACCGCGCCGTCCCTGATGAGAAGCCACGCCGAGGCCATTCGGCTGGTGGCGTAGTAGGCGTCGATGGGCGCACCGTGGTTGCCGATCCAGAGGCGCCCCGCATCCTCCAAGTCGATGAGGTGCAGACGCAACTCCGAGGTCCACCCGTTCAGCATCAGCGAGCGCACCTGCTCGGGGTCTCGCGGAGATCCCCTTCCCTGCAACGATCGAAAGCACTTGCGCTGCCTGAGATCGGCAAGGATTGACGCGGTCGGCTCGTCCCCGTGGACCCTCTGAACGAGCTCAGCCAGGCAGAGCCAGTACCCGAGGTAGGTCGTGAATGTCTTGGCCTCGTCCGAGTCCGCGTCGAGGAGCGCGTAGAGGTCGAGGTCGGAGAAGCGGATCGGCACGGCTCGTCACGGTAGCGACCGGTTTGGACGTGCTTAGCCAGGCCCGGAGCCTCAACCGCCGCGAATCGCCTCAGCGACCTGGTCGGCGATCTCGTCGATGGTGAGATCCGCGGTGCGGAGGGCGATCTTGTCAGCGAGCGACGGACTTGCCGCGACGACCTCGGCCTTGGAGATCTTGTGCCAGAGGGGGAGCATGAGCTGGCGGCCGTCGTGCATCTCGCGTGCCACGAGGCCGTTCAGCTCGTAGTTCGTCCAGTTCTTCGCGAAGAACGCTTCGGAGAGCACCACGATGCCAAACCGGCTGTTCGCGATCCCGCGATCGATGCCCTGACGTAGGCTCGATCCAAGCTGCAACTCGAACTCGTCGTACCAGACGTCTAAGTCGCGCTGGCGCAGAGCCTCGGCCAGAGGCCGCACCAGTTCCTCCTTGTCCTCCGTCGCGTGCGAGATGAAGACGTCGTAGCGGGGGTCGATCCCCTCCCCATGGAGGTCGTCGACCGCGTCGGCAATGGACCCGAGCGGCCCACTGCGCCCGCGAAACTCGGGCAGGGATGGCGGCAGCACATCCACGCCTGCACGCCCACGCCCCGCCCTGCCGCCGTAGTCGATGACCACGTACCAGTGACCACTGCGGGGAATCGGGATCTCGACAGGTGAACGCCTGACCAGCCCGCCGTGGAACCGGGCGCGGCGGCCGTTCTTGAAGGCGCTGTAGTTGGAGCTGTCGAGAAGTCGGACGTTCGCGGCGTTGCCCGCCAGCGTCACGCGCACTACCGCACCGCGGTCCTGATGGCCGAGGTCCCAGTAGTTGAACGGAATAGGCATGGTCGGGACAGTCTGGAGGGTCGCCCGGATGCCCTGGCTCCGCTCAAGTGCGCCCGGTCCGCAGGTCCCGCCTCGGCCTCCCATCCATCTGAGCGCGCTCCGCCGCTCTTATCGGCGTACCTCCGCCAAGCGTGACGCCGCACCTTGACGCACTCTCCCAATCTCGGTTCACTATCTACAGTCAACCGATTGTTGGAGATTCGATGCACGGGTGGGGCCTCCAGTTCATCCTTCAGGTGGGGGCTACGCCGGACCCCTCCGGCCTGCCCGGCCAGGCCAAACTGCAGAAGCTCGTCGACGGCCTCTACTCCTGGTCGCTGATCCTGATCCTCGCGGCCTTGGTGGTCGCGGCGATCGCCTGGGCGTGGGGCGCCCAGTCGAACCACCACGGCGCGACCTCGGGCGGGCGGCGCGGCGTCCTGATCGCCGCCGCCGCCGGCCTGCTCGTCGGGATGGCGCCCCAGATCGTCAACTTCTTCTACGGCGTCGGGCGCCAGTAGGCCGTGCCCCGCTCCGGCACCGACGTGCTGATCCAGGGACGCGAGCGCCCCGTGCGCCGTCGCCTCCCGATGCTCGGCGCCATGCTGCTGGTGTTCGCGGTCGGCCTCGCCATCGGTCGCCTGAACGCTCCCGGTGGCGGCCCCGAACCGATCCCTGTCGCCCCCCTGCCGGAGGCCTCCGCCGACCCGGCGCCTCCGCCCGTCGAGGACCCCGGGCCCGCCGCCTCGCGCACCCAGGAGGGAGCGGCACGGACGGCAGCCCAGGCGCTGTCGTCCCTGGCCGATCCGCGCCTGCTCGCGAGCCCACAGGCGCGGCGCGCGGTGATCGCCCGGATCGCGCCGCCCGGCTACCGCGCCGAGCTCGCTCCTCTGTTCGAGCGCACCTACGGCTACCTCGATGGGCTGTTAGGGGCGTCGGCCGATCGCGGGGAGGTCGTCCTGCGGATGACCCCGATGGGCTACCGTGTCGAGGCCTTCTCGGCAACGAGGGCGACCGTGGCGGTCTGGCAGGTGACGTTGCTCGCCAGCCCTGAGCGGGCGCCGATCGCCGCCTGGTCCACGAGCCGCGCCGAGCTGGTCTGGTCGGGTGGGCGGTGGCGGGTCGAGCGCTTCGGCGTCGACACGCCGGGGCCGGTGCCCGCCGTCACCGCCCCCGAGGCGCCCGTCGCCGCGGGTGAGTTCGTCTCCTCCGCCCAGGGCTTCTCCCCGTTCCCCCCGTGATCGCCCTTCGATCTGGGGCGGCATGCGCTTGTCTCGCCGTTCTCGTCGTCGTCACGGCACTCGCCCTGCTCTCGCCGCCCCGGGCGCAGGCGATCGACGTGCCCGGCCCCTGCGATGTGCCGGGGGTCGCCCTGGTCTGCGACGCGGCCGGCGGTGCGGCGAGTGCGGCCGCCGGGGCGGCCGGTGACGCGGTCCTCGGCCAGCTGACCGGCTGGGTCGGCGACGGGGCGGCCTGGCTCCTCCGACAGGTCGCCGAGGCGATCGACGCCACCACCACCGTCGACCTGTCGGCTCCCTGGTTCGAGCGCCACTACGCCTTCATGTTCCAGGCGGGGGCGATCCTGCTGCTGCCGCTGCTCCTGCTCGCCGTCCTGCAGGCCTTGGTCCGCCAGGACGCCGGGCTGCTGGTGCGTGCCGCCTTCCTGCACCTGCCGGCGGCGATGCTCCTCACCGGCCTCGCGGTGACGGTCACCCAGACGGCCCTGGCGGTCACCGACGCCCTGTCGGCGGAGCTCACCCGGGGGGTGGCGGCCGACACCGACACCCTCGCCACCACCCTCACGACAGCGAGCGCGGTCGGCGGGCCGATCCCCTTGTTCGCCTCCTTCCTGCTGGCCCTGGTGATGGCGCTGGCGGCCCTGTTCGTCTGGTTCGAGCTGATCCTGCGCGCCGGTGTCGTCTATGTGGCGGTGATGTTCCTGCCGTTGTTCCTGGCGACGATGATCTGGCCGGTCCTCTCTGGCTGGGTGCGCCGGCTCACCCAGCTGATCGTGGCGGCGATCCTCTCGAAGCTCGTGATCGTGGCGACCCTGTCGCTCGGCCTGTCGGCCTTCACCTCCGGCGACGGACCGTCGGCGCTGCTGGCGGGGGCGGGGATGTTCCTGCTGGCGGCCTTCTCTCCGTTCGTGCTGTTCGCGTTGATCCCGTTGGCGGCCGAGGTCGCCCAGCCGCAACGCGAAGGCCGCCACGCCCTCGCCGCCGCGACGGGGGCGTCGCTCGCCTGGAACGTCGCCCGTACCCGCATGACCTTCGGTGCCGTCGGCGCGGCCGGTGGGGCGATGGGCCTCGCCAGCCGCGCCATCGGCGGTAACGCGGGTGGCGGCCCGGGCCGCGGCGGCCCCCAGGGTCCGGCCGGCCCCTCGGGCGGCCGCGGTGGCGGCGGAGCACCGAGCCCCGGCGGCGGCGGTGTTGCTGCCGCCGCCGGCGTGGTCGCTTCGGTGCCCCGGGCCGCGGCGGCCTCAGCGACCCGCGCGGTGGGCGCCGCGGCGCCGCGGCCGCCCGATCCCGCCGCCGCACCGCGGCGCCGGGCCCCCGCCACCTCGCCCGCTCCGCGACGTCCCCGTCCGAGTCCGCCGCCCGGCCAGCTCCCGTTGCGCGGCACCGATGGCGGCTGAACCGTCGCGCTACCGCTTCGGCCCCCTCGAGCCGGGGGGCGCGGTCGGGGGCCTCGGCTGGGGCCAGGTCGCCTGCGTCGCCGTCGGCCTGGTCGGCCTCGTCGTCTGCCTGAACGTCGCCCCGGGTATGGGCGGGGCGCTCTCGGGCCTCGCTGTGGCCGGCGCGGGCCTCGGTGGCGCGTTCCTGCGCCTCGGGGGTCGGCCGCCCGTCGCATGGGCGGCGATCGCCTCCGGCTTCGCCGGCCGCCGGGCCCGCGGCCGCCACCGCCACCTCGCGAGAGCCCCGGGACGCGGCCACGGACTCGGGGAGGTCGAGGGCCTCGACCTGCCCGACAGCCTCGCCGGCCTGCGGATCCTCGGCGCCCGTTGGGGGCGCGGCGAGGTCGGCATCGCGTGTGAGGGATCCACCTGGACGGCGGTGCTGGCGGTCGAGGGCGGCGCGTTCGCACTGCTGGAGCTCGCCGACAAGGAGCGGCGCCTGGCGCGCTGGGGTGCGGTGCTCTCGGGGTTCGCCCGGCCGGGCAGCCCGGTCAGCCGCCTCGCCTGGACCGACCGCACCGTCACCCAGGGCGCGGATGAGCTCGGCCGCTACCTCGCCGACGGCCTCACCCTCCCCTCTGGGCACGCCGGGGTGCGTTCCTACCTGGAGCTGCTGGATGAGGCGGGGCCCGCCGCCCGCCGCCACGAGACCTTCCTCGCCCTCCAGATCGACGCCCGCAGGGCCTCGGGGGCGATCCGCCGCGCCGGGGGCGGCCAGTCGGGTGCGGCGGCGGTCCTCCTGCGCGAGCTGACCGCACTCTCCGAGCACCTGCTGCGTGCGGAGGTGGTGGTGCGTGGGGCGCTCAGCCCCCGCCTGCTCGCCCGCGCCATCCGCCTCGGCTTCTGCCCCGGCGACCGGCCGCGCCTCGACCGCCTCGGCGCCGGTGACCCCGAGGGGGCCGGCACCAACCCCGCCAACGCCGGGCCGATGGCCGCCACCGAATCGTGGCGGACGTACAGAAGCGACGACGCCCTCCACTGCACCTACTGGATCGCCGAGTGGCCGCGGGTCGAGGTCGGGGCGGACTTCCTGCTGCCGTTCCTGCTCGGCGGCACCACCCGCCGCAGCGTGGCGGTGGTGATGGAGCCCCTTGACCCCGCCCGTGCCCTGCGAGCGGCCGAGAACGCCCGCACCAACGAGATCTCAGACGAGGAGCTCCGGACCCGGATGGGCTTCCTCGCCACCGCCCGCCGCCGCCGCCAGCAGCAGGCCCTCGTCGACCGCGAGCAGGAGCTGGCAGAAGGTCATTCAGGTGTCCGCTTCTCGGGCTACGTCACCGTCTCCGCCGATGGGGCGCAGGAGCTTGCGGCGGCGATGGCCGAGCTCGAGCAGTCCGCCCAGATGGCGCGCCTCGAGCTGCGGCCCCTCTACGGCGAGCAGGCGGCCGGGTTCACCTACACCCTCCCCCTGTGCCGGGGCCTTCGGTGAGGAGTCGGCCCCGCCACCCGGCCCACCAGCTGACGAGCGCCCACCTCCAGGCCGCCTACCCCTTCATGGGCGAAGGGGGCCTCGGTGGCCGGGGGGCCTACATCGGCCGCGACGTCTACTCGGGGGCGAGCTTCTGCTTCGACCCCTGGGTGCTTTACGAACAGGGGACGCTGACGGGGCCGTCGGCGCTTGTCGCCGGGCAGGTCGGCCGCGGCAAGTCCGCGCTCATCAAGACCTACCTCGCCCGCCAGGCCCTCTTCGGCCGCCGCGCCGTCGTCATCGACCCCAAAGGCGAATACGGCCCCTTGGCCGAGTGGTTCGGCAGCCGCCCGATCCGGCTCGTGCCGGGCGGCCAGGTGCGGCTCAACCCGCTCGACGCCGCCGGGGGACGCGAGGAACGGGTAGCCCTCCTCGCGGCGCTGGTCGCCGGGTCGCTCCGGCGGGCCTTGGAGCCCCAGGAGCACACCGCCCTCGACCTCGCCTACCGGGCGGCCGCAGCGGCGGGCGAGCCGACCCTGCCGGCGGTCCAACACCACCTGCTGCACCCGACCCACGAGGCAGCGGCCTCGATCGCGGTCGGCGCCGAGGACCTCGCCCGCTACGGACGCGGCTGTGCCCTCGAGCTGCGGCGACTGTGCGAGGGCGACCTCCACGGAATGTTCGACGGCCCGACCAGCGAGGGCGTCGAGCTCGACTCGGCCGTAGTGGTGCTCGACCTGTCGGCCCTGCACGGCTCGCCGGCGCTCGGGGTGCTGATGGTCTGCGTCAGCGCCTGGCTGTCGGGCCGCCTCGCCCGCGACGACGGGATCAAGCGGCTGGTGGTGCTCGACGAAGGGTGGGCGGTGCTCGCCGACCCCGCCGCATCCACCTTCCTCCAACGCTCCTGGAAGCTCGCACGCTCCTACGGGGTCGCCAACATGCTCGTCATCCACCGCCTGTCGGATCTCGCGGCGGCAGGCGAGGCGGGATCGCGGGAGGCGACGATCGCCGCGGGGCTCCTGTCGGATTCCGAGACCCGGATCATCCTCGCCCAGAGCCCCGCCGACCTCGCCGCCACCCGCGAGCTGGTCGGCCTCACCGGCACCGAGGTCGAGCACGTCGCCACCCTGCCTCGGGGTGTCGCCCTCTGGAAGGTGGGCGAGCGCTCCTTCGTCGTCGAGCACCGGCTCTCACGGGCCGAGCGCGCCCTCGTCGACACCGACGCCCGCATGCGAAGCACCGCGGCAAGTCCCTGAACGAGGAGGAGCAGATGGAAAGCGAGCCGCACATCCGAGAGAGCACGTTCGGGGCCCCGACGGCGGATCCGCAGATCCCGAGCGCCCTGCTGCCGAGGGCGGCGGACTCCGAGCTCGCCCGGCGGGCGACCGCCCTCGCCGACCGGGTCGCCGGCTACGGCGCCTCGGCCCGCCTCGACGGGCGCTTTCGCCTGGCCGTCGGCGACCTCGGGCGGGCGGTCGTCGGCCTCGAGGGCATGCGCGCCTGTGGCCTCGCGCCCGCCGTCGCCGACCAGGCGCTGCCCCAGCTCGCCGAGGTGCTCGACGCCGTCGAGCGGGCACTCGATGAGGCGGCGCCCGAGCTGCAGGCAGAGCTCCGCGACGCCGAGGCCGCCAAGGCTCCGGTGCGCCGGGCCCGCAAGCCGCGGGCCGGCGCGGCAAAGTAGCCGCCCGTGCCGCCGCGCCCCGGGCAGATCGGCGCGCCCGAGGACCCTTTCGTGAACGCCGGCCTGGTGATCCTCGCCGGCGTCCTCGGCGTGGCGGTGGTCGTCTGGGTGATCGGACAGCTGGCGGCGCTCGCCCTGGGTGGCGGGGCTCTGTCCACCGGGGTCGGTCAGATGCCGGGGGTCCTCGCGCGCCTGCCCGGGGCCTGGTCGGACCCCGCCGCCGCCTGGCCGGCGCCCGACCGGGGCCGCCTGCCGGGGCCCATCGGGTTCTACGCGGTGGCGGGTGTGGTGCTCGGAGCCATGGTGTCGGTCGGGCTCGCAGCCGCGACGCTGGCCCGGCGACGGCTCGGGGCGCGGGCGCCGAAGGACGCGGGCGCGCGCTGGGCGCAGACGGGGGACCTACGCGCACTCGTCGTGCGGGAGCACGAACCGGGGCGGCTGACGCTCGGCCGGCTCGGGCGGCGCCTCGTGGCAACCGAACCGCGCGCCAGCACGATCGTCGTCGGCCCGAGCCAGTCCGGCAAGACGGCGGGGCTCGCGATCCCGGCGATCCTCGAGGCCGCCGGACCGGTGGTCGCGGTGTCGGTGAAGCGCGACCTTCTCGACCACACCCTCGCCGCTCGTAGCGGAGTCGGGCAGGTCCGGATCTACGACCCGACCGGCGCCGCACAGCTGGATGATGAGCGCGTGGTCGGCTGGGACCCGGTGCGCTCATCCGAGACGTGGGCCGAGGCACGGCGGATGGCCCACAACCTGACGAGCGCGCAAGGGACGGCGGGTGGCCGGGACGCCGAGTTCTGGCTCCAGATGGCCCAGAAGCTGTTGGCGCCGCTGCTGCTCGGCGCGGCCGGCAAGATCGACGGCTCGATGCGCGACGTCGTCTCCTGGGTCGACTCCGGCGAGCAGACCGCCGTCGCAGACCTCCTGCTCGACCTCGGCGAGCCCGACGCCCACGCCGCCTTCCTCGCCACCTGCCGACGGGAGGAACGCACCCTCTCCTCGGTCTACGCCACGGCCGAGGCGGTGCTCGCCCCGTTCGCCGACCCCGCGGTGCTGGCGAGCACCCACGCCCACGGCATCGACCCCGACAAGCTGCTCACCGGCCGCAACACCCTCTATGTGATCGCGCCCGCCAAGGACCAGGAGCGCCTCGCGCCCCTGTTTGCCGGATTGGTCGAGCACGTCGTGGATGCCGCCTACGCCCGCGCCGCCTCAGGACACCCCTGTGATCCGTCGCTGCTGCTGGTGCTCGACGAGGCCGCCAACACCGCCCCGATCCGCAACCTCCCCCAGATCGCCGCGACCGCCGCCGGGCAGGGGATCCAGGCGGTGAGCGTCTTCCAGGACCTCGCCCAGGCCCGCTCACGCTACGGCGAGGCCGCCGACACCATCCTCGCCAACCACCGCGCCAAGCTCTTCCTCTCCGGGATCAGCGACGGGAGGACCCTCGACTACCTCGGGCGGGCACTCGGAGAGGAGGAGGTCGGCTACGAGAGCCGCACCCTCGGCGAGCGCGGCAGCGCCAGCCGCACCCGCGGCACCCGCACCCGGCGCCTCGCGCCCGCCGACGCCGTGCGCGGCGTGCCGCCAGGGGAGGCGATCCTCGTCTACGGCCACCTCCCGCCGGCGCGCCTTCGGCTGCGCCCCTGGTACCGCGAACGCGGGCTACGCCGATTGGCTTCCGGCCAGGAGGAAACCCCGTGACACCCGGTGGCCGGCGGAGCCGGCCGGGCGCCGAGGCGGCCGCCCGCCAGGCCGAGGCC
Organism: Thermoleophilia bacterium; assembly: GCA_050249835.1. Classification (GTDB taxonomy): domain Bacteria; phylum Actinomycetota; class Thermoleophilia; order Miltoncostaeales; family Miltoncostaeaceae; genus Miltoncostaea. The sequence goes on from JBFWPT010000013.1 coordinate 16,094, forward strand.
CGCCGCGAGCAGGCACGGGCCCAGCTCGAGGCGGCATCCGAGGAGCTGCGGAGCTCCGAGGGCTGGCAGCGCTTCGCCAGGGCGCGGGCGCTGCTACGCGGCTACTCGCTCAACAACACCCTCCTGATCCTCGCCCAGCGGCCCGACGCGACCACCGTGGCGAGCTTTCGCCACTGGACAGAGCTCGGCCGCGAGGTACGCCGCGGCGAGCGCGCCCTGCGGATCTGGGCGCCGTCACTCCGGCGCGAGCGCGATGAAGCCACGGGCGAGGAGAAGGCGACGGTGCGGGCCTTCGTGCTGGTGCCGGTCTTCGACATCTCCCAGACCGATGGGCCGCCGCTGCCGGAGCCTCCGCCGGTGCGGCCGCTCACGGGTGACTCGCACGCCCACCTGCTCTCCGCGCTCGAGCGGCAGGCGGCAGACGCCGCGTACGCCGTGGAGCGCCACGACGCCATGCCCGGCGGGGCCGACGGATTCGTCGATCACCGCCGCAGGGTGATCGCGCTCTCCGCCGGCCTCGCACCGAACGGCCAGGTCGCTGTGCTCGTCCACGAGCTCGCCCATGTCCACGGCGCCCGCTACGCCGAGTTCGGCCGGGCGGGCGCCGAGGTGGTCGCCGAGACGGCCGCCTTCGTCGCGCTGTCGGCCGCCCGCCTCGACACCAGCGGTCAGGCGATCCCCTACGTGGCCGGCTGGGCCGATGCCGCCCCGAAGGAGATCTCCGGCTACGCCGAGGCCGTCCACCGCATCGCTCGTGTGCTGGAACGGGGGCTGGGGCTGGAAGTCGGTCTTCGGGAGCGAAGTGCCGTTGAGGTCGCCGAACCCCGACGGCTGGCGCGGTCGTGGGCGGACGAGCGAAAAGGGCATGTCGGTCGGGTGAGGTAGCCAACGAGTGTGCGGGCGCGGCCTTGGCAGCGCACGACGTCCAATCGCACGACGCGCCGGGCGGGCCCGAGCAGCGCCATGGCGAACCCCCGATCCCAGAACCCTGGATGCAGACGGTGTTCTCAACTAGTTCCCCAAGGACTCACCGGGGGATCGCTCCGAGGGAGATCCGGACCTCCCCAGGGAGTCAGTGACGTGCCGAAGCGGCGGAAGTAATGGAGGCTGACCAACGATGGGCGGCTGCGGCCGACATCGCACCCGTGCGTCGCGGTCGGGCCGCTCGTCCCGGTCATCGCCGGCGCGTTCGCAACATCCAGCAAGCAGAATGGGAACACCCGACCACCCGGACCGCCGGTCGAAGTATCCGCTAGCTCTTGCAGTTAGCCATGGCTAACTATAGAACGGCACCATGCCTAGCCGACGCTTCACCCGCCGCCAAGTCCTCGCGGGCGCCGCCCCGGCGATCGCCGCCATCCCGATGGCGGGACTGGTCGCCGCGCCCGCGCTCAGCCGGTCGGCCGCGCCCGGCCCGGCGGCGACCACGGCCGCCGGCGACCACGCCGCCATGGGCCACGCGGCGATGATCGGCGAGGCGGTCCCCACCCCCGGCGGCCCCACCGACCTCGACGACCTGCTCGTCCCACCGCCGGCCCTTCCCCACCAGCCCGGGCGCGTGCGCCGCTACTCGCTGGTCGCCCTCGACCGCGAGATCGAGGTGGCCAAGGGCGTGACGTTCCCCGCATGGACATACAACGGCACGGTGCCCGGGCCGGTCATCCGGGCGACCCAGGACGACATCCTCGAGGTCGCCTTCACGAACGCCGGCTCGCACCCCCACACGATCCACTTCCACGGCATCCACCCCTCGAACATGGACGGCGTGTTCGAGATCGTCGAGCCGGGCGGCTCCTTCACGTACCGCTTCCCCGCCAAGCCGTACGGCATGCAGCTCTACCACTGCCACGCCCCGCCGCTGAAGAAGCACATCCACAAGGGCCTGTACGGCGCGTTCATCATCGACCCGCCCGAGCCACGCCGACCCGCCCACGAGATCGTCATGGTGATGAACGGCTTCGACACCGACGGCGACGGCGAGAACAACTTCTACTCGGTCAACGGCCGGGCGTTCTACTACGCGCGCTACCCGATCCGCGTGCGCCGCTCGCGGCCGCTGCGGATCTACCTCGCGAACCTGACCGAGTTCGACCCGATCAACTCCTTCCACCTGCACGGTGAGTTCTTCCGCTACTACCGCACCGGCAGCACCGACCAGTTCGAGTACACCGACACGATCATGCAGTGCCAGGGCGAGCGCGGGATCATCGAGATCGACTGGAGCAACGCCGGGCGCTTCATGTTCCACGCCCACCAGTCGGAGTTCACCGACCTCGGCTGGATGGGCTTCTTCGACGTGGTGGACGACTGATGGGGACCGCATCGGTCGAGCCGCAGGGCGGCGGGGGGTGGCGCGGGCGTCTGCTCGCGCTGCTGCCGATCCTGCTCCTGATCGGCGTCGCCGCCGCCTACGTCTCCTCGGGCAGTTCGATCACCGGCCTGGTCGGCACCAACCCGCCCCCGGCCGACGAGGTGGACATCCGCCGCGTCGAGTTCCATCCGGGCGAGATCCGGGTGCTCGTGCGCAACCCGCAGCCCGAGGACATCACCGTCGCGGTCGTCACGGTCGATGACGCGATCGTGCCGTTCACGACCGACGGCCCCGACACGATCGGGCGCCTGCGCTCCACCACCATCGAGATCCCCTACACGTGGGTCGAGGACGACCCGTACACGGTCGGCGTCACCAGCTCGAGCGGCATCCAGACCACCGTCTCCGTGCCGGCCGCGGTCGAGACGCCGGGCGTGGGCGGGGGCAGCGTCGCCGGCTACGCGATCATCGGGTTCCTGGTCGGGGTGGTGCCCGTGGCGCTCGGCATGCTCTGGCTGCCGTCCCTGCGCCGGGCCGATCCCCGGTGGCTGGCCGCCTTCATGGCGCTCACCGGGGGCCTGCTGACCTTCCTGGCGATCGATGCCCTGTTCGAGGCCCTGGAGCTGCAGGCGGCCCTGCCCGGCGCCCTGGGCGGCCCCGGGCTGGTGCTGCTGGGGGCGGCGGTCAGCTACCTCGGCCTGTCGTGGGTGGCCCAGCGCCTCGCCCGTCGCGGGGGCGCCGCCGGGGGGAGCGCGCCCCTGGCGGGGCTGGCCCTCGCGACGATGGTCGCGATCGGCATCGGCCTGCACAACCTCGGCGAGGGCCTGGCCATCGGATCGTCGTTCGCGGTCGGCCAGCTCGCGCTCGGGAGCTTCCTCATCATGGGCTTCATGGTCCACAACGTGACCGAGGGCCTCGGCATCGCGGCGCCGATCGCCGAGGGCCGGCGGGTCGGCGTGGCCCGGCTCGCCGGGCTGGCGCTGATCGCGGGCGCCCCGGCGATCCTCGGCGCCTGGATCGGCGGCTTTCTGACGAACGAGATCGTCGCGGTGCTCTTCTTCGCGATCGCCGTGGGCGCCGCCGCCCAGGTGGTCGTGGAGGTGGGCCGCTACATCGCCCGGCGCGCGCCGGGCGGCCTGGGGTCGGGCTGGGTCGTCGGCGGCTTCCTGGCCGGCATCCTCGTCATGTACCTCACGGGGCTGCTGGTGGGCTGAGCCAGGGCGATCCCGGTGGCCCGGGCGAGGCGAGCGGGGGCGTGCGCCACGGTACCCCCGACGCCATACGCGTACGATCCGACGGGATGCAGCCCGCCCCCCACGCGCGGCACAGCACAAGCGCCCTCCTCGCCTGCCTCGTGCTCGGCCTCGCGCCGGCAGGGGCCCAGGGCCACTCCGAGCTCGTCGCGAGCTCGCCGAAGGACGGCGCGCGTCTCACCGCTGCGCCGTCCGTCGTAGCGCTCCTCTTCAGCGCGCCGCTGCGCCGAGTGACCCTGCTGAGGATGACGGACGCCGGTGGGCGTCAGTGGGTGCGTGACGTCCGGTTCACTCCTCGTCGGCCGAGGATCGTGCGCGCCGACCTCCGCGCTCCTGGACCTGGCTCCTACCGTGTCTCGTGGGCCGTCGTCGCCGCGGACGGCTTTCCGCAGGGCGGTGGCTTCACGTTCCGCGTCGTCGGGCGGGCGCGCCGATGAGGGCCCGGGCGCTCGTTATCCTCTTCGGGGTCGTCGCGCTGCTCGCAGGCTGCGGTGGCGGCGACGAGACGGCCGTGGAGCGCGACCCGCCGGGGACCGCGACGAGCGCCGCGGAGACGAGGTTCGGAGACCGCGTTGAGGTGGCCTCGAACGCTCGGGCCGCCGACTTCCCCGCGACGCGCGGACGGACGCTCCAGGAGATGGCCGACCTCGTGGACGCCGGCCCGCAGATCGGACTCGCGACCTCGGTCTATTCGCCGGGTTCGAACCGCTTCGCCTTCGGCGTGATCGGAGCCGATGGCGATCTCAGCTTCGCGCCGAGCGCGGTCTACGTGGCAGAGACCGCCGCGGCGCCCGCGCGAGGCCCGTTCGTTGCCACCCTGGATCCGCTCCTGGTCGAGCCCGAGTTCCGCAGTGCCGACAGCGCTGCGGCGAGCGACATCTTCGCGGCCATCTACTCGACGACGATCCCACTTCCCGGCGTCGGCACCTACGAGATCCTGGTGGTGAGCAGGGAAGGCGAACGGCTTCTGGGCGCGCCGACGATCATCGCGGTCGAGCCGACGACTCCGGTTCCGGATGTCGGCGACCCCGCGCCCCGGGTCGCGACCGACACGCTGGCCTCAGCCGACGGTGACCTCGGCAGCATCGAGACCCGCGATCCATCAGACGGGATGCACGACGCCTCGCTCACCGACGTCCTCGGGCGCCGCCCGGTCGCCGTCCTGTTCTCCACTCCCGCCCTCTGTGAGTCGCGGGTCTGCGGGCCGGTCCTCGATGTGGCGGTGCAGCTCGAGAGCCGGTACGGCGACCGGGTCGCGTTCATCCATCAGGAGGTGTTCGTCGACAATCGGCCCGACAAGGGTTTCCGCCCTCCCCTCGAGGCGTTCGGGCTACCCACCGAGCCCTGGCTCTTCACGATCGACGCCGGCGGCCGGGTCGCCACCCGGCTCGAGGGCTCGTTCGGGATCAGGGAGTTCGAGGCGGCTCTTCAGGCGGCTCTTCGGTAGATCCGGCGAGCGCGTCGTCCTCACGACCGCCGTGGACCTCGGCGACGAGGATCACGACGACCAGCGCTCCGATGCCGAGCAGGGCGAGGACGACCAGGGCGACGATTCTCGTATGGAGGGCGAGGCCAACCGCACCGACGGTGACGAACACCGCCCAGATGACGAGGGCCACGTTCCGCCATGCGCCTGATCTCATCTCATAACGGGGGGCGGCGCTCGCCTCGGCCGCGCACGATCAGCCGCCCGGCACCTGGGCGACGAGCAGCGACGCGACGACGACGATGCCGAGCGACAGGACGAGTTCGGCTCCCGCCATCCGGCGCACGCGCCGGAGGGTTGCCCGGCTCGGGCGCGCAACGTCCCGGAGCGCCGCGAGAATCCTGCGGTTGTAGAGCGCCAGGGCGCCGATCGGCACCAGCAGCAGGACCTTCAGGACGATGCTGCGCCCGTAGGCGGTCTCCCAGAGCTCCTCCGGACCGCCGAGCTCGGCGAGGGAACGGATCACTCCTGTGAGGACCGCGACGCCGACCGCCACGAGCGCGACACGGGAGAAGATGGCCAGCAGACGCGCGGCGTGAGCGGGGCCGGTCTCGGCAGCCGCCCTCGGCAGGCGCAGCAGGGCGAGCGCCACGAGGGCCAGGCCGGTCATCCAGACGGCCACCGAGACCATGTGCACGAGCTGGGCACCGATCTGGAGGGCCGGCAACGGCGCGACCCGGGGATGACCCTGGGCCGCCACTCCCCCGAGGACGACGACGAGCAGCGTCGCCAGCACGATCGAGGGCAGCAGACCCCGTCCGGCGCGGAGGTCGCCCGATCCGGACAGCCCGTACTCGCGGATGAACACGACGCTGCCGAGCGCGAAGACCCCGAACAGCAGTGCGCCCCGAAGCTGCACCAGCGAACCGAAATCGGTGTCGCTGAGAACCTGGCTGATCCCCGCCGAGTCCTGGACCGCCGCGAGCACGCCAACGCCGAGCACTCCCGCGCTCTGCACGACCAAGAGGTATCCCTCGGCCACCATGGCGACGAGCGCCAGGATGCCGAACCCGAGCCAGAACGCGTCCCGACCCCAGACGAGGATCGCCTCGCCCTCGGCGCTGCCCGGGTCGACCCGTCCTCGCACCGCGGGGAACCAGACCAGCCATCGGAAGGCGAGAAGGCCGACCAGGCCCCCCAGCGTGACCAGCTGGAGGAACCGGGAGCTGACCCCCCATCCCCCGGTCTCGGACGGGCCTCGCGACACTCCGGCAGCCGAGTACGGCGGCCCGAGATCGCCGGGCCCGATCCCGAAGACGAAGACCCCCGGGATGACATGTGAGTCGGCGCCGATGATCGAGTAGCGGACGGTGTACGTCCCGTTGTCGAGATCGGTCGCGAGCGGGATGTCGAGCACCCGCGCGTCTCGGGGAGACACCCGCGCGGGGCGACTGACCGCGGTCCCCTCTCCGTCCACCACGTCGGCGTCGTCGGCACGGAGAAGCTGCACGGGCTCGGAGAACGTGATCCGGACCCGCTCCGGCGCGACGTCGACCCGCTCCTCGACCCCAGGGCTGGATGTCTCCACCACCGCGTGTGCGAGCGCAGCGCCGGGAAGCACCGCTGCGCAGATGATGGCCGCGATGGTCCAGAGAAGGACCGCGGGAACGCCGCGACGCCGGCCGGAGGCCTGGCGCCGGCCGGTCATTCGTCGTCCCTGGGAAGCCTGGCGGGCCGCGTCGACCAGAGAAGGCCGACACCGACGGCGGCGCCCATCGAGATCGCGATGGCGATCAGCCCGAGCCAAATCGCCGCAGATGTACCCTCGTCGGCATCGGGCGCGGCGGTCGGGCCCTCCGCTCCTGCCTCGATCGCATTCGCCCGGAGCGTCATCGCCGATGCCGGTCCGGGGTCTCCCGGCCCGCTCTCCGGCGTCGTCTCCCCCGGCTGCTCCGGCGGGCCGGTCCACGGCTTGACGACCCCGTCCGCGTAGGTCTGACGAGACCTCCAGACCACCTCTCCCGCTTCCTGGGGCGTGCCCAGCACGTCGAACTCCTCGAACTGGCCATCCGGGATGCGCCCGCCGCGGAAGACGACACCGCGCGTCCGGCGATCCGGACGGTAGAGCAGGCGCGCGTCCCACCCCGGAGGCGGGTTGACCGAGTACACGGTGACCTGCTCCGGGAACAGGACCTGCACGGCAATCGTGTCGAGGTCGCGCTCGGAGGGCACGCGGATGGTGAACCGCTCGGCCTGCCCGGCGACGGCCTCGGTCGGAAGCACGTCGACGTGGGCGACCGCTCGGGCCGGCACCAGTGTGAGGAGGACCGACAGCAACAGCGTCGAGCCGAGTCCGCGCGTCACCATGTGAGCGCGTGTCCGCGCCGGCCGTCCGGCGGGCGCTTGCCCACGTGCACGAACTCAGGCGCCATCCGCGCATGATATCCGGGGGTTCGTCACACCCCAGGACGATCGCTCACGATCGATGACGGATGACAGGTCGGTACGACTCCGCCGGCTGCCGGCACCTTTCAGACGGGAGCGCGATCAGCCGATCCTGCTCATTGCAGCCGCCGCGGGGATCAGGTTCTGCGTGCCACACTCCGGGACTCGATCACTGGTCCCCGGCGACGACAGGGCCCGACCGCCATCAGTCGAAGGAAGATGCGATGAGATCACGCGGGATCTGGTTGTCCGTCGGGCTCCTGGTGGCTGCCGTCGCCGTTCTCCTGGCCCTGGGGTTGCGCGACGACGGTGACGCCGAGCCGGCCCTCGCCGCGACCGTCCAGGGCACCGAGGACGTCACCGCCGAGCTGGCCGGCCTCGCGCAGTCGGGCAATCTCATCGGCGATGCGGATGCTCCGGTCACGATCGTTGAATACGGGGACCTGGCATGCCCGGCCTGTCGGCTCGCAGCCGAGACGACCGTGCCGGACATCCTCGAGAGGTTCGTGCGAACCGGCCGGGCGTCACTCGCCTTCCGCCCGATCGCATTCATCAGCCCGAGCTCCGATCGCGGCGCGCTGGCGGCCGAGGCGGCCGCCGAACAGGACGCCATGTGGTCGCTGATCGGCCTCCTCTATCGGAATCAAGGCGATGAGGGGAGCGACTGGCTGACGGTCGAGTTGTTGGAGGCCGCCGCGGTCGATCTCGGTCTCGATCTCGCTGTCTGGCGGCGCGACTACCGTTCCGACGCCATCCGGCGGCGTGCGGCCGCGCAGGAGGCGGCCGCGAAACGCGACCAGGTCCGCGCCACTCCGACGTTCGTCGTGAGCGGACCGGCGGGGACGAGGACGATCGAGGGCGTCGTGAGCGCGGACGAGATCCAGGAGGCGATCGAGGCGGTCGACCCGTCGTGAGCGCCCTCACCTGTGAATCCTGTGGAGGGGCGGCCGAGCCGACCGTCGTCTCCGGGATCGTCTCCCTGAAGCGTCGGCGAACGATGGTCCCGTCCGGGCGGGTCAGCGCGATCCGCGCCACGACATGCACGCGCTGTGGGCGGGTGGACCTGTACGCCGAGAGGCCCGAGCGCCTGTTCTCGGATCTACCCGAGACGGAGGATCGCCCCTGACCCGCCTCCTCACGTCGTGCACCGTCGCCGTGGCGCTCGTGATGGCCGCGACGATCACCGCCGCGGCCCAAGCTCCGATCGATGAGCGGTTGGAGAGGAGCCGAGAGCGCCTCGAACGTGCCCGCGGCCAAGAGAGGGTGCTCACCGTCGAGGTCGAGCGCTACGGCGTGCAGATCCGGGCCCTCGAGGCCCGCCTGTCGCCGCTGCGGGCGCGGGCTTCGCGCCTGCAGGCCGAGGTGGACGGGCTGCGCGCCCGGCTCACCGAGCTGTCGCGACGGCTGGACCAGGCGAGGGCTCGGCTTGCTGCCGCGGAGGCGGCACTCGCCCGTCGCCAGGAGCTGCTCGGCCGCCGACTCCGCGAGATCTACGTCCGAGGTGAGCCCGATCTGATCCAGGTCCTCCTGGAGTCCGGCAGCCTCGCATCCGCGGTCGACGCGACGGATGCGCTGCAGCGGATCGCCGTTCACGACTCGGGCCTGGCCCGGTCGGTCTCGGCCTACGCCGACGAGACCCGCCGCTCACGGGACAGCATCGCGCGGACACGGGCCGAGGTTCAGGCGGCGGAGGCCCGCGCCGTCGTCGCCTCAGCGGAGGCCGAGGCGGCCAAGGCGGATCTCGAGAGGCAACAGCGCGCCTTGACCACCGCCCTGGACGAACGGAGCGCGCTGCTCTCGGGCGTCCGAGGAGACCGGCAGCAGCTCGAGGAGGAGACCCGCGACCTGGAGGCGCGGTCGGCGCGCCTGGCCTCCCGCATCCGGGACGCCCAGGCCGCGTCGGGCCCCGCTACGGGCGCGCCGGCACCGCCCTCGTCCTCGGGGTTCGCGTGGCCGGTCAGCGGAACCCTGACCTCCCCCTTCGGCCCCCGCTGGGGCCGGATGCACGAAGGACTCGACATCGCGGGGGCCAGCGGGACGCCGATCCGCGCATCCGCTGCGGGGACGGTCATCGTGGCAGGCTGGAGCGGGGGCTACGGCAACCTGGTCGTCGTCGACCACGGCGGAGGAATCAGCACCGCGTACGCCCACAACTCGAGCATCGCCGTCTCCGTCGGCCAGGCCGTATCGCAGGGGACGACCCTGGCCGGGATGGGGACCACCGGCAACTCGACGGGCGTTCATTCGCACTTCGAGGTCCGGGTGAACGGGGGCGCCGTGGATCCACTCGGCTACCTCTGAAGCACGGGCCCGGCGGGAGGCGAATTCGGCCCCGGGCCTCTGAACCGGCCTAACCGAGCTGGTTGAAGCGCGCCAGCTCGCGGGTGATCACGGCGAGCTGGCCGCTCGCCACGAGCACTCCCATCAGCGCCAGACCGGCGGCCGATGCGGTCGTCAACGCCGGGCCCGCGCGGCGGATGCGGCGCAGGCCCCCGACCATTCGATCGAACGCCAGACTCGTCGCGAGGAAGGGGACCCCGAGTCCCGCCGAGTACACGAGCAGGAGCAGCGCCCCCGCGGTGGGACTCTGCCCGGTCGCCGCGACGGTCAGGATGCCGCCGAGGATCGGTCCGATGCACGGGGTCCAGCCGATCGCGAAGACCACGCCCGTCAGGACGCCTCCCCCGATGCGGCCCCCGCGCCCCCGCATCCAGGCGAGAGGACGCCACTCCCGCTGGGCCAGGCCGACGCGGGGACCCAGGACGACGAGGAGCCCGAGCGCGATGAGCAGTGCGCCCCCCACCACCTCGAGCGTCCGCCGTTCATCCCTGAGCACCGCTGTCGCACCGCCGATCCCGGCCCCGAGGAGCGTGAACACGGCCGCGAACCCGACGATGAACGCGAGCGCGGGAACGATCACGGCGCTGCGCCGCTTCGAGAGGTCGTCCACCGACACCCCCGACAGGAACGCGAGGTAGCCGGGAACCAGCGCGAGCACGCAGGGCGAGAGGAACGAGATCACCCCGCCGGCGAAGGCCACGGCGATCGCGGTGGTGCCGAGCTCGCTCACGGGGGCGGCGGAGCGAGGATCACGTCCAGGCCGTCGGCGACCTGCTCGGCGTCGATCTCCCCGATCCAATGGACGCGGACCCGGCCCTCACGATCGAGGAAGAACGTCTCGGGGAGGCCGGTCAGACCGTAGTCGCGGAACGTGCCGTCGCTCCCGTCGCGCACGTGAGGGTACGTCTGGCCGTAGTCGGTGATGAACTCCCGAGCGTTGCCGCTGATGTCCTGCACGTCGATGCCGAGCACGATCACGCCGCGACGCCTCGCCGTCTGCCAGGCGTCCTCGAGAACCGGCGCCTCTCGTCGGCACGGGTCGCACCACGAGGCCCAGAAGTTGAGGACGACCGGGCGGCCGCGCAGCTCGTCGAGCGAGAGGATCTCACCGTCTCGCTTGCCGAGAGTCGCCCCGTTCGCGAGTACGGGAAGGCGGAATCCCGGCGCCTGCTCCAGATCTCCGCGGGCGATCGCGTCGTCGATGCTGCGGTCCACTCCGCCCGCCGACAGGCCGATGACGAGCAGCACGATGAATCCCCCGACGAGGAGGATGCCCAGAGCGGCGGCCGCGACGCGGCGCGGACTCCATCCCTCATCGGACGGGGCGCGCGGGTCGTCGGAGCTCGAAGTCACGCGTCGAGCGTAGGGGAGCCCTGGCGAAGGATCGCGGGCGCAGCGGGCCAGGCGTCCCGGTACGTGACGATCGTCCCACCCCCCGACGCCCACTTGACCTCGGACGCGCGGGCGACGTACAGTGCCGCCCGTTCCCGACCGACTCCACGAGGACACCGGGTCGTGCCCGCGATCGGTGTCCCGGCCGCCGCCAGGCGGCGGAAGGAGCCGAACGATCCGGCAGAGAACGTCGGGCGGCCGCCTCGCCGCCACCATGATCTCGGCACTCGCGGCCCTGTGCGGCACGGCGGTTCATGGCGCCGCGGCACAGGTCCAGCCACCCAGCCCACCGACCCCGCCGGTCCCCGCCGCCGCGCCTCCACCCCCCGTCGCACCGACCGCGGGCGCAGCGCCGCTCGCCGTGCGGGCCACGCCTGTGAGGATGGGTGCCTCGGGGTCCCTCGTCCGGGATCTGCAGCGAGAGCTGCGACGTCGCGGGCTGCACATCGCCGTCGACGGCTCATTCGGACCGGCGACGAGACGGGCGGTGCGGACGATCCAGAGACGACTCCGGATGCGCCCGACGGGAGTCGCCGACGCGCGACTCCTGCGCCGGCTGGGCCTGCGCGTTCGCACCGCGGCGGCCGCACCCGCCCGAGTGGCCCCGCGGGGGCCGGGCGCGTACGTGAGAGCCTTCCCGGTCTCCGGAGATCACGCCTACTCGAACGACTGGGGCGCGCCACGCAACCAGGGAAGCCACGAGGGCACCGACATCATGGCCGACCGGCATACACCACTGGTCGCCGCCGATGCCGGGGTCATCTCGAAGATGTCCCGCACCGAGACCGGTCTCGGCGGGATCTACCTCTGGATCCGCCGCCCCGACGGTGTCCAGTACTACTACGCCCACATGCAGTCGATCGCGGCGGGAATCGATGTGGGCTCGCCCGTGACCGCAGGCCAGGTCGTCGGGACGGTGGGAAACAGCGGGGACGCCCGCTACGGCGCGACGCACGTGCACTTCGAGGTGCGCCGGGAATGGACGTCGTTCAACCCGTATCCCGAACTCGTGGCGGCCGACCCCGATCACGCGGGCTGACGCCAATGGGGAGTCCGCGTGCGACAGGTACCGGCGCACCTCAGGGGCGGGGCGTCGATCCGCAGCAGCCGTCGCCGCAGGGATCCGCCGCGGTTGGAACGGCTCCTCCGACCTGCGGGCCGGCATCGACCGGTCGCAGGATCGGGTCGTGACGCGTCGCTCCCCGTGGGCGACCGCGCACCAGCCTGAGGCCGTTACCGACGACGATCAGACTGGCGCCGACGTCCGCGGCCACCGCCCCCCAGAGCGGTAGGGCTCCGGCGGCGAGCACGCCGGCGGCGAGCAGCTTGGAGCCGAGGGAGAAGGCGATGTTCTGGCGGACGACGGACCGCGTCCAGCGTCCGAGCCCGACCAGGCCGGCGAGCTTCCGGGGGTCGTCGCCCATGATGGCCACATCGGCGACCTCGATGGCCGTGTCGCTTCCGGCACTGCCCATGGCGACGCCGAGCGCCGCCGTCGCGAGGGCCGGCGCGTCGTTCACGCCATCACCGAGCATTGCGACGTCGTCGCCCATGGCGGACACCGCCCGTGCCTTGTCCTCGGGCAGGAGCCCTGCCTCGACCCGATCCACGCCGGTCGCCTCGGCGACGGCGGCGGCCGTGACCGCGTTGTCCCCCGTGAGCATCACGAGGGGACCCACACCCAGGTGACGCAGGTCCCGCATGGCCTCGGCGGCCTCGGGACGGATGGCGTCGGCGATCCCGATCACCCCGATCGGCTCGTCGTCGACGATCACGACGACCGCGGTGGAGCCCGCTCGGCGCATCGCCTCGACCGCCTCGCGCAGGACCACCTCGGGGGCGGCGACCAACCTGAGATCCCCGACCGTCACGGTGCGACCGCCGACCCGGGCACGGGCGCCCAGGCCCGCGAGCGCCTCGAAGCCCTCCACATCGGCGGGCACCCGCTCTCCCGGCGCCGCCTCCACGATGGCGCGCGCGAGGGGGTGCTCGGAGCCCGCCTCCACGGCGGCGGCAACCCTGAGCAACTCGTCCTCTGAGCCCTGGAGCGCCCTGAGCGCCACCACCTCGGGTCGGGCTGCGGTCAGGGTGCCCGTCTTGTCGAACGCGACAGCGCGGATCCGCGCCGCCTGCTCGAGATGGGCACCGCCCTTCACCAGCACGCCCGACGCGGACGCCCGGCCGAGGGCCGAGACGATCGCCACCGGGGTCGAGATCACGAGGGCGCACGGGCAGGCCAGGATGAGGAGCGCGAGCGCCGCGTAGAACGACGACGAGAAAGCGGCCAGGCCGACGAGCGGCGGAATGGCGGCAACGAGGACGGCGACGCCGACGACCGCCGGGGTGTACCAGCGCGCGAACGCGTCGACCCAGCGCTCGGACGGCGACTTGCGCGTCTGGGCCTCGGCCACGAGGACCGCGATGCGCTCGAGGGTCGTGTCTCCGGGCGCCGAGCGGGCCTCGACGACGAGCAGGCCCTGGACGTTCATCGTGCCCGCGAAGACGCGGTCTCCGGTCGTCTTGTCCACGGGCACCGATTCACCGGTGATGGGGGCCTGATCGACCGAGGAGGCTCCGTCACGCACGACCCCGTCGATGGGGACCCTCTCGCCCGGGCGGATCACGACCAGGTCACCCAGGACGACCGCTGCGACGTCCACCTCCATCTCCTGAACGACGGCGAACGGGCCCTCACCCGTGCGCCGGCGAACCCGGGCCGAGGGCGGTGTGAGAGAGACGAGGCCGGCGAGCTCCCGCCGCGCGCGGGTCGCAGCGCGCTCCTCCAAGGCGGCGCCGATCGCGAACAGGACCACCACCAGGGCGGCCTCGAGCCATGCACCGATCGCCACGGCGCCGATGACCGCGACCGTCATGAGCAGGTTGATGTCGGGCCGCCGTGTCGCGAGGAGCGCTGCGATGCCCGACCGGGCGAGGGGGAGACCGCCGACGAGGGCCGCCGCCGCGTACGCCGGCACCGGCAGGACCGAGGTCGCGACGTCGAGGATGAGACCGACGAGCAGCAGCAGGGTCGCGAGCGTCGTCGTGACACGGCGGTCCAGGGCACCGGAGAACCGGCGACTCCCCGCCGACGTCGCCTCACCCGGGATGCCGTATCCCAGCCGGCGCACCACGGAGGCGATGCGCTCGAATCCGATCACCTCGGGCCGGAACTCGACCCGCAGCGTCGACGCCGGGAAGCTCACCGCGACATCGGTGACGCCGTCCAGACGGGCCACCGCCCGCTCGATCGTCTGCGCGCAGTCGGCGCAGTCCATGCCCTCGAGCGACGACGACCGGTGGCGATACGAGTCGTCGATCGTGCGGCGCAGATCTCGCGCGGCCCCGTCGAGGCAGTCCGGCGAGCAGAGCTCCGGGTCGTACCCGATCGCGATCGCGCGACGGCCGGGGACCGGCTCGACGCGCAGCACGCCCCGATGGCTCTCCAGCCCGTCGCGAACCCTCTCGGCGCAGACGCCGCAGTCCTCCACCGCGGTGCCGGGCAGCTCGATGGTGACGGGCTCGGCCATCAGATGGTCACGTCCGTCGTGTCGTCGAACCCGGCGGGCTCGAGTTGCAGGGTCACGGGCTCGATTCCAGCCTCCGTGCCGACGGCGGCCCTGGCCTGCCGCAGCACCTGTACGGAGTCGGCGGCGTGATCGACATCGAGGTGGGCGCTCGCGACACGCAGTCCCGAGGTGAGCGTCCAGACGTGGAGGTCGTGCACGCCGGCCACACCCGGGACCGATGCGAGCCGGCGCTCCAGGGCCGGGACCTCCACCTCGGCCGGCGAGATCTGCAGGAGGACGCGCAGCGCGTCCCGGCCGAGGCGCCAGGCGCGCGGCAGGATGAGCACCCCGATCGCGACGCCGACGATCGGGTCGATGTACGGCCACCCCGTCGCCAGGAGCACGAGGGCGGCCACGGTGACGCCGAGGGAGCCGAGGAGGTCGGAGAGGACCTCCAGCGACGCGCCGCGCATGTTCAGGCTCTCGGCGGCGCCGTCTCGGAGCAGCCGGAAGGAGACGACGTTCACCGCGAGACCGGCGATCGCGACGACGAGCAGCCATCCGCCGGGGACATCGGTGGGCTCATCGAACCGTCGCCAGGCCTCGTAGAGGACGTAGACCGCGACGGCCACCAGCAGCACCGCGTTCACGAGCGCTGCGAGGATCTCGAGGCGGTAGAGGCCGAAGGTCGCCGACGGCGAGCGGCGAGAGCCGGCGACCTGGATCGCGGCGAGCGCCATACCCAGCCCGGCCACGTCGGTGAGCATGTGGCCCGCGTCCGAGAGGAGGGCGAGCGAACCGATCGCGACGCCGACGACCACCTCGACCACGAGGAACGCGCCTGTCAGCACCAGGGCGATCAGCAGGGGGCGGCGGTGACGACCGGCGGCGGAGATCGTCACGCCGTGGTCGTGGCCCCTGCTCATGGCTTCACCCGCCTCAACCGTGGGCCGCGTGCTCCAGCGCCACCGCGAGGAGGGTCCTGATGTGGTCGTCGTCCAACGTGTAGTAGACGTTGCGGCCCTGCCTGCGGTACCGGACGAGGCGCTGGCCTCGCAACAGCCGGAGGTTGTGCGAGCACGCGGTCGCGGAGAGCCCGGTCGCGTCGGCGAGGTCGCACACGCAGAGCTCCTCGGCAGCGAGCAGGGCGGCGATCAGCCGAAGCCGCCCCGGATCCGAGAGAAGGCGAAAGGTCTCCGCGAGATCGAGGGACGCCCCCTCGCTCAGCGCGGCGCGGGCCTCCGCCAACCGGTCAGGCTCGAGGCGGTCCGCGTCGCAGCGCGGCCACGGAGCGGCGGATACCTTCACGTCTGTGAAGATATCAGTACTTCGGATGGAAGCGCACCCGCGGGGGTCGGCGCGGTGCGGCAGCGCGCGAGATCGCTGCTCGCGCGCCGCCCGCCGAACCGGGCGTGTCCCCCCGAACCCCTGGGGGCCGAGAACGACAGGGGGCGGTATTTCGTGATGTGCGTTTCGGTTCCGACAGCAGCGCGGCGGCCATTGGGACCGGTGATCGTCACGGAACCGACACACCCGCCTGGTATCCGTCCGGCAACGGCAGCCGGAGGAGAGAGTTGACCCGAAAGTGGTGGGGGATGCTGGGGGTCGTTGCGATCGTCGGCGTCACTGCAGGTGTCGCCGTGCGAACCGCGAGATCGGTCGGTCCGGGTGCGATGACCGCCGGGGGGGAGCCCGACCGAACCGCGGCGCTCGATGAGCAGGCTTTCCTGGAGGCGATGATCGCGCACCACCGGAGGGCGGTCGCCTTGGCGAAGGCGGCCCTGGCGCGCACCGAGCGCCCCGAGATCCGGATACTCGCCTACAACCTGATCACCAGGCACGAACACGAGATCACGGAGATGAGATCGTGGCGTCGGGCGTGGTTCACCGACGAGACGGACGGCGAGGTGCATGCGCCGCGGGACGCGATCAGCGCCACGGACATCGCCAACCCCGGACTGACGCCCGACGAGGACTTCGACGCGGCGTTCATCTCCTTGATGGTCACGCACCACGCGGAGGTCCTCCTCGCGGCGGAGGACATCCTGATGGCCGACCCCCGCGAGGAGCTCATGCTCTTCGCCGAGCACATCAGCGGCGCCTACGCCGCCGAGATCGGTGAGTTGCAGCGGTGGCGCGACGAGTGGTTCTCGCTCCGCTGAGCGAGGCAGCGTCACGAAGGATGGGTTCCATAGGGCCGCCCAACCGTGAGTCGCACGAGGTCCAGGTCGTCACCTGACCCGCGAGATGTCCGGCGTGGTTCGTCACCGGTCCGACACACCGAGGTGGTAATCCGGACAGAGACGCAGCGACGACGAGGAGGCGCAATGACGCGACGGTTCTGGACGATCCTGGTGGTGGTGGGAGTGCTGGCACTCGGCGCCGGCGTGGGCATCGGTGCCGCCGTGTGGGCGGGCGGCGATCACGGAACCACCTCGGACTCCGGCACGATGATGGGCGGCGGAGCGATGGACGGGGCGATGGCGCTGGACGAGCAGGGGTTTCTCGTCGCGATGGTGCCCCACCACCAGTCGGCCGTCGACATGGCGACTCTCGCCCTCGTCCGGACGGAGCGACCCGAGATCCGGAGCCTCGCCCGCGACATCATCGCCGCTCAGGAGGAGGAGATCTCCGAGATGCAGGCCTGGCACCGGCAGTGGTTCGGCGAGGAGCTCCGGACGAGCGATGCCGCAACGCAAGGGTCGATGAACGGCATGAGCCACGGCGGGACGGACATGGGCGACCTCGAGAAGCTGGAGGGCGATGAGTTCGACCTCGCGTTCCTCTCGATGATGATCCCGCACCACGCGAGCGCGATAATGATGGCGGAGAGCGTCCTGATGAGCTCGCCTCGCGGACAGGTCGTCGTCCTAGCGGAGGACATCATCGCCACGCAGGCCGCAGAGATCGGACAGATGCAGCGCTGGCGGGGGGAATGGTTCCCGCGCGGATGAGCGGCGCCGACGTGGGAGACCGGCGGCCGGCCAGGTGAGCCGCTCGGTCCTCCTCGTCGACGATGAGCCCGGGATCCTCGAGGTCGCCTCGGCGTACCTCCGCAAGGAGGGATTCACCGTCAGGACGGCGAGCACGGGCCGGCGCGCGCTGGACTCGGTGGCGACCCAGGCCCCCGATCTCGTGGTCCTCGACCTGATGCTCCCGGACCTCGCCGGGGAGGAGGTCTGCATCCAGATACGGCGGCGGACCGCCGTCCCGATCCTCATGCTGACGGCGAAGTCGGCCGAGGCGGATCGCCTCCGCGGCCTCGCGCTCGGCGCCGACGACTACCTCGTGAAGCCCTTCTCCCCGCGAGAGCTGGTCGCCCGGGCCCGGGCGATCCTGCGTCGATCGCCCGGGACGTCCGGCCCGCCCATGGATCTGCTCGTGATCGACGGAGGGCGGCTCGAGGTCAACCTGCCCGCGCACGAGGTGCGCCTCGATTCGACGGCGGTACCGCTCACCGCCACCGAGTTCAGGCTGCTCGCAGCCCTTGCGGGTCAGCCGCGCCGGGTCTTCTCGCGCTTCGAGCTGCTGCAGGTGCTGCAGGGGCCGGATGCGGAGGGCTTCGAGCGCACGGTCGACGTCCACATCATGCGCCTCCGCAAGAAGCTCGCCGACGTGCGCTCCGGCGCCGGGGACTACGTCGGCACGGTCTACGGCGTGGGCTATCGCCTCGATGAGCCGGTGTGAGGATGCCGGTGCTCGGACTGCGCGCCCGGCTGGTCGCGGCCTTCGTCGGCATCGCGGCCCTCACCACGCTCGTCGCCTCGGTGCTCACCAGCCTGGGGCTTCACCACCAGTTCGATGCCTACCTCGCTCAGCGCACACAGGACGCTGCCGAGAGCTCTGCCGTCCTGGCCGATACGGCCTACGCGCGGTCGGGAGGATGGACGGAGCGGTCGCTCGATCTGCTGGCCCACGAACTCGTCCTGACCGGGTACGACTTCCGCCTGGTCGCCGAGGGACGGACCCTGTTCGACACGACGAAGCTCGAACAGGACGACGCGGACTTCCGGATGGTGGCCACCCGCCCCGTCCGCTCGCCCGACGGCGACAGGGTGGGAGAGCTGCAGCTCTTCGCCCTCGGGCCACGCGGCAACATGCCCGCCGATGACGCACTGCGATCGGAGCTGGATCGGGCTCACCTCATCGCGGCCGCCATCGCCGCGCTCGTCGCGATGATCGCCGGCCTCGTGGTGGCCGGACGCCTCGCCCGCCCGCTCCAGCGGCTGTCCGCCGCCGCGCGCACCCTCGGCGCCGGCGGCAGCGCTCCGAGCAGGGCGACGAGCGGCTCGCGAGAGGTCCGCGAGCTCGGGGATGCGCTCTCCGGGCTGTCGGAGGATCTCGGACGTCAGCAGAGGGCGCGTCGCCAGCTCGCCCAGGACCTCTCGCATGAGCTGCGCACCCCCTTGACCCTCGTGCAGAGCCGGATCGAGGCGATGCAGGACGGCGTGCTCCCGTTCGGCGACGATGGCTTGGCCGCACTGCACACCGAGACGCTTCGCCTCGGACGACTGATCGGTCAGATCGAACGTCTGGCGGAGGCCGAGGCACAGCCGTTGAGGATGGACAACGGGCCGATCTCGCTCGACGAGATCGCACGCGAGGCCCACTCGGCCCTGGCGGCGGCCTTCGAGATCCGGCCGATGACCCTTCAGCTCGACGCCCTCCCGAGTCGCGCGATCGGCGATCGCGACGCGGTCGCCCAGATCACCGCCAACCTGCTCTCGAACGCCCTCAAGTACGCACCGGAGGGGAGCGTGGTGCATTTGTCGACGCGTAGCGAGGAGGGACGGGCGATGCTGTGCGTCCACGACGAGGGCACCGCGATCGCGCCGGGCGAGAGCGAGCGCCTCTTCCAGCGCTTCTACCGAGGCCCGGGTGCCGCGGAGACGAGCAGCGGCGCGGGTCTCGGGCTCACCATCGCCCGGGGACTGGCAGTTGCCCAGGGCGGAACGCTGGACGTCGAGGTCTCGGACGCGGGCACCCGTTTCGTCCTGACGCTGCCCGCCTCACCGCCGGGCTCGGGACGCCGCGGTCAGAGGGAACGGGCTACCGACGACGTCGGGGCGGCCGGATCAGTCGACCCAGCCGAGCCTGCGGCGGCCGCACGCTCGACGGAGCGACCTTGACCGGCGAGGGGGCCAGGGGGCGCGGACGTGCCGTCGGCATCATCGCCGTGATCGCTGCGGTCCTCGTCGTCGCAGGCGTGCTGACGCTCCTCGCCATGGGCGACAGTGGTCAGGGGGCGGCCGCCATCGACCAGGTCGAGGAGGCCGTGGCGCCCGGGCTGCGCGACGCGGGGCGGCGCGTCGAGACCCAGGGGGGAACCCTGCGCGTGTCGTGGAGCTCGACCCCCTCACCGGGCGGAGGCGGTCACATCGTGATGGCGCGCCTCGCCGTGGAGCCGTCGGGCGGGGTCGGGACGGCGAGCTTCGGCGTCTCCGGTGACCGCGTGGTGGCCCAGAATCAGCTGGCCCGAAGTCTCCTGGAGTCCTCGGACCAGCCGTAGACGGGTCGGCGGGGCGGATTCAGCTCGAGGCCACCCGGGGTCCGATCGTGACGACCGCACGGCGATCGAGGAGATCCCACATGGCGGTGAACCGGTCACGGGTCCAGACCTCGCGAGTGCCTTCCAACGGATTCACCACCAGGAGACGGCCGTCCTCGGTGATGCCGTTGATGACGACGGTGTGCTCCCCGAAGTTGACCCTCACCCGGCGTCCCGCCGGCGAGGTCCACTCGCCGTAGGGTCCGTCCGACAACCCGATCCAGACCATGACGGCGCGTCCGCCCCGAACCGTCCGAACGATCTCCCGAACCGATCCGCCGCTGAGATCCTGCAACGCGACGCCGAATCGGCCGGCGACGGCGACGACGGGCCCTTGGAACACCCCGAAACCTCCGGCGACGCCCCCGCCCTCGGGACGACCCACGTAGCCCTCCTCCGGGTCTCCCCACACCCGGGAGGCCCCGTCCCCGATCGGGTCCGGCGTCCCGCTCACCGGGAACGCGGCCTGCAGAGTGAGCTGCGGCACCCGCCGTCCGACGGTCGCCATGAGGATCTCGAGCGCCGCGGATTCGCAGTTGTTGCGCAGTCTCTGCGCCACGACGGGGGCCGCGATCGTGGAGGCGACCGGTCGGGCGCGGATGGTGACGATGCCGGTCGGCGCACGTCGGATGGCTCGGACCACCGCCGACCGATCGAGCGAGTAGGTCAGCCGCGCGCGCCCGTCAGTCACCTGCCACCGGGACGGCACCCGCTCCGCGAGGAGGCGCCGGAGCAGAGCCTCGTCGATCGCCGCGGCGCGGATCCCGGGGCCGAGATCGATGGATCGCCGCCCGGACCCGATCCGGACCTCGAGCAGCCGAGGCGCGAGGGAGGTTTCCGCCGCGGCGGGTTCGCCGGATCCCGGAGCGCCGAGCACTCGGGCCATCACGAGGGCGGTCGCGCCCGCCGCCAGGAGAATCGACGCGATGGCCACGATCCGACGTCGCCGGACGTCCCGGCGTCGCTGCGATCTCATCCGTGCGCGATGGAGGGGCGCACCCCCTGCACGATCGCAGCCTCGGAGACGACCGGCCGGGCCACGATGTCCTCGAAGCCCTCCTCCTCGAGGATCGCCTCCCACGCCCCCATCGAGAGCGGTCGCTCGGCGGTCCTCGCGGTGAACCGCCATGCGTTCTTCGCGATGCGCCACCACCCGCCCGGCCCACGCCGGGCGAGGACCAGGAGCTTCTCACGGATGATCGCGCGGTCCCGGGCGTCGCCGCCGCGGCCGAGCATCAGATCCCCGATCACGACGCGCCCGCCGGGACGGAGCCACACCGCGACCGAGGAGATCAGACGCCGCTTGTCCTCGTCGGCGAGGTGGTGCAGTGCGTAGTTCGACACAACGAGGTCGAAGCTCTCCGGCTCGAGCTCCAGGTGCTCGAGGGCGGCGACCCGTCCCGTGACGGTCCGCAGCCCCTCCCGGGCGACGTTGTCGCTCAGGAAGCCGATCATGGCCGGACTGATGTCGACCGCGACCACCTCCGCGCCGAGCCGAGCCAGCGGGATGGAGACCTGCCCGGAGCCGCAACCGAGGTCGAGCACCCGGTCGCCCGGGGCCGCGCGACAGACCTCGACGACGGCGCCCACCGTGGACGCCAGGCCCGGATTCGCCGCGGCCCCGATGTTCCAGCTCTCGGCGCGCCGGGACCAGCGTCGGCGCTGAGCGGCGATCTGCGGGGCGATCGCCCTCGGGTCAGGGGCGGCGGACGACGGGAGCGGCACAGACGGAGTTCTATGCGCGATCGGTGACGTTCCCATGACGAACCATGCAGAAAGTCCGCCTGCGGATCCCGGGTGGATCCGGCCGGTCAGGCCGTCCCGTGTACCGTCGCGAGGATGGATCGGCTCTCGCATGGCGCCCCCCCCCGCTGCTCACATGGCGTCGTCCTCCGCCAGCCCCTCCGCCAGCGCGCAAGGGCCTGGTGAGGCAGCGCCATCCGCGTCCGACGGCGGATCGCCGCACCCGGTGGTGCTCGCGCTCGCGATCGTCGTCGCCGTCACCGCCTGCGGCGTGATCCTCTGGAGACTCGACTGGACGGCGCTCTCGGCCTTCGACGGGACAGAGCCGTGGGTGCTCCTGCTCGTCGCCGCGCTCCTGCACCTGCTGACGCTACCCCTGAAGGCCGTCGCCTGGCGCACGACGCTGGCGGCGGAGCTCGCGGACCGCCCCATCCCGGTCCGCCTCGTCGTGGGCCCGGTGTCGGTGGGCGCGCTCTTCAACATCGTGCTGGTCGGAAGGATCGGGGAGGCCGCCCGGATACTGCTGATGCACTCCCGGCTGCGGGCGGGCGGCGGGGACGCGCCGCTCCCGGCGGTCGTCGGCAGCGCGGTGACCGAGAGCATCGTCTCGACGGTCGCGTGGGTCGCCATGGTGGCCGGCATCGGGCTCGTGCTGCCCCTGCCCCGAATCGTCTGGATCGTCGTCGCGGCGCTCGGGGTCGCCTGGATCGCCATCCTGCTCGCGGCCGCCCGCGGACGCGGCCCGGTCGCGACCGCCGCGTCCCGCCGAGGCGTGCTCGGCCGCGCGCTGGGTTCCGTGGGCCGCGTCTGGTCGTCGGTGGCGCACGGCCATCGGTCGCTCCGACGCCCCGCCGTGCTGGGGCCGCTCGTGATCGTCAGCGTCCTCGGGTGGGTGGCCCAGGGCGCGAGCGTCTACGCGATCCTCCACGCCTTCGACATCGCCGGCGGCTGGTCCGCCGCGGCGCTGGTGCTCGTGAGCACCACGGTCGCCCAGACCGTGCCCCTGCTGCCCGGGAACGTCGGGGTCTACCAGGCCGCCGTCGCGCTGCCCCTGGTGACGACGTTCGGGACACCTGCCGCGACGGCCGTCGCCGCCGGCATCGTCCTGCAGCTCGTGCAGTCCGCGCCGGTCGCGATCGCGGGAGCGGTCAGCCTCGCGCGGGGCGGGGAGGACGTGGGCCGCGTCTACCGCGCGGCGCGCAACCTGCGGGGCCCGTCCCCCCGGCCGGCATGAGCGCGACCGCCCAGCGCATCGGGGCCAGCCCCCTCGCCTGGCGGCGCGAGGTGCTGCTCTTCGTCGGGGCCTACGTCGCCTACTCCCTCGCCCGCGGCGCGGCGACCGGAACGCTCGAGACGGCCGTCTCCAACGCCCGGCTGATCGTGGAGCTCCAAGCCGAGATCGGCATCGGCGTCGAGCGGGCGGTGCAAGAGCACCTGATCGGCCTGCCCGTGATGTGGGTGGTCAACCGGCTCTACCTGGTGGCCCAGTTCGCGGTCCTGCCCGCGGGGCTCATCTGGATCTATCGCCGGCGGCCCGCCCTCTATCCGCGGCTGCGGACGACCGTGCTCGCGACCTGGCTGATCGCCCTGCCGGTGTACGTCCTCTTCCCGACTGCCCCACCGCGCCTCGCGGGCGTCGGGGTGCTCGACACCGTGAGCTCGCAGACCTCCTTCGCGCTCGACTCTCCGCTCGTGATGGCGTTCTACAACCCCGTGGCCGCGGTGCCGAGCCTGCATGCGGGATTCGCCTTCGCCATCGGCCTCGGCATCGCCGCCGCGACGAGGAGCCCGTGGCTCAAGGTGGCCTGGTTCGCCTGGGGGCCCGTGATCGCCGTCGTGGTGATCGCGACCGGCAACCACTTCGTCCTCGACATCGCCATCGGCATGGTGGCAGTGACGCTCGGCTACGGGGTCGCGCTCCTCCTCCACCGGCCCCTGGCGCCGGCGGCGATCGCGCCCGCGGCGCCGACCCCGACGTCGCTACGCGTCGCGCTCGTCTGCCCCTACGACTGGCAGCGCCCCGGCGGGGTGCGGACCCACGTGGCCGGCCTGGCGGCGGAGCTCCGCTCCCGCGGTCACCACGTCGACGTCATCGCCGCCGGCCATCCGTCGGCGTCGGCGGCGGGGCTCGTGCTCGTGGGCGCGCCGACCCCCGTGCGCGCCAACGGCTCGGTCGCGCGCGTCGCGTTGGGGCCGGCCGCCTGGCGACGGACCCGCCGGGCGATCGCCGCGGGTGGGTACGACATCGTCCACGTGCACGAGCCGGCCGTGCCGCTCGTCGCGCGGGCGGCGGCCCGGTGGGGCGGCGGCCCCGTCGTCGCCACCTTTCACATGTACGACCCGAGGGCGCGCGCCTACCGGCTCCTGGGCCCGCTCGTGCGACGGCCCCTCCGCGCGCTGGCGTCCGGGATCGCGGTCTCGGCCGCCGCGGGGGCCTGCGCCTCCCGGGTGTACCCCGTCGACGAAGTCATCCCGAACGGCGTGCGGATCCCGCGCGACGGCCGCCCGCACCGCGCGGTGCCCTCGAGGAGCATCCTGTTCGTGGGGCGGCACGAGCCCCGCAAGGGGCTGCCGGTCCTGCTCGACGCCTTCGCGCGCCTGCCGCAGGACGTCCGCCTCGACCTGGTGGGGGTCGAACCGGGCGAGATCGCGGGGGCGGCGTCGGCGGGCGACGCCAGCCGCATCGTCGCGCACGGCCGGGTCGACGACGCGCGCCTGCGGAGCCTGCTGCGTGACACCGACGTCCTCTGCGCGCCGTCGCTCGGCGGCGAGAGCTTCGGCCTGGTGCTCGCCGAGGCGATGGCCGAGGGCGTCCCGGTGGTCGCCTCCGAGATCCCCGGCTACCGGGAGGTGCTGCGCGCCTGCGGCCGGCTGGTGCCGCCGGGCGACGCCGGGGCGCTCGCGGTGGCCCTGCAGGAGATGCTCTCGGATGCGGAGCTCCGCGGCCGGGCTGGCGACGACGCGCGGCGCGCCGTGCGGCCCTTCGAGTGGGCGGCGGTCTGCGACCGGATCGAGGGGCACTACCGCCGTGCGCTGTCGACGCGGTTCGCCGCGGCTTCGGCCGGAGGAGCTCGCCCCTCGCGCGTCACGCCGGCGGCGGCGCGCGATAGCTCCACGTGAACCGCTCGTCCCTCGCTGATCCCGGGCGGCGCTGGACCCGCCGCGTGTAGACGATCGGAAACGCCGAGCCCTCGATCGCCGTTCCGATCGTCTCGGTCGTCACGCGGCGCCCGAGTCGCGAGGAGAAGAGACGCACGGTGATCCCGTCCCGCGCGGCGATCACGCTGACGAGGACGGCCGCCGGCCAGTCGTTGCGCACCACCAGCTCGGGCCCGCCCCAGGAGATCGTCGCCTCGCGGCCGGGTGGGTAGCGGGTGATCCAGAACTCGTGTGGCGTGTGGGTCACGATGCGCAGACCGGCGAAGAAGGCGGCGTTGAAGAATGTGGTGGCGACCTGGCTGACTCCACCGCCGACGGCGTCCTCGAGCCGCCCGGCGTTGATCTGCGGCGCAGGGACGAAGCCGCGGTCACGGGTGCGCTCGCCGAGCGCCTCGTTCAGCGAGAAGGTGCCCCCCGCGGGGATGATGTCGCCATCGAGGATGGAAGCCGCGCGGGCGATGTTGACGACCCGCGGCTGACAGCAGGCGTAGGGCGTCGTGAACTCGCCGACCACCTCCCGGATACGGAGCGCGCGGGCCTCACGGCTCGTGAGGCGGGGCTCGACCGCCGCGGTGCGCAGCCGCACCGGATAAGTCCCCCGACGGCCCACGATCGAGCGCGCAACGGCCGCTCCGTCGATGACCCGCCCCGGGACGGCGTCGACGATCTCGACCCTGCGGGATCGCACGCGGAAGCGGGCCGACCGCGGCGCCCGTTCGACGACGGACAACCGGTCGAGGAGCAGGCGCCTCAACCCCCTCGGATCGAGGCGCGGCAGGAGGCGGGCGCCCTCGGCCCGGAACCGCAGCAGCTCCAGAAGATCCCGTCGCCCGATGCGTGCCGCGCGACGGCCGGCTGCCACCACGACCGGGGACCGGGTGATCCACACCGCCTGGGAGCGGGCGACGGCCGCCTGCGCATCCGAGATCCGGGGCGCGACGGGATCGACGGGGAGGGCCAGCCGGTCCGGCATCTCGGCGAGCCGCCCCACCAGCTCCGAGCGGTCCACGGCCCGTCCCGGCACCGCCTGCCGCAGGACGAACCGCCCATCGCGCACCCGGACCGACGCCGATCGGGGCGGGACGTCGAAGCGCCGTGCGAGCCGGAGCGCCAGTCGTCCGGCCTGCTCCTGATCGACGCGGAACGTCAGGCGCACGTCCCGCCCGCCGCCCAGACCCACCTCCCTGCGCAGGCGCTGGACGAGCGAAGCGCGCCGCGCGGCGTCCGCGATCGCCCGGCCGAGTCGGGGCTCGGGCCGCAGACTCGCCACGGCGACGGGAGGGAGCACCGGCTCGCCGGCGGGCGTCGTCAGCAGGATCTCGGCCCCGGGCGCGGGAAGGCGGGCGCGCAGCACGCGCTCCGCCTCCGCGGGCGTGAGTCCCCCGACCGCGACGCCCCCGATCGAGACGCCCGCGGGCACGACGCCCGGATCCGGCTGCATCACCCGCGCCGTGACGACGGCTGCGCTAATCACCGCCAGCACGGAGGCGCCGGTGATCGCGGCGAGGACGTCACTGGGAACCGCCCGGAGGCGCTCCCGCATCCGATGGGGCTTCGTCGCGGTCAGTTGGCGCTCGCTCCGCCACCGCAGAATCGCACGTCGAAGCGGAAGTAAGCCGCCATCGTCGAGCAGACCGCGGGGGCGGCCGCATTGGCGCCCTGCCCTCCCTGCTCGATCACCACGGCCACGACGATCTCGGGGTCCTGCGCCGGCGCGAAACCGACGTACCAGGAGTGGTCCACCCCCGTCTCGTTCTCTGCCGTGCCCGTCTTGCCGGCCACCCGGAAGCGCTCGGGCAGCGCACCGAACACGGCGGTCGAGGTCCCGTCGGGCGCGTTCGCCGCCGCCACGAGCCCATCGCGGAGCGTGTCGAGAACCTCCGGCGCGAGGTCGGCCGCCCGCGTGGGACGGGAACCCACCAACGATCGAAGGGAGCGCCCCGTGGAGTCCTCCAGGCGACGGGCGATGGTGGGCGACACCACCGTGCCGCCATTGGCGATCGCGGCATAGGCGACCGCCATCTGCAGGGGCGTCACGAGAAGGTTGCCCTGCCCGGTGGACATGTTGATCGAATCGCCGGGCTTCCATGTGCGGTCGAGTGGATCCGGGCTGTCCCGGAAGGCCGACAGCTTCCACGGGAGGTCGGGGACGACGCCCTCGTCGTCTCCACCGGGCAGATCGATGCCCGTCGGCGCGCCGAGGCCGAAGCGACGAGCCTCGTCCTGCAGGGCGGTGCGCGGCAGGTCGCGGTAGAAGCGATCACCGAGTTGGTAGTAGAAGGTGTCGCTCGACACCTCGAGGGCGCGTCGAGCGTCCACCTCTCCCCAGCTCCGGCTCTCGAAGCCTCGGAAGACCTGGCTGTACAGCTCGAGGGAACCGGGGGAGGGCAGGATGTCATCGGGGGCGAGGAAGCCCCGGCGCATCGCGGCGGCCGTCGTGATGACCTTGAAGGTGGAGGCTGCCGGGTAGAGCCCTCCGACCGCCCGGTTCAGCAACGGCCGGCGCGGGTCGTCGAGGAGACGATCCACCGCACCTGGTCGACCCTCCGAGAAGACGTCGGGCCGGTAGGAGGGGAACGAGGCGACCGCAAGCACCTCACCGGTCGCGGGATCGAGGGCCACACCTGCCCCGCCGGCCGGGCTGCCGCTCTGCGCGACCCGCTCGGCGAGCGCCTCGGTGAGAGCGGTCTGCGTCGGCAGATCTATCGCGAGCTGGAGCGTCCGGCCCTGGCGCGCCGGGCTCGAGGAGACGACGTCGCGGCTGATGGGTTCACCGGAAGCATCGACCTCGATCACCACCTCTCCAGGCGTCCCGGCGAGGAACTGCTCGTACTGGGCCTCCAAGCCGCTGATGCCGACGGTCTCGTCCCCACGGTACCCCTGCGCGCGATAGTCGGCGATCGTCTCGGCGGTGATCGAGCCGGTGTAGCCGACCACATGCGCGAGCGAGTCTCCCGCGGGGTACTCCCTCGGAAAGGTGGCACGGAGGTCGATGCCGGGGAACTCACGGCGCCGCTCGGCGAGATAGCTGCGGGTCGCGGCATCGATGTCGTCGACGAGTACCACCGCTTCGAGCGGAGACCCCGTGGTCTCGCCGATCCTCCGGCTGAGGCTCGCCGGGGGGACTCTCAGGACGCGGGCGAGCCGACGGATCACGTCGGCGCGGTCGCCGTCCCGGAACCAGCGGGGCTGGGCGACCACGCTCGTGCCCTCGCGATTGATCACCAGGGGGCGCCCCTCGCGATCGACGATCGCCCCACGGGGCGCCTCTTGGAGGACCGTGCGCAGACGATTCGCCTCGGCGCGCGCCGCGTACTGCTCCTCGGCGATCACCTGAAGGAACCACAGCCGGATCAGGAGGATCCCCAGCGCCCCGAACACCAATGCGCCGAGCGCGGCGATGCGGACCGCGCTCTCCGGCGTCAGCACGCGGCTCTGCCGCCCTCGTCCGGGAACCCGGCCGATCCGCCGCCTCGCGCCGATCATCCGGCCTCCCTCATCGCGGCTGCGGGACGTCGACGCCCGCGGCGAGGAGAACCAGCCACACGACCGGGATGAGCAGAAGCTGGTGACCGAGGTACACCATCAGTGAATGCCGGGCGGGCGCCAGGAGTCGGCTGGGCACGGTGGAACGACCCGCGAGCCGGCCGGCGATCGGGCCGGGCACGCCGCCGGGGTAGAGGAGTCGCCCGAGACCGACGCCGATGAGCATGGGCCCGAGCCACGGCAGGAGGGGCCAGTAGTCGACGCTGCTCACGTCGGCCGGCCCGACGCCGATCGGCAGGAGCCACGCGGGACCGTCGAGACCCGAGACGGCGACGCCGGCTGCCACGACGGCCGTGCCGAGGACGATGTTCCAGGCACCGAGGCGGACGGTCGCGGCGGCGACCAGCATCGCCGCCGCGATGACGTGCAGGATCCCGAAGCGCACGTAGCGGTCCCCGAAGGCGACGCTCGTCGCCGCGGTGACGAGCAGCGCGGCGCCCAGGACGACGATGGCCCGGCGGGCATGCCGGGCAAGACGGCCTCGCGCGCCGACCCCCCGGGCTTCGGCGCGGGCATCGGCCACGGAGAGGGAGAGGCCGGCGACGAGCAGGAACAGCGACCCGGTCGCCTCCGGAAGGGCTCCCCAGGCCCCCGTGAACGGGTCCGGTCCGAGCCCCGGAGACAGGAGCTCGATGTCGTAGACGGCGTGGTAGGTCACCATCATCGCGATCGCCAGGGTTCGGACGGCGTCGATCTCCCAGAGACGGGGCGGCGACCCGCCCGGCGCACGTGCAGTCGGTGTTGCGACGATGGAGGAGATCACCGGGCTCCCGGTCACGGCGTGCCCCCGCTCGTGCCCAGACCCGGCCGCGCGCGGGCGTCGAGGATCCGGGTCGTCGCTGCGCCCACGGCTGCCACGGCGATCAGGGCGAGGCTCGTCCACTGCGCCTGTCTCAGGCCCAGCGCCACCGTCTCGACGTCGCTCACCCAGAAGAAGACCATCAGGCGCGCAAGGCTGTAGGCACCCAGCACGAGCCATAGGGCGTCCCCGGGTCGGCGCAGGCGGCGATGGACGGCGAGGACGGCGGCCGCGAGGACCGCGACCGCGACGATCTCGTAGAGGGCTCCCGAGTGGTAGGCGACTCCGACCTCCGGCACGTGGGCTGCAGCCTCCGTGTACGTCACGCCCCACGGAAGGTCGGTCGGCGGGCCGTAGTGCTCGCCGATGAGGAGATCGCCGATGCGCCCGACCGCCATCCCCGGCAGGAACGCCAGGGCGAGCACGTCGAGGTGGCGGAGGACCGGGCGACCCGTGAGGCGGAGGTAGAGCGCGATCGCCGGGAGGGCCGCGATCACGGTGCCGTAGAAGGCGAAGCCGGTCACGCCCTCCCGCCACGGTGTCGTGAGTGCCCCGGGATCCGTCTGGACCAGGTAGTAGAGGCGTGCTCCCACGAGGCCTGCGATCAGCCCGACGGCCGCCATGCCGATGACGGCATCCGCATCCCCTCCGCGCTGGCGGGCGAGGCGCTCGGCGACCGCGATGCCGACCAGGAGTCCCACGGCGGTGAAGACCCCATGCCATGACAGGGTCAGGGGGCCGATGTCGAACGTCGGCGCGAGTCCGATGGTCATGACGCTCCGGGCGATGAGCCGTCCTGCACGCCCGACGACGCTCGCACAGCGCCATGACGAACCTGTTGCGACGTGACGAGCTCAGCGGTCTGTGATCGACGGCGTGGCTGGACAGGCCCTCCGAGCGCCCGATCCCCTCCGCCGTCATCGGTCCGTCACAAGCATCCCGTCACCGGGCCTAGGCTCAACCCGTGACCATCCATGCTCGGCGTCGACGCGCGCGGCGACACGGCCGAGGAGGAGCACCCACGCCCGTAGTGGTCAGACAGCGCCCTGCTGGCATCGGTCAGCTCGACCTGGGTGGCGACGACCTCGTGGCCACGCAAGCCCGGAGGCCGTGATGAGGAGGCAGCGACCAGTCGTGCTGTTCCAGGTGGACCTCTACGGCGGCTCGGGCATGGCCGTCGATATCGAGCCCGTCCGCCATCGCTGGCCGGAGCGTGAGGAGCTCGATCGGCTCAGCCTGCCCGTGTGCCTGGCCGCCCTGACCCTGCGGAGTACCGCGACGTCTCTCGTGCCACGCGTCAGGCACCTCCTGATGCGCACGGCCGCGGCCATCGTCGGGCCGACCCCCCCTCCGGAGGAGGGGTCGTGGACCGAGGCCGTCGCAGGTCGTCGGATGGTCCCCGAGGCCTCACCCGGCCAGCCGCGGATCGTCGCACGGTTGCTGGAGGGACGCGGTGGCATGCGGGTGAAGGTGAGAGGGGAGCCGCCCACGTCGCTGGCTCTCGCGTCCTGCACCGCCGCGGTCGCCGGGGTCGCCCTCGACGAGACGGCCGCCGACTTGCAGCTCGCGGCGGCGCTCGCACTCGAGGGAGTGCTCGTCTGGTTCCGCCGTCGTGAATCCCACGGGGCGACCCTGCAGCAGGCCGCAAGCCACGGCTTCGCATACGCGCACGACCGGATGGTCGATGCCGACCGCGTCCCACCTGAGGCGCTACGACGCGCCGCCGGACGCGCCGAGACGACCTCCTGACCCTTCAGACGAGTGACGCGTGCCGGCGCGAGAGGCGGCGGCGACGCGGGACTCTGAATCGCGGCCTCCCGGTCAGCCGCCGGCGGATCCCTCCGCCCCCGCCACGGCGGGCCGGAGCACCCCCCCGATCGTGAGCAGCACGATCAGCCCGATGCCGATCAGGAGGAAGACCACTCCGGTCGCGATCGAGAAGAGGGCGACCTGCTCGCCGACGAAGGCGAGCTCGAGGCCCGTCGCCAGCGCCCGCTGGGTGACCCACAGGTCGCGCGCCGGGTTCGTCACCGGCCGGCCGGTCTGGGGATCCGTCGCGGCCTCGCTCTCGTTGAAGACGTCGTTGCCGTCCTCGTCCAGGTAGCGGCCCATCTCCGAGAATGTCCTGCCCCCCGTGCCCTCGAGGGCGTGGACGCGCATCCAGTCGGCGAAGCAGCGCGCCTCGGCGCCCGTGGTGATCGGCTCGTCCGCGACGTCGCACGACGGGACGTCCTCGATGTCGCCCTCGAAGGTCGCCGGGCTCATGTCCGGGGTGCCGACGATCTGCTCCCGGTCGATCGTGTCGTGGACCTCGCTGCGCGCGGACGCGCCCTGCCAGATCCAGATCACGCCGAGGATGATCAGGAGCGCGCCGGCGGCGATGCCGCCGATCCAGAACGTCCTCCGGAGCGTCAGGTTGTCCACGGCTCCTCCTCTCTCGAATGCAGAGCACGGCGTGCACCGTGTGGCGGTCCGATGATCGGAGCGGGCGCGCCGAGGGTCGGCGGTGACGACCCGCAACCCGGTTGCGGGTCTCTACGGCTCTCTGGGGTGCTGTCACGGGTTCGTCACGAACGCGGCGCAGGATCCGGGTCACGACTCGGTGAGCGTTGCAAGTGAACGGCCGCCGAAACCTTCATGTCCGCGCAGCCGGTCGGAGCCGCCTTCACCGGTCTCCAGAAAGGACGGACCATGTACGGCGACTATGGTCACAACGGCGATTGGGGATGGGGCGGGTGGCTCGTGATGAGCCTGACGATGCTCGCGTTCCTGGCCCTCGTGGCCTGGGGCGTCTTCCTCGTCTGGCGGAGCACCGCCCATCCGCACCATTCGGATCAGAGCCGTCCGTCGAGCGACCGGCCCTCCCCGCAGGAGATCCTCGCCGAGCGCTTCGCCCGAGGTGAGATCGACGCCGAGGAGTACCGCGCGAGGCTTGCGGCACTGGTGTCCGAGTAGGGGCGGCCTCGATCAAGCGCGACCCCTCGACCGCGGATCTCGGTCGGGGGCGAGGCTCTGGCGGATCCGGCCCGAGCTACGGGTTCCAACTGGCGCACGCCGTTGAGGAGTCACACCGCGCGCACGGCACATCGACGAGGAGCATCCATCCCGCCGAGGCGGGTCTGCAGTTGGAGCGACTGTCGCAGGTGATCGACGAGGTCCGGTCGATCTCACTCCGTATCCGTCGACGTTCTACGTCGCCGCTCCGGCGAGGGCGCTGTCGTTGGCCACCGCCATCCCCTTCGTGGTGGGCGCGGCGGGATATGGGCCCGAGGCGCAGGCCGGCGCGACCGAGTCGGCGTCGTCGCTGGACCTGCCTGCCACGACGATCGGCGCAGCATCCGCCATGCCGCGCGCCCGTGACGAGATACTCTGAGGTCTTACCGGCGCCATCACGGGCTCTCCGGTCGTGGGCAGACCCAGGCGTCGTGAGGACGCCCGATTAGATGGGACGCACCGGCAACGCGGGCGCCGGGCGGGGCCGGTCGCCACGCCCGTCGTCACAGGACCGTCATATCCTCCGGAGAGAATGCCGCTGGGAGCCGTTCAGCGGCGCGGCGCGCTGGGAGGTCGGAGCATTCGGAACCCTGTAGACGCAGATTGGTACCGACGCACCGCGCTGCACGGCCGGCAGGGGGACGACGCCGCCGGCGAAACGCAGCGCTTCCCGCCGCGCCCGCCCCTCGAAAGCGCTGTCTGGCGATGAGCGCCGATGCTGCAACCGTCGTGCTTGAGGTCGCCGGAGTGCATTGGGCGTCGTCCAAGTCCGTTGCCGAATCGGTCCTGACCCGGCGCCCAGGGGTCGTATCGGTCGAGGTCAACCCCGTCGCGCAGACGGCGAACGTCCGCTTCGATCCCGCGCAGACGTCGGTTGCCGAGCTGACGCGTTGGGTTCGCGACTGCGGCTACCACTGCGCCGGACGATCGGTGCCGCTCCACATCTGCGAACCGATGTCGGAGCCGGTGCCAGCGATCGAGGAACCAAGCGACCCCGACGCGATCGGACACACGCCCGAACACGCCCATCGCCGCCCGGCGGAGGAGACCCTGGTCGGTGCGCTCGAGGGGCCGGCCCCGGACGGATCCCGCTCCCCCCAGGAGGTCATGGGCCACGGCGGACACCACGGCGGCATGTCGATGGACGCCATGGTGCGAGACATGCGGAACCGCTTCCTGGTCGCCGCCATCCTCTCGATCCCAATCCTTCTCTGGTCACCGATCGGCCGGGATGTCCTCGGCTTCGACGCGGCTGTCCCGTTCGGCCTGCGAGACGACGTCTTCTCGCTGCTCCTCTCGCTCCCGGTCATCTTCTACTCGGCCTGGATCTTCTTCGACGGGGCCGTCAGAGCCCTCAGAGCCCGCACCCTGGACATGATGGTGCTCGTGGCGGTGGCGGTCGGCGCCGGCTGGCTCTACAGCGTGGGGGTCACGCTCAGCGGGGGCGGAGAGGTCTTCTACGAGGCGGCCACCGTCCTGACCGCGTTCGTCCTGCTCGGCCATTGGTTCGAGATGCGGGCCAGGGGCGGGGCGAACGACGCCATCCGGGCCCTTCTGGAGCTGGCGCCGCCCATGGCCGTGGTCATCCGAGCCGGTGAACCGGTCGAGGTGCCCACCGGAGACGTCGTGGCGGGAGACCTGATGCTCATACGCCCGGGCGCGAAGGTGCCGGCCGACGGCGTCGTCGAGGACGGGGAGTCCGAGATCGACGAGTCGCTCGTCACGGGCGAGAGCATTCCCGTGGCGAAGACGCCCGGTGCGGAGGTGATCGGTGGGTCGGTCAACACGACCGGCACCCTGCGCGTACGTGCAACCCGAGTCGGCGCCGACACCGCACTGGCTCAGATCGTCGCCCTCGTCCAGGAGGCCCAGAACTCCAAGGCGCCCGGTCAGCGCCTGGCCGACCGGGCGGCCTTCTGGCTCGTGTTCGTCGCCCTCCTCGGGGGCCTGGGCACCTTCCTGGCATGGCTTGCCGTCGGCCGGTCGGTCGAGGAGGCGCTGCTGTTCGCGATCACCGTCGTGGTGGTGACCTGTCCCGATGCGCTCGGGCTCGCGACACCCACGGCCATCATGGTCGGCTCCGGCCTGGGCGCCAACCGGGGGGTCCTCTTCAAGAACGCCGCGGCCCTGGAGATGTCGGCACGGATCGACACCGTCGTGATGGACAAGACGGGCACGCTGACGAAGGGCGAACCGGAGGTCACCGACATCGTCGTGGAGGGCATCTCGACGGAAGAGCTGCTCGCCCTGGTCGCGGCCGTCGAACGCGACTCGGAGCACCCCCTTGCCGCCGCCATCGTGCGACGCGCCACCGAGGCCGGGGTCGAGCGACTCGACGCCGGCGGCTTCCTCAACGTCCCCGGCCACGGCGCGGGGGCCGAGGTCGGGGGGCGGCGGGTGGTCGTCGGGAACCGACGGCTGATGGCGCAGGAGGCCGTGGAGCTCGGTGACCTGGCGGGACGGCGCGACGAGCTCGCGGCCGCAGGTCGCACCGCCGTCTTCGTCGCCGTCGATGGTCGCGCCGCCGGCGTGATCGCGCTGGCGGACGCGCCGAGGGAGACCGCGGCGGTGGCGGTGGCGGCGCTTCACGAGGCCGGGGTGGAGGTCGTGATGCTGACCGGCGACAACGAGGCGACCGCTCGGCGTATCGCGTCCCTCCTCGGGATCGACACGGTCATCGCCGAGGTCCTGCCGGAGGACAAGTCGGCGAAGATCGCCGAGCTGAGGCGGGCGGGCAGGCGCGTCGCGATGGTGGGCGACGGCGTCAACGACGCCCCGGCGCTCGCTCAGGCGGATCTCGGCATCGCCATCGGGGCGGGGACCGACGTGGCGATCGAGACCGCCGATGTCGTGCTGATGCGGTCGGACCCTCTGGACGTGCCGATCGCGCTGAGGATTGGCAGGGGGACCCTCCGCAAGATGCGGCAGAACCTCGGGTGGGCGATCGGCTACAACGCGATCGCGCTACCGATCGCGGCAGGCGTCTTCGAGCCGTCCCTCGACCTGGTTCTCCGCCCCGAGATCGCCGCCTTGTCGATGTCGGGGTCCAGCTTCCTCGTGGCCTTCAACGCCCTGCTGCTCAAGCGGCTGTCGCTCCCCGAGGCCCCGGTCGCTTCCGAGCACGCGCCGTGGACGGCCGCGCCCTCACCTCGCGCCGTCGCCCGGCCGTCAGGGCGCGAGGGCTCCGAAGGGGCTTGAGCCCGGCGGCGATCACGATCGATGCCTCCTCGCCCTGATCCCGGGCGGGCGACGCGACGCGGGACGGGGGTCGCGGCCGCCGCCATCCCGCCGTATCGCGCCGTGCTGTTCGGCATGGACGGTGTCGTCACCGACACAGCCGCTTCCCATGCAGCCGCCTGGAAGCAGCTGCTCGATGGCGTCATCCGGCATCCTCGGGCCCGGCCCGGTGACGCGACGCCCTTCGACGCCCACCTGGACTACCGGCGCTTCGTCGATGGACGCGCCAGCGAGGATGGAATGGCCGCATTCCTCACGGCGCGCGGGATCGCGATGCCACTCGGCTCGTCCGCCGACCCCCCCGGCGCATGGACGGTGCACGGGCAGGCATCCATGGTGGACGGCCTCCTCACCGCGCGTTTCGCGCGAGACGGGGTCCGGGTCTTCCCCGGCACGGCGGCCCTGCTGCAGCGGCTGCGTGACGGCGGCGTCCCCGTGGCCCTCGTCACCGGCAGCCGTCACGCCGCGAGCATCCTCCAGACCGCCGAGCTTTCCGGCGCGTTCGACGTCGTGATCGACGGAGAGGTCGCCCGCACGCTCGGGCTGCGCGGCAAGCCCGATCCGGACACGTTGCTGGAGGCCGCCGCGCGCTTGGGCGTTTCTCCGGAGCGGAGCGCCGTGGTGGAGGATGCGGCGGCGGGCGTCGAGGCCGCCAGGCGGGGCCGATTCGGCCTCGTCGTCGGCATCGATCGTGGCGGCAATCGCGACCTGCTCGAATCAGCCGGCGCCGACTTCGTGCTCGGTGACGTCGGTGAGCTCGACCTCGGAGTCGCGCGGTCCGATCCGTGGCTTCTCGTCTACGACGGGTTCGACCCGGAGCACGAGGGGCACCGGGAGACCCTCACCACTCTCGGCAACGGCTACATGGCGACGCGCGGCGCAGCTCCTGAGCGCGTTGATGATGGGGTCCATTACCCGGGGACCTATCTCGCCGGCGTGTACAACCGGCTGACCAGCACCGTCGGGGAACGCCACGTGGTGGACGAGCACATGGTCAACGCGCCGAACTGGTTGGTGCTCGACGTGCGCATCGACGACCTGCCGTGGTTGTCTGCGAACGGCCTCGTCGTGCGGTGGGAGCGCCGTGAGCTGGACCTGCGCAGGGCCGTGCTCACCCGGCGCGCGGTGCTCGCAGCGCCCGACGGTCGGGAACTCGAGTTGCTTCAGAGGCGCCTCGTCTCGATGCACCGACCGCACATCGCCGCGCTCCAGACGGTGCTGACGCCCCGGGGCTGGAGCGGCCGCCTCGGCGTGCGCAGTGCGGTCGATGTCGCCGTCGAGAACACGAACGTCGCCGAGTACGCCGCGCTGGAGAGCCGCCACCTGGTCCCCGTGAACTGCGAACTGGTCGACCCCGACACGCTCCTCGTGGAGGTCGAGACGAGTCAGAGCCATCACAGGATCGCCGTGGCCGCCCGGACCACGCTGCTCGGTGCCGGCGATGTTCGGCGTCCGCGGCCGGCCGGCGAGGACGGCTGCGGGGTCGGGCTGGCTTTCGCGGTCACCGACGGCCGCGCAGTGACGATCGACAAGACGGTTGCGATCACGTCCTCGCGGGACCGGGCCATCGGCTCGCCGGCCGACGCGGCATTGACCGAGCTGGACGAGGTCCGCGAGGGACTGTCGGCGCTCCTCGGAGAACATGAGGCGGCCTGGCGGCGCCTCTGGGACCTCTTCGAGGTGGAGGTGGACGCCGACAGCCAGACGATGCTCAGCCTGAACATCCACGTCTTCCACCTGCTCCAGACGCTGTCCCCTCATGCGATCGAGCTGGACGCCGGGGTTCCTGCGCGAGGCCTCCATGGGGAGGGCTACCGCGGGCACGTCTTCTGGGACGAGCTCTTCGTCCTGCCGATGGTCACGCTTCGCCTGCCGAGGGTCGCCCGGGCCGTGCTGGACTACCGCTGGCGCCGGCTTGACGCCGCGCGCCGATCGGCAAGGCGGGCCGGGCTCAGGGGGGCGCTCTTCCCCTGGCAGAGCGGCAGCGACGGCCGTGAGGAGACGCCTCGGCAGCTCTACAACCCGCGCTCACGTCGCTGGATCCCGGACAACTCGCACCGTCAGCGCCATGTCGGCCTCGCGGTCGCGCACAACGCCTGGCAGTACTTTCAGGCAAGCGGCGACACCGATTGGCTCGCCGATCACGGATCGGAGCTCATCGTCGAGGTCGCGCGCCTCTTCGCATCCATGGTCGCGCACGACCCGTCAGACGACCGGTTCCACCTCGACGGCGTGATGGGTCCGGACGAGTATCACGACGGGCCCCCGGGGGCACCCGGGGTGGGCCTTCGGGACAATGCGTACACCAACGTTCTCGCCGCCTGGTTGTTCGAGACGGCCGGAGAGCTGCTGCGCGCGCTGAGCGGTCACGACTGCGATTCGGTCATCGACCGCCTGGCGCTCAGCGAGGATGAGGTCGCCCGCTGGGACCTCCTCAGCCGGCGGCTGGCCGTGCCGTTCCACGCCGATGGCGTCATCAGTCAGTTCGCCGGCTACGAGGACCTCGAGGAACTCGACTGGTCACGCTACCGCTCGACCTACGGCAACATCGAGCGACTCGATCTGATCCTCGAGGCGGAGGGCGACAGCACGAATCGCTACCGGCTCTCGAAGCAGGCCGACGTCCTCATGCTGATCCACGTGCTGGGCCCCGATCGCCTCATCGCGACGCTGTCCCGCCTCGGCTACGAGGCCGGCCCCGATGCGCTGGGACGGACGGTGGAGCACTACCTCCCCCGCACGGCCCACGGGTCCACATTGAGCCGCGTCGTGCACTCGTCGGTGCTCTCACACACCGACCCCGCGAAGGCCTGGACGCTGTTTCGCGAGGCCCTCGACGCCGACCTCGATGACACCCAGGGTGGCACCACCCGGGAGGGCATCCACCTCGGCGCCATGGCGGGGACGGTAGACCTGGCCATCCGCGCCATCGCGGGCCTCGAGATCGGCGCGGACGTCTTGGTCTTCAAGCCGCGTCTCCCCGCGGACCTGCGCCGCGTGACCTTCCGCGTCCGCTATCGCGGCCAGCGAATCGTCGCATCGCTCGACCATCGCCGGCTCGTGCTCGTCGCCGACCCTTGCAACGCGCGGCCGATCGACGTCGCCGTCTGCGCGAGCCGCTTCCGACTGGGAGGCGGTGAGCGCCGTGCCGTCCCGTGGGCCTCCGGCACTGTCCGGCAGGAACGCGGATCACGGGCGGAGGCTTCATCCCCCGATCGCCGGCGCCTCGACCAGGGTGAGGGCGACGCCTCGTGAGAGCCCGCGTGTCCGAGGCAGCCCTGTCTGCCTGGTCATCGCCGGGAAACATCAGGCAGTGGCGTCGGCGGGTCGGCGCCCGAGGAACGGTTAGTCCGGAGCGCCGTCGAGGATTCCCGCCCGTTACGAGTCGAGCTACGGGCGCGTTTCGCATCGACGCGCTCGTCACGAGTTCGTCACATCCGACGGTGATTCTCACGTGATGCGTCCACATCGGGTGCTTGTCCGCGCGGGAGTCCTCCTCGCTGTCGCTGCTCTCGCCGCCCCCGCGACGTCGGCACCAGGAGACATCGCCTCGAAGCGCCAACAGGTCGCCGAGCTCTACCGCGAGCTGTCGGCGGTCGACGCTGAGGCCGGCGCGGCGGCGGCCGCGCACAACGCCGCGCTCGATCGGCGGGACTCGGTCGCGAGGCGGATCGGCGAAACGCGCATCCAGGTCCGACTGACGGCCCGCCAGCTGCGGAGTTCGCGTGAGCGCCTCGGCGAGCGCCTGGTCGCCCTCTACATCCGGGGTACGCCGGATCCGTTCGAGGCCCTGCTGCAAAGCGGCGACCTGGCCGACGTCCTCGCGGTCACGGATCTGCTCGAGCGAACGGCGGCCTCCGACGCCGCGGTGGTGGCGACGGTCAAGGAGCGACGCCAGGCGCTCGACGATCTCCGCGCGCGACTGGCCGCCGATGCCGAGGTCGCCGCACGCGAGCTGGCGGAGGCGCAGGACCAGCGGCGCCGACTCGAAGCGCTGCTCGACACGAGGCGTCGAGCCCTGCAGGGTGCGCGCCAAGAGCTCGGAGCCCTTCTCACGGCGGAGCGGGTGCGCCTGGCCCGCCTGGCGGCCCAGAAGACGCGAGCCCGGGAGGAGGCCCGACGCACCGCGGCGACCTCCGTCGGATCCCGCCCGGTTTCGCCCGGGCCGGCGTCTTCCTCGACCGGAGCCGCATCCGGCCCCCTTCCGGGCGGTTCGCACGTCTACCCGCTGGCGGGGCCGAGCACCTTCGGAGACGACTGGCTGGCGTCGCGGCCGGGCGGCCGCTACCACGAGGGCATCGACCTCTTCGCGGCACGCGGTACGCCCGTGGTCGCGGTGGCCGACGGCACGCTGTTCCGCGTCGGCTACAGCGGGATCAGCGGATACCGCTTCTGGCTCCGCGACCAGGCGGGCACCGAGTTCTTCTATGCCCACCTCGATGGCTACACGGCCGCCGCCCGGGAGGGCGCCGCCGTGACCAAAGGAACCGTGCTCGGCTACAACGGCGACACGGGCGACGCGAAGGGCACGCCGCCGCACGTCCATTTCGAGATCCACCCCGGCGGGGGTGGGCCGATCAGGCCCTACCCCATCGTCAGCGCCTGGGCGCGCGTCGGCTGACGAGGCACGGCGGCTCGCTCAGCGCCGCTGTCCCGACCAGGCCCCCTCGGCCCACGATGCCCCACCGTCTCCGCTGCTCACGATGCGACCATCGTGGAGCGCCACGATGAGGGCGCCGCCGGTCGTCGACGTCGCCGCTGCGGGCTCACCGCCGAGGTCTCCGACCCGCTCCCAGGTGCCGCCCCTGTCGCGACTGACGGCGACGCCGCCGTCCGCGTCGAAGCCGTAGAGCGCACCCGCGGCCGGCCACGCCAGGACCACGGCGTCGGCGGGCAACCGCGTCCACGTGGCGCCCCCGTCGGTCGTGGTGATCACCCCCGTGTCCCCCGTCGCGACGATCCGGCTCGGGTCGTCCGGGTCGAGGGCGAGGTCGGCGATCTCGCCGGGTGTGCCGAGCGGCGTCCACCTGCGCCCCCGGTCGGCGCTGGCCATGAGGCGGCCCCCGCTCGCGTCGTAGCCGACCACCCGCGAGCCGCTCACCCCCAGGGCGTGGAAGTCGGCCTCGCCCAGCAGGGAAACGGGCGTCCACGACCGGCCGGCGTCGGAGGACTCGATGAGGCCGAGCAGGGGCGGCAGGCCATCGCGGAGATCCGGATGCCCCGATCCGAGGAAGTGATCCGGCCCGGCGACGGCGAAGCCCATCGTGTCCTGGAGCCTGTCGCCGACGCGCTCGCTCCCGTCGGAGCCCGGGGGCATCCGGAAGAGCCCGGTGTGGGTCGCGATGTAGAGCGCCCCGTCGGCGGGATTGACACCGAGGCCGTGCACGTGCTCGGGGCCGACGTCAGCGGCGGCGCCCGCCGGATCCCCGCCGCCGGCACCGGCGCATCCCGACAGCCCCAGGAGGAGGCCGGCGGCCGCCAGGGCGAGGAGCGCCCGGACCCCTGTTCTCGTCGTCCCCACCCCTCCGATGATGCCCGACCCCCACAGGCGCAGTGAAGGCCGGTCACCCTCGGCTTCATCACTCCGTCACACGACCGAAGGGTGCTCTGCCCCTCGTCATCTTGTGCCGAGCCGGCGCCGCAGCACCCACACGACCGCCAGCAGCAGGACTCCGACCCAGCCCAGCGCGAGCGCGAGCTCGACCCACGCGTCGAAGTCGTCGGAGAAGGCACCGCCGGTCGCGACCCGTCCGCCGCCGTAGTCGGGCAGGACCGCAGCGAGGCCGCCGGGGGTGCCATCGCCGAACATCGGATTCTGCAGGATTCCGGTGCCGAGCATCGCCAGGAACAGGACCAGGTACGTGGCGCCGAGCTGACCGAGCAGGGCACCGGCCAGGGCGCCGATGCAGGCGTAGCTCAGGCCGACCAGCAGGTTTCCGACGATGAAGGCGGGCCACGACGCCGGGGTGAAGCTCAAGGCGGTGACCGACAGCGACACGGTGAGCACGACGCCGCACGCGAGGGCGAGCACCGCCACTCGCGGCAGGATCGCCTCGATCGGCCGGAACCCCGCGACGACGAGCCGGCGGTCGGCCTCCTGCGCCGAGCGCATGATGAACGCCCCGCAGAGCGCCGCGAGGAACGCCACGGTGATGGTGACCATCGACGCTCCGTGCACGTCCCTCATCGTCGTCAGTACCGTCCCGCCGCCCGGCAGCCCGATCTCCCGCGGGGTGGACTCGGTGCGCGCGATGGCGCGGGTGATGAAGAAGAAGGGCAGCACCACCAGCAGGACGAGCAGCAGCGGGCGACGGGCCTGTTCGCGGAGCCCGAGGCGGGTGGCGGTGGTGACTCTGGGGTTCACGCGCGGCTCCGGGCCGATGCGACGAAGACGCCGAAGGCGACCGCGAGGGCTCCGGCGGTCACCAGGACGAGCTCGAGCCACTCGCCGGCCGCGGTGCCCCGGCCGAGGCCGGCCGCGATGAGTACGTCGGCCGCCGACCTGCTGACCGCCCACGGCGGTGCGGAGCCCGACATCCCGGGGCCGGCGAAGGCGTCGAGCAGGAAGACGAAGACCACGACCAGGGAGCCCTCCAGCGGCGCAGTCACGATCGACCCGACGAGGATCCCGATGGCGAGGTAGAGGAGTGCGAACGCCATGATCGCCGCCGCCGCGTGCCCGGGATGGGCAACGCCGGCACGGAGTTCCAGCGCGGCGAACGCGGCGCCCGACGCGACGAGGGCGAGCAGCACGGACGCGACGATGCGCGAGATGGCGACGCGCGCGGGCCCGAGGCCGGCGAGCGCCAGGCGGCGATCCGCGCCACGCGACGAGGACGCCTGGAAGAACCCGAGGGCGCCGGAGAGGAGCCGTGGCCATCACGGGTGGTGCGAGTCGTGCTCCGAGGGGCTCACTCCCGCAGGAGCGCTCGCCGGGTTGGACGGCGCCTCATCGCCCCCGCTCAGCGCGGGACCGATGACGAGGGTCGAGATGGCAAACGCGGTCGCCATCATGACGAGAATGCCGGTGGGAACGGGCCAGCCATGGCGTCGATACAGACGCACAAGCATCGGAACGGCGAGGACGAATCCCACGGCGCCAAACAGGAGGGTTCCGGTGGCTCCGGCCACCAACGCGGCGCCGGCGAGGGGGCCGACGTGGTGCA
The DNA here is from genome assembly GCA_050249835.1 of Thermoleophilia bacterium. Taxonomy (GTDB): domain Bacteria; phylum Actinomycetota; class Thermoleophilia; order Miltoncostaeales; family Miltoncostaeaceae; genus Miltoncostaea. The sequence goes on from JBFWPT010000013.1 coordinate 58,959, forward strand.
GAACGTGCGGTGCCGCGCCGAGGACGGCCGCGCCCCCGGTCGCGAGAGCCGCCCGAATACGGAGCACACCGTGGATGCCGACGGCACGTGGCGGCTCCTCAGAAGCCGTTGGCACGAGCATCACGGTCCTCCGCGGCCTAGCCTCCGTTGCGACGCGAGCCACCGCCTCGCATCATCCACATCATGGCGCCGAGCATCACGGCGCAGGGCAGCACGAACAGCAGGTAGAACGGCGTGGTGAAGGCGAATGCGAGAAGGACCGCCACCGCGACGACGGCAGCGCAGGCCCACATGATTCCTCCGGAATGATCCACCTCTACCCCCTTCCGACGGTTTCAACGGATGTTCCTGCGCCGGGGCGCGCACGGCGGCGGTGGGACTGCGTAGGCATGACTGCGGTCGATTACGGATCACCGCACGCCCGTCACCGGTTCGTCATATCGAGGAACCCGAATCGAGCTGACCGTGATGATCTCAGCACGGTTGGCCGACGCGATCAGCGGAGTCGGCCAGGCGATGCGCGTCCTCCCGCCTTCCATTCCCCGCGTGCTCGATCACGTCTCGCCATGCTCGAACCACGGGCGCCTTCAAGGGCCTTGATCTCACGGCTAAGCGCCTGCGCCTCACGACTGGCTCGTGCGGCCTCGGCGCCGCCGCGATTGAGCGCGATGTGTCGAGCAGACTCCCGCTGATGGCGCAGTCGGAAGAGCCGTGCCTCGATGCGCTCGGGCAGTGACCGATCGAGTTCTGCCCCTCCCGCGGCGACGGCCGATCCACGGTGGTCGGCATGCGCAAGATCGAGGGCGAGGCGCTTAGCCGCGGAGCGTCCCCAAGAGCGGGCGAGGGCCGCCTCTAGACGCTCGAGGTCGTGGTGCACGGCGAACAGCGCCAGGTCCACGCGCTGGCGGCTGGCGGCGACGTACGCCCACTCCCGCCCTCCCCGCTCGGGGCTCGCGAGCAGATAGGTCCGCTGGACGGTCGTGCCCTGGCTCACATGGCCGGTGAGGGCGTAGCCGTGGTGGACGTCGCCGAGGTATTGCTCGGGCAACCGCACCGCCACGCCGGCGTCGGTGTGCGCGACGAGCGCTCGCTCCGCCGTGTCCACTTCGAGCACCGTTCCCCGCGTTCCGTTGCGGACCCCCAGGCGGTAGTCGTTGCGGCGACAGACCAGACGATCGCCCGCAGCCCACTCGCGCCCTGCGGCGACGATTCGCGACGGCCCGAGCAGCCCCGCCTCGTCGAGGGTGGCGCGCGCCATCTGGTTGAGCGTCGCGACCTCGTGCCGATCGTGGGCGAGGATCAACCCGCTCCCCGGATCCGCAAGGGACGTCTCGGCCCACGCCGCGACCAAGGCCGTGCGCGCGTCCCGGGCATCATCGAAGCCGTGGAGGCGCCCGTGCTCTGCGAGCACGGCGAGCGCCTCGCCGGAGCGGCCTGCCGCCAGCTGGTCGGCCACCTGACGCTGTAAGGCGGTGCGCTGACGCCGGTTCTCGACGAGCTCGGCAGCCCCGAGGCGATCGGCCAGGGCCGCGAAGCCGCCGGCCGCGTCGATGGCCGGCAGTTGGGCGCGGTCGCCGACGAGAATCAGGCGCGCGCGGCGCTGAGCCGCCTCTGTCGTGAGCCGCTCGAGGGCGCGGGTCGGCATCATCGACGCCTCGTCGCAGACGATCACGGCTCCGATCGGGATCGCCTCATGATCGCCGCGCGCGATCCGGTCGAGCAGCAGCGCGGCGGTCTGCGAGGGGATGCCCGCGTCGCGCTGCAGGACGTCGGCCGCCTGGCCCTGCCAAGCGACGCCGATCATGGGTACGCCCGAACGCTCGTAGGCATCGCGTACCGCCTCGAGCGCGAACGTCTTGCCCGTGCCGGCCCGCGCCTCCATCACCCGCGCTCGCCCCTCTCCCGCGCAGAGGTGGCGAACGGCGGCCGCCTGATCGGCGCCGAGCGTCGGCCGCGCCGCGATCGCCGCCTCGGTCGCATCGTCGGTCGCGACCACGCCGCCGCCGGGATCGGCACCGACGGCCGCCTCGAGCAAACGTGCCTCGGCGCGGAGCATGTCGGGCGTCGAGTAGAGCGCCTCCCGGTGCCCGGCCCCGTGCTCGATCCGCGCGCCGACCAGCGGTACGCATTCGCGGGCGAGGAAGTCGTCTGCCAGGTGCTCCAGGGCGCCGGCGGCGGCGCCATCGGGATGAGCGTCGGCGAGCGCCTGGATCACCTCGCCACGGGCGAAGTGGGCGTTGCGCTGGGTGAGGCCGGCCGGCCCGATCATGCGCGTCCGAGCGGCGTCGAGGTCGATCCGGGAGGGCTCCCCGCGCCCGCGGCGCCGGCGCCCGATCATGGCCGCGAGCTCGCGCGCGCCGAAGCCGTGCTCGGCCGCGCGCGCCCTCCACTCCCCCACGGCGCGCTCGCGCGAGGCGACCCGCTTTCGATCACGCGTCTCGCGCTGGATCACCGCGATGCCGCGCGCGCTCAGGTAGCCGCGAGCGGCCGCCTCCGCGAGGATCTCGGCGTGCCGTGTCGAGAAGTGCTCGCACACCTCGCTCGGGACGTCGGCAAGCTCGGCGATCCCGTTGCGCACCGGTCCCCATTCGACCCCGAGCGAGCGGGTGAGGGCGTCGCGCATCACGGCTTCAGCGATCGTGCCGGCGGTCTTGGCCTCGGCGTAGACGGGGCGCATGTCGGGCGCGCTCCAGCGCCCGTCGGGGCCCTTCACCCGGTTGGCGATCACCAGGTGGGCGTGCAGGTGCGGATCGCCCGAGCGCGCCATCTCGTGCAGGTACATCGCCCCGGCGAACCCCTGGCCGGGCAGTACCGTCACCCCGTTGCGGCCGCGGCGCACGAAGCAGGCCCGCCGCTCGAGGTAGTCGAGCCCGGCGCGTGCGCCGGAAGCCTGGGCGGCGAGGACCGCCCGCCGGATCCCCTCGTCGCCGACCGCCGCCAGCACGCTGACGCTCTTGGGGGCGGTGAAGGTCAGATCGAATGCGACGTTGCCGCCGCGCCGGCGCCCCGCACCCGCCAGCTCCTCTCCAGACGCCGGGTCCCGGCCGTCGAGCAGCTCGCCGAGGGCGCCGTCATGCGGTGCGCCCGCCAGGCCGAGGGCCTCGGCCGCCCTCCCCTCCCAGCTGCCCCGCACCTGCCCCCGCTCGGAGTAGTAGTCGTCGCGCGCGAACTCGGCGCGCTCGTAGTAATCGGGCCCCTTGGCGGCGCGGATCGTGAGCATCTCCGGACCGAGCATCACATGATGCAACTGCGCCCGCCATCTTTGCGGGTCTGTTGAGACCACGTCGCGAACTGGTGTGGAGCGGTTCGGCTGGAGCGGCGCTCGGGCGTCGCCGTGGTCGGAGCTTGCCTGCTCGGGCCGTCCTGGCGGCTGTGCGCTGACTCGTCCTGCGGTGCGTCCGCTTAGTCCGGTGGCGGGCGCAGCCCCGGCGGGCCGCCAAGCCCGCCGGGCGTACCGGTCAGCGCGCAACGGGCGTAGGCCGGGACGGGTGCCCGCCGCGCCTGTCCTGTGGCCCGCGCCGCGCCCGTCCCGGCCGGTGTCGGGGCTACGCCGCGAGCGCCTCGGGGGGCGAGGGCTCGCGCAGGCCCGCCGCGATCCGCTCGGGCAGGACGGGCCGCACCAGGTCGGTGACCAGGGCGTCGAGGCCGGCGGCGATGCCGCCGCCGTACCGCCCCGGCGCGCTCGCCGGCCGCCGGTCGCTGCGGGGCAGGGCCGCCTGGTCGGCAAACCATGCGAGCGCCAGCGCCTGGAGGGCGCGCCCGAGCACCTGCTCGGGACTTCGTGCTCCCTCGATCCATTCGGTGAGCGCCCGCTCGGCCTCGGCGGGGTCGGCGTAGCTCACCTTCTGACGGGTCACCCCCGCCTTGGTGGTGCGCGTCTCCACCTTGTGGAGGCGCTCGTGGCAGAGCGCGAGGCCGCGGGCGGCCTCGGCCTGGTGGTGGTGCAGGGCGGTGAGGGCGATCGCCCGCGCCATCTCGATCGTGATCGCCTCGGGTTCGTCGTAGGCGAGCAGCGCCCGGCGGCCGAGGTCGAGGTTCGCGAGACGCGCGCTGCGGCGGTCCTCTGCCGCTTCGGCCCGCTCGCGCGCCCGGCGCGCGTCCTCGGACTCAGGCGCGACGGCCGCGGCCGCCACTGTGGGGTCTTCGCCGCGGGCCTTAGCGTCGGCGGCCACCCGCTCGGCGCGCTGCTTCTCGTCGGCGGCGCGGCGCTCGGCGGCGCGCTCTTCGACCCGCTCGACGTGGAGGCGCACCCGGTCGACGAGCCATGCCCGGTCGGCGACCCAGCCGCGCCGCCAGTAGCTGTCCTCGCGCTCGGGGAACTCGATCAGGCAACGGTAGGCGCGCGCGGCATCCATATCCTCGGCGCCCAGGTGGACGCCACGCACCCCCGCCGCCTCGGCGCGGGCGATCAACTCGGCGTCCGCGTCGGGGTCGAGCAGGTCGCCGAGGTCGAGGTGGCCGGGGAGGGACGCCAGCAGCGGCCCCTCCCCCTGCCGCACGGCGAGCTCACCGACGACCGCGTCGGGGCGGTCGGTGAGCTCGGCCGCGGTCGCCCGGCCCTCGCGTACGGCCGCCACCACGGCGTCGGCGACCGGCACCGACACAGCGGCGACCGCCTCGACGCGCGCTACGGCGGCGAGGCTGAGGACGCCGTCGCTGATCGCCTCGGTGACCCCCTCCGGCAGGCGCAGGAGGCGGAGGCGCTCGGAGACGTGGCGGCGTGAGCAGCCGACCGCCTCGGCGATCCGTCGTTGGGTCCACCCGGCGTCGGTGGCGCGCTGGTAGGCGCGCGCCTCCTCGACCGGGTCGAGCCCACGACGGCGCAGGTTCGCCGCGAGGGCGGCGGCGAGCTGTGCCGACTCGCCCTCCTCGCCGCCTCGCTCGATCACGGGTACGGACGCGAGGCCCGCGGCGCGGGCGGCGGCGAGGCGGCGGTGGCCGTCGATCAGCACCGGGCCGGCGTCCGTTTGCTCGACCAGCAGCGGCTGCAGGATCCCCTGGGCGCGCACCGAGTCGGTGAGCGCCTGGTGCTCGGCCCCATCGTCGCCCGTGCGCGGGTTCCAGCCCTCGCGCACCGTGATCGCCTCGACGCCGAGCACCGCGAGGGCGGCCTCCGTGGCTGCGGGGGTGTCTGTCGTGGTCATGCGCTCTTCCTCTCTGCGGGCGGGCGGCCGGCCCACCGGGCCGGGCCGCTCGCGGTGGTGGTGGCGGCGCTCGGGCGTGGCCGCGACTCGGTGGCGGCGATCGCGCAGAGCGCGGCGAACTCGATGTGGGCGGCCATCGCCGGGCTCATTGACAGGGCCGCGCCCGCCTCATCCAGGCTCGCCCCCGGCCCCTCTGTCGGGAAGCGCAGCTCGAGCAGGGCGCGTACGGTCGGCTCGAGGCCGTAGGCCTCGAGGGCGGCGCGCACCTGGGCCCGCAGGGCGCCCGCGTCGTCTCCATGCCCGTTCATGCCGCGTCCTCGGAGTCGGCGACCATCAGGCGGTAGCCGACGCCCCACACGTTCACGATCGTCGTCGCGCCCGATCCGGCGTCGAGCAGGGCGCGGCGAAGGCGCGAGGCGTGGGAGTCGACGGTGCGGGTGCGGGTCACCCGCCCCGAGTAGCCCCACACGCGGCGCATCAGGTCCTCCTTGGAGACGACCTCACCGGGGCGCTCTGCGAGTGCCACCAGCAGGTCGAACTCCAGCCGGGTGAGGGCGAGCGCCGACCCGGACCAGAAGGCGATCCGGCGGAGGCGATCGATCGACAGCGGCCCGAGCACGATCGCCCGGTGACGGTCGGCGGGGGGGACGTCGAGCGGCAGCTCGGGGATCGCCTCGGCGGCGGCGCGAAGGGCGGCCTCGGCGCGCCGGGCGGAGGTCGCCGCCAACTGCCAGCCGGGCTGCGGTGCGGTGCCCGCGAGGCGCTCCAGGTCGGCGGCGAGACGGGCCGCCCGACGGGCAGCCGCCATTGACTCCGCATACAGACGGTCGGCCTCGGCCTCATCCACGCGCACGGCATCGTCCGCGGCGGGCGGCGTCGGGGCGAGGAAGAGCGGCCGACGCTCAGGCGGGGAGGTCGTCGCCACCTGCGGCCCCCTTCCCATTGGCCGCGCCGACCGGCTCCCGGTCGGCCTCGGCGGGGCGCGGGGCGTCCAGGTACTGGACCGAGGCGGCGAGGATCTCGACAGCCTCACGACGGCCGCCGTCGTCAGTTCGCCACTCACGCCAGGCGAGGCGACCGGCAACGCCGATCCGTCGCCCCTTGGCCAGGTGTTCGGCGGCCGCCTCGCCGTTGCGGCCGAAGACCGCGACGTCGAAGAAGTTCGGCCGGTGCTCCCAGCCCTCACCTGCGCGGGTGCGGGTGGCGACGGCCAGGCGCAGCGAGCAGACCGCCTCCCCAGCGGCCGTGTAGCGCAGCTCGGGATCGCGGGTCAGCCGGCCGACCAGGCCGACGGTGTTGAGGTCAGCCGGCACGGGTGGCCCCGCTTCCCGGTGCGGGCGCGGCCGCGCGCGCGAGCGCGGGCCGTCGCCCGTTGGTACGGTCGAAACGCATCCGAAGGCCTCCTTCGGTTGCCACGGCCCGGGGCGTTCACAGCGCCGCCGGGCCACTTTGATTGTGTAGGCGACGCTACACGCCCGCGAGCCATTACGTCAATGGTTGATGTCCGTCCGGACGCCTTCGCTACAGCGATGCAACTGCGCCGGATAGTCGTGACGTGGCCTTCTCCCGGCGGCGTCGAATGAGCGTGCGGACGACCTTTGTTCCCATGCCCAGCGCCTCCGCGATAGTTCGCACAGCGACCCCCTCGTCGACTGCCGCGAGGATGGCCTTGTCGCGCTCGTCGATGGCGAGTCTGCGGCTGCGGCTCGCCGCGACAGCTCGAGACGCTGCACGACCGACCTCGCTGAGGGCACCCTCGACCCCTCGCCGACGGCTGTAGGGGCCGCCGCGCCCAGGTCGCGCCGCGAGGGTCCTGCGGGCGATGGCCGACACCGCCGCCTTCGTCACTCCAGCCGCCTTGCCGATCTCATCGAGGCGAGCGCCGGCGCGGACAGCCGCGACCACCGCGGACTCCCGCTCCTCCAAAGCCTGCCGCTCGCTCCTCCTCGCCTCGGCGGCGCGTCGGGCGAGGGCGCTGAGGCGACTCAGCCTCGTCTCCTGTCCTGATCTGTCGTCTGTCACGTTCCCTACGGTAATTGCCTCGGCTCGCGAGATCGTCGAGCACACGCCGCGGTCACGCTTCAGTGCGGGTGACGGTGCATGCTGTTCCATTCTCCTTCTGCTCGCGCCTCGTCGACAGGGGGGCTCGCGATCGGCATCACTGACCGGCTGGCCGCGCTTCGCGATGGGAAGCCTTGATGGCAGATGGCGAGCTCGAGCTTCTTGACGGGACGGCCGCCGGTCGCTGATCTCGGAGTATCTGACGGCACCCGGCGTTATGTCAGTGCCGTGAAAGTGGAGATCGACAACTGGCCGGATCGCCGATCTGCCGGCGTATTGCCCTCATCCCGCGCCTCTCCGACGAGCAGGAGCGTCCTGCTTTGGACTCCTTTTCTCAACGGGCGGCAGGAGAGACCGGGTCGACCGGCAAGAGTGACCTGATGGAGGATCGACTGGTTCCGCTCAACGCGCTGTTGGCGCTGACCCTTGGGCACGGAGGGTGGCCGCCGCTATTGGGCGACGCTGGGTTCAGGCTCCACTTGATCGAGGCGCCCGTGCAGACGAGCCTCGGGCCCGTCGTCGTCGACGTGATCCTGGTGCGCGAGGAGCCACCTTGCGTGCTGCTCTGCGAGGCCAAGAGTGGCGCGAACATCAGCAATCCTCAGGCCCAGAGGTATGCGCAGGCCGACTGGCGAAGCCTGGAGCGAGCAGGCTCGGAACCCCCGGCACTCCGCGGCGTGCCCGACGTGCCCGTCGGCGCGCTCTTCGCGACGCTCGAGGTCCACCGTGACCGGGTTGCGTTGGGCCTCACCAAGCTGAAGCTCGATATCCCAATCCTGTCCATCACCCCCGGCGGGGCGGTCACCGTCGTGGGTGCCGGCGCCGTCGGTATCCCCGATACCTTCGATCTCCCGGTTCCAGGGCTGCCGCCGGCCATCGTTCCAGCCGACGAGCACTCACAGGTCGAGGTGCTACTCGACCCCGTGCGGGCACAACTCGTGGCAGCCATGGCTCGTCGGGAGCACGCGCTTGACCTTGAAGTTCTCTGCGGCGGTGTGTTCCCGCAGTGGCAGGCCTTTGGCAGAGGTGCTCGCAGTACCCTGAGGAAGAAGGTCTGGGCGGCCTGCCGGGCTCTTGAGCGCGCAGAGCTCAAGGGGCGCGTCCGGTCGGAGCAGGGCGGCGGCCTCGACAAGCGCGTTGCCATCCTGAAGAGCCCCGAGACGTTCGATCCCCGTGGCCGCACCCAGGGCTACCAACGCCTCCAGCGCGAGGCCGCTGGAGCCGGCGGGCGGGTCCCGAAGCCCCCGATGAAAGATCAACTTTCCCTCGACGACATGGCCGAGTCCGGGGGCCTTGGCGATGAGTAGCAGTCGCTATGCTTTGGAGTCCGCCTGGGGGGATGGCCATGATCGAGCGTGACGAGCTGTTCGACGACTTCTCCACCGCGCTGCGCGGTGGAGAGTCGCGCGTCTTCGAGGGCCGGATCAAGCCGGGGTCGGTCAAGTCGCGGCTCATCGAGGCACATCCGCCCGAAGCGTCCGCCGACGGCGTAGAGGCGCTACTCGCCGCGGTCAGCGCTGAAGCCGGATTTGACCTTGAGGCATCGGCCGGCCAGAACCTCTGGACTCTGACTAGCCCCGACGACGTTTTCGTGGTTGACACACTCGATCAGCGATTCTGGCTCCTGCATACGACGGCGCCGAGCGCACGCCTCAAGACGCTCCTGTCGCGGCACTTGTTCTCCCGCACGCGCTTCGACTCGGCGTGGATGCCTCCGAGTGTCCTTGACACTCTCGCGGGCGACCGGCGGCTGGTTCGTTCCTGGTTTACCGCGGACCCGTTGCTTCCGGTTGAACAGCGAGAGGCTGCGCGTGCAAGACGCTCCCGCCTGCGCTTCGAGGGGTCGATCGCACCAAGCGTGCTGCAGCTCTTGCAGAAGCACATTCCCGACCTTACGGCCCTCGATTCTGTCGGGTCGCTCGTCAGCGAGCAGGGGCTGGGAACCGCGCACGTTGTTGCGGACTACCGCGGTCGGTTCATGACCAAGGGCGACTCGTTCGAGGCTGCGCTCGGGGCGATGTGGGGCCTCCTAGATCGGTACCGAGACTTCGTAAGCACCCTCGAGGCACGGCACCAGCTGCGGCTGGTCACCGAAGGAGACGGCCAGGGGTTCATCTTCGAGGGCGAGGTCGCAACCTTCCGGCTCCCTCGCCCAGTCGAGGACCTCGAAGCGTTCGTTGGCGGGCTTTTCTCGTGTCGAGACCCCTTCCGACTGTGGGCGGTGCCACGGGAGGTGGTCGCGGGAGGATTCTGGGAGGCGAACGCCATCGATCTGCACGTCGGGCAGACCTTGAGGTTGGAGGTCACTCCCGAGGAAATTCGAGTGCTACTCCCTGATCAGACCTGTGGAAATACGCTCGCTCGGCTCCTCGTGAACCTCCAGCACCACTTCGACGCGCATGTCTCGCTTGACGGGCTCGGCAACCCCCTGGCGGGCATCTCGTCGGAACACGAATAAGGGCCCGGCTCACTTCACACTCGCCCAGCTGGATCACGACGAGGGAGAGCAGCGGGCGCGGCCCTCCAAGGGCCTCGCTCCCGTAACTGTTCTCTTCGGACTTCCCTCCAGACTGGTGGATCGCTTAGTCGTTGTTTTCCAGCCCTTTTGTCAGCGCCGCATCGCGCCGACTGCCCCGGTTTCATCGCATGAACCTCGCGGGTACAACGTCAAGTCTGCCCTGGCCGATCGCTGGAACTGCGGCGGCGCAGGGCGAGGGCGGTGAGCCCGGTTCTATCGCACGGACTGCGCCGGTCACCCTTCCCCCGTCCTCGTCCGTCGACGGGCAACGAGGACGTGAACACCGCGGCGGTCGCCGGGCTCGATGCGAACGCTTAAGTATCGGTTCGCAGAGCGGGTGACCTCGTCCGCAGCGCGGCGGAGGGTCGCGCGCTGGTGAAAGGCCTTGGCGGCGACGATGCCGAACGTCGTCAGCAGCGTGTCGTCAACCGTGCGTCGCCAGGTGGGACCGGTGAAGCGCTCCGCCTCCAGGTAGACGAGGAGACGGCGGGCTGTTCCGCTCGACAGAGCGCGGAGTTCCGACCAGTTCACGAAGGTAACGTGCTTGCGCGCGAGCTGCTCGTGGAGCCAGTCGCCCAGGACCAAGAAGCCGGCGCGGGCGGGTCGTCCAGATCGCGCCCCATGACGTGGTGTAGGAGCGGCGCCGGCTGAAGGCAGGGCCGGCCACCGCGAGCTCCGAACCGTTGGTTCACGCCAATGAGCCGATGGAAGGAGGCCCGCGATGGCCGACACCCACAACCTGAGCGCCGACGCGCTGGTGCGCAAGGTCCTCACCGACGATCACGCCGACGTGGTGCGCGAGGCGGTGAGCTTTCTGTGTCAGCAGATCATGGAGGCCGAGGTCGCCTCCCAGATCGGGGCGGGTCTGGGCGAGCGCGCGCCGGATGAGCGATCCACCCACCGCAACGGCTACCGCGAGCGGCGCTGGGATACGCGGGCCGGCACCTTGGAGTTGTTCATCCCCAAGCTCCGGGCGGGCTCGTACTTTCCGAGCTTCCTCGAGCCGCGCACCCGGGCAGAGCAGGCGCTGGTCGCCGTCGTGATGGAGAGCTACGTCAACGGCGTGTCGACCCGCAAGGTGGAGCGGGTCGTCGAGCAGCTCGGCATCGCGGGCATGTCCAAGTCGGCGGTGTCGCGGATGTGCACGGCCCTCGACGCCCAGGTGGCCGCGTTCCGCGAGCGGCCGCTGGAGGGCCGCCACCCCTACCTGTGGCTGGATGCCAAGGTGGAGAAGGTGCGCGATCCCGACGGGCGCGTGCGGCGCAAGGCGTTGGTGGTCGCCTACGCGGTCCACGAGCACGGCTACCGCGAGGTGATCGCCCTCGATGTCGGGGCCACCGAGTCGAAGGCCTTCTGGCGGGAGTTCCTGCGCTCGCTGGTCGCCCGCGGCCTGCACGGGGTCGAGCTGGTCGTCTCCGATCAACATGAGGGGCTGCGCGCGGCGATCGGCCAGATCCTCGGCTGCCCGTGGCAAAGATGCACGGTCCATTTCCTGCGCGAGATGCTCGGCCATGTGCACCGCGGCCAGCAGGGGATGGTCGGCGCGGCGCTACGGCAGGTGTTCCAGGCGACCTCGGCTGAGGAGGCCCGGCGGGTCTGCCGCGAGGTGATCGTGCGCCTGGAGGCCGCGGCGCCCAAGGTGGCGGCTCTGCTCACCGAGGCAGAGGACGACCTTCTGGCCTTCTACGCCATGCCGGCCGAGCACTGGTCGAAGCTGAGATCGACGAACCCGCTCGAGCGGGTCAACCGCGAGATCGGCCGGCGCACCGACGTGGTGGGGATCCTGCCCAATGACGCCGCCCTGTTGAGATTGGCCGCCTCGCTGCTGATCGAGCAGAACGACGAGTGGCTGGTCGGCCGGCGCTACCTGTCGGAGGGCTCGATGGCGCTGGTGCTCGGCCGGCGCGCCGACGAGCCGGCAGCGTTGGCTGCCGACCTCGCTCCGTGAGCGATCCCATCGGCGTCCGCCGCGACCACTGCGGCGTCCTCGCCTGCGGCTCGGCCACCTCCGGGTCGCGGCGAGGCACCACCCCAAGGAGCCTCCCCGTGTAGCGTCACCTCACCGACGGGTCGGAGCTACACCACGTCGCGGGGCGCAACTGTCGTCCAGAGCGATCCGGCTCGCCGCGCTCCCAGCGGTCGATCAGGCCAAAGGTGTCGATCCGCGTCTCCTGCAGGCGGGCGTTATAGACCCGCGCTCGGAAGGTCGCCGAGCGCAGGGTGTCGAGGACTCGGGCGAGCTCCGAGGCGGCCCCTCCCCCTTTCCTCCAGCCAAGGTCGGTGGCCATCGCCTCGAGGGTGAACGGGACGTGCCGCTCGCCGGCTTCGCCGAGCTCGCGCCAGCGCGTGCACACCCACACGATGACGTCGAACGCCAGCGCGCCGAGGGGCGGCCCCGCGTCGATCCGCTGGACCATCCCGAGCTGGTCGGTGGCGTCGAGCAGACGCACCACCTCGCTGCCGCTCGTGCCGGATCTCCAGAGCCCCTTGCGGGCCAGGTTCGACTCGACGCAGGCGCGGTCGGAGGCGAGGCCGAGGGTCCTCGGGGCGGTGGGCTCAGGCGACTCCGGCCGGACGACGACCGCCGACTCCGCCGGGGTCAGCGCCTCCCGCTCACGCGCCCTCGCCAGGCCCCGCTCGAGGAGTTCGCGGAGCCTCGGATCGCTCGTCGTGGGCGGGGCCGGCGCCGCACTCATCGGCCCGCCCGGGTGACAACAGGGTGACAACGAGACGAGCAGAGACTTGCCGAGACAGCCGCCGCAGGGGACGAGCGGAAACGCCGTCGCCAAGCGGGAATCGCGAGACGTGCCGAGCAGGCCCGAGACCGCGAGAGCCTACTTTTAATCCCAAGGTCCTGGGTTCGAATCCCAGACGGCCCATGGACGCTCAGCCGGGCGGCGTCGCGTCCGGCCCGGCCCGTCCGCTCTCGTGGGCCCAGATGGCGATCTCGACCCGGT
>JBFWPT010000014.1:0-30356 GCA_050249835.1 Thermoleophilia bacterium
CCGTTCATGAGGGCGATGAAGGCGGGCAGCAGGATGGCGCTGCCGGCGAGGGCGACGATGATCTTGAGCGGGATGCCCACGATGAACACGTTCATCTGGGGCACGGCCCGGGAGATGACGCCCAGGGTGACGTCGGTGACGAGCAGGGCGCCGATGATGGGGGCCCCGATCTGCACGACGACGAGGAAGATGTCGTCGGCCTGCGCGAGCACCCCGGTCACCACCGCCCCCATGTCGGGCGAGTCGAGCGGCGGGGCCAGCGTGAAGGAGCGGACGACGCCCGCGACCAGGAGCTGGTGACCGCCGATCGCGAGGAACGCCGAGATGGCGATCAGGTTGTACCAGCGGCCCAGGATCGACGTGGTGACGCCGGACGTCGGATCGAGGGTCTGGGAGACGGCGAAGCCGGCGGTCACGTCGATGAAGGCGCCGGCCGTCTGCACCGCGGCGAAGAGGAACTGCGCGATCAGCCCGAAGGCGAACCCGATGATCGCCTCCTTCACCGCCAGCATCGCCAGCGGGACGAGGCCGTCCGGGACGACGCCGCCCTCCGCCGCGACCACCGGGAGCGTGATCCAGCTGACCAGGATGACGAGGCCGGCCTTCACCCGGACCGGGACGGTGCGGCTGCTGAACACCGGGGCCACGACCATCATCGCCGACAGCCGGGTGGCGATGAGCATGAACAGCGCCGCCTGCGGGGCGAGGTCGGCGAGCAGGCGGTCCATCAGCCGCCGGGGCCGATCGCGGGGATGCCCGCCCAGAGCTCGAGGGTGTACCCGAGCATCGTGTTCATCATCCACGGGCCCGCGACGACGATCACCACGACGACGGCGAGGATCTTCGGGATGAACGTGAGCGTCGGCTCCTGGAGCTGCGTCACGGCCTGGAAGATCGAGACGAGCAGGCCCACCACGAGGCTCACGCCGAGGATCGGGAGCGAGATCTGCAGCGTGACCCACATGGCCTTCGCGCCGATCTCCATGATCTGTGCCTGGTCCATGGCTAGGTCGCGAATCCTCTGACCAGGGATTCCGAGACCAGGCTCCAGCCATCGACCAGCACGAACAGCAGCACCTTGAAGGGCAGGGAGATGATCACCGGGGGCAGCATCACCATGCCCATGCTCATCACGGTCGACGCGATGACCATGTCGATGATGAGGAACGGGATCAGGATCAGGAAGCCGATCTCGAACGCCGTCTTCAGCTCCGACAGGACGAACGCGGGGATGAGGACCGTGGTGGGGACGTCGGCGCGCGTCTCGGGGCGCTCGTCGCCGCTCAGCTCGGTGAACATGGCCAGGTCCTGCTGGTCGACCTGCGAGAACATGAACTCGCGGATCGGGGCCTCGGCGCGCTTCAGCGCCTCGCCCTCGTCGATCTTCTTCTCCATCAGCGGCTGGATGGCCTCGTCGTTGATCTGGGTGAACGTCGGGGCCATGACGAACAGCGACAGGAAGAGGGCGACGCCGACGAGCACCTGGTTCGGCGGCATGGACGGCGTGCCCAGGGCGTTCCGCACGAAGCCGAGGACGATGATGATCCGCGTGAAGCTGGTCATCATGATGAGGATCGACGGCGCCAGGCTCAGGATCGTGAGCAGCGCGAGGAGCTGGAGCGAGGTCGAGACCTCGCCGTCCTCGCTGTCGAGGTTCAGGTTGATGCCGGGGGCGGCGGAGGCGATGGCCGGCCACAGGATGCAGCCGAGGGTCATCACGATCGGGAACAGGTAGAGCGCCCGGCGCAGCCGGCGCCGGCGGCGGGTCTTCGGCGGCGGCGGCATCGCGGCCACGATGCGCTCGCGCAGCGTGGGCAGCGGCTGCCGGACGTGCGCCGACGGCGGGATCGTGACGGGGTCCGGCACGCTCAGCGCCGCGTGGTGAGCGCGCGCAGGCGCTCCACCAGGCTGCCCTCGTTGGCGGTGGCGACGGCGCGGGCGCGGTCGTCCACCCCGGGGCCGCCGGGGGTCGCGGAGCCGGTGCCGAAACGGGCGCTCGGCGGCGCCAGGTCGACCAGGGCGGCGCTCTCCTCGACGCCGAGGCGGGCGAGCCCGGTGATGGCCTGGTCGGTGGAGCCCACCAGCACGAGCTCCTCGCCGACGCGCACGAGGTGGAGGGCGCGGTTGGGGCCGAGGGACGTCGTGGTGACGACGTCGATGAGGTCGGGCCCCTTCTCCTCCAGCGCGGGGTAGCGCGAGCGCTGGAGCTTCTTCATCACGAACCAGACGAGGGCGATCAGGCCGACGACGACCACCAGGCCGACGCCCAGGCGCAGCAGGGTGCCGCCGCCGTCGCCGGACAGGGAGGTCGGCGCGGCCGAGCCCTCGGGGATCGGGAGGTCCTCGGGGTCGGCGGGGGCCGTGGTGGTGGCCGTCGCGGCCATCGCCGGCGCCGCCGCGAGGACCAGGGCGGTGAGCCACGCGGCGATCGCGAGGGCCCATCCGGCCACGGCGCTCCGGGCGGATGAGGGGCGCGTCCTGCGCCGCGGGGTGGTGGGACGTCCGTGCCTGGTCCGTGTGAGGGTGACCATGGCGTCTGCTGGATGCCGTATCGGCATCCGGGGGTCCGGCTTGACCGCCCCGGCCGCGTGCGTGCGGCCGGGGGCGGGGGCTTACTCCTCGCCCGCCGCCAGGCCGCGGAGGCGCTTCGCCTGGCTGGCGACGTCCGTGATGCGGACGCCGAACTCCTCGTCGATCACGACGACCTCGCCCCGGGCGATCTGCTTGCCGTTGACGAGCACGTCCACCGGCTCCCCGGCGAGCTTGTCGAGCTCGACGATCGACCCGGGGACCAGCTCCAGCACGTTGCGGATGCGCATCTGGGTGCGCCCGAGCTCGACCGTCACCTGGAGCGGCACATCGAGCAGGAGGGAGATGTCGCTGCCACCGGGGACCGCCGGCACGTCGTCGAGCGACGGGAAGCTGACCGGCTGGGCGACGGGCACCGGCACGGCGTGCAGGTGGCGGTCGTCCTCGGTGGCGGGGTCGGCGACGGCCGGGGCGGGCTCGGCCGCGGGGGCCGCGGCGGCCGGCTCGGCCGGGGCGGGCGGCGTGTTGAGCGCGTCCACCAGGCCGCGGGCGAAGTCGACCGGCATGAGCTGCATGAGCGTGGTGTCGAGCAGGTCGTCCACGCGCAGCTGGAAGGAGGTGCGGACGATGCGGCCCTCGAGGCCGAGGTCCACCTGCTGGGCGGCGTCGCTCAGGTCGAGGATCGCGACCGACGGGGCGGAGATGTCCACCCGGTGGCCCGCCATCTCGGCCATCGCCGTGGAGGCGCTGCCCATCATCTGGTTCATCGCCTCGCCGATGGCGGAGGCGTGGAGGTCCGTGAGCTCGTCGGCCGCGGCGCCCTCGCCACCCATCATGAGGTCGGCGACGACGGAGGCGTCCCGCTGGGTCAGGATGAAGACGTTGCGGCCCGCGAGGCCCTCGGTGTACTCGATGACCACGACGACGGCGGGCGAGTCGAAGTGGCGGCGCACCGCCCCCTCGTCCACCTCGTCCACGGACGGCGTGGTGATCTGCACCTTGCGGCTCAGCAGCGTGCTGAGGGCCGTCGCGGCGCTGGACATGCAGATGTTCCCGACCTCGCCGATCGTGTCGATCTCGACGGGAGAGAGGGACGAGGTGTCCTCCGAGCGCATCGGGGCCTCGGGCTCGGGGGCCTCCTCGGGCGCGGCGGCCTCGGCGGGGACGTCACCGTCCGCGGCGCCGGCCATGAGCGCGTCGATCTCCTCCTGGGAGAGGCTTCCACCGCTCATGGGAACATCCTTTCGAGGTCCTCGATCCTGCCGGTGACCTGGACCGCCGTGCGGCGGCCCCGGACCCCGGGCTGAACATGGAACGCCTCACGGCGGCCGACGCGCAGGACGGCGTCGGAGCCGGGGGGCACGGAGAGTGGGATGACGTCGCCGGGCGCCAGGGCGAGCAGGTCGCCCAGGCTCAGGTCGGCGTTCCCCAGCTCCACCGACACCGGGATCGTCACGCCGCCGAGCTCGGAGGCGATGCCGTCGCGCAGCTCGGGGGACGAGTCGGCCGTGAGGGCCGAGAAGTAGCTCTGGGCGGTGAAGCGGTCCATGACCGGCTCGAGCACCAGGTACGGGACGCACAGGGAGATCGACCCGGACTGGCCGCCGACGCGCAGCTCGAACGTGACCAGCATGACCATGTCCGAGGGCGTGACGATCTGGGCGAACTGGGGGTTGGTCTCCACCGCGACGCGCCGGAACCGGGCCGGCACGACGGTGGACCACGCCTCGCTGAAGCCGCGCAGCAGGGTCTCCATGACGCCCTGGAGCAGGGCGTGCTCGATCTCGGTCAGCTCGCGCGGGCGCGGGCGGTGGGTGCCCGGGCCGCCGACGAGGCGGTCGATGATGGAGAAGGCGATCGGCAGGTTGAGCTCGATGACCGCGTTCCCCTCCAGGGGCTCCATGGTCACGATGCTGAGGAGGCTGGGCGTCGGGATGGAGTTGACGAACTCGCCGTAGGTGACCTGGTCGGCGGTGGTCACCTCCAGCTCCACCAGGGTCCGCAGCGCGCCGGAGAGCTGCGTGCCGGCGGTGCGGCAGAAGGCGTCGTGCATCAGCTCGATGGTGCGGAGCTGGTCCTTCGAGAACTTGCTCGGGCGCAGGAAGTCGAACGGCCGCACCTGCGGCTCGTCGGCATGCTCGATCTGCGCCGTGTCGAGGTCACCGTTCGACATGGCGGAGAGCAGCGCATCGATCTCGCTCTGGGAGAGGACCTCCGACACGTCCTCACCATCGGCGGAACCCCCGGATAGTTGAGTCCCCGGACCCCGCGCCCGAGGGGGTCACACCCGGGGCCCGGGGGCGGTACGCTGCCCACTTCACCGCCGCGGACGAGAGGCCATGTCGACGCAGCGAGCAGGGGTGGATCGAGCAGAGGACTACTTCGCGTCGCTGGGGGACGACCCGGCCGAGATCGCCGAGGTCCGCGCGGCGGTGCGCTCGATCGCCGAGCGCGGCGGGTTCGGTGACCGCGCCGGCGACCTGGTCCTCGCCCTCGACGAGATCGTCGCGAACGCCCAGGAGCACGGGCGCCCGCCGATCGAGGTGCGCTGCTGGGTGGACGGGCGGATCGTGGTCGAGGTGAAGGACGTCGGCGGCGGCTTCGACCGCGCCCGGGTGTGGGACACGCACCCCCCGGAGCCCTACGGCCCCCGCGGCCGCGGCCTCTGGATCACCCGCCAGCTCACGGACACGGTGAACATCTCGTGCTCCGAGGAGGGCGGCACCCACGTGAGGATCGAGCTCTCCCCCGACCCCCACATCGGGGCCTAGCCGGGCGCCTCCGCGCCCCCGCGGTGCCGGCGTAGCAGGGCGTTGAGGGTGGAGGCGTTGGCGAAGCCGACACGCCGCGCGATCTGATCGGCGCTCTCGTCGGTGGTGGCCCGCAGGTGCCGCGCCCGCTCGACGCGCAACCGCTGCACGAGGGCGAGCGGCGACAGCCCGAGCATCGCCGACACCCGCCGCTCCAGGGTGCGCCGACTCGTCCCGATGGCCCGCGCCGCGGCGCCGATGTCCATCGGCCCGGCCAGGTTGGCCCGCACGTGGTCCTCGAAGGCGCGCACGAGGACGTCGTCGTGCTCGAGGTGGTCCAGGGCGAGGTAGACGCTCTGCGACGGGCGCTCGTCCACGAGCAGCAGCCGACTGACCCCGTCGGCGAGCACCGGGCTGGCCTGCCGCACCAGCGCGAGGGCGAGGTCGATGTGCCCGAAGGCGGCACCGGCGGTGATGGCCCGGTCGTCGGCCACCACCATCGCGTCGAGGTCGAGGTGCACCGCGGGGTAGCGCGCGCGGAAACCGGGGCCGAGCCACCAGGTGGTCGTCGCGCGGCCGCCGTCGAGCAGGCCCGCCTCGGCGAGCGCGAACGAGCCGGTGCAGGCGCCCGCGATCCTCACCCCGCGCCCGGCCGCGTCGCAGGCGGCGTCCATCACCCTCCGCACGTCGGGGCGCCCGAGCGCCTCGAGCGTGGTCTCGGTGGTGAGCGTGCCGAGGGCGCAGACGGTCACGAGGTCGTAGGCGCCCAGGTCGCTGAGCGGCACGGTCACGGGCAGCACCACCCCCGAGCTGCTCGTCACGCGCGTGCCGACGCCCGCCACGGCCACCTCGATCGGCGGGATGGAGGGGTCCACGCCGGAGCGCAGCCCCTCGGCGGTGCTCAGCAGGTCGAGCATGGAGACGACCCCGACGCCGAAGCAGCCGTCGGTCGCGACGAGGGCGACGCGCATGGCGCGAACGGTATCAAGAGGGTCGTATACGCCACTCGACGTGCCGCCCGACCGGGGCCAGGCTGGGTTCCCGGACGTTCCCGAACCTGGAGTCCCCATGGTCACCGTCGCACTCGTCGTGAAGCTCACCGCAAAGCCCGAGACCGCCGAGGAGGTCGGGACGTTCCTCGCCGGGGCCGTCGATCTGGCGCGGGCCGAGCCCGGCACCCCGATCTGGCTCGCCCTGAAGACCGACGACGTCACCTACTGGATCGTCGACGCCTTCCCGTCGGACACCGAGCGCCAGGAACACCTGTCCGGGCCGATCGCCGAGGCCCTCATGGCCAACGCCGACCGCCTGCTGGCCGCGCCGCCGGAGATCCTCCCCGCCGACGTGCTCGCCTCCCTCTAGCTCAGAGCGGGAAGACGACCCCGGTCATCCGCTCGGACGCCTCCCAGAGGCGCCGGGCGAGGCCGGGGTCCAGCGCGCGCGGCGCGGGTGTCTCGAGTGCCGGCCCGCCCGCGAGGGCGCCCGCCCCGTCGGGGCCGTAGAGGGCGCCGGGCACGGCCTCCGGGTCGGTCGCCGCGAACAGGATCGGCTGGGCGCCCCCGGCCGCGGTCTGTCCGCGGAACCGCAGGAGCATCGCCAGCCCCATGCCCGAGAGCCCCGCCTCCCTCCGCCCGAGGCCGGTGGACACCAGCCCGGGATGGGCCGCCAGGCTCGCCGGCCCCGTGCCCGCCGCGGCCAGGCGGCGCTCCAGCTCCACGACGAAGAGCAGGTTGGCGAGCTTGGAGGCCCGGTAGGCCGTCCAGGCGCGGCCGCGGCGCGGGCCGGCGAGACGTTCCGGGTCGACCCGGCCGCGGCGGTGGACGACGCTCGTGACCGTGACGACGCGGGCGCCGGGCCGGCGGACGAGGGACGGGATCAACATGCCGGTGAGCGCGAAGTGGCCGAGGTGGTTGACCCCCATGGCGGGATCGGCCCCCCACGCGGTCGCGCCGCGGGGCCCGCCCACCGTGCCCGCGTTGTTCACCAGGAGGTCGAGCGGGCCGTCGCCCCACGCCGCGGCGCACGCGCGCACCGAGTCGGGGTCGGCGAGGTCGAGGCGGACCACCTCGGGGGCCGGGGCGCGCGGGGCGGCGGCGCGGACGACCGCGGACGCGCCGGCCCCCCGGGCGGGGTCGCGCGCCGCCATCAGGACGCGGAACCCGGCACGGGCCAGCCCCTCGGCCGTCGCGAGCCCGATGCCCGAGGTGGCACCGGTGACCAGCGCGACGCGGCCCTCCCCCATCGTCACCTCCGCGGGACGGCCCGGTGCGCGGGTCTCAGACGGTGCTCGCGGCCCGCGCGCTGCACCGGACCCTCAGGATCCGCGTGCCCCGCACCTCCTCCACCAGCAGGGACCAGCCCTCGGCCTCGACCACGTCGCCGTCGCGGGCCAGGCGGCCGAGGCGGCTGAAGACCAGGCCGCCGATGCTCGTCACGCCCTCCTCGCGCAGGTGCAGGCCGTGCTCATCCAGGTCCTCCAGGGAGACGTGACCACGGGCGAGGATCGACCCGTCGGCGCCGACGACGATGTCCGGCTCCGGGTCGCGCTCGTCGCGGATCTCGCCCACGATCTCCTCCAGCACGTCCTCCAGGCTCACGACCCCGGCCAGCTCGCCGTACTCGTCGAGGACGACGGCCAGGGAGGCCCGCGCCTCGCGCATCCCGGTGAGCAGGATGTCCAGGGGCTGCGACTCGGGGACGAGGTGCACCGGCCCGGCGAGCTCGCCGATCGGGGTCCCGGGCGTCTCGACGTACCCGCGGCTGAGGGCGCTCAGGTGGACCAGGCCCGTCGGGTGCCCGGCCCCGTCGAGCACCGGGAACCGGCTGTGCGGGCTGCCGAGCACGCCGAGCAGGGCCTCGCGGGCGGGGCGGTCCGCGGGGATGGCGGTGACGGCGGGGGCCGGGCTCATCACCTGGCGCGCCGACGTCTCGTGGAGCTCCAGCACGCCTTCGATCATCCCGGCCTCCTCGGGGTCGAGGGTGCCGCCGCGCTCGCTGTCGGCCACGAGGCGCTGCAGATCCTCGGGGGTGAGGGCCATCTCGTGCTCCGAGGCGGGTTGCACGCCGAAGAGCCGCACCAGCCGCACACCGGCGCCGTTGAGCACGGCGATGACCGGGGCGAACACCACCCGGAAGCCCTCCAGGGGGTAGGCGAGCCGGGTCGCGGTGGACTCGGCGCGCTGGATCGCGAGCGTCTTCGGGGCCAGCTCGCCGACGACGACGTGGAGGATGGTGATGACCGTGAACGCGATCGCCCCCGCCGCGAACACGCCCGCGGCCTCGCCGGCGCCGACGCTCTCGAACAGCGGCTCCAGCACGCTCGCCACGGCCGGCTTGCCCAGCCAGCCGAGGCCGAGGGCGGTGACGGTGATGCCGAGCTGACAGGCCGCGAGGTAGCGGTCGATCTCGTGGGACTGGCGCGTCGCGAGCGCCGCGGAGCGCGATCCGCCGGCCGCCATCGCCTCCAGCCGCCCCACGCGGGCGCGCGCCAGCGCGAACTCCGCGGCGACGAAGAACCCCGTCGCGAGGATCAGGAAGACGACGGCGAGCAGGCCGACGATGGTGCCGGTCATGGGCGGTGCACTCCTCGGGTGGTGTCCGTCCAGGGTACCGGCGCACCTCCCCGGCCCCGCGTCGACAGGGCGGCCGCCGTCGCCAGCGACGCCACCGCGGCCACCAGCAGCACCACGAAGCCGGTGCGGTACGCCCCCGAGGCGGCCACGGCGCCGGCCACGCCCGTGGCGGCGATCCCCCCGGTGTAGCGCGAGGTCATGAAGACCCCGTTCGCCACCCCCACCATGTCCCGCGGCACCGACTCGGCGGCCGTCGTCTGCAGCGACGCGCCCGCCAGGCCCACCCCGACGCCGGCGACGCCCACGAGCACGGCGACCGCCCCGACGCCGGGGTCACCCGCCACCACGACCAGGCCGGCGGTCGCCAGGACCGCAAGGGCCGCGCCCATCAGCACCGGCGCCCGCCGCCCCAGCACGTCGCCCAGGTGCCCGCCGATGGGCGACACGACCATCATCCCCCCGGTCATGGCGCCGATCAGCAGGCCCGCCCCCGAGGGGCCCAGGTCCAGCTCGCGCTCGGCCAGCACCGGGACGATCAGCAGCAGCGCGTACATCACGAGGTTGTGGAGCAGGATCGTGGCGGTCGCGCCCACGTAGGGACGGCGCCGGAAGAGGTCGAGGGCCACGAACGGCTGGGGCGCGCGTCGTTCGGCCGCGACGAACAGTCCCAGGCAGGCGGCGGCGACGAGCGTGGCGGGCACCCAGAGCGCCGGGCCGTCGGGCGCCAGGACGAGCGCGGCGACCACCGCGCCCACGAACCCCGTGAAGGCCGCCGCGCCGCGCACGTCGAAGCCGGAGCCGCGAAGCGCGCAGCGCGGCGCGTCGAAGGGGAGCGATCGCAGCGCCAGGGCGACGGCCACGATGCCCGCCGGGATGTTGACGAGGAAGATCGCCCGCCAGCCGCCCGCCGCCACGAGGCCGCCGCCGAGCACCGGGCCGATCGCCGCCCCGAGCCCCATCACGGTCCCGAACCAGCCGAAGGCCCGGCCCCGGCTGCGCGCGGGGACGATGTCCTGCAGCAGCGCCACGACGCTCGGCGTCATGAGGCCGCCGCAGAGCGCCTGGCACATGCGCAGCGCGACGAGCACCCCGAACCATGGCGCGGCGGCCGCGAGCGCGGAGGCGGCGAGGAAGGCGCCGAGCCCGATGAGGAAGGTGCGCCGGTGGCCGAGGGCGTCGCCGATGCGCCCGCCCACGGGCTGGGCGAGCGCCATCACCACGAGGTAGCCGGCCACGAGCCAGGTGCCCGCGCCCTCCGACACGCCGAGGTCCTCCTCGATGTCGAGGAGGGCCACGGCGATCATCGTGGAGTTGAGCGGGACGAGGGCGGCCGCGGCGCAGAGGCCCGCCGCCGCCCACGGCCCGCCACGGGGCGTCACACCGGGGTCGCCGTCAGGCGATGAGCACCTCGCCCGCGTCGCCGTCCACGGTGATCCGGGCGCCGTCCTCGATCACCGCCGTCGCGATCTTCGTCCCCATGACCGCCGGGATGGCGTACTCGCGGGCCACGATCGCGCCGTGGGCGAGGACGCCGCCCGTGTCGGTCACGAGCCCGGCGATCGAGGCGAACACCGGCGTCCAGGACGGCGTCGTCGAGCGGCACACCAGGATCTCGCCCGGCTGCACCCGGTGCAGCTCGTCCACGGACCGCACCACGCGCGCGACGCCCTCCACCCGGCCGCGCGACCCGGCCGACCCGGTCAGGACGCGGTCCTCCATCACGGGCGGCCCGGGGGTCCCGAAGAACTTGACGAGACCCGGGTCCATCGGGGCGTCCGGGTCGGGCGGCGTGCCGATGAGCGGCGGCGCCTCCAGCAGGCTGTCGTCGGCGAACCGGCGGCGCCCGTCGGCCGCCGGCCCCCGCATGTCCGCCCCGGCGAGCCCGGCGCGGAGCGCGGGGAAGTCGAGGAACCAGACGTCATCGACGTCGGCCAGCCGGCCCGCGCCGGCGAGGGCCGTGGCCGCCCGCTTCACGGCCCGCCGGGTGGCCCCGGCGAACGACCGCTGGTCGATGTAGTAGGAGTGGTCCTCCTCCAGCGGCCATGCGGCGCGGGCCGCGGCGAGTGCGTTCTCGAACGCGACCGAGAGACCCGGGTCGGTGATGCGCGCCCGGGCTCCCGCGAGCAGGGTCTCGGCCTCCGCCTGCAGGCGCGCCCGCTGCCCCTCGGGGTCGGCGGTGTCCGCGCTGAGGTACCGGCGCAGGTTCTCGATGGCGAACGACGGCTCCTCGATCCACGTGGGCGCCGCCAGCTCGAGCTCCTGCGCGCGGTTGCCGTACTCGGTCAGGAAGGCCTCGAAGCGCTCGCGCCACTCCCGGCCCTCCGGGCTGCGGTCGAGCGCGTCCAGCGCGTCCGCCGCCGGCCCCGCGGCCAGCGCCTCGGCGACGGCGGGGACGGCCCGCGCCTCCCCGGCGAGATCCCACAGCGCCCGGTCCGTCTCGAGGCTCTTGTTGGGGATCCCCTGCAGGCAGCGGTAGGGCTCCATCTCCTCCGTCGTCCCGGTCACCTGGACGTAGATGTCCGAGAAACGCTCGCCCGCGGCGAGCTTCGGGAAGACCGTGAGGAAGTGGAGCCTCCAGATCTCGATGGAGATCTCCAGGAGCCGGTCGAGCGCGGCGGTCGCCGACGGGCCGTCGCCGGAGAAGTCGAGGGCGTCGATCTCCTCGGTCAGCCGCACCAGGGCCGGGACGTATTCCTCGTGCCAGCGCCGGCCCAGGTTGTCCATGTGGTCGCCCATCACGGGCATGTGTGCCGCGATCCGCTCCCCCATGGCCTCCGGTGCGACCGCGGGCACCGGGCAGATGTAGATCCACGAGTTGAACGCCGCCTGGCGCAGGGTGGCGATGGGAGAGACGAGCGTCTCGCAGGCGATCGCCGTGCCCGGCTCGAGGCACCGGATGAGGAAGTCCGCCGACAGGGGCGTGACGGGCGCCGGGAAGTGCATCGGGTCCCGGGCCCACGTGAGCGCCGCGTCCGCGGGGTCGCTCCAGGCGACCGGGAACTCGGCGGAGGTCTCGGTGGTCATGGTGCCCCCTCGGTCAGTGGTGGGAGGCGGGCGCCGGGCCCGCCAGGGCGGTCATCGGGCGACATTGGAGCCACACGACCCGCCCGTCGACGACGCTGAACTCGCAATCCGCCGGCAGGCCGAGCTCGCGCTCGCAGCGCAGCAGGCCGTCGTGCACCGCGGCCAGCAGGCCGTCGTCCATGACGCGCGCCTCCCGGCGGTCCTCCGGCACGGGCACCTCGGCCGGACCGCCGGGGCCCATCACCAGCATCACGTCCTTCCATCCGGCGTCGAAGCGCAGCAGCCGGCCGTCGTCCCGGGCCAGCCGGTAGTCGTCCGGCGTCACGAGCCCGCTCACCAGCAGCTCGCCGAGCCCCCAGGTCGCGTTGACGACGAACGTGCCGGGGTCCCCGGTCACCGGGTCGCGGCTCATCGCCACCCCCGACGCCTCGCCGCCCGCCAGGCGCTGCACGATGACCGCCATCTCCACGGGGTCGGTGTGGCCGCGGTGGGCGCGGTACGCCTGGGCGCGGGCGTCGGCGGCGGACTCCCAGCAGGCGTGGATCGCGTCGAGGGCCTCCTCGGGCCCGCGCACGCCGAGGCGGGTGAGGAACTGACCGGCGTGGGAGTGCTCGGCGCCGTCCTCGGCCGTCGCCGACGAGCGCACCGCGAGCGGCGCGTCCCCCATCGCCTCCACCAGGGAGGCCACGTGGACGGCCAGGCCGTCCGCCATCCGCCCCGCGCCGGCCGTGGCGTCCCGGTGGGCCGCGGTCGTGACGACGAACCCCTCCGGCGCCGGCAGCGCGGCCCGCGCCAGCACCGCGAAGCCGCGCGCCTTCCCCCCGATGAGCCCCGGGTCGGCGTCGCCCGCGGCCGCCAAGGCGATCACATGGCTGGTGACATCGGTCACGTTCACAGGAACGTAACACCGAGGGGGGTTTGAAAGGAACAGCCGATGGGCAGCGGTTTATGAACTGTGATTCACTAACTGCGTGGCCCGCCCCCGTACCATCACCGACGACCGGCTCCTGGCCGCCGCGGCCGCGGCCATCGGGCGCCGGGGGCCAGGATTCACGCTCGCCGACGTCGGGCGCGAGGCCGGCGTCGCGGCCGCCACGCTCGTCCAGCGCTTCGGGTCGAAGCAGGAGATGCTGCTCGCCCTCGCGGAGCACGGCACCGAGGCCGGGATCCTCGCCATGAGGAGGGCCGCGGCCGCCGCGCCCCCGGGCCGCGCCGCCGTGCTCGCCGCGCTGCAGGCCGCGGCGGCCGGCCTCGACGACCCGGCCACCGCTCCGAACCACCTCGCCCAGCTCGGCGCCGACCTCGCCGACCCCGCCCTGCGCGACGCCGTGCGCGCCGACCAGGACGCCACGCGCGCGGAGCTCGCGCGCCTGCTGGACGGGGCGCCGGGCCTCGGCGGCGCGCCCCCGGCACCGGAGGCGGCCGCCGTGCTGCTCGCTCTCTGGAACGGGACCCTGCTCGGCTGGTCCCTCGCCCCCGACGGCCCCCTCGCCGGCCGCATCGACCATGCGGCCGGGACCCTCCTCGACGGATGGAGCACCCCGTGACCGACCCCCGCGTCGCCGTCGTCGCCGGCGCCACCCGCGGCGCCGGCCGCGCCATCGCCGTGGCCCTCGGCGGCCTCGGCATGACCGTCCACTGCACGGGGCGCTCCACGCGCGCCGGCCGCTCCGAGATGGACCGGGCGGAGACGATCGAGGAGACGGCCGAGCTGGTGACCGCGGCGGGCGGCACCGGCGTCGCGACCCGCTGCGACCACTCCGACCCGGCCGACGTGGCGGCCCTGCGCGCCCGCCTGGAGCGGGAGGGCGGGCGCCTCGACGTCCTGGTCGTCGACATCTGGGGCGGCGACGGCCTCGTCCAATGGGGCGTCCCGTTCTGGGAGCAGGACCTGGACCGTTCGCTCCACGTCGTGCGCAACGGCCTGGAGACGCACCTCATCACCGCCCACACGCTCGCCCCCCTGCTCGTCGCGGGCGGCGGGGGCCTGCTGGTGGAGATGACCGACGGCGTGTCCGACGACTACCGCGGCGCCTACTACTACGACCTCGTGAAGGGCGCGATCATCCGGCTCGCCCGGGCGCAGGCCGCCGAGCTCGGGCCCCGCGGCGTCACGGCGCTGGCGCTCACCCCCGGCTTCCTGCGCTCGGAGGCCATGCTCGACCACTTCGGCGTCACCGAGGCGACCTGGCGCGACGGGATCGCCGAGGACCCCCACTTCGCCATCTCCGAGAGCCCCGCCTACGTCGGGGCGGCGGTGGCGGCGCTCGCCTCCGACCCTGACGTCGCCCGCCACGCCGGGAGGCCGCTGTCCTCCTGGGCCCTCGCCCGCGAGTACGGCTTCGCCGACGCCGACGGCTCGCGCCCCGACTGGGGGCGCTGGTTCGCGGACGTCGTGGAGCCGGGGCGCGACCCCCTGGCGGCGGACCCGGCCGGCTACCGCTGAGCGGCCCGGCCGGCGCGGCCTACTGGACGGCGAACTCCGTGTAGTAGACCTCGAGGATCTTCAGCTCGGTCTGCTTGTTGACCCGGGCGACGATCGCCTTCTTCACGCTCTCGCGGCCCGCGACGGAGGTGAGCTGGGCGCTCGTGTGCGACTGGATGGTGGAGATGACGATGTCGCGCAGCTCCGAGTCGTCCTCCACCTCGGCCGGCTTCTCGCCCTTGGGCGGCAGGATCTCCCCCGCCGACAGCTCGGAGAAGCGCATGGCGATGCCCACCTTGGCGAAGTGCGGGGTGTCGCCGGCGTCGGCGAGGTTCACCACGAACGGCTCGGCCATGGTGTAGACGGGGCCCGGCTTCTTCGCCAGGGCCTTCTCGTCCACGGGGGCGGGGGCCAGGATGGTCATCTTCGCCGCGATCCCCAGCACGATCAGGAGCACGGGGGCGAGGATCATGATCTTCTTCTTCACTGCTGTGCTCCTGCGTGGGTCGGGTCAGCCACCGAGGGCCTCGGCGGGGGACTGGTTCGGGGCGCCCTGCAGGCGCAGCACGTAGATCTCGACGCGGCGGTTGTCGGACCGGCCCGCCGCGGTGCCGTTGTCGGCGACCGGCCGGGTGTCGCCATAGGCGGCTCCCTGCAGGCGGCCGTCGGGGACGCCGGCGGCGGCGAGGGTGCGCACGACCGCGCTCGCGCGGATGGCGGACAGGTCCCAGTTGGACGGGAACTGCGCCGTGGCGATCGGCGTGTCGTCCGTGTGGCCCTCCACCCGGATCGGGTTCGGCAGGCCGCGCAGCGACGACGCGATGGGCGCGAGGATGCGCGCCCCCTCGGCCTTCAGCACCGCCTGGCCCGGGTCGAACAGCACGCCGTCGGTCTCGAGGCGCACGCCCAGGCCGCGCTCGGTGACCTCCAGCCGCACGCTGTCCGCGAGGCCGGCCTCCTCCAGCTTCTTGCTGATCGCCTCGCCGGCCTTCTCGAGCTGGGCCGTCTCCAGGATCTGGCCCGGGGAGGCCTGCGTCAGGTTGATGCCGCCCACCGAGGGGACCTCGGGGGCGATCTGGCTGGTGGGGGTGTCCACCACCGGCGACGGAGTGCCCGCGCTGGACGTCAGGACGCTCGGGCCCCCGGAGGTGAGGCCGCTGTTGAACGCGTCCTGGAGGCTCTCCTTGAGGATCTCGAACTTGCTCGTGTTCACCACGGAGATCGAGAAGAGCACCATGAAGAGCACGAACATCAGGGTGAGCACGTCGGCGTAGGTGATCAGCCAGCGCTCGTCCGGGTGCTCCTCGTGCCGGACCTTCTTCTTCGCCACGGCTACGCGGCCTCGGCCACGGGCTCGCGCGCCCCGGCGCCGGCGCCGGCCCCGGCGCCCTGCTCCTCGCCGTCCAGCTCACGGTCCGCGGGCGGGAGGAAGCTCCAGAGCTTCTCGGCCAGGATGCGCGGGTTGTCGCCGCTCTGGATGGAGAGGACGCCCTCGATCATCAGCAGGCGCTCCGCCGACTCCTGGGCGGTCATCTTCTTGAGGGCGTTCGCGATCGGCAGGTAGACCACGTTCGCGGCGGCCACCCCGTAGAAGGTGGCGAGGAAGGCCGCGGAGATGGCCGGGCCGAGCGAGTCCGGCTCGTCGAGGTGCTGGAGCACCGACACGAGCGAGAGCACCGTCGCCAGGATCCCGATCGTCGGGGCGAACGCGCCGCCCTGCTTGAACATGTCCTGGTTGCGGTGGTGCCGCTCCTCCATCGCGTCGAGCTCGGTCTCGAGGATGTCCTTGACCAGCTCGGGGTCGGTGCCGTCCACCACGAGGCGGACGCCCTTGCCGAGGAAGGGGTCGTCGACCTGCTTGGCGTCCTCCTCGAGGACCAGCAGGCCCTCGCGGCGCGCCTTCTCGCTGAAGCCGACGAGCGTCCGGATCGTCTCGGGGCGGTTGTCGGCCCGCTCCTTCAGGGACAGCATCGTCAGCTTGATCATCGAGATCGTCTCCTTCATGCCGAAGGAGGCGATCAGGACGCAGGTGGTGCCGCCCATCACCATGAGGAAGGCCGGCGGCGAGATGATCCCGCCGATGGACCCGCCCTTCATCAGCATCCCGAGGACGATGAAGACCCAGGCCCCGACCAGTCCGATGAGCGGCGACATCCCTCAGGTACCCCCGTCGATCAGGCGGTGAGCGGCTCGGCCGGCGCCAGGTGGGCGCCCGCGCTGACGAGGCGGCGGTAGTCGACGACGGCGGCGATGACCTCGTCCACGGTCTCGGAGACGAGCACGCGGCGCCGGTCCATCATCAGGATGTGCGTGTCGGGCGTGGCCTCGACGGTGAGGATGAGCTCCGCGTTGAGCGTCATCTCGTCGCCGTTGAGGCGGTGAAGGGTGATCACGGGGTTCCTCCGGAACGTGGCGGGCCGGGTCCGGTCGGGGCTCGCTCAGCCCCTCTATCGGTCACCCGGCCCGCCGGTTGAGCGGCTGGGCCGCCCTATGGCGCCCCAGCCCGCCCTATGGCCTTACTAGCGCTTGAGGTTCACCAGCTCGTTCAGCATCTCGTCGGACGTGGTGATCGCCCGGCCGTTCGCCTGGAAGCCGCGCTGCGCGATGATCATGTTCGTGAACTCGAGGGCGAGGTCCACGTTGCTCATCTCGAGGGCGCCCGGCACGACGTTGCCGTGACCGGCGGCGCCGCCCGGCGCGCCGTTGACGGCGGCGCCGGAGTTGTTGGAGGCGCGCCACAGGTTGTCGCCGGCGCGCTCGAGGCCTGGGGCGTTCGCGAACTTGGCGAGGCTCAGGGTGCCGATGAGCGTGGCGGTGCCCGCCGTGGAGATGGCGGTGACGCCGCCGGCGGCGTCCACGTTGATCGCGGCCGTCGTGGCCGGGTCGACCTGCAGGCGGCCGACGTTGCCGGTGGCGGCGACGACGCCGAGGACGTACTGGCCCTTGGTCGTCACGAGGTGCCCGGCGCTGTCGAACGAGAAGTTGCCGGCGCGGGTGTAGACCTCGCCGCCGGCGGTCATGTCGTTGCCGCCGGTGCCGCCGAAGGTGGCGCCCGCCGCGGCGACGCGGAAGAAGCCGTCGCCCTGGATCATCATGTCCGTCACGACGCCGGTGCTCTGGGCGTTGCCCTGGGTCATCAGCGTGTCGATCGAGTTGAGCGCCATGCCCAGGCCCACCTGGCGCGGGTTGGTGCCGCCGATGCTCGGGGGCACGGGCGCGCCGGCGCCGGAGAGGTTCTGGTACAGCGAGTCCTTGAACGACGTCCGCTGCGCCTTGAAGCCGAACGTGTTCACGTTGGAGATGTTCGAGGCCAGCGTGTCCATCATGGTCTGGTGGTTCCGCAGACCGGACACGGCGGCGAACATGGAACGCATCATGGGGGTGGGTTTCCTTTCCCTGGTGCGGCGCCGGCCCCCTCCATGAGGTCCAGCCGGCTCCGCGGGTATCCGTACGGCGGGTGGTTAGCCGACGACCGCGCTGTCGATGTTGGTGAAGACCTGGTCCCGCATCCCTGCCTGGTCGACCGCGGTGATGACGGTGCGGTTGGTCACCGACACCACGAAGGCCATCCCGTCCATGAGCACGACGCTCTCGCGCCCGCCCTTGGCCGCCAGCTTGTCCACGGCCCCCTCGAGGCGCGCCTGCGTCTCGGGGGTGATGCTGATCTCGCGCTGGGTGAGGCGCTGCACCGCGTGGGCGCTCCAGCGCAGGGCGCCGGAGGGCTCGCTCGGGCGCAGCTTCTCGCCCAGGATCCGGTCGAACCCGGCCGCCGCCGCGGAATCCGCGCGACGGACCGGCGCGACCGGCGCCGCACCCCCGACGGGGGTGACGGCCGCGACGCGGGTGGGCTCCGTGCTCACGGGCCCACCGTCTGGACGAGGGACACGTCCACGTCCACGCCGTTGACGACGAGGCTCATGCCGCGCCCGTCACCGGACACCTTCAGGCTCTGCACCGTCCCCGAGACGGGGGTGGTCGCGCCCTCGGGCAGGTAGGTGACGTTCTTGCCGATGAGCGACGCGCCCTGGGAGAGCTGGCCGCTCAGGGTGAGCGCCTTCATGTCCTTGGCGAGGCTCGTCATCTGCTCGAGCTGCGAGAACTGGGCCATCTGGGCGATGAACTCGGTGTCCTTCATCGGCTCCAGCGGGTTCTGGCCCTTGATCTGGCCGGCCAGGATCTTGAGGAACCCGTCCGACGAGAAGATGTCGGTCTGCTCCTTGACCGGGGGGGCCGCCGGCGTGGGGACGTAGGGCCCCGTGACCGGGTTCGGGGTGGTGGGGGTCGGCATCCGTGCCCTCCTAGGAGCCTGTCGGGAAACAAAGGCCGTGCGGCCCGCCGAGCGAAAACCAAGCGATTCGGTGGCCGCGGCCAATGCCGATGCTGGTTGCATCGTCATTGCCGCGGACGCCGAAGGGCGCCGGTTTGCAGCCGGCGGACGTGCGGTCGACTTTCACGACAGGCTCCTAAGCCAGCAGGTCGAGGCCGCCGGCGGCGCCGGTGGCGGCAGTGGTGGACGGGGCGGCGCCGGGCGTCATGCCGTCGCCGTCGGCCGGCTCCCCGCCGCGCGTGGAGGCGTCCTGCCCGCGCGTGGAGGAGTGGGCGTCCCGGGGGTCCTGGCCGCTGTAGGCAACGTCCAGGGAGTCCAGGGAGTAGCCGAGGTCGCCGAGGGACGAGTCCAGGTGCTGCAGCGACTGCTGCAGCAGGCGGGCCGCCTCGGGACGGTCCGCCACGATCTGGGCCTGCAGGACGCCGTCGGTCATCGTGACCCGGATCGTCAGGTGGCCGAGGTCGGGCGGGCGGAGGTTGATGAGGAGCTCACGGCCCCCCTCGCGCACCGCCATCTGGACCTTGTGCCCGAGCTCGCGGGCGAGCTCGAACGGAGTGGTCAGCGCACCGGGCCGCGTCAGTCCGTCGAGCGGGCTCGTGTGCGTGACGGCCGGGGCCGGGGTCGCCAGGGCGACCGGCGGCGCCGGGGTCTCGGAGGTGGCGGCCTTCGGCACCGCCGCCGCGGCATCCTGCCGCGGCGGGGGTGCCGGGGCCGGTGCGTCGTCCGTGACGACCGGCGCCACCGGGCCCTGCACGGCCGGCTCCTCCGCCTGGCTGAGCGTGAGCGTCAGCGTGGCGGCGGCCGGGGTCGTGGCGGTGCCCGCGGTCGCGGCCGGCGTCGTGCCGGCGGCCGGGGCGTCGGACGTCGCGGCGAGCGCGGCGGCCTGGGCCGGGGTGGTCTGGGTGGTGGCCGCGGCGTCGGCCGTCGCCGGCACGAGGCCGGGCGGCGGGGCGACGACGGCGGCCACGGGCGCGGCGGCCGTCCCGGCCACCGTGCCTGCCGCGGGCGCGGCGGGTGCCGCCTCGCCGGTGAGGGCGGCGGCGGCCGCGGCCGGCGCGGCCACGACGACGGCGGCCGCGATCACGGCCGCGACGTCGGCGGGTGCGACGGTCGCGTCTGCTGAGGCGTCGGCGTCGGCGACGACCTCGGTGGGCAGCTCCCCGATCTGGGGTCCGGCTGCGTCTGCGTTCTGGTCACCACCGGTCGCGTCCCGGGGGGGTGCGCTGTGGCCTTCGAGCACGGCCACGAAACCCCCGTCCCCCGTCTCGACCAGGTCACCGGTCGCGCCGTCGGTGGCGCCCCGGCTCCCCGATGCGGAGGAGCTTCCCCGGCTCGCGGCCACCGGCGGCGGCCCGAGCTGTGCTGTCGTCATGCCATCAACACCGTCCTTCCTGGTCGGCGGTCGAGCGGAGGCGCGTCGTGCGCCCTGGGTCCTATCGGCAGATCGGGGCGCGTTCCCGAGCCGGGCGGCAGCGGCCGCTCGGGCGGGTCACGCCGCGGCGCCGACGCGGGGACGGGCGACCCGGCGCATCGCCAGCTCGTCCATCGCCACGGCCTCGATGCGGAGCTCCTCCAGCCGGTGGCGCTCCTCGTGGCGCGCGCGGAGCTGGGTGAGGGCCTCCCGGTCCTGGCTGGCCTTCACCAGATCGGCGCGGCGCTCGTCGGCCACGACCTCCAGGCGGCCCACCATCCCCCGCTCGTGCGCGGCGCGCTGGCGGGCGAACGCGAGCTCCTCATGGCCGGCGCGCAGCCGGTCGAGCTCCGCGGGGCCGTCCATGAGCGCGCGGAGGCGCTCCAGCCCCGTCTGCACCGCCTCCTCGGCGGCGACGGCCCGCGCCTGCTGCGCCGCGACCGCGGACATCGCCTGCGCCAGCTCCTGGCGGGCGAGGTCCTCGCGGCGGGCCCGGTGGTCGAGCACCTGCTCGAGCCGGAAGCGGAAGCGGTTGCTCACGCACCCCTTATCGGCCCGGGTGCCCGGACCTTGACGCGCATGGACGAAACATGGAGGGGTGCCCGGCGTGAGCCCCCCGCAGGGCCGCCGTGCGCGCGCCGGCGACCCCGCGAACCCTCCTGGATCGCTAGCCGGTCGCGGCCCCCGCCCCGGCGACCCCGGACGGGGTGAAGCCGCCCACGCGCACGACGTCGCGCATGGACAGGATCCCCGCCAGGTCGGATCCGTCGAACACGAGCACGTGGCGCACCCCGTGCTTCACCATCGTCGCGGCCGCGTCGGCGATCGGCCACTCGGGGGCGGCGCTCACGACGTCGAGCGTCATGTGGTCCTCGACGTACGCGCTGGCCGGATCGCGCCCGGCGGCGACGGCGCGCAGCAGGTCGCGCTCGGTCACCACCGCGGGCCCGGGGAGGGTCCCGTCGAGCACGACCGCGGCACCGGTCCGGTGCTGCACCATCCTGGTGGCGGCCTGCTGGAGGGTGTGCTCCGGTCCCACGATCGCGCTGATGGGGCTCATGGCGTCCTTGACCCTCATCGCTGCCCTCTCTCGTGACGATTGTTGCGAGGGGCGTAGGGTGCCATGCCGCCGAGGGGGTTTCAACCGGCCGTGCGGCCAGAATTGCGGACGAGCGGCCTCGCGCGGCGGCTTCGCCGCTCATCGCGCGGTCGGCCGCATCGGCATCACCGGCTCCCGCCGGGAATGGATGCCGGAAGACCAGCTCGGGATCAGGCGGGCACGACCTCGACCCCTGGGGGCAACGGATCGAATGCCCCGGTCAGGCCGCCGGACGGAGCCGCCGCCGCCGCGGGGTCGGGGACGCCGAACGGGTCCTCCCCCACCACGGGCCCGCCCATCCCGCCCAGGGCGAGCAGGCGCCCGAGGGCCTCGTCGCGGCTGTACGGGTCGTGGGTGCCCTGGCAGAGGAAGCCGTCGATGTCGCCGAGCTTCGCCCGGGCCTCGTCCACGAGGGGGTCGGAGCCCGGCACGTAGGCGCCGATGGCGATGAGGTCCTCGGCCCGCTTGTGGGCGGCGAGCAGGCCGCGCAGGCGGCCGCCGGCGTCCAGGTGCTCCTTGGACAGCAGCTGGGGCGCGAGCCGCGACACGGACTGGAGCACGTCGATCGCCGGGTAGTGGTTGCGGTGCGCCAGCGATCGGGACAGCACGATGTGGCCGTCCAGGATCGAGCGCACGGCGTCGGCGACCGGCTCGTTCATGTCGTCCCCGTCCACGAGGACGGTGTAGAGCGCGGTGATGCTCCCGACGGGCGCGGTGCCGGCGCGCTCCAGCAGCCGCGGCAGCATCGCGAACACCGACGGCGTGTAGCCGCGGGTGGCGGGCGGCTCGCCGATCGCGAGGCCCACCTCGCGCTGGGCGGTCGCCAGGCGGGTGACCGAGTCCATCATCAGCAGCACGTCGGCGCCGCCGTCGCGGAAGTACTCGGCGATCGTCGTGGCGACGAAGGCGGCCTTGATGCGCACGAGCGCGGGCTGGTCGGAGGTGGCGACCACCACGACGGAGCGGGCGAGGCCCTCGGGGCCGAGGTCGTGCTCGATGAACTCGCGCACCTCGCGGCCGCGCTCGCCGACGAGGGCGATGACGTTGACGTCGGCGCTCGTGGCGCGCGCCATCATGCCGAGGGTCGTGCTCTTGCCCACGCCGGAGCCGGCGAAGATGCCGATGCGCTGGCCGCGGCCGCAGGGCATGAGCGCGTCGATGGCGCGCACGCCGAGGGTGAGCGGGGTGCGGATGGTGGGCCGGCCGAGCAGGTCCGGGGGCGGGGCGTCGATCGGGCGCCGGGCCTCCACCTGCAGGGGCGGGCCGCCGTCGATGGGGCGGCCGAGGCCGTCCAGGACCCGGCCGAGCAGCCCGGCGCCGAGGTCCACGCGGACGGCGCCGCCGCTCGCCACGACGGTCTGGCCGGGGCCGATGCCCGCCGAGTCGCCGAGGGGCATGAGCAGCGTCTTGCCCTCGCGGAAGCCGACGACCTCGGCCTGCAGCGGCGGGCGGCCGGTGCGGTGGCCGGGGATCATGATCTCGCAGCGCTCACCCACGCTCGCCTCGGGGCCGCGGCTCTCGACGACGAGGCCGATCAGCTCCGAGACGCGCCCGTTGAGGCGGTAGGGGTCGAGCGCGCGCAGGCGCGACCGCGCGGGGGCGAGGTCGACGCTCACGCGCGGGGCTCGACGAGCGACTCGTCCGGCGGGGCCGCGAGGGCCTCCAGCACCCGGGCGAGCTGGCTCTCGAAGGTGGCGTCCACGTCGCCGGCGACGGTCTGCAGCACGCAGGAGCCGGCGCCGATGCGCGGGTCGTCCACCACGTCGAGCCGCCCGATGCCGCCCATCTCGGCGAGGATCTCGGGCGCGGCCGCCCGGCAGGCGGCAAGGTCGGACGGGCTCACCATCACGACGAGGGCCGACCGGTCGGCGGCGCGGCGGATGGCGCCGCGCACCACGTCGGCGACCCGCTCCGGGCGCACGGCGACCTCGGCGCGCAGCAGCTTGGCCGCGATCTCCACGGCGAGGGCGGTGGCCTCGGCCCCCGCCTCGCGCTCGAGCTCCTCGGCGCGCGCGGCCAGGGCGCCGCCCGCGGTGAGAAGGGCCGACAGGACCTGCGCGACCTCGTCGCGCGCGACGGCGTGGCCGGCGGCGTAGCCCTCCTGGTGGGCGGCCGCGCGCAGCGATTCGGCCTCGGCGTGGGCCGCGGCGATGACGTGCTCGGCGTCGCGTCGCGCGCCCTCCATCACGGCCTCCGGGGAGCCGGGGAGCGGGGGCGGCGGCGCGGGACGGGCGCGCAGGGGCAGGGTGACCGGCGCCTCGGCGACGACCGCGCCGCGCAGCAGGCTAGGCAATGAGGCCCTCCTCGCCGCCGCGCACGATCACGATGGAGCCGGCCTCCTCGAGGCGGCGGATGACGGCGACGACCTTCTGCTGGGCCTCCTCGACGTCCTTGACCCGGACCGGGCCCATGAACTCGAGGTCCTCCTTGATGTTGAGGGCGGCGCGCTCGCTCATGTTGCGGAAGATCGCGTCCTGCACCTCGGCCGGCGTGCCCTTGAGGGCCATCGCCAGCTCCTTGGTGTCCACGTCGCGCAGCACCTGCTGGATCGACCGGTCGTCCAGCAGCACGATGTCCTCGAACAGGAACATCAGGCGGCGGACCTCGTCGGCGAGCTCCGGGTTCTGCTCCTCCAGCGTCTCGAGGATGGTGCGCTCGGTGGTGCGGTCGACCTGGTTGAGCAGGTCCACCAGCGATCGCAGGCCGCCGGCGGACGTGAAGTCCTGGTTGATGACGCTGCTCAGCTTGCGCTCCAGCACGCGCTCGATCTCGCGGATCACCTCGGGGGCGGTGCGGTCCATGAGCGCGATGCGCATGGCGACGTCCGCCTGCAGGTCGTCGGGCAGGGCGCTGATGACCTGGCCGGCCGTGTCGGGCGGCAGGTAGGCCAGGATGAGGGCGACCGTCTGCGGGTGCTCGTTGGCGATCACGTTGAGGATCTGCGAGGCGTCGGTGCGCCGCAGGAACTCGAACGGGCTCACCTGGATCGAGCTCGACAGGCGGTTCATCACCTCGTCGGCCTTGGCGTTGCCGAGCGCCTTCTCGAGCACCTGACGGGCGTACTC
Source organism: Thermoleophilia bacterium (assembly GCA_050249835.1). Taxonomy (GTDB): domain Bacteria; phylum Actinomycetota; class Thermoleophilia; order Miltoncostaeales; family Miltoncostaeaceae; genus Miltoncostaea. The sequence goes on from JBFWPT010000014.1 coordinate 24,203, forward strand.
CAGGCCGCCCTCGGAGATGTACTCCTGGGCCATCGCCGTCTCGTAGAACTCCTCGACGATCGCGCTCTTGCGGTCCGGCGCGATGTGGCCGATGCCCGCGATCTCGAGCGTGAGCTCGTCGATCTCGTCCTGGCGGAGGTGCTTGAACACCGCCGCCGAGGCGTCGGCGCCGAGCGAGACGAGGAGGATGGCGGCCTTCTGGCGGCCGCTCATGGCGGTGGCGGTTCCCACGGGGCTAACGGTTCTCGAGCAGCCAGCCGCGGAGCAGCTGGGCGACGTCGTCGGGCTTGCGGAGGGCGAGGTCCTCCATCTGGGCCTCCACCGGGCTCTTGCGCTGGCCCTCCAGCTGGCGGACCGGGCCGGAGCCGCCGGCGCCGACGGCCGAGAGCTCGGAGACCGGCACCGGGCCGCGCTTCAGCAGCTCGGGGAGGGCCTTCTCGAGGTCGGTCTGGCGGCGCTTGAGGGACTTGCGGGCGAAGAGGGCGAGCAGGAGGACGCCGATCGCGGCGGCCGCCATCTTGCCGAGGCCCATGATGTCGAGGCCGCCACCGGAGGACGCCGTGGCGCCGCCGCCCTTCGCCGCCTCGGCGGCCGCGGCGGCGGAGGTGACGGCGGTGCCGTCCTCGGCGAAGGGCACCGAGGTGACGCTGATGGTGTCGCCGCGGGCCTCGTCGAAGCCGACGGCGGTCGCGATGGTCTCCTGCAGGCCCTCGACCACGTCGGCCGGGACCTCGTCGCTCACCTGGACGGAGACGGTCTGCTTGGTCACCGCGCCCGGCGTCTTCTGGATCTGCGAGCGGACCCGGTCCACGCCGTTGCGGGTGGCCTCGGAGGTCTTGCTGTAGTCGGTGTTGCCGCTGCCGCCGGCCGTGGCCGGGAACGTCGTGCCGGGGGGCGTGTTGGCCGTCGTGCCGGCGGCAGCGCCCGTCCCGCCGCCCTGCGAGGTGAGGGTCTCCTCGCTGGTCTCGGTCTCGAGCGGGATCGTCTCGCCCTCGAAGGTCTCGCTGTCGGTGGTGACCTTGTCCAGGTCGAGCTGGGCGCGCACCTGGGTGACGGCCCGGCCCGGGCCGAGGACGGCCGCGAGCATCGCGTCGAGGCGGCCCTGGACGCCGCGCTCGTAGCGCGACTCGAGCTCCAGGCGCTGGGAGGCCGCGCTCGCGCCGGAGACCTCGGCGTCGGCGCCCTCCAGGATGTTGCCCTGGGAGTCGGTGATGGTGACGTCGGCGACCTTCATGCCCGGCACGGCCATGGAGACGAGCTTGGCGATGCCCTTCACCTGGCCGGCCTCGAGCGTCTGCCCGGGCTTCATGGTGAGGACGACGGCCGCGGTGGTCGGGTCCTGGTCCTCCGTGAAGAGCTCCTCGTCCGGCATGCCGATCTTCACGGTCGCGGACTGGACCGGGTCGAGCCGGCCGATGATCCGCGACAGCTCGCCCTCGCGGGCCCGGAGCAGGTTGACCTGGTTGGTGAAGTCGGTGGCGCCGAGGGAGGTCTCGTCGAAGATCTCGAAGCCGACGGTGCCGCCCCCGTCGAGGACGTTCGCGGCGGCCAGGTCCATGCGGGCCTGGTCGAGCTGGGCCGAGGGGACCTGCACCGTGCTGCCGCCGTCGGCGAGCTTGTAGCGGATGCCGAGCTCGTCGAGCTGGGAGGTGATGGCCGCCGCGTCGCTCGGGCTGGTGGAGGTCGCGAGGGTCGAGAAGGACTCCTGGCCGGAGAAGCGCATCAGCGCGAACACGCCGATGAGGAAGATGACCACGGCGCCCACGAGCAGTCGCCTGCTCGGGCCCGTGAGCCCCTCCCAGAATCCGGTGACCTTGCCGAATGCGCCCACGACGACCGTTCCTTCCTAGACCGACATCCGGCTGAGTTCCTGCCAGCCCTCGACGAGCTTGTTACGCACCTGCACGGCGGTGTTGAAGGCCAGGTCGGCCTGCTCCACCGCGACGAGCGCGACGGTCGGGTCGGCGAGGCCGCCCGTGGCCGCCTGCTCGGAGAGGCGCTCCGAGCCGACCATCTGGCTGTTGAGGCCGGAGATGGCGCCGGCGAGCATGTCGCCGAAGCCGCCGGCCGCGGGGGCCGGGGCGGCGTCGCCCGCGGGCTCGGCGCCGGTGACCCCCATGGGGCCGAAGGGCATCGCCGACAGGCCCTGGATGGGCGGCAGCGGCGTCACGTGATGATCCGCAGGGAATCGCGGGCCATGGACTTGGTGGCCTCGAAGGCCGTGACGTTCGCCTGGAAGGCGCGGGTCGCGGCGACCATGTCCACCATCTCGGTGACGGTGTTGACGTTGGGCCGCGTGACGTAGCCGTCGGCGTCCGCCTCGGGGTGGCCGGGCTCGTACACCCGGCGCAGCGGCGTCGGGTCCTCGACGATGCCGGTCACGGCGACGCCGTGGAGGTCCGCGGCGCCCGGGGTGCTCTCGATGCCGGCCGGCCGCGGCAGGGCGAACTGGGCCCCGCCCGGGGCCTGCCCCATCGTCACGACGCGGCGGCGGTAGGCGTCGCCGACGCCGTTGGTGCTGTCGGCGTTGGCCAGGTTGCTGGCGATCACATCCATGCGGAGACGCTCGGCGGCCAGGCCGGTGGCGCTGATTCCGAGCGCGGCGTACATGCCCATCTATGAGCTCCTCGCCGTGTGGTGGGTGGTCAGGGTCAGCGGCCGGTGATGGCCGTGCGGAACTGCGTGAAGCGCTTGTCGAGCAGCGACACGACGGTCTGGTGCGCGAGCTGGTTGGAGCTGAGCTGCGCCATCTCGTCGTCGGGGTCGACGTTGGAGCCGTCCACGCGCATCGTGGTGGCGCCGACCGACCGGACCGACGGCGCCGTGCCGGAGACCTCGTCCGCCGCCGCGAGGGGCATCATGGAGAGGCCCTCAGAGTTGCGGCGCAGGCGCGCCCGGTCGTTCTCGACGGCCTCGGCCAGCGCGGCCTCGAACTGGACGTCGATGCGCTTGTAGCCCGGCGTCTCGGCGTTGGCGATGTTGTTCGCCAGCGCCGCGTTGCGCGCCGAGTGCCCGCGCAGCGACGCCGCGAGGACCTCCGTGGTGAGGTCGTCCGGGAACATCAGGCGGCGAACCCGTACGGGTCGTCGGCGACGAGCGGGGCGACGTCCTCCATCAGGTTGACGAGCCGCTCGGGGGAGATCCCGAGGACCGCCAGCGAGCTGGGGTCGATGCCGTACATCATCCCGTCGGTGCCGAGGCCGACGCCGAGCATCATGCAGGCCGCGTCCGCCAGGTGCACGCAGTGGGAGAGCGCCGGCTTGAGGGTGGCCTCGTCCGGCGAGTGGTGGCAGCGGATCGCCTCCTCCAGCTCCGGCGGGAAGCTCCAGGCCACGGCGACGTGGGCGCCAAGCTCGGCGTGGTCGAAGCCGAGCAGGTCGCGCTCCACCTCGTGGAACGGCATCCGGCGCTCCTGCGCGATGCGGGTGACCTCGTCGAAGGCGTTCTCCATGTAGCTGGAGAGGATCGTCTTGCCGATGTCGTGCAGCAGGCCGGCGACGAAGGCCTCCTCCACCGGGGCCAGCTGGACCTCGACGGCGAGCCGGCGGGCGGTGAAGGCGACGGCGATCGAGTGGCGCCAGAGCTCGCCCTGCTGGAGCCCGTACCCCGGCAGCGCCCCCGCCAGCAGCCGCGACGTGTGGCTGGAGATGGCGAGGCTCTTGATGGCCGAGAAGCCGAGCAGCACGACGGCCTCGGTGACCGTCGTGACCTGGCGCGAGTGGCCGTAGAAGGCCGAGTTGGCGAGCTTGAGGATGTTGGCGGTCAGGCTCTGGTCCCGGAGGATCACCTGGGAGAGCTGGCCCACCGTCATGTCGTGGTCGTCGCACGCGGCGATGACCTCCGTGATGCTCGACGGCATCGCGGGGAGCTCCGCCACTGCGGCGGCGACCTCCGCGGCGGTGAGCCGGGTGATGGTGCTCATGGGTCCTCCGGGTCCGGGGCGGCGCGCGCTAGGCCAGCGCGGTCGCGGTGGGGTGCTCGGCGGCCTCGGCCTCGGCGCGCCGCTCGGCGACCAGGGCGCTCCAGGCCTCGCACAGGACGCCCAGGTCGGCGATGACCTCGCCCACCGTGGCGGCGTCCACCGTGTCCGGGTCGAGCCGGCGGAGGACGTACTCGTAGATGGCGCCCAGGTGGCGCGTGATGGAGCCGGCGGCCGGGTTGAGGCCCCGGTCGAGCTCCTCGACGATGGCGCGCACGCGGCCGACCATGGCGGCGCCCGTGGCGCGGTCGCCCTTCATGAGCGCCTGCTCGGCCTGGCGGCCGAAGGAGACGGCGCCCTCGAAGAGCATGAGGACCAGGTCCTCGGGGGAGGCGGACCGGACCTGCTCGAGAGACGGAGTGCTGTGCATCCTGAGGGGACCTCGCGGTCGGGATGGATGGTCACGCGGGGTTCCGTCCCCTATGAGCCGGGCTGTCGATCCCATGCCGGCAATGTCTCTCTCGACTTCGGAGGCCCGATCCTTAACGGCCGGGTCACCGGCGGATGAGATCCCTCTAGCGACGGGGCGGGGGGCTCACGTCCGGGCCTCCCCCGCCCCCGTCCGGGGGGTCGACGCCAAATGGACCGCGAGCCGAGCCGGGAGTGGCGCATCGGCCGGACGCCAGTGACGCTCCCTCCGAGGTCCATTCGTCGCCTTCGCCGGCGGCGCAGAGACGGCACGGAGTCGTGATGGGTCGGTGCTGATCCACGCGCCGGCCCGCGCGATCATCGGGTCACCTCGGCCGTGTTCCTGATTCTGGAATCTGGATCAGATGGCCGCTACCGTCTCCCCATGCTCAAGGAGCAGGACATCGTCGTCCTCTGCAAGCTCTCCGGACGGTCCGACGGCTGGACCCTCGCCGACATCGGCACCGAGCTCGGCCTTGCGCCGTCCGCCGTCCACCGGTCGCTCGCCCGTGCCGGGGACGGACGGCTCTACGACCGCACGAGCCGGATGGTCGCGGTGACGGCCCTGCACGGACTCCTCGTCCACGGAGGCCGGCATCTGTTCCCCGAGCGGCGCACGGGCGAGACCCGGGGGGTGCCCACGGCGTGGTCCGCGCCGCCCCTCGACGACGAGCGGGGCGCACTTCCGGTGGTGTGGCCCCACCCCCACGGGTCATCTCGCGGCCTCGGCCTGGAGCCCATCCACCCGATCGTCCCGGCCGCCGCGCTCCAGGACCCCCTGCTCCACGCGCGGCTCGCGCTCCTGGACGCGATCCGCATCGGCGATGCCCGCATCCGCCGCGAGGCGGGTGATCTCCTCGCCGACGCCCTCGGGGCGGCAGCGGACCGCGCGTGAGCCTCGCCCAGCTGGAGCTCGCCGTGAGCGACCTCGGGGATCTGGCCGCCGACCTCGTCTTCGTCGGGGGAGCCAGCATCGTGCTCTGGCTGACCGACCGCGGCGCCCCTCCCGTGCGCCCGACGGAGGACGTGGACGCCGTCATCGCCGCCACCTACGCGGAGCTCGATCGCTTCGGCCACCGGCTCAGGGCGCGAGGGTTCCGGGACGACGGCGCGGTCGTCTGCCGTTACCGCCATGCCTCCGGGTCCGTCCTCGACGTCATGCCCGTGGACCCGGCGGTGCTCGGCTTCGGCAACGAGTGGTACGCGCAGGCCGCCGCCCGCGCCGTCGAGGTGCCCCTTCCCTCCACCAGGGTCATCCGGGCCGCGGCCCCGCCCTGGCTCGTCGCGACGAAGCTCGCCGCCTACCGTGGCCGGGGACGCGACGACCCGATGGCCAGCCACGACTTCGAGGACATCGTGCGACTCGTCGACGGCCGGCCCGAGCTCGCGCAGGAGATCGCGGATGCCCCGGAGGACCTGCGCGCCGCGGTGCGTACGGAGATGCGCCTCCTGGAGACACGCAGGGACTTCGGCGAGGCCGTCCGCGGCACCATGCCCCCCGACGCCGCGAGCCAGGCACGCGCGGCGGTCGTCGAGGGGCGCTGGCGGGACATCACGCTGGCCTCGCCCTGACCCCTACTCCTCGTCCTGCTCCCAGGTGATGAGGAACCCGGGGTCGGCGTTCCCGTCGGGACGGCAGGGGACGACCCGGGCGGCGACGGCGAGGCGGCCGCTCTCCGACGCGGGGACGGTCGCGACGAAGCGGTGCTCGCCGCGCTGCGCCCCCTCGTGGACGCCGGTCACCGTGCGGCGCGGGGTGATCCCCCC
>JBFWPT010000014.1:30456-47358 GCA_050249835.1 Thermoleophilia bacterium
GGACGACCCGGGCGGCGACGGCGAGGCGGCCGCTCTCCGACGCGGGGACGGTCGCGACGAAGCGGTGCTCGCCGCGCTGCGCCCCCTCGTGGACGCCGGTCACCGTGCGGCGCGGGGTGATCCCCCCCTTGCCGTCCGGCGTTCCGGCGACGACCTCCACCTTCACGTCCTCCACGGCCAGGTCGCCGAGGCTGGCGAGCACCTCCACCGAGACGTCGGAGCCGACCGGGACGGCGGTGCCCTCCCCCCGCACCACGGTGGAGCGGACCGCGACGGCCGGCCACGCGGCCGCCATCCGGGCGCGCCAGTCGGCGAGGGCGCCCGCGCCCGTGCCGCCGCCCGACGACAGGGCGACGCTCGCCCGGTGCGCCGGCATGTAGGCCCGCTCCGCGTAGTCGCGCACCATGCGGGCGGTGCTGAACTCCCCGCCCAGGCGCCGGATGGAGGCCGTCATCATCGTCGTCCACTCGCGCGGCCGGCCCGAGGCGTCGCGGGCGTAGAAGGCCGGCACCACCTCGCGCTCCAGCAGCGTGTAGAGCGCCTCGGCCTCGACGGCGTCGTTCTCCTCCGGGTCCTCGTACTGCTCGCCGGACCCGATCGCCCAGCCGCACTCGGGCGAGTAGCCCTCCGCCCACCAGCCGTCCAGCACGGACAGGTTGAGGGCGCCGTTCACGGCGGCCTTCATGCCCGAGGTGCCGGAGGCCTCCAGCGGGCGCCGGGGCACGTTGAGCCACACGTCGGCGCCCTGCACCAGGTAGCGCGCGATGTGCATGTCGTAGTCCTCGAGGAACACGATCCGCTCGCGCAGACGGGGCCGCTGGCTCTCCTGCACGACCGAGCGCAGCAGGTCCTTCCCCGGCCCGTCCATGGGGTGCGCCTTGCCGGCGATGATGAACTGCACCGGCCGCCGCTCGTCGTCGATGAGGCGGGCGAGGCGCTCCGGGTCGCGGAACAGCAGGTCGGCCCGCTTGTAGGTCGCGAAGCGCCGGGCGAAGCAGATCGTGAGGGCGTCGGGGCGCAGCGCGTCGCCGGCGGCGCGGCTCGCCACCCGGCGCGAGCCGGTGCGGGCGAGCTGGGCGCGCAGCCGCTCGCGCGCGACCAGCACCAGCCGCTCCCGGCTCAGCTCGTGCACCCGCCACAGCTCCCCGGCGGGGATGGTGTCGGCCTTCTCCCACACCGTCGGGTCCTCGGGCCGCTCGCGCAGGCCGGGGCCGATGTAGCGGTCGAGCAGCTCGTGCATGTCCCGCGACAGCCAGCTCGCGGTGTGGATGCCGTTGGTGATGCTCGTGATCGGCACCTCCTCCAGCGGCAGCGACGGCCAGAGGCCCCGCCACATGCGCCGCGAGGTGTCCCCGTGCAGGGCGGCGACGCCGTTCGCGACGCCCGAGGTGCGCAGCGCCAGCGGGGTCATGCCGAACGCCGTCTCGGCCTCGTCCGGGTGGTCCGCGAGCGCCGCGAGATCGTCCCAGGTCATGCCCGCCGCGACGGCGAGCGGCTCCAGGTACGACCGGGCGAGGTCCGGGTCGAAGGTCTCGTTGCCCGCCGGGACCGGGGTGTGGGTGGTGAAGATCGTCGAGGCGACCACCTGCTCGCGGGCGGCCGGCGGGCTCATCCCGTCGTCGGCGATCAGGGCCCGCAGCCGCTCCAGAGCGAGCAGCGCCGAGTGGCCCTCGTTCATGTGGAACACCGTCGGCGCCATGCCGGCGGCCGCCAGCGCGCGGACGCCGCCGACGCCCAGCAGGATCTCCTGCCGGATCCGCAGGTCGCGGTCGCCGCCGTAGAGGGTGCTCGTGATGAGCCGCGACTCCGGGCTGTTGCCCTCCACGTCGGCGTCCAGCAGCAGCAGCGGGACCCGCCCCACCTGGATGCGGCGCACCGCCGCCTTCACCGTCTCGTCGCCGATCTCCACCCGCACCACCACCGGCGCGCCGTCCGCGTCGAGGACGTCGGAGAGGGGCAGGTCGGACCAGTCGGTCGCCGGGTAGCGCTCGCGCTGCCCGCCGTCCGGGCCGAGCGCCTGGCGGAAGTAGCCCTTGCGGTAGAGCAGGCCCACGCCGACGAGCGGCACGCCCAGGTCGGAGGCCGACTTCAGGTGGTCGCCGGCCAGGATGCCGAGGCCGCCCGAGTAGAGCGGGATGCCCGCGTCCAGGCCGAACTCCAGGGAGAAGTACGCGACGAGCATCCCCTGCACGTCCGGGTGGGCCGGCACGAGCCAGCCCTCGTCGGAGGTGTACGCGTCGAGGCGCCGGGCCACGCGGGCGACCATGGCGACGAAGCTCTCGTCGGCCGCCGCGGCGTCCAGCGCCTGCTGGGGCATGCCGCGCAGCAGGGCGACCGGGTTGTGCCGCAGCCGCTCCCACGCCTCGGGGTCGAGCCGCTGGAAGAGGTCCCAGGCCTCCGGGCTCCACGAGGACCAGACGTTGCGGGCGATCTCGCCGAGCCAGGCGATGCGCTCGGGAAGCGCCGGGTGGACGTCGACCTCGTGGACCTTCATGCGGTCTCCTCCTGGGACGTGGCGACAGGCCCGGCCGGGCGCGCGGCCCGCCGGCTCTCCCGGGACCGCGCAAGCATAGGCCAGGCCCGCGGCGCGTCCAGGAGGTGTGACAGGCCCACCCCTAGGGTCGGTGGCGCGGCGCCCGCGGGGGCCCGGATGCTCGGCGCGTCACCCCGCCCGAGGAGAGTGCACGTGGACCATGGAGCCCCCGCCGACGTGGCCGAGTGGATCGAGATGCCGTCCGGCGCCCCGTACACCACCCCGAGCGACCGGCCGCCGGTGCTGCTCGCGTCGCCCGTGCCGCGTCAGGGCCGCGGGGAGCCGCCCCGCATCATCCAGGTGCGGTCCCCCATGCCCCTGCGCCGCAGGCGACGCCGCCTCTAGCTCACCGTCCAGCGCACCTCGACGCGGTCGCCGGCGCGGAAGCGCGTCTCGTCGCTCCGGCCGACGATGAGCTTCGACGAGGGGTCGATGAGGTCGCCGACCGCCTGACCCCTGCGGTTCGACAGGAAGGTCATGCGGACGCCCGACGCCGTGCGGCGGCAGGTCGTCCTCACCGGCGGGGCGCCACCGCGCGCGCCGCCCCTGACCCGGACGCCGAGGACGGAGCACCGGCGGGCGGCATGGGCGACCCGCTCGTTGGGCCGCCGGCGCGCCCGCTGCAGGTCGTCGGCGCGCTGGAGGATGCGCGCGACGGCGAGCGCGCACGTCGCGAAGTCACCCCCCGCGGTCCCGTCCCGCGCCCAGGCCTCGAGCGAATTGTGGCGGCTGAGCAGCAGCAGCACGCAGACCCTGGCTGCCTTCGCCTGGTTCTGGTGGGAGACCTGCAGGCCCCCGGCGAACACGGCGTCGGGGTCGTTGATGAGGCCGCCGCCCTTCCTGCGCAGGAAGATGTCGACCTCGCAGGAGCCCTGGACCGGGCCGGGCGGCGCGACCTGCAAGAGCGCGGCGGGCGGCCTGCACCCGGCCGCCGGGAAGGGCAGCGCGGCCGGCCTCCCCGGCCGCGGGGCGGCGTACGAGGTGAGGGCCCCCGGCACCGGCCGGGTGGCGCGCGGGACGATCGCCGGGGCCGTGGGCGCGGGGGCGGCGGGCGGGCCGCCCGTCCTGGTGACCGTGCTCACGTGGGTCTCGCCGTTCCGGGACGGGGGTCCCGTCATCGTCAGGCTGCCGGTGCCGCTCGCGCAGTCCTGCGCCAGGGTCCAGCGGTAGGCGCCCGTGGTGACCTTGTCGTTGGCCACGAAGGTGATCGTCAGCTCCTGGCCGGACAGGGTGGCCGTTCCCGTCGCGAAGCCGATGCCGGTCTCCGTGGCCTGGCCGCCGGCATCGACCGTCCACGTCGTCGACCCGATGTCGGCCGTCACGTGCACCCACGTGCCGACGGCCGTGCAACCGGGCGCCACCTGGGTCGCCGACCCGGTGGCGCCGGCGGCCATGCCGGCCGGCAGCGCGACCACAGCCGCGGCCAGCAGCGCCAGCGCCCACAGGATGGGGCGGCGGAACCTGCCGGGACGGGGGACCGGACGCACCGACGCCCTTATTTCAGGCGGTGCCGGGCCCCGTCAAGATATTGCTAGTTCGAGGAGTCGAGGTAGAGCGAGTGGCCGGTCGCCGGGGGGCGGTAGCCGGCGAGGGCGGAGCGGCCGGCGCGCAGGCCGCCGATCTCCGAGCGCAGCGCGTCCCGGGCGGCGGCGGCCCGCTGGGCCAGCTCCTCCTGGTCCCGGCGCAGCAGGTCGGCCAGGGCGCGGGCCTCGGCCAGGTCGGCACCGGCCGGCGGCGGCGCGCCGCCGGGGGTGATGCGGGCCTGCAGGCGGCGGCGCTCCCCGTCGAGCAGCGACAGCCGCTCCAGGTCGCCCTCCCCGAGGGCCTCGGCCTGCTCCAGCTGCAGCGCGCGCAGGCGGCGGAGCTCAGCCAGCAAGGTTGACGCCCACCACCGGGCCGCGGGCCGTCGCGGCGGGCCGCGGCGTCGCGGCGATCTGCACCCACGCCGCGCGCAGCTCGGCCATGTGGCGCACCGCCTCGTCGATCTGGGCCACGTCCTGCGACAGGCGGCCGGTGGTGAGCCGCTCGCCCACGTAGTCGTAGATGCTCGCCAGGTTCTGGGCGATCGGCCCCTGAGTCATGTCCAGGGTCACCCGCAGCTCGGTGACGATCGCCTGGGCCTTCGTGAGCCGGATCCCGGCCTCGCCGACGTCGCCCCGCTCGAACGCGGCCTTCGCCTGCGCCGAGAAGCGCAGGAACCCGTCGTACAGCATCACCACCAGCTGACCGGGGGTGGCCGTCTGGGTCGTGTGGCTCGCGTACTGCCGCAGCTCGGTCAACACGGTGGGGGGCCTCCCGGGGTGCTCGTCGTAGATCGGTGGTGGGCGCCCCGCGGGACCGGGACGTGCTGTCGTGCCCTACAGGCCGGAGAGCCGCGAGGCGAGATCCGCCCCCTGGCTCTGGAACTGCGAGACCGCCGTCTCCATCGCGGTCCACTGCTGGCGGAGGCGCTTCTCCTTGAGGTCCATGATCGCCTCGAGGCCGGAGATCTTCTCGTCGAGCCGCTGGAGCGACGACGTGTACCCGGTCAGCCGCGCCGAGAGGATGTCGCTGGAGAACGAGTTGGCGAACGCCTGGATCTGGCGGGCGATGCCGTCGCCGGCGCCGATGCCGTCCGTCCCGTCCTCGCGGCCGAAGACCTCGGCGACCGCGTTCGGGTCGGCCTTGAGGGCGTTCGTGAACGCGGCCTGGTCCAGGGTGAGCGTGCCGTCGCGCGCGGCGGTGATGCCGATCTGGGCGAGCGAGTCGTAGGCCCCGCCGAGGCCCTGCACCGCGGAGCCCAGGATGCCGCGCAGCTGGCCGCCGAGCGACGAGATCGACGAGTCGCCCTGCAGCGTGCCGGCGGTCTTCGTCGCGGCGTCGTAGGCCGTCGTCTTCTTCACGTTGGAGATGACGGCGTTGTAGGCGTCCACGAACGCCTGGGCCGTCTTCACCGACGCGGCCGTGTCGGCGCCCACCGTGACGGTGGTCGAGCCGACCTTCGACAACGACAGGGAGACGCCGTTGATGGCGCCCTCGATGGCGTTGCCGCTGCTCGTGACGGGCAGGCCGTTGACCGTGGCGGCGGCGTCCTGGCCGGTCTGGGTGGTGGTGAACCCGAACCCGGCGGCGGCGCTGCCGCCCACCGTGATCGAGCCGGCGGCGCCGGAGTCCTTGGCGATCAGCACCAGGCGGTCGTTGATGACGCTCGCCGAGACGCCGACGTCATCGGTGCCGTTGATGCGGTCCGCGAACGACTGCAGCGTCTCGCCCGTGTTCACCGTGACCGAGGCGGTCTCGCCTCCGACGGTGATGTCCAGGGCCTGACCGGCGGTCAGGGCCGGGGAGGTGCCCGAGGCCATCGTGTGCGCCTGCGCGAGCGCGCTGACGACGACGTTGTAGGTGCCGGCCGCGGCCTGCGGGCCGACGCTCGCCGTCAGGACCGTGGGGTCCGCGGCGGAGGCCGTCTTGTCCTGCAGCGCGTTCGGCGCGTACATCGCGGCCGCCGCGTCCTTCAGCTTGCCGAGCAGGCCGTTGATCTCCTGGACCACGCCCTGCTTCTGCTTGATCCGGTCCTTGTCGGCCTCGATCCGGTCGATCGGCATGCGCTCGATCTTCATGAGCGCCTGGATGATCGACGCGGTGTCGATGCCGCTGCCGAGGCCGCTGAAGGTGATGGCCGGGTTGGTGCTCACCGGACCTCGTCCACCCGCAGGCCCGTGGCGCCGAGGGAGGCGAGCACGTCGAGGACCTCACGCGAGGGGAACTCGCGGAGCACCTCGCCCGACGCCCTCTCGTACATGGTCACGGTCATCATGCTCGTCGCCTCGTGGATCTCGAACCTGGCGTCCACATCGGCGGCGGTCAGGGTGAACTTGAGCGAGCTCGGCGGCCGGAACGCCTCGACGGCGTCGGCCGCGGGATCGGGTCGCTCGTTCCTGGGTGGTGGTGGTACCGCCCCGGCCGGCGATGCGCGCTCGGGACGGAGCACGGGCTCGCGATTGTCGGGCGGGCGGGGCGCGGTGACGTCCATGTCATCCTCGCTTGTCGCTCGTGGACCCGGAAGGCACCCGGGCCTGATCCGTCTATCGGCATCCCGTCACCAGACTTGAGGCACGGCGACGTCCCCGGCGCGACGGACGCGCCGGGGACCGCGGGTGACGCCGGTGCGGGGGCGCTACTGCGCGGCGCCCGCCAGGAGGGAGAGCGACTGGCGCAGCTCGCGAAGGACGCTGGAGTGCGGGTACGCCACGAGCCCCTCGCGTACGACCGCGTCGGCGTCGGCGTACCGGCCGGAACCCGCCAGCAGACCGGCGAGGTCGAGGTGCCGGGACATGTTCTGCGGGTCGATCTGCAGGGCGGCCGAGAGGAACGCCTCGGCGTCCTCGCCGAGGCCCTTGCTCTGGCAGATGCGCCCCAGGGCCGCGTAGGCCTCGGGGCTCTCGTGGCCGGCGCGCACGGCCGCCATCAGGCGGTCCGCGGCGGGGTCCGGGAAGTCGTTGACGTAGAGCATGTACCCGAGCCGGCGGTCCACGTCGCCCGGCTCGTCGGCCAGGGAGTAGGCCAGCGGCACGAGGGCGTTGAACGCGTCGAGCTCCCCGAGCTCGAGGAGCGTCCCGGCCATCTCCAGCACGGCGCCGAGGGCGCCGGCCCGGTCGATGCCGGCCTGCAGCTCCGGCACGACGCCGGACTGGGCCTCCAGCGCGGCCTCGTAGGCCGCGGCGAACAGGCCGTCGGCGACGGGGCGCAGCTCGTCGATGGCGGAGCGGGTCTCACCCTCGTCGCCGGCGATGATCCCGATGAGGACCGTCTTCGCCAGGGCCAGGTGCCGGCTCGCGCTGCTCGGGGTGATGCCGGCGAGCTGGGCGCGGGCGCCGGGCAGGTCGCCCAGGTGGATGAGGGCGTCGGCCATCGCGAGGCGGATGGGCGCCTCCTCGGGGCTCAGCTCGCGGGCCTCGGCGAGCACCGCGAGCGCGTGCTCCGCGTGGCCCTCCGAGAGCAGCACCGTGGCGACGGCGACCAGGGAGTCGCTGCGCTTGGTGGTGCCGATGATGCGCGCCATGAACTCGCGCACCTCGAGGGGCGGGTCGCTCCGCAGCAGGAGCTGCGTGAGCCGCATCACGGGGGACGCGTAGTGGCCGCCGGCGGTGCGGATGGCATTGCGCTGGCAGCGCACGGCCTCGACCGTGTCGCCCATCATCTCGTGCAGGACGCCCAGCGAGTGCCAGGAGTAGAAGGACCCCATCCCGGCCTGGGCCAGGTAGCGGTCGCCGCCGTGGTCGCCGAGGTCGATGGCCCGGCGGAAGCTCTTCACGGCCGCCCGGTACTCGCGGCGGTTGGAGTGGACCTGGCCCTGCAGGTAGTGCAGGTCCGTGAAGTCCGGGTACGCCTGGAGCGCGTCGGCGAGGACGTCGAGCGCCTCGTCGTACCGCTCGAGCGAGTTCAGGGTGGCCACGATGTTCCGCAGCAGCAGCGAGGCGTAGTACGCCTGCAGGTTCTCGAGCGTCCCGAAGGAGCGCTGGAAGTAGTCGAGCGCCTCCTCGTGGCGGCCGACGCGCTGGAACTCGACGCCCGCGTTGAAGAGCGTGAACGAGTCGGTGGGCTTGCGGGCCACCTCCTCCATCACGATCGCCATGTTGCGGTCGGTCTTCTCCTTGGCCCGGCTCGTCGGCTCGAGGTAGCCGTAGTGGTGGATCTCGATGCCCACGAAGAGGGTGCAGGTGCCGCCCTCGGGGTCCACCGTGCCCATGATCTGCTCGTGGAGGGCGCCGGTGTAGCGGTAGGCGGGCCGGTTGCGGAAGACGCGGAACGCGGAGTTGACCACGCTCTCGATCCCGCGCTCCTCACCGATGAAGTTGACCTCGCGCAGGCAGTAGCCCTCGATGGCCTCGTCGTGCAGCAGCTCGCGCAGGCGGGCGCCGTCGACGAGCTCCTCGTCGGCGTCGAGCACCAGGATCCAGTCGCCGGTGGCGGCGTCGATCGAGGTGTTGCGGGGGGCCGCGAAGTCGCCGCGCCACTCCTCGTGCAGGACCGTCGCGCCGAACGACGCGGCGATCTCCACCGAGCGGTCGACCGAGCCGGTGTCCACGATCACGATCTCGTCGACGACGCCCTGGACGCTGGTGAGGCACCGGGCGAGGTGCTCCTCCTCGTCGCGCATGATCATGCACAGCGACAGCCGCTGGGGGGCGCGCTCCACGGGCGCCTGCAGGCTGGCGATCTTCAGGCCCATGCCGGTCCTTCCTCGGGTGGTCGCCCCCGCTATCGGCGGCGAGCCCCGTTTCTTGAGCCGATCCGCCAGGGGCGTCAGGGCATCAGCAGCATGGAGTCGCCGAACTCGTGCCAGAGGTACCCGCCGGCCACCGCCGCGGCGTAGGCCTCCCCCACCAGGCCCTCCCCCGCCACCGCCTCCAGCAGCAGCAGGTGGCTCGCCTCGGGCTCGTGAAGGCCGGTGACGAGGCCGGTCACGACGCGCGCCGTGCGGTCCGGGCCGAGCACCAGGCCGGTCCAGCCGGCGGTGCGGCGCACCGTCCCGTCCGGGGCGGCCGCGCTCTCCAGCGCGCGCACGACGGTGGTGCCGACGGCCACCACCCGGCGGCCGGCGGCGCGGGCCTCGTTGACGAGGCGCGCCGTGGTGCCGGGCACGCGCAGGCGCTCGGGTGCCGGCGGCTCGTGCAGCTCGGGGCTCGACACCCCCGCGTGCAGGACGACCGGCGCCACCACCACGCCGCGGGCCATGAGGCGCACGAGCAGCGGGGCCGTGAACGGGCGCCCCGCGCTCGGCATCTCGGCGCTGCCCGCCTCGGTGGCGTACACGGTCTGATGGTCGCCCAGGACGTGCCGCCCCGTGAGGTGCCGGTAGCCGATCGGCCGGCCGTGGGCCGTGAGCCAGGGCCCGGCCGGGGTGGCGGGGGTGACGCGCGCCGCCCAGAGGCGGCCGGGCTCCGCGGGGTCCGGGAAGGGCTCGTCCAGCACCAGCGACGGGCCGCCCGGCAGCCGCAGCCCGGTGCCCGCCGGGAGCGCCTCCGGCCCCGTGCCGTCGGCGCGCCGGGGCTCGACCACCCAGCGCCCGTCGTCCAATTGGACCGAGACGTGGAGTCTCTGTGGCGCGCCGTCGTCGCGGACGGCGTCGACCGCCGCCGGCAGCGTCGCCGAGGTGTTGACCACCACGAGGTCGCCGGGGCGCAGCTCGTCCGGCAGGTCGCGGAAACGCCGGTGGGTCACCCCGTCCGGCCGCGCCACCAGCAGCCGCACGCCGTCGCGGGCCAGGCCGCGCCGCTCCGGCGGCTCGTGCGCCTCGCTGCCGGGGGGCAGGGCGAAGCGGGTGGCGGGCGCCGCAGTGCTCATCGGGCGTGGGCCGGGTCGAGCTCGGCGGCCCGGTAACGGCCGCTCGGCAGGTCCCCGTCGATCAGGCGCCACAGGGCGGGCACCACGGTCGCCGGGGCCGGCCAGTCGCGCAGGTCGGCGGCCGGCATCGCGGTCGCGAGCATGTCCGTCGCCATCTCCCCCGGGTCGACCGAGTAGATGCGGACGGCGGGGTTCTCGGCCGCCAGGGTGGCCGTGATGTGGTCCAGGGCCGCCTTCGACGACCCGTAGCCGCCCCAGCCCTCGTAGGACTCGACGGCCGCGTCGGAGGAGATGTTGAGGATGGCCCCGCCGCTGCGCTCCAGCAGCGGCAGCGTGAGCTGGCAGAGGGCGAGGGGCGCCAGGACGTTGACCGCGTAGACGTCGGCGAGGGCGTCGACCGGGTAGTCGGCCATCGCCGGCTGCGGCGCGGGGCCGAGCGTGCTGGCGTTGTTGACGAGGACGTCCAGGCGGCCGAGGCGCCAGAGCGCCTCCGCGATCAGGGCGCGGTGGGCCGGCTCGGCGACGTCGCCCGGCACGGCGGTCACCCGCCCGGCGGGCATGAAGACCGCGGCGCCGGAGAGGCCGGCCGGGTCGCGGGCGTCGATCACGACCTGCCAGCCGCGGCCGGCGAGGTCGGCGGCGAGTGCGCGGCCCAGTCCGCGCGATCCCCCGGTCACCAGGGCGACGGGGGTGGGTGGGTGCAGAACGGAGGGATTCGTCATGCACCGCAGGGTAGGACTTAAACCATGCTTGAAGTCAAGCGGCTCCGACGACTCGCGGCGCCTCGTGCCCGGCGAGCGCGCGAAGGCGTCCCCCGGCCACGCGGGCGGCGTGGTCCCAGGTGTGGTGGGCGCGGATGTGGGCGGCGGCCCGGCGGCCGGTCTCGCGGGCCTCCTCCCGGCGCTCGTAGGCGTCGCGCATCACGCGGGCGAGGTCCAGGGCGAGCACCTCGATGACGCTGACGGGCCCGGACAGCTCCAGGTCCCCGACCCGGGTGCGGTCGAGCACCAGCGGGTGGGACGGCACGAGCAGCGCCGTGTCCGTGTCGCAGAAGTCGGCGGTCGCCCCGCCCTCCGGCGTGATGACCGGCAGCCCGCAGGCCATCCCCTCGGCCACGGTGAGGCCGTAGCCCTCGCCGCGGTAGGGGTGCACCAGGCAGTCGGCCGCGGCGTAGAGGCGCGGCATCTCGTCGTCGGTGAGCCGGTCGCGCAGGAAGTGGACCCGCGGCCCCGCCGGGTCGGCGGCCATCGCGCGCACGCGCTCCTCGGCCTCCTGCGGCTGGTAGGGGCCTCCGCGGCCGAAGTCCTTGACGATCAGCACGACGTCGTCGTCCCGGGTGAACGCCGCGCGGTAGGCGTCGAGCAGCAGGTCGGCGCCCTTGCGCCAGAGCAGCCCGCCGACGTAGAGGAAGCGGTGGTCGCCGGGGCGGACGCCCGGCAGCGGCAGGGGCTCCAGGCCCGGGCGGTGGCGCAGCGGGTCGATGCCGTTCGGCACCACCCGGATCACGTCCGGATCGACGCCCGAGGCGGCGAAGCCGTCGCGCACGTGGCGCGAGGGCACCCAGACCTCGTCGACGCCGTCCTCGATGGCGCGGCGCCAGTCCCGCGGGATGGGGCCGAACTCCCAGGGGAGCGTCACCACCAGGCGGCCGGCGGGCGGGCGGGCGAAGCTCGGCGGGTAGCCGTGGCGGATCGTCACCTCGGGCAGCCCGTCGAACAGGCGGCGGGCGGCGCGGCCCGCGGCGCCGACGGGCATCGCGCCCTCGCGGCCCGGGTCGGCGGGCTCCACCTCGACCAGGGAGAGGTCCACGGCGCCGCCGCGGACGAGGGAGCCGGCCAGGGAACGGTTGACCGTCGCCAGCGAATGGGCGCGGGTGACGGCGCCGTAGAGCGCGACGCGCGGGCCGGAGCCCTCGCCGCGGGTGCGGCGGCGTTGCGTGGCGGCGGCGAGCCGCTCCAGCACCCGGGCGGCGACGACGGGGGCGTCGTGGACCGCGGCGACCCGGGCGCGGGCGGCGGCGCCGAGGGCGTCCGCCTCGTCGCGGCGGGCGTGGACGTCGCGCAGGGCGGCGACGAGGGCGTCGCGGTCGGGGCGGCCGTCCGGTCCCTCGGGAAGGGCCCAGCCGCAGGATGCGTCAATTGGCGCGCCGGCCCCGGGCCGAGCGAGGACGGGGCGGCCGCAGGCCATCGCCTCCAGCAGGTCCCGCCCGCGGCCGAGGCCGGACCCGGGGGCGCAGACGGCGTGGGCGGCGGCGTACAGGGACCCCATGCGGGCGACCGGCACGGCCTCGTCCAGGATCACGACGTCGGCCATCGCGGCGGGGTCGTGTCCGGCGGCGACGACGGCCTCCAGGGCGCGGGCGCCGAAGTCGGCCTCCACCCCGTCGCTCGCGAAGGCGTGCAGCACCAGGGTCACGTCGTCGCCGGCCCGGAAGGCGCGGCACCAGGCGTCGAGCAGCCGGTCCCACCCGGAGCGGGCGGTCCAGTCGGCGAACGCGAGCACGACGGTGCCGTGCAGGTCGGGGTGTGCGAGCGGCGCGGGGACGGTGCCCGGGATCTCCACGGGCTCGGGTATCACGGCGACGCGCCCCGGCTCAATTCCGGCGGCCAGGAGGGCGTCGCGCTGGGCGGCCGTGGGGACCCAGACCTCGTCCATCTGGCCCAGGCGCAGCAACCAGTCGTCACCCGGCACCCCGCCGGGCAGGGCCGTGAGCGCGACCCGCCGGCGGCCCCGCGCGTACGGGTCGAGGATGCGGCCGGGCACGTGCTGCACGGTCACCTCGACGTCGTCGAGGGAGCGGTGGGCGAGCACGGCGAGGGCGGCCTCCGCGGCAGGCGCGAGCACGGAGCCCTGCTGCCAGAGCAGCGGCTCCAGCGCGACGTCGGCGCCGACCGCCCCGAGGCCGGCGAGGTGGGCGCGGGTGCCCGCCGCCCAGGGGGAGCGGTCGAGCACGGGCCCGCGCCACGCGATCGTCACGCGGCGACCCCGGAGGCGGCGCGGATGCGGTCCAGGGCGAGCCCGGCCACGCGCAGGTGGCCGCTCTCGGCGGCGCGGCCGACGGCGGCGGCACCCTTCGCGGCGCGCGCGGCGGGATCGCGGTGGGCCGCCACGAGGGCCTCCGCGAGCGACAGGGGGTCGGGCTCGGCCCAGCGGTGGCCCGCGTAGACCGGCACCTCGGCGACGGCCTCGGCGGGCACGTCCACGACGGTGTGTGCGACGGGCCACCCGACGGCCTCGTCCACGAACTCCGCCGGCCCCGACCACGAGGTCGCGATCGCCGGCAGGCCCAGCGCCATCGCCTCGGTGATCGGCCTCCCCCACCCCTCGCCGCGCGTCGGGGCGACGTAGACGTCCGCGGCCCGGTAGAGGCCCGCCATCGCGCCGGGGTCGAGCAGGTCGTCCACGATCACCACGTCGGGGATGCGGGCGGGGTCGTGTCCGAGGGCGCCGATGCGCGCGCCGATGCGCCCGTGGATCGCGGCGGCGTCCATCCCGGCCGTGGTCGACCAGACCTTCAGCACGAGGGTGACGTCGTCGTCGGCCCGGAAGGCGTCGCACCAGGCGGAGAGCAGGACGTCCCAGCCCTTGCGCAGCGAGAAGTCGAAGGCGGCGAGGAAGACCGTCCCGTGCGCGTCGGGCAGGTCGAGCGGCGGGGCGTCGTGGTGCAGGCGGTCCAGCTCGAAGGGCTCCGGGACGATGTGCAGCAGCCCCGCGTCCACACCCGCGCCCGCGAAGGCGTCGCGGTTGTGCACCGTCGGCACCCACACCTCGTCGGCGCGGTTGCATGCCTCCACCCACGGATCCGGGATCCGGTCCGTCTCGAACATGGTGCGCAGCACCCGCAGCGGCGCGGGCGTCGCGAGGTCCGCGAAGGGCGGGAACGTGTGCTCCACCCGGGCGTCGAGGCGCGGCAGGCCGGCCCCGATGAGGCCGCCCAGCACCTGCCGGTCCTCGGCGGAGAGGGCGGAGCGCGGGCTCCACTGCTGCGGCTCGGCGCGGACGGCGGCGCCAAGCTCGGACAGGCCGCGCACGAAGGCGCGGCCGCCGGCCGCGTAGCCGGAGGGGTCGGTGAGCGGGCCGCGCCAGAGCACGCCGCGGGAGGTGGACGCCATGGCCCCCCATCGGCCGCGCGGCCGCGGCCTTGAGGGGCCGCGGCCCTCAGGTCACGGCGTCACCCGGGTCAGCGTGCGGTCGGATCGGCTCAGCACCCAGACGCCCCGGCCGGAGGGGACCACATCGACCGGGTCCCGCCCCACGCGGACCTGAACCCTCCCGGGCGCCCCGGAGGCGTCGCGACGCACCAGCACCCCGCGGCGCGCCGCCCCCTTGCCGGCGACGGCGGCCCACCAGACCCGCCCTCCGGCGAGGGCGAGATCGCGCGGGTAGAGGGTCCTGCGGGGCGGGCACATCCTCAGCGGACGGACCGGCCCCGCCCACGGCGCCACCCAGGCGAGGCACACGGCGCGGCGCGTCGAGACCAGGGTCCCCCCGTGGGCCGACAGCCGCCACGAGCCGACGTCGACCAGGCTCTCGGCCCCGGTCCTCGCGTCGATGCGCACGATGGGGAGCCAGCCCCCGATGCGCGCCACCCAGACGCCCCCGGCGCCCACGGCCAGCTCGCGCGGGCCCCCCAGCCCGGGGCCGAAGGCGACCTCTCCGACGATCGCACCGGTCGCGGGGTCCAATTGGCGCACGGCGTACCGGAGCCCGCCCGGCACCGCGGTCGGCGGCCCGGTGGCCCACAGCCCCGCCGGTCCCGCGGCGACGACGCGTGTGGCGATGGGTGCGCGCACCGTCACGGCAGCCCGGGCCGGGTCGACCCGGACGGCGTCGCCGGTCGCCGGGTCCACGGTCCAGACGCCCCCGCCCGCCAGGGTCACCGACGGCCGGATCGTCGTCGTCCCCGTGCCCTCCGGATCGCGCGTGACGCCGGTCGCGACGACCACCTCCCGCCCGGTCGGCCGGCCCGTCAGGTGCCCGGCCTCGATGAGCACCCGCGTGTCGCCGCGGTCGGCGAGCACCCAGAGGTGACTCCCGGCGTTCACCGCCGCGCGCGGCTCGGCGTCGAGCCGGACGGTGGTCGTGGCGCCCACCGCGGGAGCCGCCGCGGTCAGGGCCAGCCCGGCGGACACGATGACGGCGACGCGCCTCATCGCGGGTCCAGCAGGGTGAGGACACCGGGACCCGCGCTCCTGCCCGCCGACACGGCCACGGTGCCGTTGACCAGCTCCCTGGCGCCGTGCACCACGAGCCTCGTACGCCGCTCCCAGGCCGTCGCGCCGCCGGCCGCCCGCAGCCCGCGCACCGCGCGGTGCCCGGGACGGTCGACCGCCACGTAGACGCGTCCGCCCGCGCCCACCGAAAGGAGACGCGCCCGGTCGGCAGGACGGGTGCGCCACACCTGCGCGCCCGTCGCCGCGACCAGTGCGGTGACCCCTGGCTGTGCCCGCCTCGTGCCGGCGAGGCGGCCGAGGTAGATGCGGTCGCGTGGCGCGTCGTACACGACCTGGCTCGGGTGGACCCCCTGGCCCGTGGGGACTCCGCGCCGCCAGGCGACCGTCCCGTCGGCGCGGTAGGCCGAGATCCCGTCCCCCGCGGTGACGAGGACCCCGGACCCGAGTCCGGTGAGGGCCTGCGACGGCCCCTCGACCGTCCACAGGACCCGCTGCGCGACCGGGTCGATGGCGACCAGGAGCCCCGGGATCCCCGGGCCCGGCGGCTGTCCGGGCGCGCGTGGGTTCGCGAAAGCGACGTAGACGACGCCCCGGCCGTCCCTCACGGTCATCGGCGGCACCTCGAACTCCCCGTACCAGAACCATCCCGGGATCCCGACGGTCCAGGAGGGCGTCCGCGTGCCCGGCGGGCTCCCGAAGACGGCCGGCCGGGCCACCGGCGGCGTCGTGTGGGCCGAGCTCCCGCCGATGACGCAGGACCCGTCCGCGAACACCACCCCGGCGCAGGAGGTCGTCAGCCGTCCCTGCTGGTCGACGCTCCAGAAGTAGTCCCCCTCGTATCCGATCGGGCCGTACGAGCCGTCGGGCTGGAGGGCGACGGACTGCGGCCCGCCGTCGCAGTTGCCGCACCCGGACTCCTGGCTGACGCCCCAGAGCCGACGGCCGTCGCGGCGGAAGGCACGGGCGTCGAAACCGGACGCCCCCGCCTCGGCGTAGCGCGACGAGACGAGCACCATCCCGCCCTGCGGTCCCTGCAGGACGGGCCCCGGCGACAACGTCTTCGGCCATCCCGGCACGGTCGGCGGGGCCGGCACCGCGGCCGACGCCACCGCGGCGCCGGCGAGGAGCGCCACGACCGCCGCGGCCGCGGCGCGCCTCACCGCGGGTCGAGCAGGGTCAGGCGCCCGGGGCCGCCGTACTGGCCGCCCGCCGACACGGCCACGGTGCCGTTCAGCAGCTCCCGGGCGCTCTGGACCGGGAGGGACGTGCGGCGCTCCCAGGCTGTGGTGGCGTTCGCGAGCCGCAGCCCGCGCACCGACCGGTGCCCGGCCCGGTCGATCGCCACGTACACACGACCCCCGCGCCCCACGGACAGCAGCCGCGCGCGATCCGACGGGCGGGTGCGCCAGGCCCGGGCGCCCGTCGCCGCGGAGACGGCCGTCACGCCCACCTCGGAGCGGAGGGTCACCGCGACACGCCCGAGGTAGACCCGGCCCCGCGCGGGGTCGTGGACGACCGACGTGGGGACCACGCGCTGACCCTCGGGCACGACGCGCCGCCAGGCGACCGTCCCGTCCGCCCGGTAGGCGGCGACGCCCCCCGGCTCCGCCACCAGCACCCCGGAGGTGAGACCTGTGAGGGCCTGCGACGGCCCCTCGATCGTCCACAGGATGCGGCGGGCGACCGGGTCCACCGCGACCAGCAGGCCGCTCGCGGCCGTGCCCGGCGGCGCGCCCTCGGGGCGCGGGCGGTCGAAGGCCGTGTAGACGATCCCGGCGCGGTCGCGCACCGTCATCGGCGGGACGTTGAAGTCGTCGGACCAGAGCCACCCCGGGACGGGCAGGCGCCAGGACCACGTCGTGGCCCCCG
>JBFWPT010000014.1:47458-70345 GCA_050249835.1 Thermoleophilia bacterium
CGCGGGCGGTCGAAGGCCGTGTAGACGATCCCGGCGCGGTCGCGCACCGTCATCGGCGGGACGTTGAAGTCGTCGGACCAGAGCCACCCCGGGACGGGCAGGCGCCAGGACCACGTCGTGGCCCCCGCGTCGCGGCCGGCGACGACCGGACGGTCCGGCGGACCGGGCGGAGGGCCCAGCTCGCTGAAGGCCATCACGCACGCGCCGTCGGCGAACACGACGCCGCTGCAGCCCCGCTCGACCCGGCCCGACGGGCCCGCGGACCAGGTGAAGTCGCCGTCGAACCCGATCGGGCCGTAGGTGCCGTCGGCCTGCAGGCGCACCGGCTGGGGGCCGTCGTCGCAGTTGCCGCAGCCGGCGTCCTGCCGGGCGGACCAGAGAAGCCGCCCGTCCCGGCGGTAGGCCGTGGCGGCGGTGCCCCCGGTCTGGACCCTCACGAGGACCAGGCCGCCGGAGGGGCCCTGGAGCACCGTGCCCGCGGAGACCGACTTCGGCCAGCCGTGGACGGTCGGAGGGGACGGGACGGCCGCCGACGCCGCCGGGGCCACGGAGGCCAGTGCCGCCGCCGCGACGACGGTTGCGAGGAGGCGCCTCATCGCGGATCCAGCAGGGTCAGGGTGCCGGGCCGGCCGGAGGGGTCGCCCGCCGAGACGGCCACGGTGCCGTTCACCAGCTCGCGGGCGCTCTGCGCGCGCAGGCGGGTGCGCCGCTCCCACACGGCCGCGCCGTCCCGGGATCGGAGGGCCCGCACGGCCAGGCGGCGGGGGTCGCCGATCGCGACGTACACCCGCCCGCCGCGCCCCACCGACAGCAGGCGCGCCCGGTCGGCGGGCCGCGTGCGCCACACCTGCGCGCCGGTGTCCGGGTCGAGGGCGGTGACCCCCTGCCCGCCGGTGCCGTGGGGGACGCGGAGCCTGCCGATGTAGAGCCCGCCGCGCGCGGGGTCGGCGACGACCGATGCGGGCGTGACGTACTCGCCCTCCGGGATCGCCCGCGTCCAGGCCACGGTCCCATCCGGGCGGTAGGTGACGAGGCGGCCGCCCTGGTGCACGAGGACACCGGACGTCAGGCCGGCCAGCGCCTGCTCCGGGCCCTCGACGACCCACAGGATGCGCTGGGCCGCCGGGTCGACCGCCACGAGGATGCCGGGGACCGTGTCACCCAGGGGCCGCCCGATGGGCGTCGGCTCGATGAAGGCCGCGTATACGATGCCGCCCGCGTCGCGCACCGTCATGGGCGGCCAGTCGCCCAGCCAGCGGTAGCCGGGCACGGGCAGCGTCCACCCCTGGTCCGGGGTCCCCGCGATGTCCCCGCCGAACGCCGGCCGGTCGCCGACCCCGTCGAGGGGCAGGGGGATCACGCTGCCCGCCCCGACGCACGAGCCGTCCGGGAACATCACCCCGACGCAGGGTCTCGCGAGGCGGCCCTCCCGGTCGACGGCCCAGCCGTAGTCGCCGAGGTGGCCGATGGGACCGACCGTGCCGTCGGGCCGGTTGATGACCGGCTGCGGGCCGTCGTCGCAGTTGCCGCAGTTCGCCGGCTGGACCGTCGTCCACAGGCGTCGCCCGTCACGCCGGAAGGCGCGCGCGGCGAAGCCGTCGCCGTACGGCGAGACCAGGACGAGCCCGCCCTGAGGTCCCTGGACGACGGGTCCGGCGGGCAGCTGCTTCGGCCAGCCGGGGACGGTCGGCGGCGACGGCACGGCGGCGGTCGCGGTACCGGCGACCGCGGTGAGCAGGGCGGCGGCGAGCGCCCCGACGACCAGCCGGGGGGCCCTCACGGGGTCACCCGCGTCAGCGTCCGGTCGGCGCGGTTCAGCACCCACACCCCCGCCCCCGAGGGGACGACGTCGACAGGGTCGCGCCCAACCCGCCAGGCCCGGATCGGGCCACGGCCGTCGAGCGCGCGGCGGGAGACGAAGCCCCGCGGCGACGACCCGCCGATGGTGCCCGCGCGCCAGATGGCGCCCCCGGAGAGGGCCACGTCGCGGGGGCGGCTCGTCCCCGTGCAGAGCGCGACGTCGCGCAGGCGACCCGTGGGGGGCGCCACCGTAACCCGGCAGGAGCCGCGGTCGGCGAAGAGCCCCGTGCCGCCGCGCGCGAAGAGCTGCCAGGCGTTCGCCGGGAGCGCCCGGCCGTCTGAGGGCAGCCGCATGAGCGGCCCCCGGTCGCCCAGACCGCGGGTCAGCCAGACACCGGTGTCCGCCACGGCGATCTCGAGGGGGGCGCTCATCCCGGGCCCGTAGCGCAGCTCGTCGACGACCGCGCCCGTCGACGGATCGACGCGGACCACCCGGCGGATGGCCCCGGCGGCGCGTCCCATCGCGTCGACGAGGAGCTCCGGCGCGGCGGTCACCCAGAGCCCCGACGGCCCGGCGGCCACGTAGTTCGCCCCCAGCGGCACCCGGAGCGTGACGGCCGCCGTCCTCGGGTCCACCCGCACCAGGTCGTTGCTCGACTGGTCGGGGCTCGGCACCGCGGTCCAGAGGTACCCGCCGGCGACGGTCAGCGACGGCCGCACCAGGCGCGGGGCGAGCACCTTCGGGCCCGGCAGGAGGCCGGTCGTGACCAGCACCTCGCGGCCGGTGGGGCGGCCCGTCCGGCCGTCGGCCTCGACGAGCACCCGGTCGCCGCCGCGATCACCGAGGACCCAGAGCTTGCCGGCTGCGTGGACCCCGGCCCGTGGCTCCGCGCCGATCCGGGCGGTGGTGACGGCACCGAGCGCCGGCGGCGCGAGGGAGGCGGCCAGCAGGGCGGTGACGGCGGTGACGGCGATCCGGATCGGTCTCATGCATCGAGGGTACGACCGGGGGCGGATTCACCGGATCATGGATCCGCGCGTGATCTGTAAGGGATCGGCGCCGACTCTAAGACCGCTTAACAGAGGGGGTCGACGACGCGGGGCCCGCCAGATGGCGGGCCCCGGTCGAACGCGTGCCTACGTTGGGTCTAGCGGAGGAGCGAGAGGACGCTCTGCGGGGCCGAGTTGGCCTGCGCGAGCATCGCCGTGCCCGACTGCTGGAGGATCTGGTTCTTGGTGAACTTGATCATCTCCTGCGCCATGTCGGCGTCACGGATGCGGGACTCGGCGGCCTGGAGGTTCTCCGAGGTCATGCCGAGGCGGTTGATGGTGTGCTCGAGCCGGTTCTGGATGGCACCCAGGTTGGCGCGGCTGGTGGTGACGGTGCTGATGGCGGCGTCGAGGGACGCGATGGCCGCGGTGGCCGAAGCCGCCGAGGACACGGCGATGCCCGAGATGCCGAGGTCGGAGGCCGAGACCGTGCCGATGGTGAAGGCGATGCTCTGGCTGGCGTTGGCGCCGACCTGCAGGGTGACGGCCGAGGCCGCGGTGGCGACGGAGCCGGCCAGGATCTTCAGGCCGTTGAACTCGGTGTCCGTGCCGGTCTTGCCGATCTCGGTCAGGACCTGCTGGACCTCGGTGTCCAGGTTCCGGCGCTGGGCGTCGGTCAGCGTGCCGTTCGAGGCCTGCACGGCCAGGTCACGGACGCGCTGCAGCATGTCGCCGACGTTGCCCAGGGCACCGTCCGCGACCTGCACCATCGAGATGCCGTCCTGCGCGTTGCGGGAGGCGACGTTCATGCCGCGGATCTGAGAGCGCATGCCCTCGGAGACGGCGAGGCCGGCGGCGTCATCGGCGGCGCGGTTGATGCGCAGGCCGGACGAGAGGCGCTCCATGGACTTCGAGAGCTGGACGCCGGTGTTGCTGAGCAGCCGGTGCGCGTTCTGCGCCTCGACGTTGTTGTAGACGCTCAGACCCATGATTCCTCCTTGAATCCAGGTCGATCAGGACACGTGCACCGTCCCGTCCCGCATCCGTGCGAGGTGGTGGGGCGGCGGCGCGAGGACCATCCTGGTCACACGCGTTCAGGTGGGTTATCGGCGGCGCCCCGGATCCCTTGAGCCCGGGGTCGAGGTTCTGCCCATACGCCGGCCTCAGCGGCCGTCGTCGGCGTCCCCCATGAGGTTGAGCGCCTGGTCCAGCGCGTCCTTGCTCGACTCGGCCGCCTCGAGGTTCTGGGCCTGGATCTCCAGGAAGACCTCCTTGCGGAACACCGGCACGTCGCGCGGTGCCTGGATCCCGAGCCTGACCTTCTCGCCGAGCACCGAGAGCACCGACACCTCGATGTTCTCGCCGATCATGATGCTCTGGTTCGCCTTGCGGGTCAGCACCAGCATGTCGTGGGAGGCCTCCTTGCGCGATGAACGCCGGACAGATGGGAACCGTCCGCGTGGGCGCTAGTATGTCCGGTCGGTTCGCAACGTGCCACACACGCGCGGGGAGGTTGGATGCTGTACGGACGGCGCCTGGATCAGTCGCTTCAGCACGTCGATGGGTCGCGCTACGCGCTGGTCCACGCGGTCGCCAAGCGCGCCCGCCAGATCACCCTCTGGCTCACCGCCGACCCGGCGGAGCTGAGGGCCGAGGCGGCGCCGCCGCCCGCCCCCGGCGAGCTCACCTCCCGCGACCCGGTCGCGCTGGCGGAGGCCGAGATCCTCGACGGCGAGGTCAAGGTCCGCTGGGACCCGGAGGGCCTGGCGGACGAGAGCGCCCTGCTCGAGCTGGACGACCTGGAGACGGACCCGCTCCTCATCGAGGGGATCGGCGACGACGACGAGGCGTCCGCCGAGGGCGACGAAGACTCGGCCCTGACGCCCGCGCTCGCGCAGGTGCTGGAGGGCGACGCCGCCGAGGCAGCCGCCTCCGGCTCGGACGACGACTCCGACGCCGACCCCGAGGAGGCCGAGGAGGAGATCCGCACCGTCTCCGGCGTCGACGCGCCCGAGGAGGTCGAGGAGATCTCGCTCGAGGACGTCGAGGAGCCGGACGACGACGATGACGAGGACGACCCGGACGTGTAGCAGGGTCGCCCGGACCCTCGCGCCCGGGACGGGGTTCGGGATAGCGTGGGGGGCGCCGGCCAGGCCGGCGGCGCTCCCGGACGCCGTCCCACCCACCCCGTCCTGGGAGACGTCGATGTCCCACACGCCCGCGTACGACCCGCTCGACACCATCACCTGGATGCTCGGTGAGGCCCGCGCCGAGGTGGCCGCCGAGAGCTACGTGACGCCCGAGGGGAAGGTGAAGAAGAAGACGAAGGCCCAGCGGGCCGACGACGTCGTGCGCTTCGAGACCCTGTGCGCGGTGATCTGGAACGTCACCGGGCGGTCCGAGCCGCTCGAGGCCGTCACCGAGAGGGCGCTCGCGGCCTGAGCCGCGGGCGCCCGCGGGGATCAGCCGAGGGTCCCCTTCGCCGGGTCGCCGGCCGGCTGCGGGGTGGTCACGATGATCTGCATCGGGCCCGCCCAGAGGTCGCCGCTCGAGGCCCGGAACTCCTGCAGGTGGGTCGTCGCGAGGTGCTCGTCGAGCGCCTCGCGCGACGCCCACCGCTCCACCAGGACGATCTGGTCGGGATCCGCCGCCGAGCGGTGCAGCGCGTAGCGGATGCAGCCCTCCTCGGCGTGGGTCGGCACCGACACCTCGCCGAAGGCGGCGAGCGCCGCGTCCCCCTGGCCCGGCTTCGCCTGGGCCACCACGACCACCACCACCTCGGACATCCCCGTCCCCCCTCGTGTCGTTGCCGCCGCCACGCTACCGGCCGCGGCGCCGGCGCGGGCGGCGGCCCAGGGCCACCTGCACGGGCGCGAGCGGCCAGACGAGCGCCTCCCGCACCAGGGCGCCGCGGGGCCGGGGCCCCTCCGCGGAGACGACGCGGACCGGGATGCCGGTGCCGCGCATGGTCCAGGCCAGCAGCGCGCGGGCCCGGGGGGCGTGCCAGGCGGAGGTGACGACCACCACCTCGCGGGCGCCCTCGCGCCGGGCGAGCGCCCCCACGTGGAGGGCGTTCTCGTGCGTGTGGGTGCTGCCGTCGTCGAGCAGCAGGCGCCCGCCGCCCCCCGGCCACGCGGCGTGCATGAGGCGCGCCTCCGACGGGGCGCCGGGCCGCCGCGCCCAGCCGGACAGGAGCACGACGTCCCCCTCCCCCGCCTCCTCCGCCGCCCGGGCGACGCGCGCCGCGCACACCGGGTGGAGCCCCCCGCCCCCACCGGACGAGTAGCCGAGCACCACGAGCACCCGCGGGCCGCTCACCCCCGGCGGCGCATCCAGCGGAAGAAGAGCAGGGTGCCGGTGACCGTGAGCACCAGCTTCACGGCCTTCCCGCCCCGCAGCCGCGAGTGCCCGCTGGCACGCTCGCGCATCTCCACGGGGACCTCGACGACGCGGAGCCCGTCCCGGTTGAGGCGCAGCAGGGCCTCGACCTCGGGAGCGCCGCTGCGGTAGGGCTCCGCCAGCACCGGCATGGCCTTGCGGTTGACGGCGGCCATGCCGCTGCCGGGGTCCCGGAACTCGTGGCCCAGGCGCACGTGGACGGCGGTCTGGAGGAGCTTGATGCCGAGGCGCCGCGCCCGGCTCGGGACGTAGCGGCCCTGCTCGTAGCCCTCGCCCTCGGCGAAGCGGGAGCCGATGGCCACGTCGCACTCGTCGCCACGGACCATCGCGAGCAGCCGGCCGAGCTCCGCGGGCGGGTGCTGGCCGTCGGCGTCCACCCGCCCGCAGTACGCGTAGCCGCGGTCGAAGGCCTCCCGGTAGCAGGTGGCGATGCCGATCCGCAGGCCCTTGTTCTCCCCGAGGGAGACGACGTGGGCGCCGGCCGCGCCCGCCACCCCCGCCGTGTCGTCCGTCGATCCGTCGTCCACCACCAGCACGTCCACGTCGGGCAGCGCGGCGCGCACCTCGGCGATGACGTCCGGGAGGTTGGCCTCCTCGTTCCAGGCGGGGATGACGACGACGGTGTCGGGCACGGGGGGAGTCTGGCAGGCCGCGGGGGTCAGAGGCGGTCGGGGAGCCCGAACGCGGCGAACACGTCGGGGCCGTAGGTGTCGATGTCCATGATGACCCCGTCCTCGATGCGCAGGATGTCCATCGCCATCGCCCGGTAGGCGTCGTCGCCGGGCCGCTGGAGGTAGTTCGCCACCGCCGGCTGCATGTTCGCGCGCGTCGCCACGCACCGGATGCGGCCGAACTCGGCGGAGCCCCAGCCGCCCTCCACCCAGCTCTTGACGATCGTGTCGCGCCCGACCCAGGTCTCGGGCATCGAGAAGCGGGCGTCCTCGGCCATCATCGCCGCGAGCCCCTCGACGTCGTCGCGCTCGCTGGCGGCGATGTAGCGGGCGACGAGGGCGCGCTCCTCCTCGGTGGGGTCGGCGTCCGGGGCCCGCTCGTCGCCGCGCACGAGCTGCCGCTCCCGCAGCGTCGCCCGGGCGCGCTGCAGCGACGAGTTCACGGCGGCGACGCTCGCGTCGAGCGGCTCGGCCGTCTCCTTGGCCGACCAGCCGAGGACGTCGCGCAGGATCAGCACGGCCCGCTGGGCGGGCGGCAGGTGCTGCACGGCGACCATGAAGGCCATCTCGATGGTCTCGCGGGTCACGACCACCCGCTCCGGCTCGTCCTCGGTGGGCGCCGCCAGGGCCAGGAGGTGGTCCGGGTAGGGGCCGACCCACGGGACGTCGGCGGGCGACGCCTGGCCGGTCGTGGTCGGCACCCGCCGCCCGCGCCGGGCGACGTCGTCCAGGCACGCGTTGGTGGCGATGCCGTAGAGCCAGGCCCGGAAGGGCCCGCGGCCCTCGAACCCGTCGCGCCGCCGCCACGCGCGCAGGAACGTCTCCTGGACGGCGTCCTCCGCGTCCTCCAGCGAGCCGAGCATCCGGTAGCAGTGGACCTGCAGCTCACCCCGGTGCCGCTCCACCAGGGCGCCGAACGCCGCCTCGTCCCCGTCCCTCACCGCCGCCATGACGGCGTCGCCCTCCGCTATGGCACCCATCCCCGCGGACCTCCCCGATGGCGTCCCATCCTCCTCTGACGGGACTGTCGCGACTATGACGCCGGGACGCGCGGAAAGTGTTCGCGGGCCGTCACGGGGTGCCATGTCACGGTTGGACCTCACGCCCTGACCCAAGTGAGTCTTAAGAGACGGAGTGCACCACCGAGGCCACCGGGGCCGAGCGGCAGAGCCAGGAGGGCATGCCGAGGGACTCCGCGCCGCCGCCCTCGAGCCAGTCGAGGAGGCGGCCGGCGTCGGGGCCGGGGATGGCGGGGAAGGCGTTCCGGACGCCGGGCTCGTCCACCCAGGCGGACGCGCCGTAGACAGACAGCGCGCCCAGCTCGGCGGGGTCGCCGGCGGGGGCGGTGAGCCAGCCGACGAAGGCGGCCTCGCCGTCCGTGAAGGGGTTCGGGGGCAGCGAGGCGCCGGCCGACTCGGCGGCCATCAGGGCGCGGCGGTAGAGGCGGCGCATCCGCGGCTCCAGGGCGAGGCCGCCGGCTAGGCGGTCCAGGCCGTACGGCTGCCGGCGAAGCTCGGCGTGGCCGCGCTGGAGCAGGCGGGCGCCGTAGTCGTCGCAGATCGCCTTGAGGTGGGGGTGCTCGTCCAGGCGGATGCGGGGGTCGGCGCCCTGGTACTTGCTCAGCAGGTCCGGGCGGGCCGGGTCGTAGCCCGAGAAGTGGAAGAACACGAGGGGCCGGCCGTCCACGGTCCAGTCGGCGCCGCCGCCGGGCAGGTCGGCGGGGGCGCGGCGGAAGTCCCGGACCGGCAGGTTCCAGTAGGCGACGTTCACCTCGGGCAGCCGCATCACGTGGTGGCGGAAGTACGCCGGCACGAGGTCGATCCACTTCTGGTCGACGAACAGCCCCTGCGCGGGGGCGTCGACGCAGTGGCGGGCGAGCCGCCCGGCCCACCAGTCCAGGAACGGGCCGCCGCCCGGGCCGACGGCCACGAAGCCCAGGTTGAACACGCCGCAGGCGAGGAACGCCGCCTCGTAGGGGTGCTTGCCGTCGTCCGGCAGCGGCACCGAGGTGTGCGGCGTCAGCACGATGTCCTCGGCCCGCGCCATCCGCTCGATCTCGTCGAGGGGGCGGAACACCAGGATGTCCGGGTCGAGGTACACGACGGCCTCGCCGGTCGTGTCCAGCAGGTGGCGCATCAGGGTCGGCTTCACCGCCGTGGCGAGCTCCACGACCCCGTAGACCGTGGCCATCCGGTCGAACTCGTCCTGCGTGAATCCGGCGCCCGCCGGGGCCACGACGCGGATGCGGGGGTCGTCCGACTCGACGCGCTCGTCGCCCAGGTCGATCACCAGGATCGTGATGTCCCCCTCGGGGACGGCCTCCACCCAGGAGTCGGCGAGCGCCGAGGCCTGGGCGAGGTAGTTGCGCGCGACGATCGTGCAGGCGTGGATCACGCGGTCACCCCCGCCGTGGACGCGGCGGCGCGGCCGCCGAGGACGACCGCCTCCGGGACCAGCACGGGGGCGATCGCCGCCCCCGCCCGCAGCGCCGGCAGGGACGCCAGGACGCAGACCTCGGCCCCGGTGCCGCCCTCGACGCGCGGCGCCACGGCCGCGACGCCGGGCCGCGCGAGCGCCGCGCGCAGCGGATCGAGCCACCCCGGCGTGAGCATGACGTCGGCCGTCACCAGCAGCACCGCCTCGCCCTGGGCCACGGCGACGCCCTCCGGCCAGCAGGCCGCGGGGCCCGCGGGCGCCTCGCGGCGCACCACCCGCAGGTCGCCGCCGAGCCCGGCGAGCAGGTCCGCCGTCCCGTCGCGGGAGCCGTCGTCGATCACGACGGCGGTCACGTCGTCCACGTCGCCGCAGGTGGCGACGGCGGACGCGATGAGCCTCTCCAGCCCGTCGCGCTGGTCGGCGGCGTGGATCACGACCGTAAGGCCCCGGTGGGGGTCGCGCGGGAACGCGTCGGCGCCCCGGGCGACGGCGACCTGCGGCGGGATCGCCATCCCCGACGCCTCGTGCAGGGACAGCAGGAACGCGTCCTCGCTCAGCGTCTCGGGGGTCGTGGAGATGTGGGCGGGCGCGGCCTCCGGGCAGGCGGCCCGGCCGGCCGCGCGGCTGTAGGCGTCCTCGAGCCCGCCGGTCCACGCGGAGGCGTCGGCCATCGCCTCCACGGCGGCGGCCGCCTGCGTCCCCAGCCGGCGCCGCTCCGCCGGGCCGCGCACCAGGCGCTCCAGCGCGGCCGCGTACGCCTCGGGGGTCGCGGCCCGGATGTGGGCCTCGCCCAGGGCGGGCTCGTCGATGTCGTAGGTCGCGGCCTGGGGGCGGGGCGGCTGGTGGCTCACCACGCACATCCCGGCGGCGGCGGCCTCCAGGGCCGCGGTCAGCGACGAGCACGGGTAGGCGTCCAGGAAGACGTCCCCGGCGGCGAGCACGGGAGCCGTGTCATCCAGGATGCCCAGCGCGCGCACGCGGCCGCCGGTCGCGGCGCGGGCGGCGGCCCAGGGGCCGTCGTCCGACGGGCCGGCGGCGATCAGCACCGCCTGCGGCAGCGCCTCCAGCACCGGCGTCACCAGGTCGAGCAGGCCGATGTCGTCGATGCGCTCCAGCTTGTAGGCCGACGCGACCACGAGCAGGGCGCAGTCGTCGTCGCGCAGCCCCAGGGCGGCGCGGGCGGCGGCGCGGTCGGCGGGCCGCGCGGGCGGCTCCACCGGCACGGGCAGCAGCGCGGTGCGGAGCGGCGAGACCCCGCGGCGGGCGACGGCCATCGCCGAGGCGGCGGGGCGGCCGCTGACCACCAGGTCGGCGACGTCGGCGCCCAGCCAGAAGCAGTGGTCCGCGTGGTTCACGTGCAGCACGGGCGGGCGCTCGCGCCGGTCGGCCAGCGCGAGGGCCGTCGCCGTCTCGAAGGGATGGACGTGCAGCACCACGGTGTCGTGGGCGTCGACCATCGCCGCCAGCGACCGCGCGCGGGCCACCGCATCGTGGCCCTCGACGTCCCGCACCGTGCCGCCTCGGGCGGCGACGGCATCGGCGATCGCGGCGGGCACCGGCCCGCGCTGGCGGGTGAGGGCGAGCGTCGGCACGCGGGCCGCGTCGCGCTCGATCCAGCGGCGCGCCATGCGCGAGTGGCCGCCCACCCCGGACACCTCGGTCGCGACGTGCAGCACGCGCTCGGGGCCCGGCTCGCGCTCGCGCGGGGCGCGCGGGCACACCACGACGCCCACGGACCGCAGCGCCGCGTCGATGACCGGGCTCGCCACGGCGCCCGTCGGGCTGTGCCAGGCGTGGTCCCCGGCGATCTGCGCCCAGGCGGCGGCCATCGCGACGTCGCCGTCGGCGACGAGGCCCAGGATCTGCTCCTCCCACGCGGCCAGGGAGGCCCCGTGCGCGGCGACGCGCGCGCCCGCGCTCATGCGGCCGGCACCGCCCGCACGCCGATGTTCGCCAGCAGGTCCGCCGGCAGCTCGGGGCTGATCGCGGTCAGGGCGTCCATCAGTGCCGGCGGCCAGTCGAGCATCATCGAGTTCGGGACCGTCTTGAGGGTGAACCCGAAGCGCTCGGCGACGGTGAAGCCCGCGGCGGCGAGGTCCGCCTCCAGGGTGTCGAAGCCGTAGACGCGCAGGTGGCCGACCAGGCCGTCGCGCGCCGACAGGTCGTCGCGGCGGCCCTGCAGCCCCATCTCGACCGCCAGCCGGCGGTGCAGGGAGTCCTTGTTCGGCACCACCACCACGAGCGCGCCGCCGGGGGCGAGCCACCCGCGCACGCGCTCCATGAGCGACGACGGCTCGTCCACGTGCTCCATGACGTGCAGCGCCAGCACGGCGTCGTACACCGGGCCGGGGGCGAAGTCCTCGAACATCCCCTCGTGCACGACCAGGCCGGGGTGCTCGGCGCGGGCGCGCTCCGCCAGCAGCGGCGAGCCCTCCACCACCTCGGCGGCCATGCCGCGGCCGAGCAGCTCGCCGGCCATCTCGCCCGTGCCGTAGCCCATGTCCAGCACGCGGCGGGCGGACCCGGCCGCGGCGGCGATGCGCGGGGCCGAGAGGCGCTGGGCGCGCTCCTCGATGTCGATGTCGTCGACCTCGTCGCTGAGGTAGTAGGTCCGGGCGTAGCGGTCGAGCGCCGCGGGGGTCAGGGTCACCGGGTCGCCTCCTCGGCGCGCAGGCCCTGCACGACCTGCTCGTTGAACGAATCCGCGCCGAAGGCGCTGGCGCCCCCGACGATCTCGGCGGGCAGGTCGGCGCCCACCAGCTCGGCGCGCGCCGCCTGGAACGCCCGCAGCGCCGCCCGGGAGGGGTCCGGGGCGCCCGGGCCGATCAGGTGGTGCACCAGCTCCACCGGCGCGCCCTCGCGCACCAGGCCGGTGCCGTGCAGCGACGTGCGGACCGCCGCCTCCACGCCCTCGGGGGTGGTGTCGTGGCGCAGCTCCAGCACCAGGAGGCGCCGGCCCGGCACGCCGGCCTCGCCCGCGCTGATGCGGAACGCCGGGATCTCCGGGTCGGGCGCGTGCAGCAGGCTGGGCGCCGCGAGCAGGTCGGCCTCGTCCACCTCCGCCCAGGCGAGCGCCATCGGCACCCGGCCGGGCCGGTAGGAGACGCCCACGGCCCGGAACAGCTCGTCGGCCCCCACGCCGATGACCGGCCGGTGCGCCCGGCGCACGAGCCCGCCCTCGAAGTGCATCTCCACGGCCCCGCCGGCGGTGCGGACGGCCGACTCGAGCGGGCCGACCGGCGTGATCGTCACGCGCGGCGACACCTGGACGCGGGCGATGAGGGCCTCCACGACGTCACCCATCCCGCCGGGCTCGACGGTGTGGAACGGGCGGCGGGGGCGGTAGCCGGTGGGCAGGCCCGCCGCGGCGCGCTCGACCGTGGCCGGGTGGAAGAGCGGCATCCAGACCTTGCGCCGCAGGGCCGCCGGCACGATCCGGGCGCCGCCCGGGTGGATCTTGGCGCACATCGGCGCGATGAAGCGGCGGTGGAAGGTGGACCCGTGGTTCGTGCGCGACGCCTCCTCGAGGGTGCACGCGAGCAGGTCGCGTCCGTCTCCCAGCACGCCGGCGTCCCCGCCGGCGCGGCGGGCGGCGCCGGCCTCGGCGACGGTGCGCGTGGCCTCGGCCTCGCCCATCACCTCGCGCAGCCCGTCGAGGTCGACCGTGAAGTAGATGTCGTCGCGGATGCGCCCGTCGAGCGCCATCGCCGGGCGGTCCACCTCGCTCAGCCGGCCGTTGACGAGGCCCTCCACCCACTCCGCCACGAGCCGCACGTACGGGGCGTGGGCGCTCGGGCCCGGCCGGTAGGCGGCGAGCGGCGGCGGCGGCGCGGCGTCCTCGCGGTCGAGCTCCAGCAGGCGGACGCCCACGCCGAGACGGCGGCCGCGGACCTCCAGCGGGCGGAAGCCCCCGCCCACGCCGCGGCGCGGCAGCAGGAGCTCCACCGGGCGGTCGTTGCGCAGGGCCGCGTCGGCGGCGGCGAGCGCGGCGACGGAGCCGCCCGCGACGAGGAGGGGCTCAGCGCGCACGGAGCACCAGGTAGGTCATCGCGCAGTGGTCCGGCAGGTGCCGGGCGGCGCGCTCCATCCCGTCGAGCACGTCGGCGGGGAGGGCCTCCATCAGCGCGTTGGGCAGCGGCTTCAGCATCACTCCCTCGCGGGCGACGGTGGCGAGGCCGGCGGCCCATGCCATGTCCATCAGGGCCCGCGCGTCCCACATGCCGCGGGTGGCGTAGCGGCGGCCGTTGTCGGAGACGACGCCGGCGTCCTCGATGAGGCCCATCTCCACGGCCACGAGACGGTGGATCGACTGCGGGTTCTGCAGGGAGACGTGCACGAGGCCGCCCGGAGCCAGCAGCGCGGCGGCGCGGCGCAGCAGGTCCCCGGGGTCGGTCACCTCGTGCAGCAGGCTGCAGGCGAGCACGTGGTCGAACCCGTCACCGGCGAGCGCCTCCCAGCCGGGTCCGTCGAGGGCGGCGCGCTCGAACCGTGCGCCGGGCAGCGCCCGCGCGCGGGCGCGGTCGAGGTAGGCGTCCGAGTGGTCGAGGCCGGTCACGACGGCGCCGGCCTCCGCCAGAACCGCGGTCATGAGGCCGGTCGCGCAGCCGAGCTCCAGCACGCGCTCGCCCGGGGCGACGCGCGTGACCACGCGGGCGCCGGTGGCCCGCGTGTAGCGGCTGTCGAAGTCGGCGTCCGGGTCGTAGACGGCGGAGTAGTCGCGGGCCGCGGTCGTCACGGCGCCGTCCTCTCCAGGTCGAGGCGCAGGCTCTCCCGCGCGCCGACGCTGCGCTTGAACTGGATGAGCCCCTGGTCGGGGACCCCGCCGATGCTCGACGGCCCGAGGTCCAGGGTGCGCACGCCGTCGGCGATGCAGCGCTCCACCAGCAGGTGGGCGAGCACGTTCATCGGGGAGCGCGGCAGCGCGTGGGCCGCGTCGCCCCAGTAGACGACGAGATCGTGGCCGGGAAGGACCCGGTAGACGAGCGCCGCGGCGCACACGGCGCCGTCGTGCTCCAGCGCGTACATGCGGACCCGGCCCGGGAACGCGTCCCGGGCGCGCAGGGTGTAGTCGAGCGGCAGGGCGAGCGCGCGCCCCTTGGCCGCCCGGTTGGCCGCGAGGACGGCGTAGGCGCGGGCCCAGGCGACGTCGTCCGCGGCCGGCAGGAGGCGGAAGGGCTCCCGGAGGGCGTGGCGCACGGCCCGGCGGGCCGGCGAGCGCAGGGCGGCCAGGTAGTCGTCCGGCCCGGAGAAGGGCGCGAGGTCGATGTGGAGGCTCAGCTCGCAGCCGCGCACCGTGAAGCCCAGCCCGAGCAGCGCGAACTGCACCGCGACCTCGGAGCCCGAGTAGTGGGCCGGGCGGGCGGTGACGCGGATCGTGCGGACGCCCTCGGCGGTGAGCTCCGCGACCGCGCCCTCCAGGGCGGCGCGCACGGTGGCGGCGGCCTCGGCGTCGCGGGCGAAGTCCGGGCCGCCGAACGGCGCCGAGTGGCCCGAGTGGAAGCGGTCGCCCTGGATCACGCCCACCAGGGAGCCCGCGAGCCGGTCGCCCTCGTGGTGGTCGATGCGGCGCAGGGTCTGGCCGGCGCGCAGGTTGAGCGCGTGGAAGCCCTCGGTGGAGAACAGGGCGAGGTGGTCGGAGGCCGGGGCGGCGGTGGCGAGCTCAGGCACCGGCGTCCACCACGTCGCGGACGGAGGCGATCACGTGCTCGACGTCGCCCGGGGCGAGCTGGGGGCCCATCGGCAGCGACAGCGTCTCGCGCGCCAGGCGCTCGGCGATCGGCAGCGCGCCCTCCCCCAGCCCCATGTCGGCGTACGCGCCGGAGAGGTGGGGCGGCGTGGGGTAGTGCATCAGCGTGCCCACCCCGCGCTCGGCGAGAGCGGCGGCCAGGGCGTCGCGCCCGGGCGCGTGGACGGCGTAGACGTGCCAGGCGTGCGTCATCCCCTCCGGCGTCCACGGCAGCCGCAGGCCGGTGCCGGCGAGCCCGTCGGCATAGCGGGCGGCGATGGCGGCGCGCCGTGCGTTCCAGGCGTCCAGGTGCTCCAGGCGGACGCGCAGCATCGCCGCCTGCAGCTCGTCGAGCCGCGAGTTGAGGCCCCGCTCGTCGTGGACGTACTTGCGGCGCGAGCCGTAGTTGCGCAGCGAGCGCAGCCGGTCGGCGAGGGCGTCGTCGTCGGTGGTGACCGCGCCCCCGTCCCCGACGGCGCCGAGGTTCTTGGTGGGGTAGAAGCTCCAGGCCCCCGCCGTGCCGAGAGCGCCCGCGCGGCGGCCGCCGACGGCGGCGCCGTGGGCCTGGGCCGCGTCCTCCAGCACGGGCAGCCCGTGGCGGGCCGCGAAGGCCGTCACCGCGTCCATGTCCGCGGGCAGGCCGTAGAGGTGCACCGGGAGCACCGCGCGCGTGCGCGCGGTGCGGGCGTCCTCCAGGCGGTCCGGGTCGATGTTCCCCGTGGCCGGGTCGGGCTCCACCGGCACCGGCGTCGCGCCGGCGCGGCTCACCGCGAGCCAGGTGGCGATGTAGGTGTTGGAGGGGACGAGCACCTCGTCGCCCGGCCCGATCCCCATCGCGAGGAGGGCCAGGTGCAGCGCGTCCAGGCCGGAGCCCACGCCCACGCAGTGGCGGGTGCCCGCCCAGGCCGCGAACTCGGCCTCGAAGGCCTCCACCTCGGGCCCGAGCACGTACCAGCCGCTCGACAGCACGCGCAGCGCGGCGGCGTCGAGTTCGGCGGCCAGCTCCCGGTGCGCGGGCAGCAGGTCGAGGAAGGGCACCCGCGGGGGTGCGCCGGTGGTCACGCCGCGGGGGTCCGGACGACCCGCAGGAACTCGTCGTAGTCCCGGTAGTAGTCGGCCTCGGAGAAGTGCTCGGAGGCCAGCACCAGCGCGACGGAGCCGGAGGAGAAGTTGGTGAGCTGCCCCCACACCATGGGCGGCAGGAACACGCCGGCGTAGGACCGGTTGAGCGACCACGTGCGCGTGCGCCGCCCGTCGTCGGCCGTGACGTCGAAGGAGCCCGACGCCGCGATGACGAGCTGCTGCAGCTCGCGGTGCGCGTGGCCGCCGCGGTCCTCGCCGCCCGGGACGTCGTACAGGTAGAAGACGCGGCGGCACTCGAACGGCACGTGCCGGCCCGACTCGATGAAGGTCAGGTTGCCGCGGGGATCGGTGATCCGCGGCAGTGGGATGAGGCGGGCAGGCCCGTGCGGGCCGTCGCCGACGACCGGGCCGTCCTGGACGGCCTCGCCGGCGCCGCCGAGCAGTCGCAGTCCCATGGCCCTCCCATCGGCAGGAGGGCCACGGGATTTAGCCGGGTCGCCGCCCGGTGAGCGAGTACGTGAGCGGGATGGAGGGCGCGCCGTCCGGGAACCGCCAGTAGCGCCCGTCCCGCTCGAGGAAGGGCCACCGCGGGTAGTGGGTGTCCTCCCACTCGGCGAACCGCTCGATCACGAGGCCGCGCTCGAGCAGCGCCGAGACGACCGCGCCGACCGGGTGGACCCACCCGACCGAGCGGTTCTGCACGGTCACCGCGGAGCGGTCGGCGTAGGAGCCCTCCGCCTCCCACGCCAGCGCCTCGCCCTCGCGGTACCGCAGCAGCGGCGTGACCATGTCGTCGCGCATCACCTGCTCGACGGGATGGAACTCGGTGACGTGGAGCCGGGCGCCGGGGCGCAGCAGGGCCATGACGACGTCCGCCCAGGCGCCGATCTCCGGCAGCCAGAACAGGGCGCCGATGCCCGTGCAGACGACGTCGTACGTCTCCCCGAGCGCCGCAGGGGCGTCCCGCACGTCGGCGGCGACGAAACGGGCCTCCACGCCCATGCCCGCGGCGAGGGAGGTCGCGGCCCCGACCGCCGCGGGGCTGAAGTCCAGGCCGGTCACGCTGGCGCCGCGCCGGGCCCAGTCGATCGTCTCCAGACCGATGTGGCACTGGAGGTGCACGAGGTCGAGGCCCTCGACCGGCCCCACCGCCTCCACCACGCGCGGGTCGAGGGCGGGCCCGCCCGCGCGGAAGCCGTCCACGTCGTAGAAGTCGCTCCCGACGTGGATCGGCACCCGCTCGTCCCACATCGCCCGGTTCCGGGCGATGGGGTCGTCACCCCCGCCGGATGCGGCGGGGGTGCCCGTGCCCACGCTCAGCCCGTCGGAGTGGCCGCGTCGGTGCCGTCGTCCGCCGGGGTCTCGACCGTGCCGTCGTCCACGGCGCCGTCGGCGCCCGCGGCCCCCTCGGCCCCGGTCGCGTCCTCGGCGCCGGCCGCGCCGGTCGGTCCGAGGATCACCACGACGTCCGCGTCGGGGGCGGCCGCCAGGGCCGGGTCGTCGGCCGTGGCCAGCTCGGGGGCCGCCAGGCCGAGGTCCGCCGCGACGCGCGCGGCCCGCGGGGCGGCGCCCTCGCGGTACAGGACGATGTCGGCGGGGACGGGCGCCGGGGCGTTGCCCTCGGTCACGTCCTGGTAGCCGATGCCGCGGGCCTCCTCGCCGGTGCTCGCCGCGAGGCCCGCCTCGCCGGAGCCGTTCAGGAACGCGAGCGCGATCGTCGCGCGGGCCGACTCGGGCGCCGGGGCGACGCCGCCCGGCGCGGCCGCCTCCAGCGGGGCCGTGACGGTGCGGGTGTCGGTGATCGTGGTCGTGCCCCCGCCGCCGCTCGAGACGACGTAACCGATGAACAGACCGCCCACGAGGGCGGCCGCCACCACGGGCAGGCCGAACGTGCGCCCGGGCGACCGCGACGCCCCCGAGGTCCGGCGCCCCTTGGCGCGGACGGGCTCCTCGAAGTCGTCCTCGTACCAGTCGGATGTCCTGCGCGTGCCCACGGTCCAGCCCCCTCGGTTCGCGGTGCCGTGTCCCGGAGGACTTTCACGGCGGGGGCCGGACTCCTGCGCGGCGCGTCAGCGCACCGGCACCCGCAGGATCCGGAGGGCCGCCGCGCGGGTGGGCGCGGCGCGCACGCGGATGGTGCGGTTGACCCACGGCTTCGGCCGGTAGCGCACCTTGGGACGCCCCGCGAGGCCGCTCCAGACGACGACGCGGTAGCGGCCGGGCCGCAGGCGCACGACGCGCCGGTCGTTGCGCGGGAACACCGAGACGAGCTTCCGGGAGCTGCTGAAGACCTGGAGGTTGTAGAAGCGCGCCCGGCGGTCCTTGCGCCAGTCCAGGCGCAGCGCCCGCGGGCGGGCCGCCGGCGCCGGGGCGGGCGCGGCGACGGCGGGCGCGCGGACGACGACCCGGGCCGTGGCCTCGCGGATCCGCCCGCCGGTGGCCGTGGCCCGCAGGGTCAGGTCGTAGGCGCCGGGGGCGGTGCCGGCGGGGATGCCGAGCACGACGAGCGCCTGGTGGGCGCCGCCCGGCGTCGGGGCGACGGTGGCGGGGCTCGGTGCGGCCGCGGCGCCCGGCAGCGTGGTGGAGGCCGCGAGCGCCAGCGTCGGCGGGGTGCCCGGCCCGGCGTGGCGCACCGTGAACGGCACCGCCGAGACCGCGCCGGCGTCGACCGTGAACTCGCCCGCGTCCGGGGCGAGGGCGACGTCCTGCACCCCGACCTGGAGGTCGGTGGCGAGCGCGCCGGGCGCGGGCCAGTCGACGCAGACGGTGTAGGCGCCCCCCACATCCTCGAACGACGCGGTCGGGGTCGGCCCGCACGTCACGGGCCGGGTCGCCGGAGCCCCGGCGGTGACCGATCGCGCGCCCACGACGGGGCGGTGCCGGAAGGGGCTCGCGAAGGGGGCGCCGGGCGTCACCGGCAGCCCGAAGTCCGCCGTGAGCGGGAGGCCCGCGGCGGCCTGGGCCGGGACGTAGGTGATGGTCGCCGAGGCGTACCCCACCCAGCGGGTGCCGGCGGGCGCCGGCAGGAGGCGCTGGAGCTCGGCGGCGTAGGTCGCGTCGGCGGCGAACGCGACGCCCTTGGCGACGGGGGCGGCCGGGGGGGTCGCCGCCGCCGGGATCCGGAACCCGAGCAGGATCTGGCCCTGCGCGTTCTCGCCGGGCGCGGTGTCCGAGTTGCCGCGGCCGTTGCAGCCGGTCGTCTGCGCCGCGCAGACGGTTGCGCTGACGCGCGCCTCGCCGAGGGGCACCGGCTGGTTCCCGGACACGGCGCGCAGGCCGACGCACCCCGAGGCGAGCCCGGCCGCGACGAGGACACCGGCAACCAGCCCCGCGGCGCGCGCCGCCCCGGGCCGGCGCGGCATCAGGAGCAGGCCTCCGAGTAGCGCGCCTCGGGCATCTCGCCGACGCTCATCGCCGTGACGTAGCGGCCGTTGAGCCCGCCGAACGATCCGGTGGAGAAGACGTACCGGCGCTGGGGGAAGGCCTTCGGCCTCGGCTTGTAGACGAGGTCCACCCCGCCCGAGGACGGGTTGCGCGCCGCGAGGACCGGCCGGCCGTAGATCCGCCGCACCTCGGAGTCCGGCGAGGAGAGGCGCAGCCCCTTCGTCGTCAGGTTGACGAGGTTGACGGTGGGTGTGAGCGCCACGGTGGCCCGGCGGACGACGCCGTCGGTGAGGAGGAAGTAGATCCCCGGCTGCACGCCCCGGCCGGAGGCGGAGAGCACGGCGCAGGAGCCGGAGCGCTGGGTGACCTTGAGCCGCGACCTCGTCGCCGTGCGGGCCTGTACCTCGGTCATCCCGATGCGCACCGGGCCGAGGCCGTCGGGGCCGAGCTTGGCGGACGCGAGCGACGGGCGCGCCGCCGCGGCGGTGCCCGTGCCCACGGCGAGCGCCCCGCCGGCGATGACGAGCGCGAGCAGGGCGGACGGGATGGCGCGGCGGCGGCTCACGGCCGCGGCATCCTGCCCGCTCGCCCGGCCCGTGTCGAGCGGATCGGTCGTCCGGCGCCCGTCCGGCCCGCTACCGTCCCGGCGTGCGCGAGCGCCCGTTCCTGCCGAACGCCGCCGACTCCTTCGACCGCTCCGCGGCGGTGTACGACGACCACGTCGCGCACAACCGCGCCGGCGCGGCGCGCCTCGTGGCCTCCCTGCCCGCCGGCGAGTACCCGCGGCTGCTGGACGTCGCCTGCGGCACCGGCTTCGCCTCCCTGGCCGCGATCCCCCGCCTCGGGGTCCGGCAGGTGACCGCGGCCGACGCGTCGGCGGCGATGGTCGAGGTGTTCCGGGAGCGGCTCGCGACCGCGCACCCGGACGTGGCGGCCGACCTCCGGGCCTGCGACGTGCTCGCCATCGACGTCGAGCCCGGGTCGGCCGACCTCGTCCTGTGCACGATGGCGCTCCACTGGTTCACCGAGCGGGCCGCCGCGATCGCGCTCATGGCCCGGGCGCTCGCCCCCGGCGGGGTGCTCGGCGTCCTCGCCCCCGGGCCGGAGCACGACGCCGCCACCGTCGCCCGCATCCGCGCGACCGGCGACCCCGGCCTCATCCGCCTGGCCGACTCGATCGAGGCCAACGAGGTCGATCCCGGCGTCCTGGCCGGCTACCTGCGCGCCGCCGGCCTGGAGCCGGTGGACGTCTGGACCGAGACGCGCTCCCGCACCACGACCGCCGCGGCCTACGGCGCCCGCCTCGACGCCGTCGCCAGCCACCTCTGGGACGACCTCCCCGCCGAGGCGCAGGCCGGCGTGTCCAGGCGCCTCCACGCCCTGCTGGAGGGCGCCGCCGACGCGGACGGCCTCTACCGCTACCGCTTCGTCAAGACCTTCGCCGTCGCCCGGGCCCCGGAGGCCTGAGGGGTCGGCCGACGAGCTCAGCGGCCTCCACCAGGCGGACGCCCTCACGATGGGCCCGATCGATGAGCTCCGGCGCGAACCCACGCGCGAAGATGCAGAGTTGGGCGCCGTGGGCCGCAGGGCCGAGCGCCTCGGCGTCCCGCCGGAGCAGGCCGAGGACCTCGGGACCGGCACGCTCGGACCACGTGCAGGAGCCGATCAGCGTGTAGCGA
This sequence comes from Thermoleophilia bacterium, assembly GCA_050249835.1. Taxonomy (GTDB): domain Bacteria; phylum Actinomycetota; class Thermoleophilia; order Miltoncostaeales; family Miltoncostaeaceae; genus Miltoncostaea. The sequence goes on from JBFWPT010000014.1 coordinate 68,626, forward strand.
TTCCGGGCGGTCGCGACCACGTCGATCTCCGTCGTGCCCCGCCGGTCCCACCAACTGCCGAGCTCATCGAAACGAGGGAGATCGGTCGAGTGGCGCGCGGCCCATTCTCGGCAGGTGTCCTCGAACGCGAGCCCCATGTAGGTGTCCAGGCCCGCCAGCACCTGGTCCATGACGTCGCCGACCCGTCCGGCTTCGAGCCGGCTGCGGTTCGGGAAGACGAAGCGAAACCAGAATCGGAAGAACGGATCCGCGATGCGGAAGACGCCGCGATTGGGGATCGGTCCACCGGGTCCCAGCGGCGCGCGGGACTGGATGTATCCGAGCGAGGCCAGGCGATCCAGCATCTTCGTGGTCTGGCCCCGGTCCAGACCGCCCGCATGCTGGGCGATCTCGTTGTGCCGGGTCGCCCCTGCGGCAATGGCCCGCAGGACGTCGAAGTACGTGCCGGGCGTGCGGATCGTCTGCTCCTCCCGGAGCAGGTGGAGAGGCTCCTCGTAGAGGGGTTCCCCGCGCGTGAGGATGCGCTCCGCGATCACGTCGATCAGATCACCGCCGCCGGCCCACACCTGGTACTGGGGGGTGCCTCCGAGCACGGCGTAACGACGGAGCCGCTGCTCGGCGTCCGCGTCCGTGGGGGCGAACTCCGAGGCCCAGCGGAAATCGAGAGGCGCGAGTTCCGGTCGATATCCCGCGCGGCCGTAGAGGGGACGGTCGGCGCCGAGGAGCCGTTCCATGTGGATGAGGGAACTGCCACAGAGGACGAGCGTGAGCGGCACGCCCTCCCGCTGCCAGACGTCCCAGCGCCGCTGGATCATTGAATCGAGGGCGGGCTGGGCGGCCCACAGCCATTGGAACTCGTCCAGCACGACTATCAGCGGCTCGACGCGGGCCTGGTCCCCCAGGAACGTGAGCGCTTCGTCCCAGTCGGCGAACGCGATGGGCGGGGTACCTGGCAGTAGCTCCCGCGCCTCTCGCGCGAAGAGCTCGAGGTGTCCCCGGGTGTCCTGCTCGTCAGCCTGGAAGAACAGCAGGCGCCGGCCCGCGAAGGCGTTGACCAGCAGGAAGCTCTTGCCCACCCGCCGCCGGCCGCGCATGACGACGAGTTGTGGCGCCTCGTCCACGGCCCGTCCGAGACGGGCGAGCTCGTCGATCCGGTCGATCATGGCCATGCGGAGAGGCTAGACTTCGTTGACTAGTAGTTCAACGAACCATGTTTCAACGAACGTCGCAGCTACTCCCAGCGGTGGAAGACCAGGAGGTTGCCGTCTCGGTCGAGGGTGGCGAACTCGCGTGTGCCGAAGTCGGTCCGCGCCACGCCGCCAAGGGACGTGGGGTGCAGGACCCCGGCGGCGGACAACTCGGCGAACAGGGCGTCCACGTCCTCCACCTCGATGCGGCAGCTCGCGGTGCCCGCGAGGAAGCTCTCGGCGCCGGAGCGGACCGGGCGGGCGGCGAGGTCGGCGCGGGCCGGCCAGCCCTGGTCGCCGGCCTGCCAGAGGTGGAGGACCGCGTCGTCGCGGCGCAGCACGGCGAAGCCGCCGTCGTGGTGCAGGACCTCGAAGCCGAAGGCATCACGGTAGTGCTCCACGGAGGCGGCGACGTCGCGCGCCGGGAGGGCGGGGATCGTGCGGCCGAGGCCGGCGGCGGCGCGCTCGGGCGGGGTGGTCACGCCGGGGAGTCTGACCACCCGTCCGGGGGTGGTCCACACGAACATGTGTTC
>JBFWPT010000015.1:0-70161 GCA_050249835.1 Thermoleophilia bacterium
TCAACCGGGCGTTACGGTGGGACACGAGGACCCCCTTGGCGTGGAAGGCGTGAGACACCTCCACACAAGCCCCGGGGGTCCTCCCCTCGTCAACCCGGAACCGTCAACAACGCTCCGGGCGACTACATCTAGGAGCCTGGCGGGGAACAAAGGTCGTGCGAGCCGCCGCGAAAACCGAGTGATCCGGATGGCCGCGGCCACCGCCGATGCCCGGAGGGCCTCGGTGGTGACGCGGGCGCCGGCGCGCGACGGTTTGCAACCGGCGGATCGTGCGACCGACTTCCCCGGCAGGCTCCCAGGCCAGCCCTTCACCGCGGGTCACGGCAGGGTCACGCGGCCGTAACCCCTGGCGGGGCGGGGGGTGGCACTCTGGGCTCCGACCTCACGCGACCCCGGCGCGCCCCCGCCGGCCGCGGGGGTCGCACGGGCCGGCACGCCGGCCTCGGCGCGACGGGAGGGGCCGTCGGGAGCCCCTCTCGTCGATCGCCTCAGCCGAAGCGCTCCCACATGGCGCCGAGCTCGGGCAGCTCGTCGTCGGAGAAGCGCGCCAGGTACTCGGCCCGCACCCCGCCGAGGTGGGTCGCGCGGGCCGCGCGCAACCGGTTGCGGCCGAGGGTGGTGAGCACCACCTCGGCGCCGCGCCGGTCGTCCGCGCAGGCCTCGCGCACCACGAGCCCGTCGCGCTCCAGCCGGTCGATCATGCGGCTCATGCCGCTGACGCTGAGCAGCGTCTCCCCCGACAGCTGCGAGATGCGCATGCGCCGCCGGGGCGCCGTGCCGACCAGCATCAGCACCTCGTACGCCCCCAGCGACATCCCGTGCCGCTCGCGCAGCTCCTCGTCCAGGCGGCGGGTGACGAGCGCGTGCGCGCGCAGCATCCCCCGCCAGGCGCCGAGCTCGGCCTCCGTGAGCGGCTCGCCGCCCTCGCCCCGCTCGCCCCGCGCCCCGCCCGCCGTGGCCGCCCCCCGGTCGGTGTGTGCTTGCATCCGCAACGACCCTCGTGTTTGCTTGCTCACGCAACCAAGTCTAGCGCGGCAGGAGGATCCCATGGAGCGCAGCGGCGACGACAGGCTCGACCGGGGCCGGGAGCTCGCGGAGCTCCACCTGGGCGAGGGCGTGGTGGAGCGGTGGCGGTCGGTGTCCCCCGACATGGAGGAGCTCACCTCGGCGTTCGGGTTCGCGGACCTCTGGGGCCGGCCGGGCCTGTCGCGCCGCGACCGGTCGGTGGTGGCGATGGCGATCACGGCGACGCTCCGGGCCGAGCCGCAGCTCGGCTGGCACGTGCGGGGCGCCCTGCGGGCCGGGGTGACGCCGGACGAGGTGCGCGAGGTGCTGATCGCGGTCGCCGGGCTGGCCGGGTTCCCCGCGGCCTGGACGGCGCTGGAGGTGGCGACGCCCATCCTGGCCGAGCACGAGGCGGCGGTCGCGGAGGGCTGATCCCGAGCCGCTCCCGCCCCGGCCCGGGAGGGCCGCCCTCTCCCGCGTTCACCGTGGTTTCACAGGATGGTCACGCCACGGCGACGAACGTTCGCGGCGCCGGACCTATCCTCAGCCGCGATGGAGGGGCGTGGGATGAAGATCCTGATCGTCGAGGACGACGAGAGCACCGCGGAGGCGATGGCGTTCCATCTCCGGGCCGCGGGGCTGGAGCCGACGGTCACCAACGACGGCCACGCCGGCCTGCGCGCCCTGCGGACCACGTCGCCGGACGCCGTGGTGCTCGACCTCATGCTCCCCGGCGCCGACGGGTGGCACGTCATCCGGCAGGCCCGGGAGTGGGCGCCGCGGCTGCCGATCATCGTCGTCACCGCCCGGACCAACGAGCACGACCGGGTGGAGGTGCTGTCCCTCGGCGCGGACGACGTGATGGGCAAGCCGTTCTCGATGCGGGAGCTGCTGGCGCGGGTGACGGCGGCGCTGCGGCGGACCGCGGTGGAGAACGCGCGCTCCGAGCGCCTGCCGGTGCAGGAGGGCGAGCTGTCGATCGACCCCGAGCGGATGTCGGTGATCGTGGCGGGGCGCCCGGCCGAGCTGACGCCCCTGGAGTTCAAGCTGCTCTGGACCCTGGCGGACTCCCGTGACCGGGCGCTGTCCCGGGACGACATCTTCCGGCGCGTGTGGGGCGGCGAGCGGGCCCACGGCGACCGCTCGGTGGACGTCCTGGTGCGCCGGCTGCGCCGCAAGGTGGACGAGGTGGGCGGCGCCTACACCTACATCCAGACCCTCCACGGCGTGGGGTACCGCTTCCTCACCACGCCCCGCCGCATGCCGGGGATGCCGGGGGCCGAGGCCGAGCCGGCGGCGACCGACGCGGGCCCGGAGGACTCCTCCGCGGGCATCCGCGAGCCGGTCGACGCCTGGCCGGCGCAGGCTTCGGCGCCGGCGCCGAAGCCCGACCCGTTCGCGCGGCTCGACCACGCCCTGCTGCGCCGCGACCGCGGCGAGCACGGCACCCCGCCGGGGGCGCCGCGGGCCTCCTGAGGCCCGCGGTCAGCCGAGATCGGCGGCCGTCAGGGTGCCGGGCCGCAGGTCCGCGCCCGTCAGCCCGGTCTCGAGGCGCCGGACGAGCGCGTTGGCGTCGCGCACGCCCGCCTGGGCGATGCGCTGGTTGATCCGGAGCTGACCGACGCTCAGCACGACGGCGCCCGGGTCGGGCGGGCGGGCGCGCGGCGGGGTGACGGTGACGGTCGCCGCCGCCTCGGCCGCCGGGATCGCCGACACGACCTGGAGCCGGTCGACGAGCTTGCCCTGGGTGACCGCGCCGGCGTCGATGTCCCCGCCCGAAAGCCCCGCCCCGAGACGCCGGGCGATGCCGTCGGCGCGGCGGATCGCGGCCTGGTAGATGCGCTGGTTGATGAGCAGCTGGGCCGCGCTGAGCGTCACGGTGCCGCCCGGCCCGGAGCGTCCCGGGTCCTGGATCGGGGCCGGGTCCGCCGGGGCGGCGGCGGCGAGTGACACGGCCGCCGGCGAGGTCACGATGCCCGTCCCGAGCCGGTCCGCCCCCACCGAGTGCCCGCAGAGGTCGCGCGCGGACAGGCCGCCCGCGAGGCGGCTCTCCACCGCGTTCAGCCGCCGGATCGCGGCCTGGCCGATGCGCTGGTTGATGAGCAGCTGCGACGCCGAGAGGGTGAAGGAGGCCGTCCCGGTGGCCGGGGGCGCCGACGGCGGGGGCACGACCTTGCAGACGGGCGCGGCCGCCGGCGCGCCCGGGGCGCCGGCGCCGCCGCCGGCGGGCGGGTCGCCCAGGACGTCGCGGCGGTAGACGTTCCGCACGCCCGGCGTGGTGCCCGCGAGGAGGTTGCCGGCATCCGAGGAGAAGGCGACGTGGCGGCCGTCCGCCGAGACCGCGGGGGCGGACGAGGAGGCGTCGGCGGGCGCCCCCGCCGGGCCGGGACCGCGGCTGACGAGCTCGGTGGTGCCGGCGCCGGTGTCGCGCGCGAAGACGTCCCCGACGGCGTCGCCGTCCTCCGCCGAGAGGTTGGGGGCCTCGGAGGCGAAGGCCACCCGCCCGTCGTCCGAGACGCGGCCCGAGCCCGAGTCGCCGAGGCCGGCCGCGCCGCCCGCGCCGTCGGCGCGGCTGACGAGGACCGTGGTGGCCGCGTCGAGGTCGCGCAGGTGGACCTGGGAGAGGTCGAGCGCGTCGTCGTCCTCGGCGGAGAGGTTGTCGGCGACGGAGGAGAAGGCGACGTACCGGCCCGAGCGCGAGATGGCGGCCTCCACCGAGTCGTCGTCGCCGCCGGCGCCCGCCGCGCCGGTCGCCCGGCTGACGAGCGTGGTCGTGCCGGCGGCGAGGTCGCGGACGAACACGTCGGTCGTGCCGGGCGCGTCGTCCCCCGACAGGTTGTCCGCGTCCGACCGGAACGCGACGCGGGTGCCGTCCGCCGAGATGCTCGCCTCGGCGGAGTTGCCATCCGCACCCGCCCCGGCCGGGCCCGTCGCGCGGCTCACCAGGACCGTGGTGCCGGCGATGAGGTCGCGCACGAAGACGTCCTGCGTGACGTCGGTGTCCTCCGCCGACAGGTTGGCCGCGGCCGAGTCGAAGGCCACGAAGCGCCCGTCGCCGGAGATGGAGGCCCGGAAGGAGCTGAACAGCGGCTCCCCGCCCGCGGACCCGTCCAGCCGGCTGACCCACGTCGTGGTCCCCGCCACCAGGTCGCGGACGAAGATGTCGCCGTCCGGGTCGTCGTCCTCGGCCGACAGGTTGGAGGCGTCCGACTCGAAGGCCACGTGGCGGCCGTCGGCCGAGATCGACGGCGCCTCGGACGACTCGTCGGCGCCGGCGCCCGACGGGCCGGTCGCGCGGCTCACCAGGACCGTCGTGCCGGACAGCAGGTCGCGGACGAAGATGTTCGTCACGCCGTTGTCGTCCTCCGCGGACAGGTTGTTCCCATCGGACTCGAACGCCACGTAGCGCCCGTCGGCCGAGATCGCGGACGCGAGCAGCCCGCTGTCCGCGCTCCCCGGGAGGCCGGCCGGCCCGTCGGCGCGCGAGACGAGCTCGAGATCGCCCCGGGCGCCCAGGCCGGGCGCGGCGAGGACGGCCAGCCCGGTGGCGGCGACGGCGGCGGAGGCGGCGAGGGCGAGCGGTCGGCGTGTCATTCGCCGAGGCTATGGCCGCTCCGCGCCCCCGGGCACCGGGGGAATCCCCTGATCGTAAGCGTCGTCCGCCGCCGCGAACCGCGCCGCCAGCTCGGCGCGCGAGCGGACGGCCAGCTTGCGGTACACGTTGCCGAGGTGGAACTCGACGGTCTTCGGGGCGAGGTAGAGCTCCGCGGCGATCTCGCGGTTCGTCGCCCCCCGCGCGGCGGCCCCCGCGACGCGCCGCTCCTGCGGCGTGAGCTCGTCGCCGTGCGCGCGCCGGTGACGGCCCCCGGCGGCGCGCACCTCCGCCCGCGCCTGGGCGGCCCACGGCTCCGCGCCCAGCCGGTCGAACGCGGCGAGCGCCTCGCGCAGGCGCTCGCGCGCCTCGCGGCGCCGCCGTGACCGGTGGAGGCGGCGGCCGTACGCCAGCAGCGTCCGGGCGCGCTCGAACGGCATCGGCCGCGCCTCGTGCAGGCGCAGCGCCTCGGCGAAGTGATCGTCGAACTCCTCGTCGACCAGCCCGCGGCACCGGGCGGCCGGCGCGGCGACGATCGCCGTCCCGGCGCGCTCCGCCACCTGCTCCAGCAGCCGGAGAACGGCCCGGCCCTCGTCCATCCGTCCCGCCCGGACGTACGCCTCGACGAGGTCGGGGCCCCACGGGACGATCACCTGGTCCACGATCCCGCTGCGGGCCACCTCGTGCCGCACGGCCTCGAGCGCCTCGATCGACGGGCCGACGCGGTCCATCGACAGCTCCAGGAACCCGCGCGCGCCGGACACGAAGCGCCGTCCCGCGGGAATGCTCAGCGTCTCGGCGATCTCCCACGCGGCGTCCAGGGCCTCGCGGGCCTCCGCCTGGTGCCCGCGGGCGGCGGCGAGGCGCGCGCCGCCGGTCAGGGCGTACCCGATCCAGACCGGCTGGTCGGAGTCGGTCGCGGCGCCCACGGCCTCGGCGTAGCCGGAGCCGGCGGCCGCCCAGTCGCCCAGCCGGACGGCGGCCTCCGCGGCGACGGTGGCGGCACCGGCGAGCGTCCAGAGCGCGCCGGCCTCGCGCGCCCGCCGGGCGATGGCGTCGCACGCCGCCCGCACCTCCTCCAGCCGGCCGTCCGCGAGGCGGGCGCGCAGCAGGACGTTGTGCCATTGGGCGCCCGACTCGAGGGGATCCGTCGCGGCCGCGCAGCGCTCGGCCTCGTCCGCCGCGGGGCCGGCCAGCCGGGACTCGCCCTGGAGCTGCAGGGCGAACGCGAGCCCGCTGAGGGCCCGGCCGCGGGTCGAGGGGTCCCCGGCTTCCCCCAGCGCGGCGACGGCGCGGCGCGCGAGCGCCAGGGTCCGCGGCGCGTCGGCGAGCGCCGACGACGCGATGGCGGCGTCGGCGAGCATCCCCGCCGCGGGGACGGGCTGGGACGGGCCGAGCCGGCCGGCCCACTCCACCAGCAGGTCGGTCGCGACCCCGACGCGCCCCGACCAGGTCAGGGCCGCCGCGCGGGCGCGCTCGGCGCGGGCGCGCAGCGCCAGGTCGTCGCCGGCGGCGCCCACGGCCTCCTCCAGCAGGGCGAGCGCCCGGGCCTTGCGGCCCGCCGCGAGGGACGCCTCGCCCGCCCCCAGCAGGCGGCGGGCGAAGTCGGCCGGCGCCGACGAGAGGCGGGCCGCCCGCTCGAGGGCGACCGACGCGGGGGCCAGCCCGCGACGCGCCGCCGAGGCCGCCGCCGCCGCCTCGAGCTCGGCGGCCGCGGCGTCGTCGGGGCCGACCGCCGCGGCGCCCAGGTGCCAGGCCCTGCGCTCGCCCGCGAGCGCGCCGGCCAGCGCGCGGTGGGCCGCCCGCCGGTCCTCGGGCGCCGCGCCGCGGTACACGGCGCCGCGGGCGAGCGGGTGCGCGAAGGCCAGCCGGTCGCCGCTGATGCGGATAAGCCCGGCCCGCTCCGCGTCGTCGAGCGCCGCGCCGTCGGTGCCTGCCGCCCGGCAGGCGGCGCCGACCACGCGCAGGTCGTCGCCCTCGTACGCCGCGGCGACGAGCAGGGCGCGCCGCGCCGGTGCCGGGAGGGCCTCGATGCGGCGGCCGTAGGCGCGCGCGAGCCGCGGGCCGGGGGCGAGCGGCTCCGCCAGGCCGGCCGTGCCGGCGCGCTCGCCGGGGCTCAGCGACGCCGGCAGCTCGATGAGCGCGAGCGGGTTCCCGGCCGCGGCCGTCGCCACGGTGTCCGCCACGGCCGGGGCGAGCGGGGAGGCCGCCCGGCCGAGCACCGCCCGGGCGGCGGCGTCGTCGAGCGGGCCGACCTCGAGCTCGGCGACGCCGGCCTGCGACGCCGCGGCCACGGGCTCGCGCGCGGCCATCACCACCGCGAGCGGGCCGCCGGCCCGGCGGGCCGCGAAGAGGACGCACTCCCGCGACGAGGAGTCGATCCAGCCGAGGTCGTCCACCACCACGAGCACCGGCCGGCCGGCCGCCGCCACCCCCAGCAGCCCGACGGTCGCGACGCAGACGGCGAGCCGCTCCCCCGGCACCGGCGGCCCGAGCGCGAGCGCCGCCGCCAGCGCCGCCGCCTGCGGCTCCGGGAGGCGGCCGAGATGCCCGTCGAGGGGGCCGAGGAGGTCGGTGAGGGCGGAGAAGGCGAGCTGCGCCTCGCTCTCGACGCCGCGGGCGGCGAGCACCAGCGCGCCCGCCGCCTCCGCGCGGGCGCGGAGGGCGTCGAGCAGGGCCGTCTTGCCGATGCCGGCCTCGCCCCTCACCAGGAGCGCCGCACCGCGCCCCTCCCCGAGATCGCCGATCAGCCGGTCGAGACGCGCCAGCTCCGCCCGGCGTCCGACCAGCATGGCGGGCCGGGCCTACGCCGAGTCGCGCAGCGCCTGGGCCTCGGGGAGCGCCTCGAGCTTCTTGAGGGTGTTGTTCTCGATCTGGCGGATCCGCTCGCGGGTGACGCCGAACGCGCGGCCCACCTCCTCGAGCGTCCGGGGCTGCTCGCCGAGGAGGCCGAAGCGCAGCTCGATGACCTTGCGCTCCCGGTCCGGGAGCGCGTCGAGGGCGCGGAGGATGTCCGTGCGGCGGAGGTTGACCGAGGCCTCGTCGAACGGCGACGCGGCCTGCTCGTCCTCGACGAAGTCGCCGAGCTCCGACTCCTCCTCCTCGCCGATCGGCTTCTCCAGGGAGACCGGGAGCTGGGCCATGCGGAGGATCTCGCGGACCTCGTCGGGGCTCATGCGGAGCTCCTCGGCGATCTCCTCGGGGCGCGGCTCGCGGCCCAGGCGCTGCACGAGCTGCCGCTCGAGGTGCACCACCTTGTTGAGCTTCTCCACCATGTGGACCGGGATGCGGATGGTGCGCGCCTTGTCGGCGATCGCCCGCGTCACGGCCTGGCGGATCCACCAGGTGGCGTAGGTGGAGAACTTGAAGCCGCGCCGGTAGTCGAACTTCTCGACCGCGCGGATGAGCCCGAGCGAGCCCTCCTGGATGAGGTCGAGGAACGACAGCCCGCGCCCCAGGTAGCCCTTCGCGATCGACACGACGAGCCGCAGGTTGGCCTCGACCATCGCCGTCTTCGCGCTGAGGTCGCCGCGCTCGATGCGCTTGGCGAGGGCGACCTCCTCCGAGGCCGTCAGCAGCGGCACGCGGCCGATCTCGCGCAGGTAGAGGCGTAGCGAGTCGAGGGAGGGCTCGACCGTGAGGTCGAGCTCCGGCGGGCGCTCGGTCTGGGTCGCCGTGGAGCGGGCGATGACCTCGCCGTCCGCGTCGAGCACCTCCACCCCGATCTCGACGAGGTGGGAGTAGAAGTCCTCCACCTGGTCCTTCGTGACCTCGGCGTCCTGGAGCGCCGAGACGATCTCGTCGTAGGTCAGGAACCCCTTCTCGCGTCCGTCCGCGACGAGCGCGCGCATCTCCTCGACATCCGGCAGGGCGATCTCGACGCTGCTGCGGGCGGGAGCTGACGACATTCCGCGGTCCTTCCTCGAGCGGGGACGGACGGGAGGCAGGTCGATCATACCCACCTGCCCGGCGGGCCCACCGCGTCGCGGTCCGTCAGAATCCTGCACACTCGGGAGAAACGGGGTGGCCCACACCGCCCAGCGAGGAGAGCGCGACCTATGAGCACGACCCGCCGGACCCCCGCGGAGGACCTCCAGGAGACCCGCCCGTCGGCGGCCATCAGCCTCTCCCGGGCGGGCGTGACCCACTCGGCGAAGGCGATCCGCATCCGCCACGAGGGGGCCGAGCAGCTCTTCCACGCCGACATCGCCGCCTTCTGCGACCTGCGCCCGGACCAGAAGGGCGCGCACATGTCGCGCTTCGAGGAGGCCGTGAACGAGGCGATCGACGAGGTGGTCCTGGGCGAGGCCCTGCGGATCGAGCTGCTCGCCGAGCGGATCGCCCGCACGATCGTGGAGCGCCAGCGCGCCCTGCGCAGCGAGATCACCATCCGCGCGAGCTGGCCGGTGGAGCGGCGGACGCCCGTGTCCGACATCGGCACGCAGGAGATGTACGGGCTCATCGGCGTGGCCGCGGCGGACACCGAGGGCGGCCGGCGCCTGGTGGGCGTCAGCGCCCAGGGCATGAACGCCTGCCCGTGCGCGCAGGGGCTCATCCGCGCGCAGGCCGAGGACGACCTGCGCGCCGACGGGTTCTCCGAGGACGAGATCGACCGGATCGTGCGGCTCGTCCCGGTCGCGACCCACAACCAGCGGGCGCGCGGGACCCTCTACCTCGGCTCCCCCGACGGCCTGGACGTGAACGCCGACACGCTGGTGGAGATCGTCGAGGGCGGCATGTCGTCGGAGATCTACGAGCTCATGAAGCGTCCGGACGAGCAGTACGTCGTGGACCGCGCCCACCGGCGCCCCCGGTTCGTGGAGGACTCGGTGCGCGAGATGGTCGCCGGCGTGCTGGAGCGGTTCCCGGACCTGCCGGACGACGCCTTCGTGCACGCCCACCAGGCCAACTTCGAGACCATCCACACCCACGACGTCGAGGCCGAGCGGTCCGGCACGATCGGCGAGATCCGGGGCGAGCTGGAGACGGGGGCGCACTCCCCGCGGCACACGACCATCCGGGCGTGGCTGGCGGGCGGCGCCCCGGCCTGGGACGCCGGCGAGTGAACGAGATCGTCGTCACGGCGGTCGGCACCGACCGGCCGGGCATCGTGGCGGCGCTCACCGGCGCCCTGCTGGAGCTGGGCGGCAACCTGGAGGAGACGCGGGCCGCGCTGCTGCGCGGGTCGTTCGCCACGGCCCTCGCCGTCGCGGTGCCCGACGGGGTCGGCGTGCCCGAGGTGGAGGCCGCCCTGCGGCCCGTGGCCGAGGAGCTCGGCCTGGGGCTCTGGGTGGGCCCGGCGGCCGCCCGCGACGAGGGCCCCCGGCCCCGGCGGTCGATCGTCTCGGTCTACGGCGCCGACCACCCCGGCATCGTCCACGGGATGGCCGTCGGACTGGCCGAGCACGGCGCGAACATCGTCGACCTCTCGGCCCGCCTCGTCGGGGACCCCCCGATCTACGTCCTCGGCATCGAGGTGGAGCACGAGGAGGGCGCCGAGGGGCCGCTGCGCTCCGCGCTCGGCGACGTGGCCCGGGCGCACGGGGTCGAGCTGACCCTGGAGCCCGAGGACGACGAGGTCATGTAGGTGACCGCGGGGTGATCCGCGAGGTCCTGCGCTACCCGGACCGCCGCCTCAAGCTCGTCGCCGCCCCGGTGGGCGCGCCCGGCCCGGCGATCCGGCGGCTGGCGGACGACATGCTCGACACCGCGGCGTCCTACCCCCGCACGGTGGGCATCGCCGCGCCGCAGATCGGGGCGCTGTGGCGCGTCGCGTACGTCGACTGCACCGGGCACAAGAAGGTGCCGGACCCCCACGGCCCCCTCTGGCTCGTGGACCCGGTGGTGCTGGAGGCCGAGGGCGACGAGATCGGCCGCGAGGGCTGCCTGTCGCTGCCGGACATCACCGCCAACGTGCGCCGCGCCACGCGCGTCGCCGTGGAGGCGACCGACCTGGACGGCACCCGCCGCCGCATCGACGCCGAGGGCTTCGAGGCCCGCGTGATCCTCCACGAGATCGACCACCTGGACGGGATCCTCATCCTCGACCGGGTGGCCTCCCTGACGCTGGACGTCTTCCCCCGGAGGCGCTAGTCCTCCTCGGCGGCGGCGCGCGCCAGGAGGGTGACGATCTGGTCCCGCGCCGGCTCGCCGAAGGTCTCGCGCGCCAGGGCGAGCCGCGACTTGGCGGCCTCGTCCTCGCCGCCCGCCGCCTCGGCCACCGTGCGGCGCAGGCCGGCGACGAGCAGCAGCAGCTGGCGGTCCGGCGCGAGCTCGGCCATCGGGGGGTCGATCGGGTGGACGACCCGCAGCCAGTCGGCGGCTGGCTCCCCCGGCCGGGCGCTGGACCAGGCGCTCGTCATGATCGCCTGCTCCAGGGCGGCGCGGCGCTCGCGGCGGCCGGGACGGCCCCCCGCGGCGGCGGCGGCGATGGCGTCGATCTGGCGGCGCCCGACGGACACGCGCACCACGCGGCAGAAGGCGTCGTCCCCGTCGGGCTGGCGGGAGTCCTCGCTCACACCCATCCCATCGGCGCGGGGGCGCCGGAGCAGGAGTGGTGGCCGGGGCGACGCCCCCGGGATCAGCGCTTCGAGTACACGTCCCCGTCGCCGCCGCCGCGGACCGCGTGGACCGGGTGCCCGGCGGCCTCCCACTGGTAGTAGGAGCAGGCCGGGCCGAAGGCCGGCTCGTAGACCGCGGGCTTCGGGTTGCGGCCGGCGTCGCGGGCGGCCGCGGCGTGGCGCAGCAGGCTCGGGTCGTCCATCTCCGGCCAGACGATCACGAGGTGCGCCGCGGTGAGGAACAGGGCGACGAACGTGCAGCCCTCGGCCGGGCAGGGCCACGGGTCGGTGCGGACGCAGTACCAGCCGGAGTAGTCCTCACCGGAGTCGTCGGTCCAGAGCTCCTCCTCCTGGTCCTGCTCGAGGTCGACGTCGGGCATCGCCGGGGCGATGGTGGGGCTGTCGACCCCGATCCCGGGGCGATCGGGCTCATCCGGCATGGGGCCTCCCGGCGGGGTCGGGGGTGGGCGCGGCGCGCGGGGCGTCGCGGCCGTCGATCCAGCGCGCATCGCCGCCGGGGTGGACGGACTGCTTCCAGACCGGGACGCGGGCCTTGAGCTCGTCGATGACCTGGCGGCAGGCCGCGAACGCCGCCGGGCGGTGGCCCGCCGAGGCGGCCACGATGACGCTGGGCTCCCCCACCGCGACGGCCCCGACGCGGTGGGCCACCGCGACACGCGCGCCCCAGGCCGCCTCGGCCTCGGCGGCGACGGCCGCCATCTCGGCCAGGGCCAGCTCCTCATAGGCCTCGTAGACGAGCGCGTCCACCGCGGCCGAATCGGCCTCGCGGCGGGTGGTGCCGACGAACAGGGCGGTGCCGCCGTGCTCGTCGTCCCCCACCGCGGCCAGCAGCGCGGCGATGTCGAGCGGGCTGTCGGAGAGGGCGATCACCCGCCGGACACCGGGAGGATCAGGGCCACCTCGTCGCCGTCGCGCATCGGGGCGCCCGGCAGCGTCCAGGCGTGGTTGAGCGCGTACCGCATGCCCTCGGGGGGGCCGCCGTCGCGCACCCCGTCCGGGAGGTGGTCCCACACGGCCCCGACCGGGGTGGCGGCCGGGAGCTCCAGCTCCAGGCGCCCGGCGCCGGCGGCCTCGCGCAGCGAGGCGAACAGGCGGACGCTCACGCGGATGGGGTCGGGGGCCATCGGGGCGACTGTAGCGGTCCGGGTCCCCGGGCGGCCGGGGCGGCGTGTGGTAGCGTCCCGCCGCCGTCGCGGCGGTTGGCAGGCCGCGAGTCGACGGCGTCGCACCGGAGGACGGGTGAGCACCGAGGAGAAGCGGGAACGGCTCCGCGCCCTGCGCGAGGAGGCCCGCCACGCGGGGACCGAGGCGGCGGTCGAGCGCCAGCACGCGCGCGGCAAGCTCACGGCGCGCGAGCGGATCGACCTGCTGCTGGACCCCGGCTCGTTCGTCGAGCTCGACATGTTCACGCGGCACCGGGCCCACGGCTTCGGGCTGGAGGACAACCGCCCGTGGGGCGACGGCGTCGTCACCGGCCACGGCACCATCGACGGGCGCACGGTCTTCGTGTTCTCGCAGGACTTCACGGTCTTCGGCGGGAGCCTCGGCGAGGTCTTCGCCGAGAAGATCGTCAAGGTCATGGACCTGGCGGTCCGGATGGGCTGCCCCATCATCGGGCTCAACGACTCCGGCGGGGCGCGCATCCAGGAGGGCGTCGTCTCCCTCGGCGGCTACGCGGACATCTTCTTCCGCAACGTCCGCGCGAGCGGGGTGATCCCCCAGATCTCCGTGATCATGGGGCCCTGCGCCGGCGGCGCCGTCTACAGCCCGGCGATCACGGACTTCATCTTCATGGTCCGCGAGACGAGCCACATGTTCATCACGGGCCCCGAGGTCATCAAGACGGTGACCGGCGAGGACGTGACCATGGAGGAGCTCGGCGGGGCCCAGAGCCACGCGACGCGCTCGGGCGTCTGCCAGTTCGCCGCCGACTCCGAGGAGGAGTGCCTGGAGCAGGTGCGGGAGCTCGTCTCCTTCCTGCCCCAGAACAACCTCGACCCGCCGCCCTTCGTGCCGACCGCCGACCCGCCGGACCGGCAGGCCCCCGAGCTCGCGACGATCATCCCGGACGTCGCCACGAAGCCGTACGACATGACCGACGTGATCGGGCACATCGTGGACGACGGCGACTTCATGGAGGTCGCCCCGCTCTTCGCCCCGAACATCGTGGTCGGCTTCGCCCGCCTCGCCGGCCACACGGTCGGGATCGTCGGGAACCAGCCGAAGGCGCTCGCCGGCGTGCTCGACATCGACGCGTCGATCAAGGGCGCGCGCTTCGTGCGCTTCTGCGACGCCTTCAACATCCCGCTCGTGACGCTCGTGGACGTCCCCGGCTTCCTGCCCGGCACGACCCAGGAGTACAACGGGATCATCCTCCACGGCGCCAAGCTGCTGTACGCCTACAGCGAGGCCACCGTCCCCAAGCTGACGGTCATCACGCGCAAGGCCTACGGCGGCGCGTACGACGTCATGGCGAGCAAGCACGTCGGGGCCGACTTCAACGCCGCCTGGCCGACCGCCGAGGTGGCGGTGATGGGGGCCGAGGGCGCGGTCAACATCGTCTTCCGCCGCGAGCTGGCGGAGGCCGAGAAGGCCGGCGAGGACGTCGCCGCCCGGCGGGCGCAGCTCATCGCGGACTACACCGAGCGCTTCGCCAGCCCGTACATCGCCGCCGAGCGCGGCTACGTGGACGACGTCATCGAGCCGGAGGAGACGCGCGCCTGGCTCGTGCGGGCGCTGGAGACCTCCCTCACCAAGCGCGAGCTGCGGCCGAAGCGCAAGCACGGGAACATCCCGCTGTGACCTCGTGGACGGTGGAGATCCGCGCCGGGGGCGATCCCGGCTCGGAGGGGCTGGCCGCGCTGACCGCGGCGATGGCGGCGCTGGTGGAGTCGGAGGCCGGCCCGGCGCCCGATCCGCTCCCGGCCGCCTACCGCTCCCGCTGGCGGCGCGCCGCGATGATCGAGGCGGCCGAGGTGCCCGCCCACGTCAAGCACGACGGACCACCGTGGGGGGTGCACGAGTGACGAGGACGTTCGGCAAGGTGCTGGTCGCGAACCGCGGCGAGATCGCCATCCGGGTGTTCCGGACGCTGCGCGAGATGGGCATCGCCTCGGTGGCGGTCTACAGCGAGGTGGACCGCGACGCCGTCTTCGTCTCCCACGCCGACGAGGCGTACCTCATCGGGCCGGGGCCCGCGTCCGAGAGCTACCTGAAGGTCCCGGCGATCCTCGAGGTCTGCCGCGAGGCCGGCGTCGACGCGGTCCACCCGGGGTACGGGTTCCTGGCCGAGAACGCCGGCTTCGCCCGGGCGCTCGGCGAGGCCGGCATCACATGGATCGGCCCGCCGGCCGACGCGATCGACGCGATGGGCTCCAAGACCGGCGCCCGCGCCCTGATGGACGCGGCGGGCGTCCCGATCGTCCCCGGGGTCACCGAGCCGGTGGCCGACGTCGAGGCCGCGCGCCCGATCGCCGACTCCATCGGCTACCCGGTCGCCGTCAAGGCGAGCGCCGGCGGCGGCGGCAAGGGCTTCCGGGTGGCGCTCACCCCGGCCGACCTGGACGACGCGTTCGCCGGGGCCGTCCGCGAGGGCGAGCGCTTCTTCGCCGACGGCGCCGTGTACCTGGAGCGCTACCTCCCCGAGCCGCGGCATGTGGAGATCCAGATCCTGGCCGACACCCACGGGTCGTGCATCTGGCTGGGCGAGCGCGACTGCTCCGTGCAGCGCCGTCACCAGAAGCTCGTGGAGGAGACGCCGAGCCCGGTCGTCTCCGACGACCTGCGCCGGCGGATGGGCGAGGCGTCGGTGCGCGCCGCCCTGGCGGTCGACTACGCCGGCGCCGGGACCCTGGAGTACCTCGTCTCCGGCGAGGAGTTCTTCTTCCTGGAGATGAACACCCGCATCCAGGTGGAGCACACGGTCACCGAGGCGGTCACCGGCCTCGACCTGGTGCGCGAGCAGGTGCGCGTGGCGGCCGGCGAGCCCCTGTCGGTGACCCAGGAGGAGGTGCGCCCGCGCGGCCACGCCTTCGAGTGCCGCATCAACGCGGAGGACGCCGAGAAGCGCTTCCTGCCCTCCCCCGCCCGCATCACGGCCTACCGGGAGCCGACGGGGCCCGGCGTCCGGGTCGACTCCGGCGTCCGCGCCGGCTCGGAGATCCCCGAGATCTACGACCCGATGGTGGCGAAGCTCATCACCTGGGACGTCGACCGCGACTCCGCCCGCCGCCGGATGCTGCGCGCGCTGGACGAGTACGTGGTGGAGGGCCCGGCGACGCTCATCCCGTTCCACCGCTGGCTGCTGCGGCAGCAGGAGTTCATCGCGGGCGGCGCTTGCCACGCCCAGCTCGCCGCGATGGCCGACGAGCCCACCCCCCTTCCGGCGGCCGACGGCGCGGCGCCCGCCGCGGCCACCCCCGCCGACGAGGCGCCCGACGCCCCCGAGCTCACCGAGCGCCGCTTCACCGCCGAGGTCGGCGGCCGGCGCCTGGAGGTCGCGCTGCGCTACGAGGCGCCCGCGGGCGGCGCCGGGCCGGCCGCGCCCGCCCCCAAGAAGGCGAAGGCGAAGAAGGCCTCCGGGCCCGCGGGGGGCGGCGGCAAGCCCGGCGAGGTGGTGACACCGATGCAGGGGACGATCCTCAAGGTGCTCGTCGAGGTGGGCCAGGCCATCGAGCCGGGCCAGGTCGTCTGCATCGTCGAGGCGATGAAGATGGAGAACGAGGTCGCCGCCCACGCCGCCGGGACGGTGAAGGAGCTCCGGGTGGCCGAGGGCCAGGGCGTCCAGGCCGGCGAGGTGCTCGCGATCGTCTCCTGAGGCGCGGGCCCCTCCCGGCGCGCGCCGGGAGGGGCCGTGGCGCCGTCCCTCAGGAGGCCGGCCGCTGCGTCCGCAGCGCCGGCGCCAGGTCCGCCGCGCCGACGGAGCCGGGCGCGAAGTCGCTCCCGCTCAGCCCGCGCGACAGGCGGTCGATGAGCGCGTTGGAGCGCCGGACGGCGGCCTGCGAGATGCGCTGGTTGATGCGCAGCTGCGCGACCGTCGCCTCCACCCGGCCGCCGGACCCCGCCGACCCCGCGGCGACGCGGGTGACCGAGGCCGGCGCCGCCGGGGCGGCCGAGGTGCCCGTCACCGCGATGCCCGGCACGAGCTTGCCGGCCGTCAGCGCGCCGTCGGCGAGGTCCCCGCCGGTCAGGCCGGCGTCGAGGCGCGCCTGGAGCGCGTTGGAACGCCGGACGGCCGCCTGCGAGATGCGCTGGTTGATGAGCAGCTGCTCGGGGGAGAGCTCGACCGTGCCCGTCGCGGAGCCCGACGCGCGGGCGACCGTGAAGGGGCGCGGCGTGGCCGGCTCGGCCGCGGCCGTGGTCCCGGCGGTGCCGAAGGTGACGCCCCGGAAGGCCGTCGCCGCGAAGGCGCGGCCACAGAGGTCCCGGGTGGCGATGCCGGCGTCCAGCCACGCCTGCACGGCGTTCGACCGCCGCACCGCCGCCTGGGAGATCCGCTGGTTGATGAGGAGCTGCGCCGGCCGCAGGCGGATGGTGCCCGAGGAGCCCGAGGCGGCGGCGCGGGCCGGGACCGTGGCGCACAGCGCCCCGGACCCGGACGTCCCCCCGGACGGCGGGACCGGCGAGGGCGTGGCCGCCGTCGTGAACGCGCTCGTGGCCGGGTTGGTCAGCGCGTGGCCGCTGGTGTCGGTCGCCCCGGCGCCCACCGACACGACGTAGCGCGTGCCCGGCTGCAGCGCGGCCGACGGCGTGAAGGTCGCCACCGTGCCGTCGCCGCCGAGGGTGACCGTCCCCGCGACCGGCGCGCCGGGCGACCCCTCGGGCTCGAGCGTGAACGCCGTCGTGAGGCTGCCCGCGTCCATGGGCTGGTCGAAGGTGGCGGTCACGGCCCCGGCCGCCGGCACGCCCGATGCGCCGCCCGCGGGGGTGACGCCCACGAGGGCCGGGGGCACGTCCACGCGGACCATGTCGTAGCCCACCGTGAACGGGGTCGCCGAGCCGGAATGGGTGCTGATGATCCCCGCCCACACCTCCTCCCCGGCCGCGGCCGCCAGCGCGAACGACCCGATCGGCTGCCAGTTGGCGTCGCCGAAGGCGAACTCGCCCGTCACGGTGCCGTCCGGGGCGACCGTGAGGCGCAGGTCGATCGCCTCGGCCGCCGGGAGGCCCACGACGCCCTTCTGAACCGTCTCGAACGGATCGCCGGGGTCCTGGGCGAGGCGCTCGACGAGCGCCTGCATCTGGTCGGCGCCACCGGCGCTCTTGCGGACGACGGCCTTGACGTAGTTGTTCTGGTCGGTGCCGACCATGATCCCCGCGCTCTGCAGTGGCTGGGTCAGGTCGAGCGGGGCGGCGATCCGCGTCTCGACGACGTAGCCGCCGCTGCCGTCGACCTTCACGGCGAGGGCGTTGTCCTGTGAGCTCGGGCTCGCCGCGGCGTCGCCGGAGGTCGTGGTGACCTTCAGCAGCCCGGGCGCCGCCGTGTCGAGCAGCAGGTTCGCGGGCACCGAGCCCGACCCGCCGAGTGTGCCGGTGAAGCCGGTGCCGGCGCCGGCGGAGTCGGGCAGCGTGCCGTCGACCGCCGCGCCGAAGTCGAGCGTCGTGTCGGGGGCGCCGAGCACGGGCGCCGACGCGCCCGCGATGAGCGCCGCCGCGAGCGCGCCGGTGCCGAACGCGCGCACGGGCCTCTGCCACGGTCTCTGGGCCATGGGTGAACCGTCCTCTCCTCGGTTTCCCCTCCAGTCCCGCCCGCGCCGGGTCGGATCGCAACCCGGCGCGTCGTCCACGAACGTGGTGTCGCGCGGGAACATCCGATGCCGGGCGGTTCGGCCAGGGTCCGCGTGCCAATCCCCCTCCGGCGGGGGGCGGCGAAGGGCCCCGGGACGCCCTACCGTGCGTGGGACAGCGGACCCACCCCCCACCGCGAGGCGCCACCGTTGAGGATCCTGTTCGTCACCCCCTACCTGCCGATCGCGCCCAAGATGCGCCCCTTCGGCTTCATCACCCGCCTGGCCGAGCGTCACGAGATCGACCTGGTCGCGCTGGAGAAGCCCGCGACCGCCCAGGCGGCGGAGGGCTCGGCCCAGCTCGCCGAGCTGCGCGAGCGGTGCGCCTCGGTGACGATCGTGCCGCTCGAGAAGACGCGGGCCCTGCGCAACTGCCTCACGGCGCTCCCCTCCCGGGAGCCCCTGCGGGTCGCCTACTGCCGCACCCCGGCCTTCGAGGAGGAGATCACCCGCCGGCTGCGCACCGGCCGCTACGACGTGCTCCACGTCGACCGCGAGCGCCTCGCCGGCATCGGCCGCCTCGCGCAGGGGACCGGCGTGCGGACGCTGCTCGACTACTGCGACGCGGTGTCGGACTACAACCGCAACGCGGCCGCCGCGGTGGGCCGCCTGGACCAGCGCATCATCCTGAGCGAGGACACGCGCCGCATGGTGCGGTGGGAGCGGGACGTGCGGCCGCTGTTCGACGCCGCCATCGTCACCAGCCCGGCGGACCGGCGGGCGCTGGGCGGCGGGGGCGTGCCCGACGTCACGGTCGTCCCGATCGGCGTGGACCTCGACGCCTTCGCGCCCGACGACACGCCGGAGATCCCGGGGCGCCTCGTCTTCGTGGGCTCGATGTCGTACCTGCCGAACGTCGACGCGGCCCACTTCCTGGCGAAGGAGGTGCTGCCCGCGGTGCGCCGTCACCGTCCGGAGGCGACCCTGGCGCTCGTCGGCGCGGAGCCCGAGAAGTCGGTCCTGGCGCTCGGCGAGCTGCCCGGCGTGACGGTCACCGGGATGGTGCCCGCCGTGCAGCCCTGGATGCGCGAGGCCGAGCTCATCGTGACCCCGCTGCGCATCGGGGGCGGCTTCCCGCAGAAGCTCGCCGAGGCGATGGCGATGGGGAAGGCCGTGCTCGCGAACCCCGAGGTGGCGGCGGGCCTCGACGTGGCCCACGGCCGGGAGCTGGAGATCGCGACCCGCGCCGGCTTCGCCGATGCCGTCGTCGACCTGCTCGGGGACCCCGGCCGGCGCGCGGCGCTGGGCGCGAGCGCCCGGCGGTTCGCCGAGGACACCCTGGAGTGGGCCCCGGTGATGGACCTGCTGGAGAGCCTCTACCGCGCCGAGGCGCCCGCCGTCGCCTAGGAGCCTGGCGGCGCCCTACCGGTTGAGGCGCCGCACCTTGACGTCGCCGGAGGGCCGCAGCACCACGAGCCAGGTGCGCGGGGCCAGCAGGCCCGCCGCCACGGGCTTCGGCATCACCCGGACGACCATCACGCCGGCCTTGCGCCGGGCCAGCCGCAGCACCCCGCGCTTCGGGAAGCGCGTCGTCTGGCCCACCTGGACCGTGGCCAGGCCGGCCAGGCCGCGGAGCCGGAGCGTCACGCGCCCCGCGGGACGGTTCCAGGCGGCCCGCAGGCCCGTCGCGGCGCCGCGCAGGTTCGCCTTCGGGAGCCTCGGCCCGGGCAGGCCGCCGCCGGCCGCCGTCGCGAGCGAGGCCGTGCGGAACGTGCTCTGGGCGGCGGCCTGCAGCCCGTAGCCGCTGGCGTCGGTCGCCGATGTGCCCACTGAGACGGCGTAGGGCGTCCCCGGGTCGAGCGGGGCCGTGGGCGTGAGCGTCGCCGTGCGCCCGTCCGCCGCGAGCGTCACGACCAGCGGCACCCGGGCGCCGTCGGTGCCGCGCACGAGGGCCACCGCCGGCGGCACGGTGCCCGGCGCCATGGCGTCGGAGAAGGTCACGACGACGCCGGCGCGCACCGGCACCCCGGTCGCGCCCTGGGCCGGGAACACGCCGTCGACCGTCGGCGGGGTGTCGAGGACGAAGTCCGTGTAGCGGGCCGTCCAGGGCGCGCCGCCCGCGGGATCCGTCGTGATGATCCCGGCCGTGAGGCCCGGTGAGGTCAGGATGTCGGTCACGACGGCCTGCCTCTGGGTGTGCAGCGGCACGAGGGGCCCGTCGTTGACGGCGAACAGGGCGCGCACGGACGACGCCGAGACGTCGACCTCCAGCCGCAGCCGGACGCGGGTCGCGGCGCCCGACCCGATGGAGGAGACCCCCCGGGTCTGCTGGGCGGCCATCGAGTTCCGCCGCTCGACGCGGAGCTGCAGGCCGTCGGCGCCCGCGTTCTGGCGGGCGACGAGCTTCAGGTAGTCGATCTGGTTCAAGCCGACGTGCAGGCCGCCGGACTGGCCGTTCTGGACCAGGCCGAGCGGCCCGACCAGGGTGGCCTCCACGGCGAAGTCCACGCCGGACTCGACGGGGACCGCGAGCGCGTTCTCCTGGTCCGACCCGGTCGCGGCGGCGGCGTCCCCCGGGGTCGCGAGCACGGAGAGCACGGCGTCCTGGCCGGCGTTGGTGAGGAGCAGCTTCGAGGGGACCAGCCCGGTCGTGCCGAGCCGGGGGCTCAGGACGGCGCTGAACCCGGTGCCGAGGCCGGCGGCGTCGGGGATCGTGCCGGGCACGGGGGCGCCGAAGTCGAGGCGCGTGTCCGGCGCGGCCGACGCCATCCCCACGGGAACGGTGAGCGCCGCGGCGGCGAGCGCCGCGACCGCGCGGGCGTGCTGCGCGCGGGGCGCTCGTCGGGGCATGGCGGCACCATCCCACGCGCGTCCCCCGCTCCGCGAGCGCCGTCCGGGGAGTCCGTCCCTGACCGTGGGTGCAGGCCCGCGGGCGGGCCCCGGAGCGGACCGGCGCCGGCAGGTAGGATGGCCGGCGGCCGTCGTCCGGGTTGACGCGCGGCCGTCCCGTCAGCGACCAGAGGCGACTGTGGATCTCTTCGAGTACCAAGGTAAGCAGCTCTTCGCGCGCACCGGCATCCCGGTGCCGTCCGGCGAGGTGGCCGAGACGCCCGAGCAGGCGCGCGCCGCGGCCGAGAAGATCGGCGGCAGGGTCGTCGTGAAGGCCCAGGTCCAGATCGGCGGCCGCGGCAAGGCCGGCGGCATCCAGCTGGCCGACGGGCCGGACGAGGCCGAGGCCCGCGCGCGCGACATCCTGGGCATGGACATCCGCGGGCACACGGTCCACCGCGTGTGGATCGAGGCCGCGTCGGAGATCCAGAAGGAGTACTACGCGTCGGTCACCTTCGACCGCGGCGCGAAGAAGCCCCTGGTCATGCTCTCGGCGGTCGGCGGCGTGGACATCGAGGAGGTCGCCGCCTCCCAGCCGGAGAAGCTCGCGCGGCTGCACGTCGACCCGCTGACCGGCTTCCAGGCCCACCACGCCCGCTGGCTCGCCTACCACGCGGAGATCGACGCGGGCGCCATCAAGGGCGTCGTCGACATCCTGCAGCGCCTGTACGCCGGCTTCGTCGCGTCCGACGCGATGCTGATGGAGATCAACCCGCTCATCTGGACCACCGACGGGCAGGTCATCGCCCTGGACGCCAAGGTCACGATCGACGGCAACGCGCTCTACCGCCACCCCGACCTCGCGGAGCTCAAGGAGAGCACCACCGAGGACCCGCAGGAGCGGATGGCCCAGGAGAAGGGCGTCACCTACGTCAAGCTGGACGGCGACGTCGGCATCCTCGGCAACGGCGCCGGGCTCGTGATGAGCACGCTGGACGTCGTGGCCCTGGCCGGCGGCCGCCCCGCGAACTTCCTGGACGCGGGCGGCGGCTCCAAGGCCGACGAGGTGGTCGCGGCGCTCGAGGTGCTGCTGTCCGACCCGAAGGTGAAGGCGCTCCTCGTCAACATCTTCGGCGGCATCACCCGCTGCGACGAGGTGGCCGAGGGCCTGCTGACCGCGCTCGACCGGCTCGGGACGACGCTGCCGATCGTCGTGCGCCTGGACGGCACCAACGAGGAGGAGGGGCGCGCGATCATCCGCGACCGCGCGCCGGACAACGTGGTGGTGGAGGCGACGATGCTGTCAGCCGCCCGACGAGCCGTCGAGCTCGCGAAGGAGGCCGCATGAGCATCCTGGTCGACAAGGACACCAAGCTGGTGGTGCAGGGCATCACCGGCCGCGAGGGCGCGTTCCACGCGACCCGCAACAAGGCGTACGGCACCAACGTGGTCGCCGGCGTCACCCCCGGCAAGGCCGGCCAGGACGTCGAGGGCATCCCGGTGTTCAACACCGTCGCCGATGCCGTGTCCGAGACCGGCGCGAACACCGCGATGGTGTTCGTCCCGCCGCGCTTCGCGACCGACGCCCTCTTCGAGGCCATCGAGAGCGGCGTGGAGACGATCGTCTGCATCACCGAGGGCATCCCCGCCCACGACATGATGCGCGTCTACACCCACCTGCGCCGCGGCGACCAGGTCCTCATCGGCCCGAACTGCCCGGGCGCCATCTCGCCGGGCGTCGCCTCGGTCGGGATCATGCCGACCCAGGTGTTCTCGCCGGGCCGCGTCGGCCTCGTGAGCCGCTCCGGCACGCTGACCTACCAGATCTCGAAGGAGCTGGCGCTCTTCGACATCGGCCAGAGCACCGTCGTCGGCATCGGCGGCGACCCGGTCGTTGGCAGCTCGTTCATCGACATCCTGTCGCGCTTCGAGGCGGACCCCGAGACCGACCTGGTGGTCATGGTCGGCGAGATCGGCGGGGCCGAGGAGGAGAAGGCGGCGGAGTACATCGCCGAGAACATGAGCACCCCGGTCGTGGCCTACATCGCCGGCTTCCAGGCGCCGCCCGGCAAGCAGATGGGGCACGCGGGCGCGATCATCACCGGCTCGTCCGGCACCGCCCAGGCCAAGAAGGACGCCCTGGAGGCGAAGGGCGTGCGCGTGGGGACCAACCCCACGGAGGTCGCCGAGCTCGTGAAGGAGCGGCTCGGCTAGTACCTAGCCGAGGATCTGGACCGCGGCCCAGATGGCCGCGGTCCAGACGGCGATCGAGAAGAGCAGCGCGGCCGCCAGCGCAAGGACCGGCACCGGGTCGTAGGGCCCGGTCCGCGTCCGGACCCGGGCGAGTGCCCGTTGGTGCAGAGCTCGGGGGGCGTCGATCGAGCCCGCCGCGACATCCGAGTCGGGGCTCATCGGCGCGACCGTAGCAAGCGCGCGGTGGTGGGCATGGCCCGTCTATTCCACGTTTTGCGAGCTTCTACTCCTCAGCCGCGCAGACGGGTGATGTCCCCGGCCGCCCCGGTGGCGATTCCGGCGGAATAGCTTCTCAGACGGTCAACTCTGACCGCGGGAGGCGATGGCCGGATCCGACGAGGACGCCGCCCGTCGGACCTCGGCGGCTCACATCCGCCGGCCCCCCCGGGGTGAGGCCACAGACGACGGCAGGATGATGCGCCCGGCTCCGTTCGTCGGGGCCGCCCCGTCGGGCTCGGCGCGACGACGGACGAGGACGCCGGCCACCACCACCGCGATGGGCCCGATCAGGCCCAGCAGTCCGAAGCCCACGATGAGCGACGTCGGCACGCCCCCGATCGCCAGGAGGATGGCCACCAGGGTGAGCCAGAGCACCGCCACGATGATGGCCGGGTCCACCCGGGTGAGGCCGATCCGGCGCAGCGCCCCGCCCGTCGATCGCGCCACCGCGCCGGCGGCACGTCCGCCGGCGTCCACGAGTCCCTGCCCTGCCTGCTGCTGCATACAGGCTCCTCCACGCGATTCCGCCACCGAGGGTGAGGCTAGCCCGTCCGCACGGCGTCTGGACGCTGACCAATGGTCTAGGCAGGGCGCTGGGCGGAGGGATCCAGGTTCCGAAAATCACCGAGCCCGGGCGGCGCTCGGCGATCCGGCGGTCAGCCCGGCGCCGCCTCGCTCGCGCCCGCGTCGGGCGCGGACCCCATCGGGCGCGTCCTGCCGTCGATGTCGGTGTCGGGGTGGTCGGCGGGGTCGCCGGCGTCGATGGCCGCGGCGCCCGGGACGAGGACGGGGTCCGGCCCGGACGGATCGGCGAAGCCGAGCGCGGCGGTCTGGTCGGTGGGGTCGCAGGAGGCCTCGGACCAGACGTTGTGCCGGTACACCACCCCCGGTACGCATGCGAAGGACTGGAGGGGGCCGACGTTGGCGGTCATCCGCGCGCCGGCCGGCTCGACGCGCATGCCGGCGACGCTCGAGTTGTAGCGGACCACGATCCCGGCGCCGGGGCCGACGTCCTCGTCCACGACCAGGCCGGAGAACCCCTCGATCACGAGACCGAACCAGTTGTTCTCGATCAGCACGTCCTCGATCACGCCGCCGCCGAAGGGGCGCAGGAACACCCCCTGGGTGGCGCAGCGGTCGAACCGGGACCGGCGGACCACCACGTCGCGGCCGGCGCCGAACTGCACGCAGTCCACGTGGGAGTCCGGATCCTCACGACGGGTGATGTCGTGCATCCGGACGCCGTCGATCGTGATGCGCGCCGGCTGGACACCGCCCTCGGCGACCTTCACCTGGATGCCGTCCGAGGAGTCGACCGGCCCGATCTCTCCTCCCTGGATCAGGACGTCCCGGGCGCTCGTGATGAAGTTGCCGTTCACCGACGAGCGGACGCCCTGGAGCGTGACGCGCTGGCTGCCCGGGCCGATGTACCAGCCCTCGGTCCGGAGGTCGCGGAACTCGACGTCGTCGACGTCGTCGAGCTGGAGGTAGGCCAGCCGCACGACGGCGCCGGGCGCGGGGACGAAGACGACCGGCTCCCCGGGGCCCGCGGACGGCTCGGACCACCGCTGCACCGGGTAGTCGCCACCGGCCATCTCCACGATGTCCCCGTCCGCGGCCACGGCGTGGGCGGCGGCCATCGTGGCGAACGGGTCCTCGCGGGTCCCGGCGCCGATGTCCGACCCCGACGGCGCGACGAACCACTGCGGCGCGGCCGGCTCCGGGGGCGCCGTCTCCTGCGGCGCGTCCGCCGTGTCGGAGCCGCACCCGGCGAGCCCGGCGGCGAGCACGAGGGCCGCGGCGGCGGCGAGCCAGGGGCGCGCGGGGGAGCGGACGGCCACGACGGGGCAGGATAGACGCCCGCGGGGCCGTCCCCGGGGCGGCCGGGCGGGCGGCCCCTGGTAGGGTCGGCCGCCGTGAGCCGGGTCGACGTCGTCGTGGTCGCGTACAACAGCCGCGACGCCCTGCGTGGGTGCGTCGAGTCGGTGTGCCGGCTGCCGGGCGTCCACGTGATCGTGGTCGACAACGCATCCCCCGAGGGCGGGCTCGAGGTCGTCGAGGACCTGCCGGTCGAGGCGATCGCCAACCCGCGCAACGGCGGCTTCTCCTACGGCGTGAACACGGGCGTGAGGGCGGGCGACGCGCCCTACGTGCTGCTCCTGAACCCGGACGCCTCGATCGACGGGGAGAGCCTCGCGCGGCTCGCCGGCGCCCTGGACGCCGATCCGGGGCTCGGTGCCGTGGCGCCGCTCATCCGGAACACCGACGGCAGCCTCCAGCCGTCCCTGCGCCGCTTCCCCCGGCTGCGCTCGACGTTCGCCCAGGCGCTCTTCCTGCAGCGGCTGCGCCCGCGCGCCACCTGGGCCGACGAGGTGATCCGGGACCCGGCCGTCTACGCGGTGCCCGGCGCGCCCGAGTGGGTCTCCGGGGCGTGCGTGCTCGTGCGGCGGGACGTGCTGCGGCGGATCGGCGGGATGGACGAGGGCTTCTTCCTCTACGGGGAGGACAAGGACCTCTGCCGTCGCATCCGCGACGTGGGGTTCGGCATCGCGTTCGATCCGGACGCCGTCTGCGCGCACGAGGGGGGCGCCTCGGCGCCGCGCGCCGGGCTGCTGCCGGTGCTCGCCGCGAGCCGTGTGCGCTACGCGCACAAGCACTACTCGCCGCCGGCCGCCGCGCTGGAGCGCGTCGGGGTGGCGCTGAGCGGCCTCACCCACGCGGCCGTGGGCCGCGGGGGGCCGGAGGTCCGGCGGGGCCACCTGCGCGCGGCGCGCGTGGCCCTGACCGGGTCCGCGCGCCGCCCCCCGGCCCCGGGGGGACCGGGACCGGGGGACGACGGGGGGACCGGCTAGCCCTCTAGGAGAGCTCGTGCGCGCCGGCGTCCGGCGCGCCGCCCTTGGGACGGGCGGTGCCGAAGATGTCCGACGCGGGGCGGTTGGCGGGGTCGCCGCGGTCGATGGCGGCCGAGCCGGCGGCGAGCCGCAGGTCGAAGCCGTCGGCGTTGACGAACCCGGGCGACGCCTTGAGGTCGCCGGTGCCGCACGCGGCGCCGGACCAGACGTTGTACCGGTAGGTGACGCCCGACCCGCAGGAGGCGAGCTCCCCGGCGTTCCCGTACGCCGTGATGGCGCTGGTGCCGGTGCCGGAGCCGAGGCGCGGGGCCTTGGCGAAGGAGTTGTACCGGGCCGTCATCCGGGACACGCCGTCGTCGAAGATCAGCGTGTTGTAGCCCGAGAGCTTCCCGAAGAAGTTGTTCTCGATCATGACGTCGTCGATCTGGCCGCCGAGGCCCTCCTTGAAGAAGACGCCCTGCGTGCCGCAGTCCAGGAAGCGGCTGTTGCGGATCGTGACGCCGACCCCGGCCGTGAACTGGACGCACTCGACGTGCGACGTCGGGTCGCTCACCCGCGTGATGTCGTGGATGAAGAGCCCGTCGATGAGCAGGTTGCGGGGCTCCGCGTAGCCGCTCGAGGCCACCTTCACCTGGAGGCCGTCGCGCGAGTCGACGCCGCGGATCTCGCCCCCGACGATGCTGACGTCGTCGGCCGAGGTGATGAACGCGGCCTCGTTGGACACCACGTCGCGCAGGGTGACGTCCTTCGCGCCGGGGTAGAGGTACCAGCCGTTGGTGGTCACCCCGCGCACCTCGACGTGGCGGCCGTAGACCCGCAGGTAGGACAGGTTCACGGCGGCGCCGGCGGCCGGCCGGATCACGACGTCCGCGGACGACGTCTTGGTGGCGTCGAGCGCGATCGTCTGGCTGCCGTAGGAGCCGGCGGCGACCTGCACCACGTCGCCCGGGTCTGCGACCCGGTAGGCGCGGTCGAGGGACGCGCACGGCGCGCCGGCCGTGCAGGCGGCGGCGTCGCTGCCGCCGGGGGCGACGAACACGGACGCGACGCCGGCCGGGGGCGGCTCGGGGGTGGGCGGCACGGGCGCCGGCGGCTCCGGGGCCGGGGGCTCGGGGGCCGGCGGCACGGGGGGCGGGGGCTCCGGCAGCGGGGCCGGGGGCAGGACGACCGATGGCGGCGGGGCGGGGGCCGGGCACGCGGCGGTGGACGCCGTGATCGACGCGCGCGCCGAGCGGTTGCCGGCGCCGTCGACCGCGTCGACGGCCACGGTGTGCGCGCTGCCGCAGGCCAGGCCCGTGAAGGAGCGGCCCGTCGTCGTGACGTCCCCGGCGGCGACGCCGTCGAGGAAGACGCGGTACCCGGCGATGCCGGAGGGGTCGGTCGCCGCGGACCACGCGACGTCGATGCCCGCGGTGGACGCCGACACGACGCGGAGGCCGGAGGGGGCGGCCGGGGCGGTCTTGTCGACCGTGTTCCTCACGACGATCTTGGCCGTCGCGGAGCCGCGCGACCCGTTGGTCTCGTGCGCGGTCACCTTGAGGGTGTGGTTGCCGTTGGCGAGGTCGCGCGTGTCCAGCCGGCCGCCGTCGCCGCCGTAGGTGAACGGGGCGTAGCGGTCGGTCCAGCGCAGCTTGCCGTCGACCAGGAAGTCGACGCGCGAGATGGCCGAGGGCTTCTTGGCGCCGGCCTCCCAGACGATCGCGCCGCTCACCGTGGAGCCGCTCTTGGGGCTCGCGGAGAAGACTCCGGCCGTGGCGGCGGACGCCGGTCCGGCGGTGACGGCCATCCCGGCCAGTAGCGCGAGGGCGGCCACGGGCGCACCGGCCCGCGTTCGCGCAGGGGTCCATCCCATCTGATGCTTCCTCCTGTGTGGATCCGGCTCCGTGGGCACTACGGCCGGACCAGTCGGTTAGAGGATCGACGCGACGCGGCGCGCCCTTGAGCGCTCCGCCCGGAGGGCTGGGGTAGGATCCCCGCCCGTGAGCCTCCCCGACTACGTCGTCGTGAGCCCGGTGAAGGACGAGGCCGCGTCGTTGCCGCGCACGGCGGAGTCGATGATCGGCCAGACCCACCGGGCCCGCGAGTGGGTGATCGTCGACGACGGCTCCTCCGACGGGACGCTGGAGATCGCCCGCGGGTACGCGGCCGAGCACCCCTGGATCCGTGTGGTGGAGGCCGGCGCGGGGACGCCCCGCGCCCGCGGCGGCCGGGTGGTGGACGCCTTCAACCGCGGCCTCCGCGAGACGAGCGGCGACGCCGCGGTCATCGTGAAGATGGACGGGGATCTGTTCCTGCCTCCCCACTACTTCGAGTGGGTCGCGCGCACCTTCGCGCGCGAGCCGCGCGCGGGCATCGTGGGGGGCGTGTTGCTGGAGCACGACGGAGCCGTCTGGCGGCCCGCCGGCTTCAACCCGCGGCACGTGCGCGGGGCGTTCAAGGCGTACCGGCGGGAGTGCCTGGAGGAGATCGGCGGGCTGCGGCCCGCGATGGGGTGGGACGGCATCGACGAGTACGGCGCGCGGGCGCGCGGCTGGGAGGTCGTCGTGCTCACCGAGCTCGTGGCCCTGCACTACAAGGCCCGCGGGTCCAAGCAGCCCTGGCGGCAGGCCCGCTTCGAGGAGGGGCGCGCCTGCCACTTCATGGGCTACCGGGCGGACTTCCTCCTGATGCGCATGCCCTACCGGGCCCTGGTGGACCGCCCCCCGGTGCTCGGCGCGCTGACCGTGCTCGCCGGGTACGCGTGGTCCAAGGTCCGGCGGGCGCCCCAGATCGACGACCCCGAGGCGCGCAAGGCCTTCCGCGACGAGCAGAAGGAGCGGATGCGCAGGATGGTCCGGCGACGCGAGGACCTGCCGCCGCCGTCCATCGAGGGGGGCGGCCCGGCGTTCTGGTCGGACGCCGACGAGCCGGGGGGGACGGGCTGACGCCCGCCGCCCGGTGCGCCGCCTGCGGCGCGGCCGGCATGCGCGTCTTCTACGAGGTCCCCCGCGTCCCGGTGCACAGCAACCTGCTGATCGCCGACCGCGCCGCCGCGCTCGCGCAGCCGGCCGGGGCCCTGGAGCTCGCGGTCTGCGAGACCTGCGGCTACATCGCCAACGTCGCCTTCGACCTGGCGCTGGAGGACTACTCGGAGCTGTACGAGGAGGCCCAGGGGTTCTCCCCCCGCTTCTCGCGCTTCCTGGACGAGCTGATCGACGGGCTCATCGGCCGCTACGACCTCGCCGGCGGCCGGGTGCTCGAGGTCGGCTGCGGGAAGGGCGCGTTCCTGGTGGCGCTCTGCCGGCGGGCCGGGTGCTCCGGGGTGGGCGTGGATCCCGCCTACGCCGAGCGCGACGAGGTGGACGCGGCGGGGGCCGACGTCACGTTCGTGCGGGCGTTCTACGGGCCGGAGCACGCCGGCATCCCCTTCGACCTCGCGTGCTGCCGGCACACGCTGGAGCACATCCCGGCGCCGGCGGAGTTCGCCGCCGCCATCCACGCGGCGGCCGCCGCGCACGGCGGGGCGCTGTTCGTCGAGGTGCCGGACGCCGGGCGGGTGCTGCGCGAGCGGGCCTTCTGGGACGTCTACTACGAGCACTGCTCGTACTTCACGGCCGGGTCCCTGGGGCGGCTGCTCCAGGCGGCGGGGCTCGGGGTGACCCGGTCGGAGCTCGGGTACGACGGCCAGTACCTGCTCGTCGACTCCCGGCCGGGGCCGTCGGCCATGCCGCCGCCGGACGACGTGGCCGGGGTGGTGGCGATGGCCGACGGCTTCGGGCGCGACGTCGGGCTGCTGCTCGCCGCCTGGCGGGACGAGCTCGCCGGCCTGCGGGCGGACGGGCGCACCGCGGTGCTCTGGGGCGCCGGCTCGAAGGCCGTGGGGTTCCTCACCGGCGTCGGCGACCCCGGCGCCGTGACCCACGTCGTGGACATCAACCCCTACAAGCAGGGGACCTTCCTGCCCGGCACGGGGCAGGAGATCGTCGCCCCGGAGGCACTCACGGCGCTCCGCCCGGACGTCGTGGTGGTGATGAACCCGATCTACGCCGAGGAGATCGGCGCGCAGCTCTCCGCCCTCGGCGTGAGCACGGACCTGCGGCCGCTGTCCGCCTAGGCGGTCACGGCGTCGAGCACCCCGGCGAGCCGGGCCGCCAGCCGGCGGCGCTCGTAGGGGGCGAGGGCCGCGGACGTGTCCGCCGTGGGCACGCGACCGCCCGCCGCCGCCTCGGCCACGATGCGGCGCATCCCGTCGGCGTCCCCGGGCGCGCAGACCCGCGCCGTGCCCGCCGCCACGAGCAGGTCGCGCGCGTCGCCCTCGGGCACCGCCGCCAGGACCGGCCGCCCGGAGGCCAGGTACTCATAGGTCTTTCCGGGGACGATGCTCGACCGCCCGCCACCCGGCAGGTCGTGCATCGGCAGGAACAGCAGGTCGGCCGACCGCACCAGCGCGATCGACGCGTCGTGGTCGAGGTAGCCGGGGGTGCGGACGGTGACCGCGCACGACCGCGCGACCTCGAGGTCCGCCTCGGACAGCACGCCGGCCAGGTGCAGCTCGATGCGCGCCGCGAGCGCGGGGTCGTCGGCGGCGAGCCGGTTGAGCGCCGCCACGAGGTGGACGTGCGAGCGCGTGAGGATGTCCACCCTGCCCGCCCCGCCCCGCAGCACCCGGCCGGCGCTCGCCTGGCGCCGGGTGCGCCGGCCGAGCTCGGTGTGGAGGTAGCCGGTGTGGACGATGCGGAAGGCGTCGTCGTCGCGGGCCGGCTCCGGCCCGTCGAAGTCCTCCGCGTCGAACCCGTTCGGGATCACCCGCACCACGTCCGGGCCGAGCCCGGGGAACGCGTCGTGGACGAGCCGCGCCGCCTCGGGGGTGTTCATCACGACGGCATCCGCGCGGGCGAGCAGGCGGCCCATGGCGGCCACCTCCCTGCGGCGGTGCAGCCCCGTCGGGTAGACGACCATCTCGTCCAGCGCCCACGGGTCGCGCAGGTCGAGCACGCAGGGCCGGCGCAGGCGGCGGGCCAGCTCGACGGCGGCGGCGCCCGACTCGAACGGGGCCATGGACGCGTAGACGGCGTCGACCGGCCCCTCCACCCGGAGGCCCGCCGCCACGGCGCCCCACTGCCACCAGCGCGAGAACGGGGACCGCAGGCGCAGCCACCGCTCCCCCCGGCGGCGCCACGGGCTCCCCGCGGGCGGCCGCGGTCCCTGGACGCGGTGGACCTCGACGCCCTCCCCCACCTCCGCGGCGAGCGCGTCGTCGACCGGCGTCCAGCGCCCCGCGGGCGTACCGGGCCCCGTCACCACGACCGGCTCCCAGCCGTCGTCCGGCAGGTACCGCACCATCTTGACGCTCCTCTGCACCCCCGCCCCGCCGATCGGCGGGAAGTGGTACGCGAGCGCGAGGACCCGCTTCACCCCGGTGCCGCGTCGCCGGGCCCGACCCGCCGCACGACGCGCGCGGGCGCGCCCACCGCGACGGAGTGGTCCGGCACGTCGGACAGCACCACCGCGTTGGCCCCGATGACCGCGCCGCGGCCGATGGTCACCCCGGGGCCGACGACGACGTTCTCGCCGAGCCAGGCGCCGTCGCCGATCACGACGGGGGCCACCTTCTCGATGCCCTGGTCGAGCACGGCCGTCGTCGTGTCCGCGAAGGCGTGCTGGTGATCCGCGACGTAGCCGTTGCGGGCGATCAGCACCTTGCGGCCCAGGCGGATCGAGGAGGCGGCCGACAGCACGCAGCCCCCGACGATCTTCGTGCCGTCGCCGATCTCGATGGCGACCCCGTCGCCCTCCCGGTCGAGCACGTGCAGCCAGCAGCCCGACCCCACGAACACGTCGGCGCCGACGGCGATCCGCCCCTCCCCCGCGAGCCGCACGGGGGGCTGGATGACGGTGCCCGGGCCGAAGGAGGCGAACGCCCCAGAGGACATCAGCGAGAAGGCCTTGCCCCACGCGCGCCCGCCCAGCCGGTAGGCCCTCAGGAAGGCGGACCCAAGCCTCTGTCGCGGCGCCGGCACGCCGCGAGTATAGGTAACGCGCGCGTCGGCCCCGCGCGCTCGACGCGACCCCGTCCGAGCGCCGATAATGCCCGGCGTGCGCACCCTCACCCTCCGCCACTCCTCGCGGTCCGCGGGCCTCGCCGTCGCCGCCGTGCTCGTGTCGACGGCCCTCGCCGGCGCGCAGGCCGGGCCGGGGACGAGCGCCGCCGACGTGCTGCGCGGCTCACCCGGCAACGACCGCATCAACGGCCTCAAGGGCGACGACCGCCTGTACGGCCTCGCGGGCGACGACCGGCTGCTGGGCGCCGCCGGGGACGACCTGCTGGACGGCGCGGCCGGCGAGGACCTGCTCATCGGCGGGCCCGGCGACGACCGACTCCGGGGCGGGGCGGGCAACGACGTGCTCAACGGCGCGTCCGGCAACGATGTCGCCGACGGCGGCCTGGGCGACGACAAGCTGCTCGGGCAGGCCGGGGACGACCGCCTCATGGCCGGAGACGGGCAGGACCGGATCTTCGGGATGGCGGGGAACGACACGCTCGACGGCGGCCGCGGCAGCGACCAGATCGACGGCGGTCAGGGCGGCGACGTCCTCACCGGCGGGGAGGGCGACGACCGCCTCCTCGGCAAGGCGGGCGCCGACCAGCTCGCCGGGGACGACGGGGACGACGTGATCCTCGGCGGCCCCGGGTCCGACATCCTGTCCGGCGGGGCCGGCGAGGATCAGCTCGAGGGCGACGACGGCTCCGACCAGGTGTGGGGCCTCGACGGCGACGACTTCATCCGTCCCGGCCGGGGCATCGACACGGTCGACGCCGGCGCGGGCAACGACCGGATCGACGTCACCGACCCGGGCCCGGCGAGCGCCCCGGAGAACCGCACCCCCGAGCCCGACACGGTGACCTGCGGCGAGGGCGTCGACACGGTCATCGTCGACGTGCTGGACGTCGTCGCGGCCGACTGCGAGTTCGTCCTCTCGCGCGACTGACGGGCCCGCCCCCACCCGCGCCGGTCAGGCGCGGGCGGGTCCGGCCGCCGAACCCGGCGCCGTCGCGGGCGCCCGGGCCTCGTGCTCGCCCAGCCGCAGGGTGCACGCCCCCACCGCGAGGGCGATGAACAGGAGCAGCGTGACCTGGATGAACGAGAACGCGTCGTAGGTGAACATGCCCACCGCGAACGCCGCGATCGAGGCGGCGCACGCCGTCGGCAGCCAGCCGTCCGGGGAGGGGTCCTCCTTGGCCGCCCGTCCCAGGCGCCGGACGATGGCGACGATCAGCCAGAACCAGCCCAGCGCCCCGATGACGCCCGTCTCGAGCAGCGTCTTGAGCCACTGGTTGTCCAGGATCTGGGCGTTGGCGCGGTCGGCGTCGGTGATGCGGGTGCCGTAGCCCTGGCCGAACGCCGGGCTCTTGGCCAGCTCGTCGAAGGCCGGGCCGAGGTCGGCGACGCGACCGGCGCCGCGCTGGCCCGCCGCCCGCTCCTGGTCCGCGATCAGGCCGCCCTCGGGGAAGAAGGACTTCTTGAGGCTCCCCAGGGTCCCGGGCAGCGCGAGGTGCACGAGCACCGGCAGCAGGACGAGGGCGGGGATCGCGAACTTCCGCACCTCCTTCGGGCGCAGGATGAAGAAGGTGATCGCCGCCACCCCCAGCATCACGATGCTCGTGCGCGAGACGGTGGAGAACGCCCCGAGCGTGAGCATCGCCGCGGGCACCCACCAGATCCGGCGCGCCGAGCGCCGCGCGAGGTACACCGCGAACGGCAGGAGCACGACGAGCGCCGCGCCGAGCGCGATGGGGTGCTGGGCCGAGCCGAACACCCGGAGCCGCCCGCCGCGCGTCTCCTCGTCGGGGAGGGCGGCGTTGTCGAGGAAGGGGACCACCCCTCCCAGCTGGTTGAAGACGTTCCACCGCGTGCGGGACTCGATGAGGGCGAAGAGCCCGACGACGGCCCCCGAGAGCACCAGCGTCCCGAGCAGGATGTCGATCGCGCGCCGCGTCCGGACGACGGACACGATCAGGTAGAAGAGCAGGAGGAAGCTCGCGAGGAACGTCAGGTCCTTGACGACGTCCGTGCTGAGCTCCGCGACCCGCCCCGGGTTGGACAGCACGGACCCCACGACGCCCACGACGATGACCGCGATGGGCGCCTCGAAGCCGCTGCGCCGCAGGGTCACCCGCGGGTCCGCGAGGAGGCACGCGCCCCAGCCGATCACGATGAACGCGACCAGGATCCGGTACGGCTCGAGCTCGAACGGCAGCTCCACGGGGATCGTGTAGCGCCGGATCGGGATGAACATGATGACCAGCGCGATCCCGGACAGCAGGACCGGCCAGCTCAGCAGCACCCGGTGCGCGAACGCGAGCGCGAGGCCCGCGACCACCAGGAAGGTGACCTCGAGCAGGGGCACGACGTCCGTGAACGCGACGGCCACGACCATGATCGCCGCGAGGACGGCGACCAGCGGCTTCCACGAGGGCACCGCCGGCGGGCGCTCGCCGGCGATGCGTATGTCGTGGGTGGTCACCCGGGGGGCCGGCGGTCACCCACCGGGGTCAGCGCTGCTCGGACTCGCCCGGCACGCGGACGCGATCGCCCTCGGAGGCGATGATGTCGTCCGGGCGGATGTCCCGCCAGACGCCCTGCGGGTCGTCACCCGCCCGAGGAGGGCGGAGGTTGTTGAGCAGGAGGGCGAGCGCGAACGTCGCCGCCAGGATCGCGAGGAACACGATCGCCGGGGTCGTGATCGAGCGACCCTCCTCGAGGAGGGCGCCGTCGGGGGCGCGGAGCACGTTGAGGACGACGCGGTCGGCCGCCGGGATCTCGTTGCGGGCCTGCTCCTCGCGGATGAACTGCGCGAAGGCGTCGGACTGGCGCAGGGTCGTGTCGATCGCCGCCTCGGCGGTCGGCGCGAACGCCGTGATGCGGAGGATCGGCAGGCCGGCGCGGCCGCTGTTCGCCGTGAACTGCTCGGCGACCACGTACCCCTCGATGGGCCCGTCCTGGAGCATGATCTCCCGGACCGGGTCGCTGTCGACGAGCTGCGCGTAGAGGGTGGTGAGACCGATGAGCCGGTCGGGATCGGAGGTGACGGGCTCGTCGGCGGCCGGCGCCTCGGGGTCACCGAGCGTCGCGCGGCCCTCCGCGAAGCCCCGCTCGGTCACGAAGACGTCCTGATATGCCGAGTAGGTCTCGGACTGCCGGTAGCTGAGGCCCTCGCCGTCCACCTTGACGAACGAGAAGAAGGCCGCGGCGCAGGCGAGCACCCACCCCGCGACGACGAGGTACCGGTATCTCCAGAGCACGCGTCCGAGGAGCCGTAGGTCCATCAGAATCCCTTCCCAACGAGCATCGGTTGCCGCGACCGGTCCGCGCGACCTGCCACCGGCTCTGGCGATGGTAGGTCATCCCGCCTTTTCGTCCTACCGGCCGAACGGGGCGACCGCGGGCGTCGCAACCACCCATTCGGTCAGTCCCAGGCGGCTCAGCGGTCCATCGGCAGGACGGTGGGGACCCTTTACATTCCAGCGGTGTCACCCGTGGGACGGCCATCGACGAGCGGAGCCAGGTCGGCATGAGTGACGAGGCGGACCGGCGGCGCGACCTGCTGCTCGTGTGCTCATCCGGGGGCCATCTGTTGCAGATGGTTGCGCTGCGCCCGGCCTGGGAGGGGCTCTCGCGGACCTGGGTCACCTTCGACAAGAGCGACGCGCGGTCGCTGCTCGTCGGCGAGCGGGGGATCTTCGCCCACGGCCCGACGAACCGGAACGTCCCGAACCTCCTCCGCAACCTGGTGCTGGCGTGGCGCGTGCTGCGAACCCTCCGCCCCCGGGTCGTCATGACCACCGGCGCGGGCGTCGCGGTGCCGTTCGCCTGGCTCGGCCGGCTGATGGGCGCCCGCGTGGTGTACGTGGAGAGCTTCACCCGCATCGACACGGTCTCGCTGAGCTGCCGGATGATCCGGCCCGTCGCGGACCGCGTCTACGTCCAGTGGCCCGAGATGCTCGAGGTCGTCCCCGGGTCCGTCCACGCCGGAAACGTCTTCTTCGACGCATGATCTTCGTCACCGTGGGGACGAACGAGGCCACCTTCGACCGCCTGCTCGGCGGGATCCGCGACATGCCCGACGGCGAGGAGCTGATCGTCCAGCACGGGCCGTCGGCCGTCCGCCCCCCCGGGGCGCGGTGCCTCGAGTTCCTCCCCTTCGACGAGCTGGTGGGGATCGTCCGCCGGGCGCGGGTGGTGGTGACCCACGCCGGGGTGGGATCGATCGTCGTCTGCCTCGCCAACGGCCACCGCCCGATCGTCGTCCCCCGGCTCCACCGGCACGGGGAGGCGGTCGACGACCACCAGCTGCCCCTGTGCCACCGCCTGGCCGAGGCCGGGCTCGTGACGGTGGTCGAGGAGGTCGACCGGCTCCCGGCGGCGGTGGCCGGCCACGGGGGCCCGCGGGAGGGCTCCGGCCCCAAGGCGTCACGGCTCGCCGGCCACCTGCGCGGCTACCTGGAGGGCGTCGTCCGGGGAGGCGCATGAGCCTGCGCCGCGCCCTCACGGCGGTCGCCGCCGCGGCCGGGCTCGCCCTCGTGGCGGCGCCGGTCGCCGCGCAGGCCCCGCCGGAACCCTCCCTCCCCGCTCCCGATCAGCCGCCCCCCGTGGCGGCGCCGGACCGGCCCACGCCCGCCCCGGTGCCGGCGGCGCCGTCGCCCTCGCCGGCCCGGGATACCCCGGAGGCCCCGCCGGCCGCGACGGAGCCGGCCGCGCCCGCGCCGCCGACCGCCGCCGAGCTCCGGCGGCGCGCCGAGGCCCGCGCGAAGGCCGCCGAGGAGCGCGCCCGGCAGGCCGCCGAGCGCCGGCGGGCCGACCTCGAGAGGGCCCGCTCGCGGGCGGACGCCTCGCTCCGGGCGCGGGCCGACCTGGAGGCGCTCGTGCCCCCCGCCCGCGCCACCCGAGCCCCCGATGAGGGCGTCGGGCTCGTCCCGGTGCTCGCGGTCCTCGGCCTGATCGCCGTGCCCGTCGCGGGCCTCGCGATGGCGGGCCGGCGGCGCCGGCCCCGGCGGGAGCGGTCCCCGGGGGCGGTCATCGTCGGGAACGCGGCGGCCGAGACGGCGTCGACCGTCGCAGGCCCGCAGGCCGGGGCGTCCGCCGGCGGCGCCGGCGGCGGGGGCGGCGCGGGCGGCGGCGACCTGAAGCGCCGGGTGGTCGGCGGCATCAAGTGGAAGGCCGCGTCGGCGATCACCACCCAGGTGTCCCGCATGGCGGTCGGCATCCTGCTCGCCCGCCTCCTGACCCCGGCCGACTTCGGGATGGCCGCCGCCGTGCTCGTGCTCGCGGGGCTCGCCGCGGTGTTCGTCGACCCGGCCCTCGGGACCGCCCTCATCCAGCGCAAGACCATCACCGAGCGCGACCGGTCCACCATCTTCTGGATCAGCGCCGGCCTGGGCGGGCTCTTCACGATCGTCTTCATCGCGGCGTCGGGGGCGCTCGCCTCGTTCTACAACGAGCCGGATCTCCAGCCGCTGTTCGCCGTCTTCGCATTCACGTTCCTGCTGATGGGCCTCCAGACCACCCAGGCGACCCTCATGTCGCGCGAGATGCAGTTCCGCAGCCTGGAGCTCCGGATGATCGCCGCCACGGTCGCCGGCGGCGTCGTCGGCATCGCCACCGCCCTCGCGGGGTTCGGCGCGTGGGCGCTCATCTGGCAGGCGCTCACGGTCTCGGCCGTGTCCACCGCGCTGCTCTGGTTCTTCTCCGACTGGCGGCCGCACTTCATGTTCTCGCGCCAGAGCGTGCGCGACCTGGGCGGCAACGGAATGCGGGCCTACGGCACCAAGGTCGTCTGGTTCCTGAACCAGAACACCGACACCATCCTCATCGCGCGCTTCCTCGGCCCCGCGAGCCTCGGGCTCTACGCCCTCGCCTTCAACCTGATGCTCTTCCCGATCAGCCGCATCGCGACGCCGATCCGGAGCGTCCTCTTCCCCGCCTTCTCGACCATCCAGGACGAGCGCGAGCGGCTCGCCGGGGGGTGGCTGCGCGGGAGCCGGCTGATCGCCGCGGTCGCGATGCCGGTCATGCTGGGGATGATCGTCGTGGCCCCCGACTTCGTGCCGGTCGTGCTCGGCGACCGCTGGAACGACGCCGTGCCCGTCCTGCAGATCCTCGCCGTCGTGGGCCTCGTGCAGGCGCTCCAGACGATCGGCGGCAGCGCGCTCAACGCGATCGGGCGCTTCGGCACGGTCCTGCGCTTCACGGTGGCGGCGTACGTCGCGAACATCATCGCCTTCGTCGCCGGCCTGCACTGGGGCATCGTCGGCGTCGCCACGGCGTACGCCATCGCCACCGTCGCGCTGTTCCCGGTGTTCACCGTCGTCGTCGCGCGCGGGCTCGGGGTGCGGACGACCCGGTTCGCCGGCGCGCTGTCGGGGGTCGTGCAGGCGACCCTGCTGATGACCGGCGCCGTCCTCGGCACCCGCCTCCTCCTGGTCGAGGCGGGGGTGCCGACCGGGCTGCGGCTGATCGCCTGCATCGCCGTCGGCGCGGTCGCCTACCTCGCTGCGTGCGCCTGGAGGGCGCCCGAGCTGCGCGGGGAGTTGCGCGCCCTGCGGGCCGGCCGGGGGAAGACCGCCACGGTCCCGGTGGACCCGGTCTCCGCCTGACCGCGGGTCAGGTCCGGGTGATCCTCCGGCGGATCGATCCGCCGACGGCGGCGGCGAAGCCCCGGGGGCTCACGCGCGCGCCCGCCGCCATCTCCCGGGCGGTGCCGGCCGCGTCCCGCCGCCGCGCCGCGATGCCGGCGAGCCGCAGGTGGGCGAAGCCGAGCCGGCGGCGCACCTCGCGGCGGTCCTCGGGCCGCAGGGGCGACCGGTCGAGGACGTCTTCGTAGAGGGCCACGGTGCAGTCCCAGTAGACGAGGCTCCTGCCGTCGTGCCGGTCGATCAGGCGGGTGCCGGTGTCGTCG
The DNA here is from genome assembly GCA_050249835.1 of Thermoleophilia bacterium. Taxonomy (GTDB): domain Bacteria; phylum Actinomycetota; class Thermoleophilia; order Miltoncostaeales; family Miltoncostaeaceae; genus Miltoncostaea. The sequence goes on from JBFWPT010000015.1 coordinate 38,993, forward strand.
TCGCTCGTCATGCGGGCCCCGGCGCCCGGCACCGCGCAGGCCGGGTGCCCGAGGCCGAGCGCGAGGAACAGGTGGGTGTCGTGGCGGCGGGTCAGCCCCTCCCGCAGCCCGCCCGCGCGCACGTAGGTGTCGCGGTCGAAGACCGTGGCCTGCAGCATCATGGGCTGGCGGGCCATCATCACCCACTCGGACGCGTCGCCGCGGATCTCCTGCGGTGGGGCCGCGCGCATGCCGCAGAGGTCCCACAGGCGCTGGCGGCCCTCGAGCGCCGTGCGGGTGACGTCGCCGAAGTAGAAGCCGGCGGACCCGCCGGTCGCGGCGATCGCCCGCTCCATCGCCGCGAGGTGGCCCGCCTCCCAGACGTCGTCGGAGTCGAGGAAGGCGATCCAGCGGCCGCGGGCCTCGTGGACGCCGCGGTTGCGGGCCGCGGCGCCGCCCGCGTTCTCCTGGCGCACGTACCGGACCGCGTCGCCGAAGGCGGCGACCCGCTCCGACGTGTCGTCGACGGACCCGTCGTCCACGACGATCACCTCGTCGGGCGGCCGCTCCTGCGCCAGGGCGCTCTCGATCGCGCGCGTCACCAGCGCGGCCCGGTTGTACGTGGGGATCACGGCCGAGATCGTGATCGGGCCGGGGGTGGCGCCGGTCACGAGGGCGCGGCCCCCGCCCGCGGCCGCCCCGCGACCCGTCGCGCGGCCTCCGCCCTGCACTCGCCGGCGATGACGCGCCAGCGGCGCTCCGTCGCCAGCCAGCGGGCGACGACCGCGGCGCAGCGCGCCCGCTCGGTCACGCCGAGCGGGGCCCGGGCGACGGCGCCGGCGACACCCCGGGCGACGCGGGTGCGCGGCAGCGGGGCGCGCCCCGCCGAGGCCTCGTCGAACCAGCGCGCCCGCTCCTCGGGCGTGACGTTCGCCTCGCGCGACGACCCGGCGTGGCGGCGGCGCAGGAAGAGCGGGTCGGGCACCCGCGCCATCTCGCCGGCCAGCGCGAGCTCCACGAGCAGCACCTTGTCCGACGACTCGTAGCCGCCGATCAGGCGCGTGCGGCGCAGCGCCTCCGTGCGGATGACGCCGAAGACCGGGGCGCAGTTGACGATGTAGGAGTCCCGGCCGAGGAGCAGCTCGGCGAGCCGCTCGTGCGGGGAGCCTCCGCGCCAGGGCGCGGTGACGGGCAGCCCCGTGGGCTCGCCGCGCTCGTCGATGGTCCGCGCCTCGGCGAACGCGAGGACGGTGCCCGCGGGCGCGGCCCGGAGCGCCGCGACGCAGCGCTCGACGAGGTCGGGGGCCAGGGCGTCGTCGTGCGAGGCCCACCGGAACAGCCCGCCGCGGGCCATGCCCACCAGCGCGTTGTAGTTCGGGGCCGCGCCCAGATTCCTCTCGTTGCGGACGTACCTCACGCGCGGATCGCGAGCCGCGTACGCGCGGCAGATGTCCTCCGTGCCGTCCGTCGAGGCGTTGTCCGAGATGACCACCTCGAGCTCGCCCCAGGTCTGGCCCAGCACGGAGTCGAGGGCCGCCTCGAGGTAGGCCTCCCCGTCGAAGACGGGCACGCCGATGGTGACGAGCGGTCGGGGCACGATCCGAGGCTACAGCGGGGTGATGGTGACGTCCCCGAAGGTGGCGTCCACGTGGTGGGCGATCAGCAGCAACGACCCCGTCGGCAGGTCCGAGACGCCCTCCACCTGCATGGCCCACGCCCCCGGCTCCGGATCCGACGCCCGCCAGGCCTTGAACTGGTACAGCCCGTGACCCGACGGCTGCGTCGTCACCCGGTACTTGAACAGGTACGGCACGCCCACCTCGAACGCCGCCGCGCTGGTCCGCCGCGGCTCACCCTCCGCCTGCAGCTCGTACCGCTCCGGCCCGCCCGGACGCCACCGGTACGCCACGTAGGCCCCCGCCGGGAAGAACCCCGCGCGCGGCTGCTCGGCGCCCTCGGCCGTGTGACCCTGCCACCGGTTGAACAGCCCGATCGCCGCGCCGTTGCTGAAGAAGTTGTTCCCGCCGGCGTGGTCCACCGAGTGCACCGTCACCGGCACCGTCGCCTCGTAGTCGTCCCAGCCACGGTCGCCCACCGCGATCAGGCGGTCGTAGTCGACCTCAACCGTCCGCGCGCCGCCCGCCGTCAGCTGCCACTTGCCGTCCACCACCTGCGACACCTGCTGGAGGCTCGACGCCGCGCCCCAGTCCACCAGCGACGGCAGCGGCCACGACAGGCCCGCCGAGTAGGTCACCGTCACCGTCCGGGTCGCCACGGCGCCCGTCCCGTCGGTCGCCCGGATGACCACCTGGTTCGCGCCCGCCGACAGGGACGCCACCGGGATCTCCGCGTTGAAGTCCCCCTGCCGCGCCAGCCGCCGGTCGTCCGGCCCGCGGCTCAAGGCCTGCTGCGCCCCGCCGTTCAGGGCGTACGTCAGGCCCGACACCCCATCGGGATCCGACACGTTCCCCAGCACGTTCACGAAGTCCTGCGCCACGCCCGGCGACCCCACCACCTGCGAGTCCCCGTACCAGAGATCGATCACGGGCGGCTGCGCCACCCCGTCCGTGGTGACCACGACGTCGGCCGAGGTCCCGGTGCGGGCGCCGGAGTCCGCGGACACCGCGCGGAAGACGTAGGCGGTCGCCGGGTCGAGGCCGCCGACGGTCACGGAGTGCGATGTCCCGGTGCCGCCGCCGGCCACCTGGCCGAGCTCCAGCGCGGCCGTCCGCCCGTAGCGCACCGCGCGGCTCGCGCTCTCGTCGGTGGCCCAGGTCAGCGTCACGGAGCTCGCGGTCGCGCTCGTGCGGACGCGGTGGACGAAGGGCGCGAGCGTGTCCGTCGCGGGCCCGGCGTCCTCGCCGGCGATCGGCGCCTGGACGCTCTGCATGTAGTCGGCGATCGCGGTGTGGGCGGGAGCCGTGCCCGCCGTCGAGGCGTTCTGGTTGGAGGCGTGGATCCCCGCCCGGGTGGCGCTGATCGCGTAGGTGAAGCGGGCCGTCTGCGTCCAGGTGCCGCCGTCGCGCGAGTACTCCTGGGTCCAGGTGTCCCCCTGGCGCGAGACCCGCAGCCACCCGGGCGCGCCGGAGGCCACCGAGACGTCGGCCCGGGTCACCAGGCTGCCGCCCGAGATGGTCCCCGCATACGCCCGCGTGCCGCTGCCGTCGTGGTAGACCTCGAAGCGGATCCACCGCCCCGGGCCCTCCTCGACCTGGATGCCCTGGATCTGGAAGCGCTGGGTCACGGCCGAGGCGAACTTGACCTCGTAGACGAAGTCGGTGTCGGCGATCGGCTGCGTCACCCGGACGGTGCGGTTGTCCGTCGCGTCGTGCGGGGCGCCGGCGGGCGCGGTGAGGCGGATGCGCGCGTCGCCCGCGCCGGCGCCCTCGATCCGCACGTCGCCGGTCCCGAGGGGATCGGAGAAGGCCCAGGTGGCCCTGTCCAGGTTGGGGCGGTTGAAGTCGTCGGCGACCAGGCCGGACGCGTCGGTCCCGGGGGCCGGGCCGGGCTTCGGCGCGGGCGCCGGAGGGGCCGCCACCGCGCCGACGGCCGGGACGGTGATGGTCCCGCGGCGCAGGTCGCGGGGGCCGATGCCGGACTCCAGGTGCCGGACGATCGTGTTGAGGCGCCGGATCGCGGCCTGCCCGATGCGCTGGTTGGTGCGGAGCTGCGCGGCCGAGAGCCGCACGGCCGCGCCGGGCTTCGCGGCCGTGCGCGCCGGCGGCGCCGCGCTCGTGGCCGGGGGTGTCGCCGGGGCGGTCGCCGAGACGATGACGAGGCCGGCCGCCAGCCGGTCGCCGGACACCGCGCCGGCGCGCAGGTCCGCGCCCGTGAGGCCCGCCTCCAGGCGGGCGGCGAGGGCGTTCGCGCGGCGCACGGCGGCGGCGGCGATGCGCTGGTTGACGCGGAGTTGGCGGGCCGAGAGCACGATCCGGCCACCCGGGCGGGACGAGGCCGGGGGGACGACGATCGGCCGCGGCGAGGGCGGCGCCGGTGCGCCGGCCGTCGCGCCCGTGCCCGTCACGATGCCCGGCCCGAGCAGGTCCGCGGTCACGGCGCCGCCGCACAGGTCGCCGGCGACGAGCCCGGCGTCCAGCCAGCGCTCGATCGCGTCCGCGCGCCGCAGGGCCGCCGCGTAGATCTTCTGGTTGATCCGGAGCTGCGCCTCGCTGAGCTGGGGGGCACGGGTCGCGCGGGGCGCAGGCGGCTCGGGGGCCGGCGCGAGGCACACCGCCCCGTCGCGCACCTGGGTCGCGGGCGCCGCCGTCGCGGCGGCCGGCACGAGGGCGGCGACGGCCAGGACGGCCGTCGTGGCCGCGGTGCGGAGGCGGTGGCGTGCGGGGCTCATGAGACGAGGGTAGTGCGGCATCCGCGGACCGCGGCTAGACGTTCGGCCAGCCCGGTTCCCGCGCGACCCGGGTGTCGCCGGCGGCTACAGCGGGTTCACGGTGAGGTCGCCGAAGGTCACGTCGGCGTGGTGGGCGATCAGCAGCACCGACCCCGAGGCCAGGTCGCTGGTGCCCTCCATCTGGTAGTTCCAGCCCGTCGGCTCCGGATCGGACGCCCGCCAGGCACGGAACTGGTACAGGCCGTGGCCGTTCGGCTGGGTGGTGACCCGGAACTTGAAGAGATGCGGCACCCCCAGGGACATCTGGGCGCTGGAGGTCTTGATCGGCTCGCCCTCCACCGTCCCCTCGAAGCGCTCGGCGCCGTTGGGGCGCCACCGGTACCAGGAGTACGCCCCCACCGGGAAGAAGCCGCGCCGCGGCTGCTCGGCGGCGACGGCGGTGTGCCCCTGCCAGCGGAGGCCCAGGCCGACCGCCGGCCCATTGCTGGGGAACGGATAGCCGTTGGCGGTGTCGACCGAGTGGACGGTCACCGGCACGGTCACCTCGTAGTCGGTCCAGCTCAGGTCGCCGATGGCCAGCAGGCGGTCGTACTCGATCTCGACCGGCCGCGGCCCGGCGGAGGTGAGCTGCCACTTGCCGTCCACGACCTGGGCGGCCTGCTGCAGGTTGGACACCGAGCCCCAGTCCACCGACAGCGGCATCGGCCAGGTGGCTCCCGACGTGCGGTTCACCGTCACCGTGCGGGTGCTCACCGCACCCGCGCCGTCGGTGGCCCGCAACACGACCTGGTTCGCGCCCGTCTGCAGCTGGGTGAACGGGATCTCCGCGTTGAAGTCACCCGGATAGGCGAGGCGCCGGTCGTCCGGGCCGCGGCTCAGCGACTGCTGGGGCCCGCCGTTCAGGGAGTACGTCAGCGACGTGATCCCATCGGGATCCGACACGTTCCCCACCACGTTCGCGAACACCTGCGCCCGCCCCGGGCTGCCGAAGCTCTGCGAGTCCCCGTGCCACACGTCGATGACCGGGGCTCCCGGGACGGTCCCGCCGCCCGTCGCGGCCGTGAACGTCGAGGACGTCGCCTGCCGGCCCCCGGAGTCCGTGGAGACGACGCGGAGGTGGTACGTCTGCCCCGCCTGGAGGCCCGTGAGGTTCACCTGGTGGGAGGTCGACGAACCGGCGTGCGGCACCGTGCCGAGCTCCAGGGCCGGCGTAAGCCCGTACCGCACGGAGCCGGTCGCGCTCTCGTCCGTCGCCCAGGTCACGCCGATCGACGTCTGCGCGGGGGCCGTCTGCACGTTGTGCACGAGGGGCGGGAGGGTGTCCGCCGGTGCCCCGGCATCCTCGGACGGGAACGGCCCGGCCGCGGCGCGGAAGTAGTCGACCACGGCGGTGTGCGCGGGCGCGCTGCCGGCGCCGGAGGCGTTGTGGTTCGCGCCGTACACGCCGACCGCCGACACGGTCAGCGTGTGGCTGAAGACGGCGTCCGTCGTCCAGTTCTGCCCGTCGTAGGAGTGGCTCTGGGTCCACGAGTTGCCCTGGCGCACGACGCGCATCCACACGGGCGCCCCGGCGGCGATGGCCGTGTTGCCGCGCGTCGTCAGCACGCTGTTCGCGATCGTGCCCGCGTAGACGCGCGCGGAGGAGCCGTCGTGGAACAGCTCGAAGCGCATCCAGTTGCCGGCGCCCTGATGGACCAGGATCCCCTGCATCTGGTACCGGGCGACGACGGCCGAGTCGAACTTGGCCTCGAGGGTGAGGTCGGTGTTCGCGGCCGGCTGGGTCACCCGGACGGTCGAGTTCTGGGGGGTGTCGTGCGAGGCGCCGGCGGGCACCGCGAGGCGCAGGCGGGCGTCACCGGAGCCGGCGCCCTCGATCCGGACCGTGCCGCCCCCGACGGGGTCCGCGAAGGTCCAGATGCCCGTCTTCAGGTTGGGCGTGTTGAAGTCGTCGGGGTCGATGCCGGAGGGATCAGGCGGCGGGGTGTCGTCGTCGGTGGTGAACGTCGCGTCCGCCGTGCTCGACGGGGCGCCCTCACCATCCGCCGAGGTCACCCGGAAGTGGTACGTCGTCCCCGCCGCCAGGCCCGTCAGCGTCCGCGAATGCGACGTCACCAACGCACCCGACGACGACTGGCCCCCATACGCGGCCGTCAGGCCGTAATCCACCCGCGAGGTCGCCGGCTCATCCGTCGACCACGTCACCGTCGCCGACGTCTCACCCGCATCCACCTGCACACCCGAGATCACCGGCGGCACGTTCCCCGGCCCATCCGGCTCGAACGTCGCCGTCACCGACGCCGACGGCCCATCGACCACCACCGACCCCGGGTTCGCCGACCCCGACAGGTCACCCGACCAGCCCGCGAACTCCCACCCCGACGCCGGCACCGCCGTCACACCCACAGTCGAACCACACGCATACGGACCCGACGCCGGCGACCGCGTCACCGACCCCTGACCCACCACCGCCGTCGACACCGACCCCTGCCCCGCCGGCGAACCACCATCCTCCGACCCGATCGGATCGGCCAGGTTCTCGAAGAAGTCCACCACCGCCGTGTGCGCCGCCGCCGTCCCCGCACCCGACACATCATGATTCGCCGCGAACACACCCACCGACGCCACCGACGTGGCGAAGGTGAAGGACCCGGCCTTCGACCAGCTCGAGCCGTTGGTGGAGGTGTTGAGCGTCCACGTGTTGCCGGCGCGGGTCACGCGCACCCAGATGGGCGACGCCGTGCCGATCGTCTTGTTGATCCGGGTCGCCGCCGATCCCCCGTTGACCGACGCCGCGAAGGCCCGGAGGCTGCTGCCGTCGTGGAAGACGTCGAAGCGGAGCCAGGTGCCCGCGTTCTGCTCGACGAGGATGCCCTGGGTCTGGTTCTTGACCGTCGGCGCCGCGGCGAACTTGGCGACGAGGTCCAGGTCGCCGTTCGGCGCCGGCTGCACGATCCGCAGGGAGCGGTTGGTGGGCGTCCAGGGGTTGTGCGACGTCCCGGCCGGCACGGTCAGGCGGATGGCCGCGCCCGGCCCACCGGCGCCCTGGATGTCCACCGTGCCGTCGCCCACGGGGTCGACCACGGACCACGGGCCGCCGGGGATGACGCAGCGGTTGAAGTCGTCCGACGCCGGCGTGACGCCGCCGGGCGGCGGGGTGTCGTCGTCGGTGGTGAACGTCGCGTCCGCCGTGCTCGACGGGGCGCCCTCACCATCCGCCGAGGTCACCCGGAAGTGGTACGTCGTCCCCGCCGCCAGGCCCGTCAGCGTCCGCGAATGCGACGTCACCAACGCACCCGACGACGACTGGCCCCCATACGCGGCCGTCAGGCCGTAATCCACCCGCGAGGTCGCCGGCTCATCCGTCGACCACGTCACCGTCGCCGACGTCTCACCCGCATCCACCTGCACACCCGAGATCACCGGCGGCACGTTCCCCGGCCCATCCGGCTCGAACGTCGCCGTCACCGACGCCGACGGCCCATCGACCACCACCGACCCCGGGTTCGCCGACCCCGACAGGTCACCCGACCAGCCCGCGAACTCCCACCCCGACGCCGGCACCGCCGTCACACCCACAGTCGAACCACACGCATACGGACCCGACGCCGGCGACCGCGTCACCGACCCCTGACCCACCACCGCCGTCGACACCGACCCCTGCCCCGCCGGCGAACCACCATCCTCCGACCCGATCGGATCGGCCAGGTTCTCGAAGAAGTCCACCACCGCCGTGTGCGCCGCCGCCGTCCCCGCACCCGACACATCATGATTCGCCGCGAACACACCCACCGACGCCACGGTCATCGCGTGCGTGAACGAGATGTTGGTGGCCCAGCTCGTCCCGTTGAACGAGTAGCGCTGCGTCCAGGTGGATCCCTGTCGGCTGACCTCCATCCACAGCGGGGTGCCCGAGGCGATGGGCTTGTTCGCGCGGCTCGTGGACGCGCCGTTGACGGTCGTCGCCGCGAAGGCCCGCACGCCGGAGCCGTTGTGGTGCACGTCGAAGCGGACCCAGTTGCCTGCGTCCTGCTCGACCACGATGCCCTGGGTCTGGTTCTTCACCGCCACCGCGGAGGCGAACTTGACCCGGTAGACGAAGTCGCCGTTGTCGGCCGCCTGCACGACCCGCACCGACGGGTTGGTGCCCCAGACGTTGTGCGACTGCCCGGCCGGCACGGTCAGGGCGAGGCGCGCGTCCCCGCCGGCGCCCACGATGTCGGCCGACCCGCCACCGAGCGGGTCGACGAACTGCCACGACCCCCCGGGGACGACGCAGCGGTTGAAGTCGTCCGACGACGGCGCGCCGAGGGCGGTGGCGGAGGCCACCACCAGGAGCGCTGCGCATCCGGCGATCGCTGACGCGAACCGCCGACCGATCCGACCACCGAGCACCCGCACGCCTCTCCTCGCCGTGCCGCCCACCGCGGGCGGCATACGGGTTCGAGCGTAGATCAGGCTCCCGGGACCGGACGCCCCCCGCGCGTATAGCTCAGCCTGAATCCGTTGGAGCTCGTGGATGCGGGGCGTGAAAGCGCCGCGTCAGGCGGGATTCGGCGTCGCACCGCGAGGGTGACCCCTGCGGTCGCGCCGAATCCCGCATGGCGTGAGCGATTTCGCGCATCCGCGCCGCGAGATACGACGGATTCAGGCTCAGGCCGCGGCGAAGGGGCGGTCGGCGGGCGTCAGACCCAGCGCAGCTCCGCGTCGAGGCGGCCGGCCTCGCGGTGGTTCAGCACGGTCCGGATCCGGAGGTAGCGGGAGGACAGGAACTCCTCCTCGGTGAGGCCGTGCTCGCGGTAGGCGTCGTACAGCTCCTCGACGCCGCGGCGCACGGTCCACTGCGGCTGGAAGGCCGGCAGCTCCTGCGCGATGCGGGAGAAGTCGACCCGGTAGTTGCGCAGGTCGGGGCCCGCGCCCGGCGCGTACTCCACCTCGGAGCCCGGCACGACCTCCTGGACGATCTCGGCCACCTCGCGCACCCGGTAGTTCTCGGCGGTGGCGCCGACGTTGAAGGCGCGGTCGTGGACCACCTCGCGGGGCGCGTCGAGGGCGGCCGCGAAGGCGCGGGAGATGTCCTCGATGTGCACCAGCGGGCGCCACGGCATGCCGTCGCTCTTGATGAGCACCTTGCCGGTGGTGAAGGCGTGCCCGACGAGGTTGTTGACCACGAGGTCGGCGCGCAGGCTCGGCGAGACGCCGTAGGCCGTCGCGTTGCGCAGGTAGACCGGGCTGAAGTCGTCGTCCGCCAGCCGCGTGAGGTCGAGCTCCACCTTGATCTTGGACTCGCCGTACGGCGTGATCGGGTTGAAGGCGGCCTCCTCGGTGAGGTGCTCGTCGCCGGCCGCGCCGTAGAGGCTGCAGGACGACGAGAAGAGGAAGCGCCCGACCCCGGCCTCCTTGGAGAGCTCGGCGAGCCGGACCGTGGCGAGGTGGTTGATGTCGTAGGTGAGGTGCGGGCTGAGGTCGCCGAGGGCGTCGTTGGAGAGCGCGGCCAGGCAGGCCACGGCGTCGAACCCGCGCAGGTCGTCGGCGGTCACGTCGCGCAGGTCGCGCCGGATGACCGGGGTGCGGTCCGAGCAGTCGGAGAAGTCGCAGCCCTCGTAGAAGTACGTGTCGAGGCCCACGACGTCGTGACCGGCCTCCTGGAGCAGCGGGACCATGACCTGCCCGATGTATCCGTTGTGGCCCGTGACCAGCACCTTCATCCGTCCAACCCCCTCACAGGATCGCCTTGCGACAGTAGAACGCCTCCGCGAAGCGGCTGGGCGCGTTGCACTCCATCCCCCGCAGGCGCATCAGGCCGCGGAAGGTGTCCTCGTCGAACCAGGCCTTGCCGGCCTGCGAGGCGTACGGGCCGAGGACGGCGCGCAGCTTGTGCGCCACCTGGTCCTCGGTGAGCGGGACGAACAGGTTCGGGGCGCCCATGTCGCCGTCCCACTTCGGGATCTCGTACTCCAGGATCAGGTGGTCGCGCCACGTGTTCCACGCCAGGTCCGACAGCACCCGGTGGTCCTGGTGCCGGTCGTGCCGCTGGTGGGTGAGCACGACGTGCGGGGAGAACTCCCGCGCGATGACCTCGAGGCGGTCCTTGATGGCGTCGCCGACGAACGGGAAGTAGCTCTCCCGGAAGTCCGACACCGCGACCTCGGCCCCGGCCGCGCCCTCAAGCAGCACGGCGGCCGCGGCCTCGCACTCGGCGCGCCGCTCCGGGGTGCCGGCGAAGACCTCGTAGCGCACCACGGCCCCGCCGGGGCGCTCGATCAGCCGCCGCACGGTGCCGCCGCAGCCGATCTCGACGTCGTCGCAGTGGGCCCCCAGGCAGAGCACCCGCACCGGCTCGCCGGCCGGCAGGTCCGGCAGCAGCCCGATCACGCGCCCGCGCGCTCCGGGTTCCAGACCTCCCAGGACGCCCCGCCGCGCGTGTACATCTCGTCGAGCTGCTGGCGCTCCTTGAAGGTGTCCATGCCGGCCCAGAACCCGTCGTGCCGGTAGCCCACGAGCTCGCCGGCCTCGATGAGCCGCTGGAAGGGCTCGTAGACGAGCTCCTCGCCCGGGCGCATGTAGTCGAAGATCTCCTGCCTCAGGACGAAGAACCCGGCGTTGACCCACATCCCGATCCCGCTGGACTCGCGGATCGTGGTGACGCGGTCGTCGTCGTCCATCGAGACGACGTGGAACGTCTGGCTCGGCGTCGTGCACATGAACGTGGCGACCTTGCCGTGCCGCTCGGCGTGCTCGAGCAGGCGCGGCAGCGGCAGGTCGGTGAGGCCGTCGGAGTAGTTGGCGAGGAAGACCTCCTCGCCCGCCAGGTGCTCGCGCACCGCCATGAGCCGCTCGCCGATGTTCGAGGAGATGCCCGTGTCCACGAACGTGATGCGCCAGTCCTCGATGTCCTTGTTGAGAAGGCTCACGTCCCGTCCGCCGCCGCTCAGCACGAAGTCGTTGGAGAGCCACTCCTTGTAGTTCAGGAAGTACTCCTTGATGACCTCGGCCTTGTAGCCCAGGCACAGCACGAAGTCGCGGTGCCCGTAGTGGGCGTAGTACTTCATGAGGTGCCACATGATCGGCCGCGAGCCGATGGGGACCATGGGCTTCGGGAGCTGGCCCGAGAACTCCCGCATCCGCATGCCCATCCCGCCGCAGAAGAGGACGACCTTCACGCGGCGCCCACCCGCGGCCAGTCGAGCACCGTCGCCTCGGGGATCGGCACCACGCAGCGGCCGCCCCACTCGCGGACGTACTCGAGCTGGGCGACGATCTCGTCCCGGAGGTTCCAGGGGAGGATGAGCACGTAGTCCGGCTTCGTCTCCGCGATCCGCGACGTGTCGAAGATGGGGATGTGGGTGCCCGGCAGGAAGCGGCCGTGCTTGTACGGGTTCCGGTCCACGGTGTAGTCGAGGAAGTCCGTGCCGACGCCGCAGTAGTTGAGGAGCGTGTTCCCCTTGCCGGGGGCGCCGTAGCCGACGACCTGCGCGCCCTCGCGCTTGACCCCGATCAGCCACTCGAGCAGCTTCCGCTTGGTCTCCTTGACCTGCTCGCTGAAGTCCTCGTAGGTGCCGATGCGGTCGAGGCCGGCCGCCAGCTCGCGGTCGCGGAGGTCGAGGAGGCGGTCCGTGACGGCCGGGCAGCCCTCGCCCGCGTGGGCCGCGTGGAGGCGCAGCGAGCCGCCGTGGGTCCAGAGCTCCTCGACGTCGAAGATCGTCAGCCCGTGGTGGGAGAAGATCCGCTCGGACGTGATCAGCGAGAAGTACGAGAAGTGCTCGTGGTAGATCGTGTCGAACTGGTTCTCGTCCATCAGGCGCATCAGGTGGGGGAACTCGATGGTGATCGTCCCGCCCGGCGCCAGCAGCACCTTCATGCCGGCGACGAAGGTGTTGAGGTCCGGCACCTGCGCCAAGACGTTGTTGCCCACGATCAGGTCCGCCCGGGTCCCCTCGGCCACGAGGCGGTGGGCCAGCGCCTCGTCGAAGAACTCGGTGAGGGTCCGGACGCCGCGCTCCTCCTCGGCGACCTTCGCCACGTTGTAGGAGGGCTCGATGCCGAGCACCGGGACGCCGCGCTTCACGAAGTACTGCAGCAGGTAGCCGTCGTTGCTCGCGAGCTCCACGACCAGGCTGTCCGCCCCGAGGCCGCGGCGCGCGGAGATGTCCTCGACGTAGGCCTCGGCATGCGCGAGCCAGGCGTCCGAGTAGGACGAGAAGTACGCGTACTCCCGGAAGATCTCCTCGGGGCTCACGTACTCCTGGAGCTGCACGAGGAAGCAGCTCTCGCACACCCACGTGTGGAGCGGGAAGAACGGCTCCATCGCGTTGACCTGGTCGGCGGTGAGGAAGCTCTCGCAGAGCGGCGACATGCCGAGGTCGGCGAAGGTGTGACGGAGTGTCGCGCCGCAGAACCGGCACGGACCGCCGTCGGGGATGCCTGGGGAGGTGGCCACTTTGCCTCTCGTGTCGGTTGGGGTGTGCTGCCGCGGGACGCCGGCGGGGGTCAGACGACGACCACGCGCGCGGCGACGCCGAGCCCGTCGAGGGTCGCCTGGATCTCTTCGGCGTAGAGGGGGTTCATGATGAGCACGGAGCCGGGGGGGTCGGCCACGAGATCCTCGGGCGCGACGATGGGCTGGCCGGTGCCCGGAAGGTAGCGCCCCTGCTTGCGCGGGTTGAGGTCCACGACGCGATCGACCTCGTCGCCGACGCCCATCAGGTTGAAGAAGCCCACCGCCTTCGCGCCCGCCCCCCACGCCACGGCCCCGCCGGACGCGGATGCCTCGTCGAGCATCGACCGCCAGCCCGCGACGCGCTCGCCGACGCGGTCCGGGTACGCGGCCAGGTCGGCGGCGGTCCGCGCGACCCCGGCCGGATCCGCCGGCGCCTCCACCGGCCCCGCGGCCGGGCGCGCCTCCACGGCGAGGAACTGGCCGTCGTAGTCCTCGCGCAGCGCCGTCACCGTGAAGCCGGCGAGGGCGAACAGGACCCGGATCGACGAGTCCAGGAAGTACGAGCAGTGCTCGTAGATCAGGTCCCCCACCGACAGGCGCCGGAGGGCGAGCAGGCCGTTGGGGACCTCGACGTAGACGGGCGTGTCGCGGTCGCCGATGCCGGCGCGGACCGTCCGCATGAAGGCCAGCGGGTCCGGGACGTGCTCGAGCACGTGACGGCAGCAGATGATGTCGGCGGGGTGCGCCGCGTGCTCCTCCGAGAAGTACTCCGGGACGACCCGCGCCCGCCCGGCCAGCAGGGGGTCGGCGTGCGCCGGGTCGTGGCTGGGGTCGAAGCCGAGGCCGCGGTTGCCGCCCGCCGCGCACAGGAGGCCGAGGAAGTGGCCGCTGCCGCAGCCGATCTCGAGCACGTCGGCGTCGCGCAGCCCGTAGGTCGCGACGAGGTGCTCCACCAGGCCGTCCTCGTAGCGCCGGAACACGCCGGAGAAGTGCAGCGCGTTGTCGTAGGGCTCGGTGTAGTCGGAGACGGCGGGGTCGTATGCGCGGTTGAAGACGTAGAGGCACCGCCCGCACCAGGACAGGTGGAGGTCGCCCCGGGGGCAGCCCACGGCCGCCTCGCGCGTGGGCCAGAGGGCCCCGACGTGGGCCGGGACCCCGTCCAGGTCCACCAGGGGACGGACGTCGTCCGACCCGCAGACGGGGCAGCCCGCGTGGCGATCGGGGGCGGTCACCACGCCCGGTCCGTGTCGCGCTCCGCCGGCTGCTGCGCGTCCGCGCCCGCCGGCGGCCGCTCGGCCTGCAGGTAGGCGCGCGCCGATCCCTCGCCGAACGGGGTCCCGTCGATCGCGCCGGCGACCTCGCGCACCTCGAGCCCGGCCGTGGCCAGCAGCTCGGTGAGCTCGTCGAACGCGTAGAGGCGGATCGACGTGTGCTCCCGCGTCGTGCCGCCGTCGCCCACCAGGTACCAGTCCGTCTCGGTCCTGCGGGTCACCGGGTCGAACTCGCGCTCGACGAGCACGAACGTCTCGCCGCTGCGCCACCACACCCGGGGCGCGTCCAAGGTGGGCCGGAGCGTCTCCTCCACGTGCGTGTCCAGCAGGAACCGGCCCCCCGGGCGCAGCGCGGAGGCGACCGCCTCCAGGAAGCGCCGGTCCCCGTCGTCGTCGAGGTAGCCGAAGCTCCCCCACCAGCAGAGGACCGCGTCGAACCGGCCGAGGGACCCGATCTGGCGCATGTCGGCGCAGTGGAGGCGGAGGTCGACCCCCGCCGCGTCGGCCTTGGCCCGCGCCTCGTCGACGTAGGGCCGCGTGATGTCGACGCCCACGACCTCGCAGCCGCGCGCAGCGAGCGCGACCGACAGGTCCCCGGTCCCGCACGGCACGTCGAGGACGCGGCTGCCCGGCGCCAGGCCCAGGGACCCGGCGATGAAGTCGGTCTCCCGCGCGATCTGCTCAGGCGTCCGCCGCCGGCGCTGCACCTGGCCCCACGGCCCCTCGAAGATGCCCGTCCTCCACCACTCCGTTCCCGCGCCCATGTGTTCCTCTCCGATGACCGTCACGAGCCCGCAGGGATCCTGACCATGCCCGGGTGGTCCGTCGCCGCCCCATTGGGCGGGGCGGCCTCCATCGCCCGTCTAGGGTTGCGGCCCGGCGCGCAACCGCCACGCACCGCCCCCGGCAGGGTAAGAAATCCGTTAGACGACCGCCATCCACTTGCGGATCGTCCCCACACATCTCGGCTGCGGTCCGACAAGAGGCTAGGGTCGCCCGCGTGCCCGGCCCCCTTTGCCCGAGGGGGCTCAACAACAGGAAGGATGTCGCATGCGACTCCTCTCCCCACTGGTGCGATCTCTCCCACGCGGACGCGCGGTCCGCCTGATCGCCCTGTCGGGAACCGCGGCGCTCGCCGCCGTGGCAGTCCCCTCCCCCGCATCCGGGGCCGAGACCCCCGCGGTGAAGATCACCGCCCCGGTGCCGTCCGCCCAGGTCGTGAGCGGGCTCGTGCCGCTCGCGGTGCGCGCGCACAGCGCGAGCGGCATCCGGCGCGTCGAGTTCCGCATCGACGGCAAGCGCCGGTGGGTCCAGACCAAGGCGCCGTGGCGCTTCGGCGGCCCCCGGGGCCGCTGGGACACGCGCCGGTACTCGGCCGGCACGCGCCGTGTCGCCGTGGTGGCCGTCGGCCGCGACGGCAGCCGCGGCGCCACGATCCGCCGCGTGAAGGTGGTCCGCGCCACGGCCCGGCCCTACGTGGCGATCACCTCGCCGAAGGCCAACGCGACCGTCCGCGGCAAGGTCGTGCTGAGCGCCCAGGCCACCGCGAACCGCGGCATCTCCCGCGTCGAGTTCCGCATCGACGGCAAGCGCCGCTGGACGGCGCGGTCCGCGCCGTGGCGGTTCGGCGGCGCCTCCGGCAAGTGGGACACCGCCAAGTACCCCACCGGCAAGCGCACGATCACCGTGACCGCGTTCGATAAGGCCGGGCGGAAGACCGTCGCGAGCCGCAAGGTCACGATCAAGCGGAGCGGCTCCACGACGCCCGCGACGCCCGCGCCCACGCCGCCGCCCTCCACGGGCGGGGGCGGCGGCTCGCCGGCCTTCGCCCCGTACGCCCCCCCGGCCAAGGCGCTCGGCCCCGCGACCCGCTTCGTCTCCGCCTCGGGGTCGGACTCGGGCTCGTGCACCGCGTCGTCCCCGTGCCGCTCGCTCAACCGGGCGTACCAGGTGGCGGCGCCGGGCGAGGTCGTCGACATCGCCGGCGGCAACTACCCGCACCAGACCTTCGGCGGCGGGTCCGGCAAGTCCCGGGCGAACCCGGTCTACTTCCGTCCCGCCGCGGGCGCCTCCGTCTCCATGTCGAACCTCCGGTTCGAGGGGACCGTGGGCGTCGAGATCCGCGACGTCCACACCGTGGGCTGGTACGTCAACACCGGCAGCGACGGCATCACGCTCCGCGGGGTCCGCTCCACGGGCGGCAGCTTCATCACGAGCGCGTCGCACGTCTCGATCGTCGGCGGCGAGGTCGGCCCGGTCGACTCGGTCGACGCGGTCCAGGTGAAGCGCGCCAGCGCGAGCGCGCCGAACCCCTCGGACATCGTCTTCGACGGCGTGACCGTCCACGACGTCACCCGGCGGGCCGATCCGGACGTCCACACCGACTGCATGCAGTTCGGCGCGGGCGAGCGGGTCGCCATCCGGAACAGCGTCATCTACAACTGCTCGACCCAGGGTGTCTTCACGCGCGAGTTCAGCGGTGGCGTCATCCGCGACTGGGTCGTGGAGAACAACTTCTTCGGCAAGGCCAACGAGGGTTACTACTCGCTGATCATCCACAGGGAGCTCTCGGCCGACAAGAAGTTCCTCGTCCGCTACAACAGCTCCATCCAGGCCTGGCGCCTCGAGTCGCACGGCCTGACGGTGATCGGCAACGTCGCGCCGATGGCGTCCAACGCCTGCGACTCGGCCATCACCTACCGGTACAACGTCTGGTCGGCGGCCAAGTGCCACTCGACCGACGTCGCCGCGGCGCCCGGGTTCCTCAACCCGGGGGCCATGGACCTGCGGCTGGCCGCCGGGTCCGCGGCGATCAACCGGGGCGACCCCTCGGCCTACCCGCCCGGGGACATCACCGGCACGGCGCGCCCCCTCGGGGGACGCCCGGACGCCGGGGCCCACGAGCGGCAGTGAGCACGACGTGGCCGGCCCCCGCCCCCCCGGCGGGGGCCGGCCACGTCAGTAGGCGCCGTCCCGGCGGAGCACGACCCGGGCGGTCCGCATGATGATGCGGATGTCCCACCAGAGCGACCAGTTCGTGACGTACAGGTAGTCGAGCTTGGTCATCTCGCCGTAGGACAGGTCGTTGCGGCCCATGGCCTGCCACGGGCCCGTGAGGCCGGGGGCCACGTCGAGTCGGCGGCTGGCCCAGCCCGTGATCTGGTCGGACTCGTGGACCACGAAGGGGCGGGGCCCGACGATGCTCATCTGGCCGCGCAGGACGTTCCAGAGCTGGGGCAGCTCGTCCAGGCTGGTGCGCCGCAGGAAGGCGCCGACCCGGGTCACGCGGGGGTCGCCGGACTTCATCTTGAACAGGGGGCCGTCGACCTCGTTGTCGCCGGCAAGGGCCTGGCGGGAGGCCTCGGCGTCGAGGCGCATCGAGCGGAACTTGAGGATCTGGAAGACCTCGCCGCCACGCCCGCGGCGGGCCTGGCGGAAGATCGCGGGGCCGGGGCTGTCCACGCGGATGGCGATCGCGATCGCGGCGAGGGCCGGTGCGAGCAGGACCAGGAGGCCGGCCGCGACGATGATGTCGAAGGCGCGCTTGACGATCCGGGCGAAGCCGCCGAGCCGCACCGGGGGCAGCGTGACCATCGGGATGCCCTCGAGGTCGTCCAGGGTCGCGTGCGCGGGGAAGATCTCGAAGTACCGCGGCACCATCGACACCTGGATGTGCGGGTTCCGGACGCTGCGGACGAGCTGGAGCATCTCGTCGTGGCTGGCGCGCGAGTAGGCGACCACGACCCGGTCGATGTCGAGCGTCGCGCAGGCGGTGGCGAGGTCCTTCCGCGTGCCGAGGTGCGCGCAGCCCTCCACCTCGAGCGGGTCGTCGTCGAGGTACCCGACGAGCTCGATGCCGTAGGAGGCGTGCCGGCTGAGCTTGTCGTGCACGAGCCGGGCCACCTCGCCGCTGCCGACGATGAGGGTGCGCTCGGGCCGGAACAGGCCCGGCAGGGCCGACCGCAGCGATACCCGGCCGGCCGGGACCAGCACGAGGGCCAGCGCGACGGCCACGGCGACGGTCTCGGGCTCGAAGAGGCCCGGGCCCGCGGCGTCGAAGGAGAACCCGATGACGAGGGTCATGAAGCCGGCGACGACGAGCGGGTGGAAGGCGTCGCGGAGGGTCGTCTCGAAGCTGCCGCTCGAGATGCGGGCCCGCCGGTTGCCGTAGTGCCCGTAGGCGGCGAAGACGATCAGCCAGAGCCCCGTGATCCACAGCGCCCCGACGCCCAGCATCCACATCTCGGACCGCTGCTCGCGGAACAGCGACGCGGTCACGCCGAGCGCCGCGCTCTGCGCGACGAGGACGGCGAGCGCGTCGGCGCCCATGAGGGGGAGCCGGCGGTTCCGGGAGGCCCGCCGGCCCGCGACCGCATCGAGGGGGAGGATGACCTCGGCCTCGGGGGGCGGTGTGGGCGCAGTGTGCTCCGCGGTGGTCATCTGGGCAGGTGCCTCTCGGTTCTCATGCGGTCATGTGGAGTGTGGGACGTGGGTGATGTTCGGTTCGACTGCCGAAAGGGGGGTTTTGACAGGGTTGCGGAACTAGCCGATGGTGCGTGAAGCCCTTCGTAAGGGCTTTCTCATGAAGCCACCGGGCCCCGACTTGTAAATCGGCGCGGAGACGTTCGTCTTGAAACCCGGCGCCGGGGGTTGACCGGGGCGCCCCGCGGGCCGATGGACGGGACATGCGCACACGCCGTGCCCTCGCCTCGGCGTCCCTCGCCGCCCTCCTCCTGGTCCCGGCGGCCGGGTCGGCCGCCCCCTCGCCGGACCTCGCGGGGACCTGGTCCTGGCGGGACCACGACGAGTCGCTCACCGACGGGCGCAACGCGCGCACGGGGGTCGTGACCGTCCACGGGGACGCCGCCACCCTGCGGCTCGGCCGCGGCCCGGCGCGGCGCCTGGCGGTCGCCCGCAACGGCCGGTCCTTCACGGTGGTCGTCACCCGGCGGGCGGGCCGTCGGGGCGAGGACCGGGTCCGCGTGCGCTACCGGGGGCGCCTCACGACCGGCCCCGAGGGCGCGCGCCTCGCGGGCGACCTCACCATCCTGAGCCCCCGCTACCCGGGCAGGAGCGCCTTCTCCGCGATCCGACGGGGCTAGTGCTCCGCCAGTCCCGCGTCGTGGTCCGCCTTGCGGCGGCCGGCGCCGCGGACGGCGGCCGCGCTGCGCGACAGCTTGGCCGGCCAGCCCTCCCCGCCCTCCGGGCGCAGCTCCTTGCGGGCGACGCGCAGGCACTCGTCGGCGGCGTGCCGGGCCGGCACGGCCCAGAACCCGGCGAACCAGCGCTCCAGGTGCGACTCCAGCACCGTCCGCCCCCGGGGGGCGCGCAGGCCGCCCGCCCAGGTGAGCATCGGCAGCGTGGGACGGCCGCCGGCGAGCACCGCGCGGGCGGCCGCGTCCGTCGTGCCCCACATGCCGGCGACGCCCCACCGGCGGGCCAGGGACGCGACCTCGGCGGGGGTGGACCGGCGAGCGACGAGCTGGACGTCGACCAGGTCACGGATGCAGCCCAGGGGCACGTTCGACCACGAGTGCGCGGCCAGCACCAGCGCGTGGGACGCCGGGTCGAGCGCGAGCACGCCGTCGACGCCGGTGTGGCCGGGGACGGCGCGGGCGATCAGCTCCGACGCCGGCGGCGGGGTGGCGTAGAGGGGCCACTTGGGGGCGTGGTGAACCTCGACGATCGTCGGCAGGGAGGGGAGCTTGAGGGGCCGCAGGTGGTGGATGTCCTCGTACACCTCGGGCTCCCCGACCTCCTCGAAACCCGCCGCGATGAGGGCCCGCTGGGCGGCGGGCGCGTCCGGCACGAGGATGTCGAGGTCGTGGAAGAGCCGGAGGGCCGGGTCGGGGTAGTGCGCCGCGACCTCCATGCCCTTGAACAGCACCACCGGGCCGTCGACCGCCGCCCGCACGCGCTCCAGCACCAGGGGCGCGGTGATCCCCACCACCGTCGCGATGCTCTCCAGCTCGATGAAACCCTCCGGCACGGGCCTGCCGGCCTGGCGCAGCGCGCGTGCCGCGAGCAGCTGCAGGCGGTGCTCGGCCAGGTCGTCCTCGTGGACGACGGGCCCGATCCAGCGGTCCACGGCGCCCCAGAGACGCGCCTCCGCGGGCCCCGTAAGGGCCACGGGCGGGGCGGACGTGCCGGGGGCCTCGACGCGCGGCTCAGGCATGGCCGGCCACGAACCGGACGACGTCGGGCAGGGCCTCGACGGTGAGCGGCCGGTGCAGGCGCCAGACCGGCACCGAGTCGGCGAGGGCGGCGATGCCCTCGAAGCAGGCCCCCTCGGCCTCGCGCCCCGGCAGGCTGAACCTCAGGGGCCACAGCTCCGGGATGGCCGCGGTGGGGGCGACCGGCTCCATCGACATCTCGTCGGCGGGGTCGCCCAGCAGGACGATCCCGCGCAGGGGCACGGGCGCGCAGTCGCCCACCAGGTCCTCCGCGGGCCGCAGCCGCACCCGGTCGGGCGTGACGTGCGCCTCCGGCATCGCGGTCACGCCGAGCTCGGCCGCCATGTCCGGCCGCAGGCGCATGAGCGCCGGGCCGGGGACGACGACCGGGCCGCCGTGCTCGTGGCGGATACAGGAGAGGTCGTCGCTCAGCAGCCGGTGGCCCTCGCGCCAGAAGGCCGCGGCGAGCGTGCTCTTGCCGTGCCCGCTCGGCGCGCCGACGAGGAGCGCCCCGTCGCCGGTCTGCACCGCGGCCGCGTGGAGCGAGGTGTCGCCGCGGGCGAGGAAGCACAGCAGCGCCGGCAGGCCCCACAGCCGCTCCTCGCGCCGGAGGGGGTCCTCGTCGGCGGGGACGGCGATCTCGCGGCGCGCCGGGTCGACGAGGTACCAGCCCACCGTGTCGATCCAGAGGCGGAAGCGCCCGTGGTCGTCGGCGTGGAGGCGCGCGTGGAGGGCGACCCCCTCGCCGGGGAACCACTCCATCAGCAGCGGCGCGCCGGCGTCGCCGTCCTCGTGGTGGTCCACCACCCGCAGCGGCTCGCCGTCGCCGTGGCGCAGGAAGCGGAACGCCAGGGGCGAGTCGATGGCGAAGCCGTAGCAGGTGCCGCCGGCCGCACCGTCCGGCGCCGCGCCGCCCGCGGAGCGGGCGGCGTGCGTGTCCTCGGGCGCCATCAGTAGTCCCCCAGGGTCCCCTTGCGCAGCTCGCGCCGCAGCGCCTTCGCGTAGAGGGCGTACCCGATCGCGAGCGAGACCAGCGCCATCGGTATCAGCAGGGCGAGGGTCGGGCCCACGTCCGACCACCCGGCGCCGCCCAGCACGGCGTCGCGCATGCTCTCGAGGGCCACGGCGAACGGGTTGGCCTCGGCGGTCGCCTGGATCCAGCCCGGCAGCACGCTGAGCGGGAAGTACGCGCCGGAGGCCACGGTCATGAGGCCCGCAAGGAGGGCGACGGCGCCCTCGCCGCGCCGGAACGCGATCACGGCGGCGGCGGCCATGACGCCGAGGCCCCAGACGAAGGGGACCACCGCCGCGAGGACGACCGTGGCCGGCAGGATGCCCGAGGCCTGGAAGTCCAGGCCGAAGCCCAGGGAGATGACCGTGAGGAAGACGATCATCCGGATGGGCACGTAGATGAGGTCGTACACGAGGGTCCCGAGCTGAAGCGTCAGGGTCCTCGTGGGCGTCAGCATCAGCACCTCGAGGGTGCCCTGGAACTGCTCCTCCCGGATCGCGCCGGCGACCTGGTTCAGGGCGAGCTGGACGAAGGACCCGAGGACGATGCCGATCGCGACGAACTCGAGGTAGGTGGTCGGGTCGCCGCCGAACGACGGGAGCGTCGACGGGTCCACGATCAGGCCGATGAAGTAGAACATGAAGACCTGGACGATCAGGCCCGCCGCGTCCGAGAAGAAGTCCACCCGGTAGCTCCACGCGACGAGCAGGTCGCGGCGCAGGAAGGCCCCGAGCTTGCCCGTCTCCTCGCGGATGCCGCCCAGGCCGCGGCCGATGGCGCGGGCGGTCACGTCCCCGGGTCCCCGGTCAGGGAGCGGAAGGCCTCCTCGAGCGCCGACCGCTCCTCGGTGCACGAGATGACCTGGGCGCCCGCGGAGACCAGGCGCGCGATGGCGTCGCCCAGGATCACGTCGTCGGCGAGCGCGAGCGACAGGTGCGACGTCGAGCCGGGCACGCTGGGCTCGAGGGTCCCCATCCCCTCCACCGCGCCGCGCAGGCGGGCGAGGTCGTCCGCGTCGGTCGCCTCGTCCAGTCGCAGCAGGTAGCCGCGCATGCGGGCGTGCTCCATCAGCCCGGGGACGCTGCCGTCGAAGCAGACCTCCCCGCGCCGCAGCAGGGTGACGGCCTCGGCGAAGCCCCGGATCTCGTCGATGCGCTGGGTGGTCCAGATGACGGCGGTGCCCCGGTCGGCGATGTCCCGCACGAGGGCCCGCACCTGGTCGGCGGCCTCGGGGTCGAGGTCGTGGGTCGCCTCGTCCACGAGCAGCACCTCGGGACGGGTGAGCAGGGTGCGCGCCACCGAGAGGCGCTTCTGCATGCCGTGGGAGTAGGTGCTGACGGGGCGGCGGGCCGCGTCGGTCAGGCCGACGTCCTCGATGGCCGCGGCCACGCGCGAGCGCGCCTCGCGCCAGGGGAGGCCGTGGAGCCGGGCGAAGAACCGGAGGTTCTCGAGGCCCGAGATGCGGAGGTAGAGGGACCGGTCCCCGGAGGGCACGAACCCCACCCGCCGCCGGAACCCGAGGTCGCGGGAGGCCGGGTTCTCCCCGAGCACGGAGATGGTCCCCTCGCTGGGGACCAGCAGGCCCATCACGGCCCGGAGGAGCGTGGTCTTCCCGGCGCCGTTCGGGCCGAGGAGGGCGTGGATGTGGCCCGGCGAGACGGCGAGGTCGACGCCCTTGAGGGCCTCCTCCCCGTCGAACCGATGCCGGACTCCCCGGGCTTCCACGAAGTGGATGGCCCGAGGAGACACGGCGATCGGATCAGCCGTCGCCGTCACCTGCACGGCGATGGCGTTTCCCCCTCTAGAAGGTCGAGGAGAGACCCGGGCCGTTCGGAGGCTTCGGCCTCGAAGGGCGCCGGCGCCGACGGCGACGGCCGTCGAACGTGTTGTCGGCGATGGACCCGTGGTCCGCGACGACAGGCGTCTCGTAGGTGACCTTCTCGGTGTTGCTGTTCATCGATGTACGTCCTTGTTCGAGGAACGCATGTTGCAGCGCGACTATCGCGGCGCGGAACCGCATTGCCCCCCCTCCGAGGGATAGGTTTCCGGCCGCTCGCGAGGCTAGGAGGGGAGGGCCGCCGAGCGCGGCCCTCCCCTCTCATCGTCAGCGGGGCAGGAAAACCGCAGTCCGCAGAGGCGCCTTGCCCTTGCGGGTCTGCACGACGCGCAGGTAGCGGTCGCCCGAGGACGCCTTCAGCGTGATCGTCCAGTTCTTGCCGTTCTTGCGGACGACCGGCCGCTTGGTGCGGGCCTTGGCGAGCGTCGCGCCCTGGCGGACCGACAACGAGCGCCGGGCGGCGTTGCTGGTGAGGACCAGGTCGAGCCGCTTGCCGCGGACGTCGAAGCCGCGCAGCGACAGGGCGCCCGTGCGGACCACCTTCAGCTTGTAGAGCGTGTTGGTGGCGAGCGGGGAGCCGCCCGCGGCCGCGGTGACGGCCGACGGGTTGCCGCTGCCCGAGATGGCCAGCGAGACGCCCCCGCGCAGCGGGAGCGGCTTGGACGGCGTCACGACGACCTGGTTGAGCCGCGGGACGTAGACGACCCGGGTCGGCAGCACGAGGCCGTTGCCGCGGACGAGCCGGACGGCGTTGGTCGGCACGCGGACCGCGCGGTCGAACTCGATGACGATACGGCCCTTGCGGGCGACCTGCCCGTTGGGGCCGGGGGCCACGGCGAGGATCTTCGGACCCACGCCGCCGGGGCCGCCGGGGCCGCCGCCGGGGCCGCCCGGGCCCACGGGGGTGCTCGGCGTGGCGCCGGTCTGGTTCGGGTTGTCGAGGACGAACTGCTTGAAGACCGTCGTGAACGGGCCGGGGACCGGGGCCACGTCGGGGTCGTCGTCGTAGTTAGTCGTAAGGACGCCGGCCACGGTGCCGGCGGTCTTGAACTCCGGGACCGACGAGGTCTCGTTGACGCAGCCCGCCGAGCCGAAGAGGCAGGTGGCGCCGGCGCCGATCGCGGTGCGCGGGCCGCCGTCCACCTGGTAGGCCGGGGTGACGGTGCCGGCGGCGTCGACCGTGAGGATGAGCGTGACGGTCGTGCCCCCGCCGGGGTTGAACGTGCGGTTGGAGACCGCGGCGCTCGTGCCGTCCTTCTCGTGGAGGAAGTTCAGCGCCGTGACGGTGGTGCCGCCCTGGGGACGGACGCTCAGCACGAGCTTGACGTAGTTGTCCTGGTCGCGGCCGATGAACACGCCCGCCGACTGGAACGGGACCTGTGCCGGGTTCGGGAGCTGGATGGTCGTCCGGGCCTCATAGCCCTGGGCGCCCGGGTCGACCGGCAGGGCGAGGGCGTTCTCCTGGTTGTTCAGGCCCAGGAAGGCGTCGCCGCCGCTCGAGGTGATCGACAGGCCGCCCGCGACGGCCACGTTGCCCGGGACGGTCGTGGAGCCCGGGAGGGAGGTCGTGAAGCCCGAGTCCGCCTGCGTGCCGGCAACCGGCGCGGCGAAGTCCAGCGTGTTGACGGCCGCGGAGGCGGCGGGGGCCAGCGCCCCGAGGGCGGCGGTCGCGCCGACCGCCGCGTAGGCCAGGCCGCGGCGGGAACCGCGCCGGCGCACTGACCGCACCGCGGTCGCGTCCGGGCGACGGACGTCGTCCAACTGAACCATTCGAGCCCCCAGAGATCTGATGGTGCGCGGCGGTCAGGAGGACGTCGCCGCGCCGTGACCCCGGGGATTATCACACCGCCCCGGGAACGACTTAACCGGCTGGGCGGGGAGTCCGGCCCGCCTGACGGATAGCCCTCTCCCCTCATTTCGGGCCGGTCGGGGCCGATACAGCCGGTGGGCGCCGCCCACCGCCCCGACGGTCGCTCCACGGAGGGAGACCCCATGCCCGCGCCCAGGATGAGGCGCACCCTGGCCGCCTGCGCGGCGGTCCTCGCGATGGCCACGGCGAGCGCGCTCGCGTCCGACGACCCCGCCCCCGGCGCCCCCCTCTGGTCGACCGGCTTCGACGACCCCGGGAGCTGGACCCGGTCCGCGGGGATCGACCAATTCGGCGGCGCCCAGAACGCCTCCGTGGTGCCCGGCCCGGCCGGCTCGAACGGGACCGTCCTGCGCGTGCGCACCCCGGCCGGCCAGCCGTGGGGCATCGACCTGCGCCAGGGGTTCGACCGGATGGGCATCGCCCCGCGCGAGGAGGCCTGGCTCCGGTACCGCATCTGGTTCCCGCATGACTTCGAGTGGGCGGGCGGGGGCAAGATCCCCGGGCTCGCCGGCATCACCGACGGCGACGCGGCGACCTCCACCTCCGCCGGGGGCGACTACGACGAGGCGAGCTGGAGCGGGCGCCTCTACTGGAAGGAGAACGGCGGCCTCGTCTCCTACCTCTACGTGAAGCACGCCGGCGGCCGGTACATCGGCCGCAGCGGCGGCCGCTACGTCGGCATCTCCCCGCGCTGGTACGTCGACGCCGAGCCGCGCAAGGGCTATGCGACGTTCACGCCCGGCGCGTGGAACACGATCGAGATCCAGTACCGGATGAACACGCCCGGCCAGAACGACGGCTGGCACCGGGGCTGGCTCAACGGGCGCCTCGCCATCGACCTGCGCGACGTGCAGTACCGCACGGCCGGCCACGCCGACCTCGGCATCAACCAGCTCTTCGCGGCCGTCTTCTTCGGCGGGTCCCAGATGCCGCGGCGCGACCAGGTCCAGTACCTCGACGACATGTCCATCGCCGGCGGCCCGGTGGCCGACGCCGCGCCCTCCGCGGGCCCCGGCGCGCCCCCGCCCCCCGGGGTCCAGGTCCCCGCCGAGGTCAATCCCCGGCGCCCGGCCGGCGCGGTCCCGCCGCCGGCGGCGCGGCGGCCCCGGGAGCGCGTGACGCTGCGCCTCGGCCCTGCGGCGCGCGGCCACGGGCGGGTGACCGTCCGGCTGCGGGCGGGGTCGCGGCGCGCGGCGCCGGTCCGCGTGCTGCCGCGCGGCCGCGCGGGCACCGCGTCGATCCCCCTCCCGCGGGCGCTCGAGGGCGTCGCCCCCCGGGCCGTGAGGGCCGACTGGCGCCCCGGCCGCTCCGGCGCCTGGCGGCGGGCGGCCGCCCGGGTCGTGGTTCCGCAGGCGGTCGTCACCGGCATACGTAAGGGAGCCGTAATACCGGGGCGGCGGGGTTGACCTCGGCCACCGGGGCGGGTTTAGTGCCCGGGTCCGGTCGCCCGCCGGACACCACGCACATCGTGCCCGAACCCCACGCCCCCAGGACGACGGTCCTCCGGACGGCTCGTCGGTCCCTCACCCTGGTCCTCGCAGCCGTGGCGCTGCTGGGGTCCGCGGCCATGGCCTCCGGGGCGGCGCGCAGCGAGCCGCCCGACGGCCAGGTCATCTCGGGCGTGGCGCCGGAGTACCCGGCGTCGAACGTCGCGGCCTTCGCGCGGATGACGGGTCAGCCGGGCATCGCGGTGTACCACCGCTTCCTGAACCCGCTGGAGCCGTTCAACGACGTGCTGGGCGAGATCAAGTCCATCAACGCCGCCGGGATGATCACCTGGCGCATGATGGCGAGCAGCTCGTCGGCGCCCGGCGGCAACCACGCCTCCATCGCCCGCGGCGACATCGACTCCTACCTCGTCGCCCAGGGCGCCGCGGCGGCGGCCTTCGGCCGTCCGCTGTTCCTGCGCCCCAACTGGGAGATGAACGGCGACTGGTTCGTCTGGTCCACCTACACGTCGGGCGGCTCGCAGCGCCCGGGCAACTCGCCCGCGCAGTACCGCCAGTCCTGGCAGCGCGCCCGCATCATCTTCGAGGGCGGCAGCCAGGCGACGGTCAACAGCCGGCTGGCGGCGGTCGGCCTGCCGCCCCTGACGGCGGGCGGCGCGAACCTGCCCTCCGCCACCAACGTGGCGTGGGTCTGGTCCGTCACCAAGGGCCCGGTCAAGCAGCCGCAGAAGCCGCACAAGACCTCCGACTACTACCCCGGCGACCCCTACGTGGACTGGGTCGGCGTGTCGCTCCACCAGTACGGCAGCACCACGCTGTCCCACTGGACGACCACGATCGACACCAAGGGCGACCCGGTCGGGCGGCTCGACGACTTCTACAACGAGTTCGCCGTGCGCCACGGCAAGCCGATGATGCTGAGCGAGTGGGCGGTCGCGGGGCCGCCGCTGGGCAACGGCGACAACGCCCAGTACATCCGCGACGTCTTCGCCTGGATCGCGGCGCGGCCCAAGGTCAAGGCCCAGATCTACTTCAACCGGAACGCCGGCTCGACGACGCACCGCCTGGAGTCGCACCCCAAGGCGCGGGCCGCCTTCACCGAGAGCGTCACGCGCATCCACTCGATCTTCGACTGGCGCCAGATCAGCACCGGCGGCCCGGCGCCGCTGCCCGCGTCGAGCACGCCGGTCGCCCCCGCCGCGCCCTCCCCCAGCAAGACCACCACCAAGAAGACCACGCCCTCGACGAAGACGGCGCCCCGCGCCGCCTGCTCGGTGAACGGCCTGGTCGGCGTGCTGCCGGCGACCACGAAGCGCGAGCGGGTGGGCATCTTCCGCACCCGGAGGGCGACGGTCCGGCTCTCCGCGACGAAGAGGTGGGTGAAGGGCGTCGTCGTGGCCCGGGGCCGCAAGCCGAGCGCCGTGACCGTGACGCTCACGGGCCGCGGGGTCGCGGGCGCGCGCAAGAACGCCCGCCGCTGGGTCTTCGGCGCGCGGCTCGCCCCGCGCGTCGCCAACCAGGACCTGGTGGTCACCATCCGGCGCCCCCGCGCGAAGGTCCAGCGCGTGCGCGTGCGCCTCGCGACGACGAAGGCGGCCGTCCGCGCGGCCCCGACGCCGCTCATCGCGCGGCCCGGCGGCGCCCCGCCGTCGCCCGGAGCGGACACCCCCCTCCCCGCCGGCTGCTAGCGGAGCGCGGCGCCCGCCGTCAGGCGGGGGCCCGCATGCTGGCGGCCGGGCCGAGGCCCGACGGCGCCGCGGAGGGGCTGAGGCTGAGGACCATCCGGTCCAGGTGGATGCCGTCCTCCCGCATCCAGACGTGCACCGTGTGGAGGCCCGGCGTGTCCACCACGATCCTGGCGGTGGGGTAGTTGATGCGGGTGCGGAACCAGTTCCAGCCCCGGTAGACCTTGGTGGTCAGGTAGCCGGAGAGGGCCTGGACCTCGCCGTCGAGGCCGACGTGGAGGGAGTCGCCCGCCGGGTTCGGCGCCCAGGCGCGCACCCACACGTGGTAGACGCCGGGCGAGGTGAAGCGCACCGGGACGGAGATGCCGGGCGCGACCTCCGGGGCGGTCGCCCACGGGATCGCGGGCCCGCCGTCGGGTCCCGCCACCATCGCCGACCCGACGCTGCCGGAGAGGCCGCTCGGCATCCACTCGCGCAGGCCCGGCGCCGTGGGGGAGCCCGTCTCGAGCTCGATCACCACGCGGCCGCCGCTCTCCAGGTACGGGGAGGGGTTCGGCTCGGGGGGCTCGGGAGGCCCGGAGGGCTCCGGAGCGGGGACCGGCAGGTCCTCGACGGCGGCGGCGGCACCCTCGGGCGAGGGGAGCTCCGCCACGGGCTGCGCGGCGGGGTCCTCGGGCACCACCTCCTCGGCCGCGGCGGGCCCGGCCGCGACGAGCGCGCCCAGCACGACGGCGCACGCCAGCGCACGTCCAGCCGGTCGGGAGGCGGGAGGCGGCCCGGCGATCATCGGCCGAGTCAAGCACACGCCGGATGCGGGCGGAAAGTAAGGATTCCCTGAACGACCGGACAGACCCGCGACCGCTGGAGGTCCAGGGACCCTATGTTCATGGGGATCGGGGGGCGGTATGGAAGGGTGCGCGACGGGGGCGCCTGGTCGATCGGACGGAGGCACCCTTGTCGATTCGGCGGTTCACCGTCCCGTCCTGCCGTGAGGGAATCGTCGTGTCCCGATATCGAGGTGACTTCGTGAAGGTTCGTCGCTCCCGGCGCCTGGTGCGCGCCCTCGGAATCGCCGGGGCCGCCCTGGCGGTCTCCGCCTCCCCGGCCCTCGCCGCGCCGCCGGACATCGGCCTGTCGTTCGACGCCGCCGCGCCCGGAACGGTCGCCGACAAGGACGGCCAGGGAACGGGCTTCACGGGAGTCCAGGCCAACACGGCGGGATCGCAGCTCGTGGCGTCCGCCATCGACCTGGCGGGCGGCGACCTGACGCTCACGACCACCCCGGGCGACGCCACCCAGAACACCCAGCAGAACGCGCTCCAGGTGACCTTCGACGGCTCGTCCTCGTACGCCGTCACGGCGACCCTCGACGGCCCGCTGAACTTCGCGCAGAACAACCAGTCGGCCGGGATCTTCATCGGCAACGACCAGAACAACTACGTGAAGCTGGTCGCGCGCAAGGCGGCCGCGGGCCCCGGGCTGCAGCTCGGCCGCGAGGTCAACGGGACCTTCAAGCAGATCACCGCCCCGGGCTCGGCGACCGTCCTCACCGGCGGGACCGTGGCCCTGCGCCTGACGGTGGACACCGCGGCGGGCACGATCACCGGCGAATTCTCCATCGACGGCGGCCCGTTCGTGAGCGCCGGCAGCGTCGCGGGGGCCGACCTGCCCGCCGGGTGGAACTCCCCCCAGGCGAAGGCCGGGATCATGACCACCCACTTCACCTCCGGCGCGCCCGTCGATGCGGCCTTCGAGGACTTCTCGGTGCGGCCGACCGGCGGCAACCTGACGATCGGCGCGACCCCGAAGAAGACCGTGCTCCACGGCTCCGCGGGCTCCGGCGGCCTCACGATCCCGGGCTTCGGCTCCTTCTCCGGGACCCTGCCGACGTCGATCGAGTTCGGTCCCGACGGGCGGCTCTACGTCGCCACCCAGAAGGGGAAGATCTACGTCGTCAACATGAACGACCAGGACCAGGCGGTCAGCCTCCAGGGCACGATCGAGTCGATCGCCGTCCGGGCCAACAAGAACTTCGACGGCTCCCCGTCGGGCGAGCCGGGCCGCCAGGTGACCGGCATCGTCTTCGACCCCGCCTCCACCGCGGCCGCCCCCGTGCTGTACGTCTCGCACTCGGACCCGCGCATCTTCAAGAACGAGCAGCCCGGCCAGTCGCTGGTGGACGAGCAGTCGGGCGTCGTCACCAAGCTGACGCTGAACGGCGCGGGCCAGGTGGTCGCCCAGCAGGACCTCGTGGTGAACCTGCCGCGCTCCGCCGAGAACCACTCGGTCAACGGGATGGACTTCGGCCCCGACGGCTGGCTCTACCTGGGCATCGGCGGCGCCACCAACTTCGGCGCCCCGAGCCTCTTCTTCGGCTACTTCCCCGAGGTGCCGCTGTCGGCCGCGGTGCTGCGCATCAACCCGGCCGCGATCGGCGGCGGGACGGTCAACGCGGCCGCCGGCTCCGCCTTCAGCTTCAACGACCCCTGCGGCCCGGGCGAGAGCGTCGGCAACGGGTGCTCGGCCGCCACCACCGTCCCCGGCGGGCCGGGGGCCGGCACCGTCCCCGGCCAGTTCGAGGTCTACGCCACCGGCTTCCGCAACCCGTACGACGTGCTCTGGCACTCCAACGGCAAGCTCTACGCCAACGAGAACGAGGGCAACAGCGGCGGCGGCCTCACCCCCGGCGGCCAGAACCCCGGGGCGGGCGGCGACCCGCCGGACGAGCTCTTCAACGTCCAGGCCGGCGGCTACCACGGCCACCCGAACCCCTCGCTGGGCCTCAACACCTACGACGGGGGCGTCAAGGCGATCGCCAAGTACGCGCCCAACTCGGCCACCACCGGCATCGCCGAGTACACGGGCGACCTGGCGAGCGGCCTCCTGAAGGGCCAGATCCTCTCCACGAACTACGCACAGGGCGACACCCTCGACCGCGTCAAGCTCACCCCGGACGGCTCCACGGTGGTGGAGAAGCTCGTCCTGGCGTCCAACCTGTCCGACCCGCTCGACGTCGCCGTGCGGTCCAACGGCACGATCTTCGTGGCCGAGCACGGGTTCGCGGGCGACTCCTTCGCCCAGGTGTCCGCCTTCCAGCCGGTCGCGGTGA